>NZ_CAXYKF010000006.1:0-677493 GCF_964278005.1 uncultured Xanthomonas sp.
TCCGGGTCCGCGGATGCACCGGGGATTCGCGGAAGGGGCATCCTGCCCCTGCCGCGAACGGCGTACATCCATGTACGCCGCCCTTCGGGTTTTTCCCCGGTCCATCCGCCGCTGCGGAAGGGAACCCTGTAGAGCAAAAGCAACCGCAACAGCGGTAAAGCACAGCAACAGCAACAACTGGAGCTTGATCGATTCGGCTGCGGCAGGCGCAGCTGAAACTGACCTACATCGGAAAGCTGCGACGTCGAGGCGCTGGTGCAGTGCGCAGCGCGTGCTTGTTTGTTGCGCTACTGCGCAGCGGCCTCCGCCGTCTTCACCTGCATGCCGGCACGCAAGGCCTCTGGCGGATCCAGCACCACCGTGTCGCCGGCGGCCAGGCCGGACAGCACCTGGCGGTCGTCGCCCAGGGCGATGCCGGTCTTCAGCGCGCGCTGCTCGACCGTGTTGTCCTCCTTGACCGCGAACGCCACGTCCTGGCCGGCGCGCTTGACGATCGCCGCGCCCGGCACCCGCACGCCCTGCGGCGTGTGCTGCGTCTGCGGTTGCGGCGCCTCCAGGAAACTGACCCGCACGCCCATCTCCGGCACGATCCGCGCGTCCTTCTGCTTCAGCGCCACGCGCACCTTCACCGTCGCCTTGCCGCGGTCGGCGGAGGGGATGATCGCGATCACCTCGGCCGGGATCTTCCAGTCCGGATACGCGTTGAGCGTGGCCTCCACCGGCATGCCCGGCTTGACCCGGCCGATGTAGGACTCGCCCACCTCGACCTCGATCTCCAGCGAATCCATGTCGACGATGGTGCCGATGCCGGTGCGGGTGAAGCCGCCGCCGGCCGACAGCGGCGAGACGATCTCGCCCGGCTGCGCCGCCTTGGCGGTGACCACGCCGGAGAACGGCGCACGCACGATGGTGTTGTCCACGTTGAGATCGGAGATCGACAATTGGTTGCCGGCCACCGCCACGTTGCGCTGCGCATTCTGCAACTGCGCACGCAGGGCATCGCGCTGCGCCACCGCCTGCTCGTACTGCGAGCGCGAGACCAGTTGCTGGCCGGCCAGGGTCTGCAGCCGCTGCGCGTCGGCATCGGCTTGGCGCACCTGCGCCTGCATGTTGGCGACCAGGCTGCGCGCCGCCTCCAGCTGCGAGGCCGACAGCACCCGTTGCGCGTTGGCGTCGATCGGATCCAGCGTCGCCATCACCTGGCCTTCCTCCACGCGCATGCCTTCCTCGATGCGCACCTCGCGGACCTTGCCGGTGATCTTGGCCGAGACCGTGGCCATGCGCCGCGCCACCACGTAGCCGCTGGCGTCCAGCACCGAGGCGCTGCTGCTGCCGGGGGCGATCGCCACCACCGCAGCGGTGCGCACCTCCAGCGGCTTGCTGCGGCCGAACAGCCACCAGCCGCCGGCGCCCAGGGCGAGCAGCACCACCAGCAGCACCACGGCGATCCACAGCCCGCGCCGCGACGGCGGCTCGCTCGGCGGCGCCTTGCGGTCGATACGGAGTTCCTTGAGCAGGTCGGAGGAAGTACTCATCGTGTCCTTGAACGAAACGGTCGGCGCGCTGCAGTGTGCGAGCCACCGGCCGCTGTGGGCATGGCCGGAAGTCACTTTCTGCGATGCGCTGTAGCGGGAGAACGCCGCCCCTCGGCGTGGATCGCAGCATGCGGCAATCGTGCGGGGGCTGCCAGTGACAGATGTCATCCACTGCAGCTGACGCGCCGCACTGGGCGGCGACTCCGCCGCGGCGCAGCCTAGGCACTCCCTGCCACCACCGGAGTGTCCCATGCCCGATCACGATGCGTTGCCGCTGGCGCAGCTCAGCGGCGTCCACAAGCGCTACGGGACGCTGGTCGCGCTCGACGGCGTCGACCTGCAGCTGCGGCCCGGCCAGTTGCTGGCGCTGCTGGGCGCCAACGGCGCCGGCAAGAGCACCGCGGTGAGCCTGCTGCTCGGGCTGCAGACGCCCGACGCCGGCAGCGTGCGCCTGTGCGGGCAGGATCCGCGGGCGCTGGCCGCACGCCGCCAGGCCGGGGCGATGCTGCAGACCGCCGGGCTGCCGGACACCCTGCGCGTGGGCGAACTGCTGCTGCAGGCGCGCGGTTATTACCCGCAGCCGCGCAGCGTCGCCGACTGCGTGGCGCTGGCCGGGTTGGACGGGTTGATGGCACGCCGCTACGGCCAACTGTCCGGCGGCCAGCAGCGCCGCGTGCAATTCGCGATGGCGATCTGCGGGCGGCCGCGGGTGCTGTTCCTGGACGAGCCCAGCACCGGCCTGGACATCGAGGCGCGGCAGGGCCTGTGGCGGGCGATCCGCGAGCTGGTCGCCGACGGCTGCGCGGTGCTGCTGACCACGCACTATCTGGAAGAGGCCGAGGCGCTGGCCGACCGGGTGGCGGTGCTGCAGCGCGGCACGCTGATCGCCGAGGGCAGCGTCGCCGAACTGCGTGCGCGCTTCGAACAATGCACCATCCGCTGCCGCAGCGCGCTGCCGGCGGCGCAGGTGGCGCAGTGGCCGCAGGTGCGTCGCGCCGAGAGTCGCGACGGGGTGCTGGAGGTGGTCGCCGAGCCGGCCGAGCCGGTGGTGGCGCGGCTGCTCGCCAGCGATCCGGCGCTGACGGCGCTGGAAGTGCGCCGTGCCGGCCTCGCCGACGCCTTTCTCGCCATCACCCGTGCGGAGGCCGCATGAATCCGATCGATCTGTCCGTTGCTTCCCCGGCGGCCGCCTGGTCGTTGCGCGACCAGAGCGCCCTGCTGCTGCGCGAGATCCGCTACGAGGTGCTGCGCTGGCTGCGCATGCCGTCGTTCGCCTTGCCGACGCTGCTGTTCCCGCCGTTGTTCTACCTGCTGTTCGGGGTGCTGCTCAATCATGGGCGCCACGACGCGGCGGTGTACCTGATGGCCAGCTACAGCGTGTTCGGGGTGATGGCGCCGGCCCTGTTCGGGTTCGGCGTAGGCCTGGCCCTGGACCGCGATCGCGGCCTGCTCGCGCTGAAGCGGGCGATGCCGGTGCCGCCGCTGGCCCTGCTGCTGGCGCGCACCGCGCTGGCGATGGCCTTCGCGCTGGCGATCGGCATATTGCTGCAGGCGCTGGCCGCGCTGCTCGGCGGGGTGATGCTGACGCCGGCGCAGCGGATCGGGCTGCTGCTGGTGGACGTGCTGGGCACGCTGCCGTTCTGCGCGATCGGTCTGGCGCTGGGCGCCTATGCCGGCGGCAGCGGCGCACCGGCGCTGGTCAACCTGATCTACCTGCCGATGGCGTTCCTGTCGGGGCTGTGGATCCCGCTGCAGCTGCTGCCGGCGTGGCTGACCACGCTGGCGCCGCTGTGGCCGTCCTATCACCTGGGCCAGCTGGCGCTGCGCGTGGTCGGGCAGGGCGACGGCCACGGCAGTGCCGGCCATGTCATCGCGCTGCTGGCGGTGACGGTGGTGTTCTACGCACTGGCGCAGCGGCGCCTGCGTCGCGGCTGATGGTGCGCCGTGCCGATCCCGGCGTCGCCGCGCGGTTTCGCGCGCCGGTGCCTTCGCTAAGCTATGCGCTGCGGCGGCCGTGCCGCCCTGGGAGCCCGACGTGATCGCCTTGCTGCACGCCTCGCCCGACTCGCTGATCGCCCGCCGCATCGGCTGGAGCTCGGCCAAGTCCAGCACCCACTGGTTCGTGTGGCTGTCGCTGGTGTGGTCGATCTGGCTGTTCGTCACTCCGCTCTACGAACCGTACTACTTCCGCAACTGGTTCCCGCCGACGCTGGCCAGCTATCTGATGTTCCTGGCCTTGTACTACGTGGCCTACTACCGCCACCGGCGCTACCTGCCCTGGTGCGTGGCCGGCATGGCGGCGCTGGCGTTCGTGGTGCTGCCGTACAACCCCGGCGCGCAGTGCTACATCATCTATGCCTGCGCCTTCCTGGCGTTCTGCTTCGAGCCGAAGCGGGCGGTGGCGGCGATGCTGCTGGTGCTGGCCTCGTTCGCATTGGCCTGGACGATGCGCGGCTGGTCGCCGCTGTACATGGTCAGCGCGATGGTGGTCGGCCTGTCGGTGGGGCTGATGAACATCAGCTTCGAGCGCCGTGCGCGCGGCGAGGCGCAGCTGCGCCTGAGCCACGAGGAAGTGCGGCGCCTGGCGGCGGTGGCCGAGCGCGAGCGCATCGGTCGCGACCTGCACGACCTGCTCGGCCACACGTTGTCGCTGGTGGCGCTGAAGTCGGACCTGGCCACGCGCCTGCTCGCGCACGACGCCGCCGCGGCGCAGCGCGAGATGGAGGAAGTGGGCCAGGTCGCACGCGAGGCGCTGGGCCAGGTGCGGCGTGCGGTCAGCGGCATCCGCGCGGCGCAGCTGGCGGCGGAGATCGCCTCGGCCAAGCTGCTGCTGGAGTCGTCGGGGGTGACCTTCCGCTACCAGGTCGAGGCCTTGCCGCCGTGCCCACAGCTGGAGACGGTGTTCGCGCTGGTGCTGCGCGAGGCCGCCACCAACATCCAGCGCCACGCGCGTGCCAGCCACGCGCAGTTGCGGCTGTGGTGCGAGCGCGGCCAGGCCCTGCTGGAACTGCGCGACGACGGCCGTGGCGGCGCGCTGCAGCCGGGCACCGGGCTGAGCAGCATGCGCGAGCGGCTGGAGGCGGTGGGCGGCAGCCTGCGCATCGCCTCCGAGCGCGGCCTGGGCACCTGCCTGGTCGCCGCCGCGCCGTTGCCGCGGGTCGAGGCGGCGATGGCGGATGCCGCGCCGGCGGCGCGGATGCAGTCCCCGGTGGACCAGGACGCCGCGCTCGGCTGAGCGCCGGCCCGGCCCGGGCACTACAATGGGCCGACAAGGACCGGGGGGTGCCGTGATTCGTTTAGTGCTGGCGGAGGACCAGGCAATGGTGCGCGGTGCGCTGGGCGCACTGCTGGGCCTGGAAGCGGATCTCGACCTGGTCGCCAGCGCGGCCGACGGCGAAGCCGCCTGGCGCGCGCTGCAGGCGCATGCGCCGGACCTGCTGGTCACCGACATCGAGATGCCCGGCCTCAGCGGCCTGGAGCTGGCCCAGCGCATCCAGCGCCAGCAACTGCCGGTGCGCGTCATCATCGTCACCACTTTCGCCCGCCCCGGCTTCCTGCGCCGCGCCCTGGACGCCGGGGTCGGCGGCTACCTGCTCAAGGATGCGCCGCCGCAGCGGCTGATCGAGGCGATCCGCCAGGTGCACCGCGGCGGCCGCGCGATCGACCCGGAACTGGCGCTGGAAGCCTGGTCCGAGGCCGACCCGCTCAACGACCGCGAGCGCCAGGTGCTGCGCCTGGCCGGCGAGGGCGCCTCGGCGGGCGACATCGCCACGCAGTTGGGGCTGTCGTCGGGCACGGTGCGCAACTACCTGTCCGAGGCGATCGGCAAGCTCGGGGTCGGCAACCGCATCGAGGCGGCGCGGCTGGCGCGGCAGAAGGGCTGGCTGTGACGCGGCGCGCGGTTCGGCCTGAAACTTGCTTGGCTCCCTGCGCTTGACTGCGCGGCGCAGTGCAGGGCGCGCGCGGCCTTCCTTCCTCCCATTGGCCGACGCCATGCCCTCCACCACGATCAACCGCTATGGCGTGCCGCTGGCCCTGCTGCTGCTGTTGGGCATCAGTGGCGGCGTGCTGGTGGGCAGCGAGCGCTTTCTCGCCGATGCGGCCGCGGTGCAGCGCAGCCACCGGGTCATTGCCGAAATCAACGGCCTGCAGCTCAACCTCGCCGACTGCGATGCTTCGTTACGCGGCTTCCTGCTGCTGGGCAGCCGCGAGCATCTGGCCGACTTCCGCGGCTGCCAGCAGACGCTGCCGGCGCGGCTGGAGCAGCTGGCAGCACTGGTACGGCACGACCCCGCCCAGCAGCAGCGCCTGCGCCTGGTGCAGGCGCAGGTGCAGACGCGCATGCGCGACAGCGCGCGGGCCGTGGCCCGTTTCGAGCGCGGCGGCGGCCCGGGCATGCTCAGGCCGGACCCGGAGCGTGCGCGCCAGGGCCGCGTGCTGTCGCAGGCGATCCGGCGCAACACCGACAGCCTGGTGCGCAGCGAGCGCGCGGCGCTGGCCAGCAGCGCCCGCTCCACCGCCGCCAACGCCGACCTGCTGCGCCGGCTGGCGGTGATCGGCATCCCCACGGTGTGTGCGCTGACCCTGGGCCTGTACCTGCTGCTGCGCCGCGAGATCGGCCGCCGCAGCCAGGCCGAGCAGCGCGGTCACCATGCCAATGCGCTGCTGGTGGGCACCGTGCAGCAGATGCAGCGCACCGAACAGGATCTGCGCACGCTCAACCGCTGCAGCCGCGGACTGCAGAGCTGCGTGCAGCAGGACGAGGCGGTGGAGGTCGCGCGGCAGGCGCTGGAGCGCCTGCTCGGCGATGCCGGCTGCAGCGTGTACTGCACCGACGCGGCGGGCGAGCAGGCGGTCTGTGTCGCGCACTGGGGCGAGGATGCGGTGTGCGCGCCGTCGCTGTCGCTGAGCGGCTGCGAAGGCCTGCGCAGCCGCGCCACCCAGATCCAGCGGCCCGGCGCCGCGCCGGCCTGCGCGCACGCCGCCGGCGTGGCACGCCATGGCACCTGCGTGCCGATGATGGTGCAGGGCGAGCCGCTGGGGCTGATCCATCTGTCCAGCCGCGATCCGATCCTGCTCGAGCGCCTGCCCCTGGTCGAGGTGGTGGCGGAACAACTGGCGATGGCGCTGCACAACCTGCAGCTGCGCCAGCGTCTGCGCCTGCAGTCGATCCGCGATCCGCTGACCGGGCTGTACAACCGCCGCTACCTGGAAGAGTCGCTGTTGCGCGAACTGGCGCGCTGCGAGCGGCGCGACCAGCCGCTGGCGCTGATGATGCTGGACCTGGACCACTTCAAGGCGCTCAACGACCGCCTCGGCCACGCCGGCGGTGATGCCTTGCTGGCCGCGTTCGGCCAGTTGCTGGCCGGGCTGGTGCGGCCGGAGGACATCGCCTGCCGCTACGGCGGCGAGGAGTTCACGGTGATCCTGCCGGGCGCCGCCGCCGACGTGGCGCAGCGCCGCGCCGAGCAGATCCGCGCCGCGGTGGCGAACCTGCAGGTGCAGCACCAGGGTCAGGCGCTGCCGCCGGTGACCGTGTCGATCGGCGTGGCCGCCTATCCGGACCACGGCCGCAGCACCGAGGAGCTGCTGCGCTGCGCGGATGCGGCGCTGTACCGCGGCAAGCGCAGCGGCCGCAACCGGGTCGCTGCCGCTGGCGACGCACCGCTGCGCATCGCCGAGGCCTAGGCCGCCTCCATCCCGTGCATGCAGTGCTGCGGTCGCGCGCCTGCGCCCGCGGCCGTGCCAGCGTCAGCACCCGCGCGCGGCCTGCCGGCTCAGAACGACCAGCTGAAGCTCAGCGTGCCGTTGCGCGGTTCGCCCCAGGCGCCGTAGCCGTAGATCTGCGCGTAGTAACGCTTGTCCAGCAGGTTGTTGAGGTTGAGCTGCACCGAGAAGGCCGGCGACAGGCGGTAGCGCGCGAAAGCGCTGACCAGCGCGTAGCCGCTCTGCGCGAAGCGGCCGTAGGTGGCATCGACGTAGTAGATGCGGTTCTGCCAGTTGACGCCGCCGCCGACGGTCAGTTCGCCCAGGCTGCGCGGGGTGTAGCTGCTGTAGAGCTTGAGCGTGGTCTGCGGCAACTGGCTGTTGATGTCGGCGCCGGCGACGTCCTTGGCCACGTAGCGCGAGGCGCCGAAGGTGGCGTTCCAGCCCGGCGCCAGCTCGCCGTTGAGTTCCAGTTCGAAACCGCGGCTGACCGTGCCCTGCGCGGCGACATAGGCGGTTTCGGTGGTACCCTGCACGAACCCGCTGGTGGCTTGGGCGACGTTGTCCTGGTCGATGCGGAACACCGACAGTGCGGCGTTGAGGCGGTCGTCGAACCAGGCGCCCTTGATGCCGGCCTCGTAGCTCTTGCCGATCACCGGGTCCAGGTAGGCGCCGCTGGCGGTGCGCGCGGTCTGCGGCTGGAAGATGTCGGTGTAGCTGGCATAGACCGACCAGACGTCGTCGAGCGTGTACACCAGGCCGGCGTAGGGCGTGGTTTTCTCCTGGTGCAGCACGTAGCCCACCCCGCTCTCGGCACCGTCCACCTTCCAGTCGGTGTAGCGCGCGCCCACGATCAGCTTCAGCGGATCGGCCAGCGACAGCCGTGCCGCCGCATAGCCGGCCTTCTGGGTGACGGTGCCGCGGCTGAACTCGCTGAGCGGCGACCAGGCCGGTTCCGGATAGGCGCCGGTCCAGCCCAGGTAGCTCGGCAGCGGCCCGGGGAAGTCGAAGGCGCCGGTGTTCACGTAGCGGCGGCGGTTGTAGCTGAGCCCGGCCATCAATTCGTGCTCGCGCCCACCCAGCTGGAACGGGCCTTCGGCGTAGGCGTCCAGGCCGTCGACCTTGCGCCCGGTGATGTAGTAGCCCGAATACGGCACCACGCCGGCGCCGGTCTGCCGGTCGAAGCCATAGATCGTGTAGTACGGGTAGAACAGCTTGTCGGTGACGTCGGTCTGGTCGTGGGTGGCGTTGAGCCTGAGCTGCCAACCGTTGCCGAAGGCGTGCTGCAGGGTGGCGAAGGCGCGCTTGCTGGTGGTGTCCCAGAACGTCCAGTCCGCGGCCGGGTTGAACCAGCGCGGATAGTCGGTGCGGCTGCCGTCGGCGTACCACAGCGGGAAGCCGCCCCAGGTGACGCCGTCGGACTGCTTGTTCTGGTAGTCGTAGCCCACGCTCAGCTGCGTGTCCGGGGTCAGGTCGGCATCGATCACCGCATAGCCCAGCGACTTGCGCTGGCTGTAGCGCTGCACGTACGAATCGGTGTCCAGGTAGCTGCCGATCACCCGGGCGCGGACCGTGCCGCTGGCGTTGAGCGGGGTGGTGACGTCGACCGTGGAGCGCGTGCGGCCCCAGCTGCCGGCGCTGACGGTGACGCTGCCGGTGAGTTCGGCGCTGTCGGCGTGCTTGCGGATCAGGTTGACCGAGGCCGAGGGGTTGCCGGCGCCGGTGAGCAGGCCGGTGGCGCCGCGCACCACTTCCACGCGGTCGTACAGGGCCAGGTCCAGCGCCGAATCGCCGTAGCTCCAGTTCTGCACCATCGTGGTCGGGATGCCGTCGAACTGGTAGTTGTCGATGTAGAAGCCGCGCGCGTAGAACTCGAAGCGTTCGCTGTCCGAGCGCGTGCTGGACACGCCGGTGGTGTTCTCCAGCACGTCGATGATGTCGTCCAGGCCCTGATCCTCGATGCGCTGGTGGCTGATGATGCTCACCGACTGCGGGATCTCCCGCGGCGCCAGTTCGAAGCGGGTGCCGGCGCTGGTCTTGCGCACGCTGTAGCCCTCGGCGCGCTCGCCCTTGACGCTGATCTTGTCGAGGGTGGTGACGTCGCGTTCGGTGTCCTCGGCGCTGTCGGCAGCAGACGCGGCCGGTGTCGCCGCGAAGGCCGGCATGGCAGCCAGCAGGCAGGCCGCGGCCAGGGCCGAACGGCGCGGAAAACGGCGGGTGGGGGCAACACAGGACATCGCGGACTCCAAGGCAGCAGGCAGGGCCATCGCCGGCGCGGATGCGGCGCCGGACGACGATCGAGGGTGAGCTGGCTTGGCGCGCGGACTCGCAGGCCGACGTGGCGGGCTGCGGAACAACGGCACTGGCTGGCGCGACCGCGGCGCCGGATTCCCAGGGGAACGACCGGCGCGCGGGAAGAACAGGGGCGGACGAGCGCGCCCGTCCGCCGACAAGTGTAACGGCGGGCCGGGGCCGGGACCATGTCGGGAGCGACACAAACGCGTGGCGTCGCCCGGGAGGCAGGCCGCACACACTGGCCGATCGACATGCGCGTGACGGCGCTAGCGTGCGCAGCGCGGGACGCACGCGTTGCGCCCCGCGTGTCGCGTCGTCGGGTGGACTACGCCTTGTCGCGCGGCGCTGCAGGCGTCGCCGGGCCGCGCGCCATGCTCGAGAACACGCCATCGCGGCGTACCCAGGCATGGAACAGCGCCGCGCACAGGTGCGCCAGCACCGTGGCGAACAGCAGGTAGGCCAGCCAGCCGTGCGCGCTGCGCAGCCAGGCATACAGCGCCGGGCTGTGCGGCGCGATCGGCGGCAATTGCACGCCCGGCCACAGCACGATCGGGTAGCCGCCGGCCGAGAGCATCGACCAGCCCAGCAGCGGCATCGCCAGCATCAGCGCGTACAGCAGCCAGTGCGAGGCATGCGCGGCGGCCTTTTGCCAGCGCGGCAGGTCGGCCGGCAGCGGCGGCGGCCGGTGCCGCAGGCGGTTGCCCAGGCGCACCAGCACCAGCACCAGGATGGCGATCCCGAGCGGGCGGTGCAGGTTCAGCAGCCAGGGCCGCTGCGACACCGAGGCGACCATGCCCACGCCGACGAACAGCATGGTCAGGATCATCGCCGCCATCAGCCAGTGCAGGACGCGCGCGAGCAGGTTGAAGTGCGCGGAACGGTCGTCGCGGTTCATTGCGCACCTCCGTGCGGCTTACCGGTCGCATCGGGCGCCTGGCCGTGGGCGATCTCGCGCTCGCGGCGGTTGAAGGACTGCGAGTACACCGCCGAGCGCGCGGCCAGGATCGGATCGTCGGAGCCGGCGATGCCGTGCGGCAGGATCAGCGGATCGTAGTTGAGGTCGCGGCACGGCCCGGTGGCCTGCGGCTCGGCATGGTCCAGCACCAGGGTGCCGGCGACCACCTGCTGGCGGTCCTGCGGCCACGGCTGCGACGGATCGTCGACCGGGTCGCCGGGCGCGGCCACGGTCAGTACCAGATCCCAGCGTAGCGGACCGCGCGCCAGCCGCGCCTGCAGGTCTTCGCTGAGGAAGTCGGCGTCGGCCTTGGCGCGTTGCTCGGCCGACAGCGGTGCGAACGGGGTCTGCGGGCGCATCGACCAGCGCACCGCATGCGTGCTGCCGTCGGCGGCGGTGAAGCGGAACGCGTTGACGCCGTTGTACTGGGTGTTGGCCCAGCTGTTGGACCATGGTGCGGTCTTGGCCCACTCCTGGAACTTCTTCGCTTCCGGGTAGCGCTGCAGGAATGCCGCCATCTTCGCCGGGTCCGGCTTGCCGGTGGCCGGATCCGGCCGCGCGGCCAGCGTCTGCGCCATGAAGCCCTCGGTGCTGGCGACCACGAAGAACGGGAAGCTGTTCATCGCCGTGCGCCATTCCTGGCCGTCGTCGCTGCGCAACTGCAGCGCCATGCTGCGCACGCGGGCGGCGCCGTCGGCGCCGTGCGGGTCGCCGCCGCCGATCGACAGGCGGCCCAGCACCGGCACCGAGGATTGCGCGAACACCCGTGCCGAGGACAGCACGCTGCCCTGGCCGTTGCCCTCGAAATGGCCGCTGACGCACACGCCCTTGCTGTGCGCACGGCGGAAGCCCGGATGCGGCGGGCCGCCGGCTTCGATGGCGTCGGTCATGCGCTGCGCGGTCAGCCGTTGCGGGCCGCCGAGCCAGCCGGCGCTCCAGGCGAAGGCGGCGGCGAGTGCCGCGGCGATCGCGGCGATGCCGGCCAGCGCCAGCCAGGGCCGCCGCGGCGGCGGCGTGGGATCGGGACGGGACATGGGCGGCTCCTGTGGCGAAGGCGAGGGGAGGGACGCGGTCGGGCGCGCGGCAGGCGCTAGCAGACACGGTCGGGCATGAACGCAGTGCAGTGGCGGCGGGTTGTGCGCGGGACTGGCCGCCGCAGCGTGCCATGGCCGGGCAGGCACGACCACGGCGGCGTCATCGGCGCTGCGCATAGAATCGCCGCATCTTGCGGGCAGGGAGTCGGCGATGGCCGGTGCGATCGGATTGGTGCTGTTGGGGCTGGCGTTCCTGGCGCTGGGCGGGGACTCGATCGTGAAGGCGGCCTCCGGCCTGGCGCAGCGCTGCGGCGCCTCGCCGTTCGTGGCCGGCTTGCTGCTGGTGGCCTTCGGCACCTCGCTGCCGGAACTGGCGGTCAACGCGCGCGCCTACGCCGCCGGCGCGCAGGACCTGGCGTTGGGCAACGCGATCGGCAGCAACCTGGCCAATCTCGGCCTGACCCTGGGCCTGGCCGCGCTGGCGGCGCCGCTGCTGCTGCGCACGCGCCTGCTGCCGCCACTGCTGGTGCTGCTGACCCTGGCGACGCTGGCGCTGATCGGCTTCGGCCTGGATGGCGCGATCTCGCGCGCTGAGGGCGTGGCGCTGCTGCTGGCCTTCGTCGGCGTGGTCGCCTTCCTGCTGCTGCGCGCGCGGCATGAACCGGCCGCACGCCAGCTCGGCGTGTCCGGCTACGCGGTGACCCGCACCGGGCTGGTGCTGAACCTGCTGCGCCTGCTGATCGCCCTCGTGCTGTTGAACGCCGGCGCCAACCTGGTGGTGGAGCACGCCCCGCGGCTGGGTGCGGCCTGGGGCCTGTCGCCGTTGCTGGTCGGCCTGCTGCCGGTGGCGATCGGCACCGCGCTGCCGGAAGCCGCCGCCGCGGTGGCCGCCGCGCGCCGTGGCCAGGGCGACATGGTGGTCGGCCACGTGCTGGGCTCGAGCCTGTTCAACCTGCTGGTGGTGATCGGCGGCATGGCGGCGCTGCGGCCGCTGCCGTTGCCGGCCTCGTTCGTGCGCCTGGAACTGCCGGCGGCGATCGCGCTGGCAGTGGTGCTGTACCCGATGCTGCGCGGCGACATGCGCCTGAGCCGCGGCGAGGGGGCGGTGCTGCTGGTGGCGTTCCTGGCGTGGGTGGGACTGGAGTTGGCGTTGGTGGCGTGAGTGCCGAGAGTGGGGAATCGGGAATCGGGAATCGGAAAAGCCGCTCCTACGCAGACCCGCGCGCTCAGCGCTCCTCCGGCTGCTCCGGCGGCGGCAGCCCTTCCTGCTCGGCGTGGTCGCTGCCCGGCACCTGCGGGCGCTGTTCCAGCATCAGCGAAAGCGCGGCCTTGGCCATCATGTGCGCGCTGATCGGCGCGGTGATGAACAGGAACGCGGTGATCAGCAGTTCGCGCGGCTGCGGATCCTGGCCCAGGAACAGGTGGTAGCCGACCGAGGCCAGCAGCACGCAGCCCACGCCCAGGGTGCTGGCCTTGGTCGGCGCGTGCAGGCGCTTGAAGAAGTCCGACAGCTTCACCAGCCCCAGCGCGCCGACCAGGATGAAGAAGCAGCCGACGATCAGCAGCAGCGACAGCCCGACCTGCAGCACGCCGATCATTCGACGATGTCCCGGCGCAGCACGAACTTGCTCAGCACCACGGTGCTGCCGAAGCCGAGCATGGCGATGATCAGCGCCGCCTCGAAATACACCGGCGAATCCAGGTACATGCCGAACAGCATCAATTCGGCGATCGCGGTCACCGACAGCGTGTCCAGCGCCAGGATGCGGTCGGGCACGGTCGGCCCGCGCAGCAGCCGCCACAGCGCCAGCAGCATCGCCAGCGCCACCACGTGCATGCACACGACGATCGTGGTCTCGATGAACATGTGGCTGGTCATGGGAAGATCTCCATCAGCGGCGCTTCGTAGCGCGTCTTGATCTGCCGGATCACGGTCTCGGCATCGTCCAGGTGCAGCACGTGCACCAGCAGGTACTTGCGGTCGTCCGACAGCGCCGCCGACACCGTGCCCGGGGTCAGGGTGATCATGCTGGTCAGCGCGGCGATGCCGTGGATGTTGGCGATGTCCAGCGGCACCCAGATGAAGCCGGGGTGGATGCGTTTTTCCGGACCGAGCACCTGCAGCGCCACCACCACGTTGGAGCGCACGATGTCCCAGGCCGCCACGCACAGCATCTTCGGCACCGGGCGCAGCGAGCCGATGCGCGCGAACTCGCGGTCCAGGCGCGCGGCGAACAGCGGCACCGCCACGCCCAGCACCGCGCCCAGCAGCACCTGGCCGAGACTGAAGCTGTCGCTCATCAGCAGCCAGAACGCGGTGACCGTCAGGCTCAGCGGCCAGGACGGGAACAGACGGCGCGACCAGGGACGGGCGGACATGTCAGGGCTCCCGCAGGATCGGCGCGGTGCCGCGCAGCTGGGTGGTGTAGTCGGCCGGGTGCAGCAGTTGTGCGGCGGCGGCCTCGCTGTAGCGCAGCAGCGGCCCGGCCGCCACGGTCATCGCCACGCCGTAGCCGAGCAGCAGCACGGTGGCGGCGGTTTCCAGCGGCCGTGCCGGCGCCTTGCGCGGCGCCGGGCGCGGCAATTCCACGGTGCCGTCCTCGGCCGTGTCCTGGTCGCCGGGCACGCGCCAGAACAGGCGCACGCCGCCGCGGGTCAGGCCCATGATCACCATCAGGCTGCTGAGCAGCACCGCGGCCCACACCGGCGCGGTCAGCCCGCCCGGCGTCGCGCTCAGGATCGCCACCTTGGCCAGGAAGCCGGACAGCGGCGGCAGCCCGGCCACCGAGATCGCCGCGATCAGGAACAGCACGCCGGGCACGGTCTTGCCCGGCAGCGGCGCGATGATCTCCTTGCGGTCGCTGGCGCCGCCGCGGCGACGCCGGATCAGGTCGGCGATCATGAACAGCGCCGCGGCGACGAAGCTGCTGTGCGCCAGGTAATACAACCCGGCGCCGAGCGTGCCGGCTGAGTCCAGCGCGAAGGCCACGAACAGCGTCGCCGCCGACACGATCACCAGGTAGCCGATCAGCACCCGCAGGCGCACCGCCGCCAGCACGCCCAGTGCGGCCAGCAGCAGCGTCGCCAGGCCCAGCCACAGCAGCCAGTCGCGGCCGTAACCGTCCAGCGCCTGCGCCTGGCTGCCGAGGATCAGCGTGCTCACCCGCAGCACCGCGTACAGGCCGACCTTGGTCATGATCACGAACAGCGCCGCCACCGCCGCCGGCGCGCGCGCATAGGTTTCCGGCAGCCACAGGTACAGCGGCAGCAGCGCGGCCTTGGCGCAGAACACCAGCAGCAACAGGCCGAACGCGGCCTTGATCAGCGCCACGTTCTGCGGCGGCGCCTGCGCCACGCGCTGCGACAGCTCGGCCATGTTCAACGAACCGAGCAGCGCGTACAGCAGGCCCAGCGCGATCAGGAACACGGTGGAGGAGGTGACGTTGAACACCACGTAGTGGAAGCCCACGCGCAGGCGCAGGCTGCGCCCGCCGCTGAGCAGCAGGCCGTAGGAGGCGATCAGCATCACCTCGAAGAACACGAACAGGTTGAACACGTCGCCGGTCAGGAACGCGCCGTTGAGGCCGACCAGCTGGAACTGGAACAGCGCATGGAAATGCGGCGCACGCCGGTCCCAGCCGGCGCAGGCGTGCAGCAGGCAGGCGCCGGCGAGCAGGGTGGTGGTCGCCAGCATCCATGCCGACAGGCGATCGGCCATCAGCACGATGCCCAGCCGCGAGGGCCAGTCGCCGAGCAGGTAGGCATGGACCTGGCCGTCGCTCACCTGCACGCACAGCGCCAGCACCGCCGCGGCCAGCGCCGTCATCGCGGTCCACGCCACCGCGCGGCGCACCTTGCGGCCGTAGCGGCGGTGCTCGGCGAACAGCGACAGCGCCGCGCCGAGCAACGGGATCAGGATCGGCAGGATCAGCAGATGGGTCATGGCGCCTCCCCGTCGGCGGGATCGGGGTCCGGGCGCGCATCGACGTGGTCGCTGTGGTTGTCGCCGCGGCTGCGCATCGCCAGCACGATGCTCACCGCGGTCATCGCGAAGGCGATGACGATCGCGGTCAGCACCAGCGCCTGCGGCAGCGGATCGGCGTGCTCGGCCAGGGTCGGGGCGATGCCGTCGCGCAGCACCGGCGCCTTGCCCTGCACCAGCCGGCCGCCGGCGAAGATCAGCAGGTTGGTGGCGTAGGACAGCACGGTCATGCCCAGGATCACGTCGAAGCTGCGCGCGCGCAGCAGCAGGTACACGCCCACCGCGGTCAGCACCCCGATCGCGCTCGCCAGTGCCAGTTCCATCAGTGCATCTCCCCGGTGATGGGCGAACGCCGCGTCGGGTCGATCTGCCCGCGCTGCGAATCGCGGGTGCGCGAGGGCTTGATCGTGCCCATCATCGACAGCGTCAGCATGGTGCCGCCGAACACCACCAGATACACGCCGGTATCGAAGACCAGCGCGCTGGCCAGCGGGACCGTGCCGATCAGCGGCAACTGCAGATCCAGATGGCCGCTGGTCAGGAACGGCACCCCGAACAGCATCGAGGCCATGCCGCCGAGCGTGGCCAGCAGCAGACCCAGGCCGATGCAGCGGATGTAGTCGAAGCCGAAGCGCGACTCCACCGAGGCTGCGCCCTGGATCACGTACTGCATCAGCAGCGGCACCGCCAGCACCAGCCCGGCGATGAAGCCGCCGCCGGGCGCGTTGTGGCCGCGCAGGAACAGGAAGATCGACACGGTCAGGGTCAGCGGGAACATCAGCTGCGCCAGGTCGGCCGGCACCGGCAGCTTGATCGGCGGCCCGGGCATCACCTTCTCCGGCGCCATCCGCGCGCGCCGCAGTAGCGCATGCACCACCAGCGCGGCGATGCCGAACACGGTGATCTCGCCGAAGGTATCGAAGCCGCGGAAGTCCACCAGGATCACGTTGACCACGTTGCGGCCGTAGGCTTCGGGCAGCGCGCGCTGCAGCAGCTCGCCGGCCATCGTCGTCGCCGGCCGGGTCATCACCGAATACGCCAGCAGCGCCATGCCGCCGCCGGCGACGATCGCCAGGGCCGCATCGCGCCAGCGCCGCCAGCGCCGCGGTTCCGGCGGCGAGGCCTTGGGCAGGTAGTTCATGCCCAGCAGCATCAGCACCAGGGTCACCATCTCCACCAGCAACTGGGTCAGCGCCAGGTCCGGCGCCGACAGGAACACGAACACCAGGCTTACGCCCAGGCCGCTGCCGCCCAGCACCAGCACCGCCAGCAGCCGCTGCCGGTACAGGAACAGCGTGGACAGCGCGCAACTGACGATCAGCAGCCACAGCCCCCAACCCAGCAGCGGCATCCCCTGCGGCACCGGCCACTGCTGCCACAGCGGCGGCGCGTGCAGCAGCGGCGCGGCCACGACGACCACCGCGGCCAGCACCAGCCAGCGCAGGCTGCGCTGCAGGCGGCCGTTGGCGAGCAGGCGGGTGAAGCGTGCGGCCACGCCGAACAGGGTCTGCACGTGCCAGTGGAACACGCGCTTGCCCAGCGAGCGGCGCACCTCGGTGTACAGCGCGGTCAGCCGGCGCAGGCCGAAATACAGCGCCACGCCGCCGACCACGCCGGCGATGCTCATCGCCAGCGGTGCGTTCCAGCCATGCCACACCGCCAGGCTGTAGTCGGGCAGGGCGTCGCCGAGGATCGCGCCGGCGGCGGCGCGCAGCACCGGCGCCACGGTCAGCGCCGGCACGATGCCGACCGCCACGCACACCAGCACCAGGATATCCACCGGAATCTTCATCCAGCGCGGCGGCTCGTGCGGCATCGTGTCCAGGTCGCGCGGGCCGCGGCCGAAGAAGGTCTCATAGACGAAGCGCAGGCTGTAGGCCACGCCGAACACACCGGCCAGCAACGCCGAAGTCGCGGTGAACACCCGCATCGCGGCCGGGCCGTCGGCGCCCAGCGCCTCGGCGAAGAACATCTCCTTGGACAGGAAGCCGTTGAGCAGCGGGATGCCGGCCATCGACAGCGAGGCGGTGATCGCCAGCGCGCTGGTGATCGGCATCCAGCGGCGCAGGTTGCCGAGCCGGCGCATGTCGCGGGTGTGGGTCTCGTGGTCGATGATGCCGGCGGCCATGAACAGCGAGGCCTTGAACACCGCGTGGTTGAGGATGTGGAACACGCCGGCCACCACCGCCATCGGCGTGGACAGCCCGAACAGCATGGTGATCAGGCCCAGGTGCGAGATCGTCGAATACGCCAGCAGGCCCTTCAGGTCGTGCTGGAAGATCGCGAACCAGGCACCGGTGACCAGCGTGACCGCACCGATGCCGCTGACCGTGTAGAAGAACAGGTCGCTGCCGGCCAGCGCCGGATGCAGCCGCGCCAGCAGGAATACGCCGGCCTTCACCATCGTCGCCGAGTGCAGGTACGCCGACACCGGGGTGGGCGCGGCCATCGCGTGCGGCAGCCAGAAATGGAATGGAAACTGCGCGCTCTTGGTGAAGATGCCGAGCAGGATCAGCCCCAGCGCCCACGGATACAGCGGGCTGGCGCGGATCACGTCGCCGGCGGCGAGCACCGCGTCGAGCTGGTAGCTGCCGACGATGCGCCCCAGCAGCAGCACGCCGCCGAGCAGCGCCAGGCCACCGCCGCCGGTGATCACCAGGGCCATGCGCGCGCCGTCGCGCGCGTCCTGCCGGTGCGACCAGAAGCCGATCAGCAGGAACGAACTGATGCTGGTCAGCTCCCAGAACACCATCAGCAGCAACAGGTTGCCGGCGATCACCATGCCCAGCATCGCGCCCATGAACAGCAGCAGGCAGGCATAGAAGCGCGCCGCGTTCTCGCGTGCACTCAGGTAGTAGTGCGCGTACATCACCACCAGCGCGCCGATCGCCAGCACCAGGCCGGCGAACATCCAGGCCAGGCCGTCCAGGCGCAGCGAGAACTGCAGGCCGATCTGCGGCAGCCAGGCGTGGTCGGCACGGACGATGCCGCCGTCGAGCACCGTGGGCGTCAGCGCGCCGAGCACCGCCAGGCCCGCCAACGGCGCCAGCGCCGCGGCCCAGGCCAGGGTGGCGCGCGAGCGGTGGCGCAGGGCGACGACGGCCGCCGCCATCAGAAACGGCAAGGCCAGCAGGATGTCGAGGGCGGGGATCATGCAGGGAATACGAGATTCGCGAGCAGGAGCCCGAGTGTAACAGGCGCGTCACGGCGGTGGCCGGCGCGGGAACGGAAGGCGTGCACGGTCATGCCGACAGCGTAGCGGTGCGCAGGTGATGCGCTTGCGAGCGCGGGCGGGGCGGGGAGTGATCGAACGCTGGCGCTGCGCGATGCGCCACACGCCATGCGCGGCGCGCGCTCGCGTGTGGCGCAAGCATCGCCGTGGGTGAGCGCGTTCTGCAGCGCGTCGCGCGTCGCTCTCCATCCGGGTGCTGGTGCGTGCGGCCCGTGCCAGGTCGTCGGTGCGCTTGGCGATCGTTGGCGGCTGCGTGTGTCCGTGCCACGCGTCGCCTTGTCCGCCGCCACCGGCCGTCGCATGCCGTGCAGCGTGCGGATGCCGAGTGATTCCAGCCGCAAACGGCGACGCACGCACTATCCTGTGCCGATGACCGATTCGCTCGCCGCTGCCTCCGCTTCTCCGACGACCGTCGCGCCACCGCGCATCGCACTGGTGTTCGGCGGCAGCGGCCAGATCGGCGAGCGCCTGCTGCACCGCCTGCTGGCCGACGGGTGGGAGGTGCACGCCTACTCCCGGCAGGCGCGCGCGGCGCACCCCGGCCTGCACTGGCATGCCGGCGAACTCAGCGCGCTGCAGGCGCCACCGGTGGCGGCGGAGGTGGTGTTCAGTTGCGGGCCGCTGGACGCTTTCGCCGACTGGTATCGGCGCGCGCCCGTCGCCGCTTCGCGCGTGGTCGCCTTCGGCTCCACCAGCCTGGAGGTCAAGCGCGACTCGCTGGACGCCGCCGAACGCGACGTCGCCCGGCGCCTGCGCGAGGCCGAAGCCATCGTGTTTGCGGTGGCCGCCGAACGCGGCGCGGCGGCGACGGTGTTGCGGCCGACCCTGGTCTACGGCGCCGGCCGCGACCGCACCCTCAGCGCGATCGCGGCACTGGCGCGGCGCACCGGCTGGTTCGTGCTGCCGCGCAGCGCCAGCGGCCTGCGCCAGCCGGTGCACGTGCAGGACCTGGCCGACGCGGCGCTGGCGGTGCTGGCGCACCCGGCCACGCACGGGCGCAGCTACGCCCTCGGTGGCGGCGAGACGCTCAGCTACCGTGAGATGGTGCGGCGGGTGCTGGCCGCGCTGCGGCCGCCGGCGCGGCTGCTATCGCTGCCACATGCAGCGTTCGCGTTGGCGCTGACGCTGGCCCACGCCTGCGGCCGCCTGCAGGGCATGAACCGCGCCGCGCTGCAGCGCATGCGCGAGGACCTGGCATTCGACCTGCAACCGGCGCAGCAGGATTTCGGCTACGCGCCGCGCGCCTTCGCCCCGGATGCGGCGATGTTGGGCCTGGAGGCCGGGGACACGGCGCAGCACGGCTGACACGGCGTCGCGTCCCCGCTGGCGCGATGCGAACAGCGCGTAGGCGCGGCGGGTCGAGGAATCCCGGCAGCGCCTGCGTCCGCCTGGCGATGCGCGGTGGTGTTGCTGGCCGCGCTCAGTAGCGCCAGTGCATGCGCCGGTACAGCTTGGCCAGCACCCAGGCCGGGCCGATCAGCAGATAGGTCAGATCGGTGAGGAAGCTGGGTCGGTGGCCTTCCAGCGCATGTCCGATGAACTGCGCGATCCAGGCCACCACGAACACGCCGATCGCCAGCCACAGCAGCCCCTGCAGGCCCAGGTGCGCTTCCAGCAGCCGGCACAGGCAGCCGCAGAAGAAGAACGCCGCCAGCATGCCGTAGCCCAGCGGGCGCGACAGGCGGTTGTAATACATCCATGCCGCGAACATGCCCAGCGCCGCCCACAGCCCGCTCTGGAACCAGGTGCCGCCGACCGGGATGCACCACAGCAGGGCCACCACCGACCACAGGATCGCCGGCACCGCGACCACGTGGATGCGCTGGTTGGCGGCATTGCGGTGATCGTCGGAATAGCTGGCGAAATAGCGGTCGATCGGGCGCGCGTAGGCGGTGGTATCCATCTTCCCTCCCAGGAACCGGCCCAGCATAGCGCCATCGCCGGCGCGATGCGGAGACACCGCGCCGTGGATCCGGCAACGCAGGCAGCGATTGCCCGCAGCACGGGCGCCTTGCCCGCTTGCTGGTCGCGCCCAACGTCGTCCATGTCCTCGCCCAGCGCAGCGCAGATGAGGTCGTGCCCAGCGGAGCGACCTTTCGGAGCCTCCAGGAACGTTGGGAAATGTCCTGTGGGAGCGGCTTCAGCCGCGACGGGCTTTGCCGGGAACATCCCGTCGCTCCCACAAGGCAACGTGCATCCGGTTCGATCGTGCCGGATGCAGGGGATGAGAGGTGCTTGCTTCGTTTCGACGAACGGCGTCTGAGATGCGTTGGACGCCGCACGACCGGTCAGCGCAGGCACGCGGTGGCGTCGCCGATCGGGGGCGATCGCGCTGTCGGCACGATCGCCCCGCCACGGCTTGGCGGCTCAGGCGCGCGCCATGCTCTTGTTCGTCTCCTGCTGCTGCTCCCGCTGCACCGACTCCTGCTGCTGCGCGGACTGGCGAGCCAGTTGTGCGCTGGTCTGCTCCAGCGGCGGTGCTTGCTGCTGCAGATCCACCACCGCACGGAAGCCCGGCGTGGTCCCGGCGACGAAGGCCGTTTCACCACGCATGCTGACTTCCTTCAGCTTGTCCGGGTGGTCGATCCCGGCCTGCTTGGCCTGCAGGGTGAGGTTGGCCACGGCTTCGTTCGACAGCTTGGCGTGTTGCGGATCGGCCTGCTTGGCGGCGCGATCGGCCTCCGTGCGCATCTTGTCGTACAGCGGCGTATCCGGATGTCCCGGCTCGCCGAGCTGCGGGCCTTTCTGGGCCTGCTCGGCGGCCGCCAGCCCGGCCCGGGTATCGCGGCCGACGATGCCGTCCTGGGTGAGGCCGCGTTGTTTCTGAAAGGCAACGACCGCCTCGCGGGTATGCTCGCCGAAGCGTCCATCCTCGGCCAATGCCTTGCCTTGCGCGTCGCGCACGCCCATGCGGTTGAGCTGGCGCTGCAATGCTTCGACGTCATTGCCGCGCTCGCCCTGCTTGAGCAGGCCATCGGCCATGGCCGCACTCTTGGCGCTGTGTGTTTCTGCTGGTGCTGGGGATGTCTGCCGTGCAGGAACGTCGCCATTGCCATGCACTGGGGCACGAACCTGAAATTCCGGTTTGGGGGTCAACGCGCCGACGATGCGGGTGCTGCCTCCATCCCAGTAGCCACCCGGGCGAATCGTGACCTCTGCCGGGCCGGTGCTGCCCTGCGAGCCGATGAACTGGATGTTTCCGGCCTTGTCGTACCCCTTGAAGATGCCGATGTGCTGCCCGTTCGGCGAAGAAAACATCAGCAGATCGCCCTGGTGCAACGAGCCATTGGGTTTGCGTGCCTCCGCCGCGGAGGTGACATCGAAATGCTCGCGCGCATACGGTGTCACCTGCGCGCCATTGAAGAGCTTGGCGGTGGTGAATCCTGCGGCGTTCTCGCCCGGCACGTCGTAGCCGGCGTTCTTGAGTCCGCGCCATACGAAGGCCGAACAGTCCACGCCAAGGCGACCGTCGCCGTCGCCGTCGCGCTCCAGGCGGCTGCTGTCGCGCCCCGGCCTGGGGTGGTCCGGACGACCGTATTCGTAGCGCCGGCCCTCGTTGAAGAAGTGCTGGTACGCCTCGTTGTAGACCGCCGCGCTGGGTCTGTCGGATGCGGCGGTAGCGGGGGCAGGGCTTGCTGCGGCGGGTGCAGCAGAGGACTGCGGTTGCGCTGGGGCTTGCGCCGCGGTCCGGGCGGGTGTCTGTACCGTGACCTCGCCCGCCCGCCACCCCTCGAAGCGCCTGATGCCGTCGGCCAGCGCCTCGCGTTCGCGCTCGCTCATCTGTGCGACCGTTTTATTGCGCAGGTCCACGCCTTGGCGGTCGCCCTCCGCGAAAATGGTGGCGGCCTGTTCGCGATGATGCGTGGTGCCGCTGTAATCGGCCTTCGAGTAGCGCGGCAGCATCTGTTCGACCGTGTCGTTGCCGAAGCGGCGCTCCAGCAGCTGGATCTTGGCAGCACGGCCTGCCTCGTAGCTCTCGAAAACGGCGTTGCCCCACTGGTCGAGACCAACGACGCCGCGATACCGGTCCTGCGCCGACTCCAGTGCCTGCTCGCGTGTGCGCGGGTTGTTCACCGTCTTGTCCGCGCTGCCGGCGAACTCGAACTTGAGGTTGCCGGGATTGTTGTTGCGCCACGACACCGATCCGCCTGATCGGCTGACGGTACTTCCATCGTCCATCTCTACCGTGCGCGTGGTGCCGACGCTGCTGACGAGTCGAGTGATCTTGGGGTCCGACATACCTTGCTCTCCTTGCGATTGAACAAGCACGCGTGCTTGTGGAAACGTTGGCTACATTCCGTCCGAGAACACGTCCAGCGCGCTGGCGCTGACCCAGCCCTGGGCGCAGTTTCCGGCATAGCGACCAGGGGCAGCGACATGGCAGGCGTCGCCGTTTGCGGGGGAAGTCCACTGGATCGGACGGTCCCCATACTGCTTGCACAGCGCATTGCCCTTGCACTTCGCCACGGTGTCGGCCGGAATCGCGACGACGTAGTAGTACATGGGGTTCTGGCCGGCGCGGGCGATGCCCTGGACGCAGACGAGCTGGCCTTGCGAGAGGGTAGCCCGCGGTGTGGCATGGCTTCCCGTGGTCGGCACGGCATTCAGCGCAGGCGTACCCTTGGCGTCTGCAACGCCTGCGAAAAATCCCTGCGCGCCACAGTCTGCGGTCAGTTCGACGTCGTAGTAGTCGCCTGCGTCCAGATTGCCCGCTGTACAGTTCCGTGCCGTCTTGCCGTCTTCGCACTGCACGCCGCTCGACTGCAGCAACTGTTGCACTGGATCGTTCGACGCGGCGTCTGCAGGTGGAGCTACGGCGGGAGGCGCTTGCTTGGCGGGCGCCGGGGCGGCTGCGGCCACGTCGGCAGGGGCAGCGGATTGGCCGTTGCTGCATGCGCTCAATGCGAGTAGCAACACCGAAACGGCGGGCCACACAACGCGATTGCCAGGGCGGCGGGAAGGGCGGGATGAGCGCATCTTTACCTCACGTGGGAGCGGGTTACGGAAATGTGGCGCGGGTGGGATACAGCTTGGTGAAGGAAAAGAGGACTGAGAGAGTGCCCGTGCCGTGTGGCCAGAGTGCGCTGATTACAGCGCCTGATCGTCCACTTTCACCAGTGTCCAGCACGGCTTCTGCGTGAACTGGTAGACCTGTTGATCACTGGTATCGGGGGTGCGCACCATGACCTGCCTGCCCTGGGCGTTCTGCGTCACCACGACTTCGCGCCCACCCTTGCGGGCGGCCTCCAGATTGGGAATCACCGGCCATTCGACTTCGGCCAGCGGCACATTGCGGGTGACCGGTGCCGGCTCCGGCTGCGCGTCCGAGTCGAGGTGGATCATCGTCAACGGGTCGGCGGTGGCCTTTTCCTGGACTGCGATGTCGGCGCTGAAGCGCTTGAGGAAAGCGTCGAAATCGACATCCTGGCAGCGCGGCGCTGCTGCGGCTGCAGGGGCCGATGGCGTCGCTGGCGCCATTGCAGCAGGCGCGGAGCCGGTGGAGGGCCCGTTGCAGGCGAGCAGGGTGGCGGCAAGGGCCAGTGAAGTCAGAATGGGGCGTGCACTAGCCAACGGATCCTCCTGATCAAGTCGCACGCACGAGCGCTCGCGCGGCTGCCGGAGTCTAGCCGGCCAGGATGCTCCAGGTCGTGAAGCGGCGGGCATGGCGGTCGGTGCCCGCAAGGTGGCCGCCTTCCGCGACCACCCGTGACGCGCCGGGCATCCGGCGCGCTGCCCCGCACTCAGTCGACCGAAATCCCCGCCAGCCGCTGCAGCGCTTCGGCGTACTTGGCGCGGGTGCGGTCGATCACCTCCTGCGGCAGGCGCGGACCGGGCGCGGCCTTGCCCCAGTCCAGCGTCTCCAGGTAGTCGCGCACGAACTGCTTGTCGTAGCTCGGCGGGCTGGTCCCGACTTCGTACTGCTCGGCCGGCCAGTAGCGCGAGGAGTCCGGGGTCAGCATCTCGTCCATGATGTACAGGCGCCCGTCGGCGTCGGTGCCGAACTCGAACTTGGTGTCGGCCAGCAGGATGCCGCGTTCGGCGGCGAAGTCGGCGGCGAAGCGGTAGATGCGCAGGGTGGCGTCGCGCACGCGCTCGGCCAGTTCCGCGCCCACGGTCTTGACCATGGCGTCGAAGTCGATGTTCTCGTCGTGGTCGCCGACGGCGGCCTTGGTCGACGGGGTGAAGATCGGTTCGGCCAGCTTCTCGGCCTGGCGCAGGCCGTCGGGCAGTTCGATGCCGCTGACCTTGCCGGTGCGCTGGTAGTCCTTCCAGCCGCTGCCGATCAGGTAGCCGCGGGCGATGGCCTCCACCGGCACCGGCTTGAGCTTGCGGGTCACCACCGCGCGCTTGGCGTACAGGGCCTTGTCCACGCCCTCGGGCAGCACCGCGGCCACGTCGATGCCGGTGAGGTGGTTGGGCATCAGGTGCTCGGTCTTCTTGAACCAGAAGTTGGAGACCTGGCACAGCATCTCGCCCTTGCCCGGGATCGGGTCGGGCAGCACCACGTCGAAGGCGGAGAGACGGTCGGTGGCGACCATCAGCAGGTAGTCGCCGGGCGGCGCGTCGGCCGGCAGGCGCTCGCGGGGAATATCGAACACGTCGCGGACTTTGCCGCGGTGGCGCAAGGGCAGGCCGGGCAGATCGGATTGCAACAGCGTGGTGGACACAGGCACTCCTACGGACTTCGCAATGGCGACCGTCCCGGGACCCGGCGGGCCCGCGGCGGACGGCGGGCCGCGTAGTGTACGGCCGGAATGCCCCGCTGTGCCGTAAAATGGCCGGCCCTGACGCCGCGCCCGCCCTTGCCCCATGCCCTGGTACGGAAAACTGCTCGGCGCCATCGCCGGGGCCCTGCTGCTGCGGCCCACGCCGGTGCTGGGCGCGTTGATCGGGCTGCTGATCGGGCACGCCTTCGACGCCGACTGGTTCAAGCTGTCCCAGCGCGAGGATCCCTACCGGGAACTGGGCCTGACCCGCGACGCCACCGACGCCGAGATCGAATTGGCCTATCGCCGGCTGATGTCCCAGTACCACCCCGACAAGGTCGCCAGCGCCAGCCCCGAGTTGCGCGCCCGCGCCGAGAAGAAGGCCAGCCAGCTCAACACCGCCTACGACCGTATCCGCACCCTGCGCAAGCGCTGAGATCCCGCCATGTCCGACTGCATCATCTCCCCGTCCATCCTGTCCGCCGATTTCGCCCGCCTCGGCGAGGAAGTGGATGCCGTGCTGCGCGCCGGCGCCGACTGGATCCACTTCGACGTGATGGACAACCATTACGTGCCGAACCTCACCATCGGCCCGATGGTCTGCCAGGCGCTGCGCAAGCACGGCGTCACCGCGCCGATCGACGTGCACCTGATGGTGGAACCGGTGGACCGGCTGATCCCGGATTTCGCCGAGGCCGGCGCCAGCATCATCAGCTTCCATCCCGAGGCCAGCCGCCACGTGCACCGCAGCATCCAGCTGATCAAGTCGCACGGCTGCAAGGCCGGCCTGGTGCTCAACCCGGCCACCCCGGTGGACATCCTCGACTGGGTGCTGGACGACCTGGACCTGGTGCTGGTGATGTCGGTCAACCCGGGTTTCGGCGGCCAGGCCTTCATTCCCTCGGCGCTGGACAAGCTGCGCGCGATCCGTGCCCGCATCGACGCCAGCGGCAAGCCGATCCGGCTGGAGATCGACGGCGGGGTCAAGCCGGACAACATCGCCGCGATCGCCGCCGCCGGCGCCGACACCTTCGTTGCCGGCTCGGCCATCTTCAACGCGCCGGACTACGCCGAGGTGATCACGCAGATGCGCGCCGCGGTGGCGGGGCGCTGAGATGGCGGCGCTGCACATCCGCCCGGCGGTGGCCGACGATGCGGCGCTGATCCTGCGCCTGATCCGCGACCTGGCCCGCTACGAGCGCGCCGAGGACGCGGTGCAGACCGACGAGGCCGGCCTGCGCGCGACCCTGTTCGGCGCCGATGCCCGCGCGCAGGCGCTGATCTGCGAGGCCGACGGCCAGCCGATCGGCTACGCGGTGTACTTCTACAACTACTCCACCTGGCTCGGCCGCAACGGCCTGTACCTGGAAGACCTGTATGTGGACCCGGCGCACCGCGGCGTCGGCGCCGGCAAGGCGCTGCTGCAGCACCTGGCGCGGCAGGCGGTGGCCGAGGGCTGCGGCCGCTTCGAATGGTCGGTGCTGGACTGGAACCAGCCGGCGATCGACTTCTACGAAGCGGTCGGCGCCCGCGCGCAGGACGAGTGGACCGTCTATCGCCTGCAGGGCGAGGCGCTGGCCAGGTTCGCGGCCGGCTGAGCGGCGCCGGACGGCCAAAAGAAAAGAACCGCACCGTCGCCGGTGCGGCCCCTGGGAGAGAAATCGGAGGCTGATCCTGCCTCCATCCGTCTTCCTTGCTATGGCCTTCCATGTTCCGGACGCACGGTGACGTGCGTATGACAGCGCACCCGCCTGGATTCACGCATCGCGCATGCCGCGCCCGTTAGCGTGGGCGTCTCACCCCGGGATGGTTCGCATGGCTGCAGCGCATTGGCGTCTGATCCTCAACGGCAAGTCGGCTGGCGACGAGGCGTTGCGCGAGGCGGTCATGGCCATGCGTACGCGCGGCGTGGCGCTGCAGGTGCGGGTGACCTGGGAGCAGGGCGATGCCGAGCGCTACGTGGCCGAAGCGGTGGCCGATGGTGCTGAGTGCATCGTCGCCGCCGGTGGCGACGGCACCCTGAGCGAGGTCGCCACGGCGCTGGCGCATCGCCAGGAACCGGGCGACGCGCTGCCGGCCCTGGGGCTGGTGGCGCTGGGCACGGCCAATGATTTCGCCACCGCGACCGGTATCCCGCTGCCGCCGCTGGAAGCACTGGAACTGATCGCCCGCACGCCGGCGCTGCCGATCGACCTGCTGCGCATCGAGGCCGAGCACGGCCCGCACTGGTGCGCCAATGTCGCCAGCGGCGGCTTCGGCACCCAGGTCACGGTGGAGACCGACGAAGGCCTGAAAAAGATGCTCGGTGGGCTGGCCTACCTGGTCACTGGCATGAGCCGGCTGGGCCGGATCGATCCGATCCGGGCCCGCTTCGAAGGGCCGGACTTTGCCTGGGAAGGCGATTTCATCGCGCTCGGCCTGGGCAACGGCCGCCAGGCCGGCGGTGGCCAGGTGCTGTGCCCGGACGCGCTGCTCGACGACGGCCTGCTCGACCTGACCCTGGTGCCGGAGCTGACCGGCGAGGTCGCCGCGACCCTGGGCACCCTGGTCACGTCCGGCAAGCAGGCCGCGCTGGAGCGGGTGGCGGTGCGCGCGCGCCTGCCGTGGCTGCGGATCGAAGCGGCGCAGCCGCTGACCCTGAACCTGGACGGCGAGCCGGAAACCTCGCGCCACTTCCGCATCGACTGCGTGCCCGGGCGCCTGCGCATGCATCTGCCGCCGGACTCGCCGCTGCTGCAGGCGCCAGAGCGCTAACCGCAGGTCGAGGGCCAGCCCGAAGCCCGGCGCCCATGTGGGAGGGACTTCAGTCCCGACGCGCTGTCCTTACCGATCTCCGCAATACCGCGCTCGGTCGCGCCGTGGCAGGACGAACACGACGGATCACGGATGGGTGCGATGCGCGCCGAAAAGCGCGCCCGAAGTCATGCGCCGCCTCCTGCGGGAGGGACTTCAGTCCCGACGCGACGCCCTCGCCGACCGCTTCCGCACCGCACTCGATTGGTCGCGCCTGCAACCGTTGCCAGTCGCCGCAGTTGCGGTAAAGTAGCCGCCGTGTCCAGCCTGACGACCCCGCTTTCCTTCACTTCCGCTCGCCGTGCGTGGCGATGGTGGCCTGCAGCCGTCGTCCGCCCTGTCACCGAGTCCCGGAAGGAAAGCCGTCTTGATTACCCGCGAGCAGTTCCAGCGCTACGCCGCTGAAGGTCACACCCGCATCCCCGTCGTCCGCGAAGTGCTGTCCGACCTGGACACGCCGCTGTCGGTCTATCTCAAGCTCGCCGACGCCCCGCATACCTACCTGTTCGAATCGGTCGAAGGCGGCGAGCGCTTCGGCCGCTACTCGATCATCGGCCTGCCGGTGCGCCGGGTGTACACCTTCCGCGGGCACACCCTGGAGGTGCGCGACCATGGCGAACTGATCGAGCGCCGCGAGGTGGCCGATCCCTTTGCCGAGGTCGAGGCGCTGCGCGCCCAGCATGTCGTGCCCAAGCTGGCGGGCGTGCCCGGCTTCACCGGCGGCCTGGTCGGCTGGTTCGGCTTCGAGTGCATCGGCTACATCGAGCCGCGCCTGGCCGGCGCCGTCGCCCGCGACGAGCTGGACACGCCGGACATCCTGCTGATGCTGTCCGAGGAAGTGGCGGTGTTCGACAACCTCAAGGGCCGCCTGTACCTGATCGTGCATGCCGACCCGGCCGAGGCCGACGCCTGGGAGCGCGCGCAGGCGCGCCTGGATGCGCTCACCACCACCCTGCGCCAGCCCGGCGCCGGCTACCCCGCGCCGCTGGCCCGCGACGTGCTGGACGAGAGCGACTTCGTTTCCGGCTTCACCCGCGAGGGCTTCATCGCCGCGGTGGAGAAATCCAAGGACTACATCCGTGCCGGCGACATCTTCCAGGTGGTGCTGAGCCAGCGCCTGAGCGTGCCGTTCGCCGCGCGCCCGGTGGATGTGTATCGGGCGCTGCGCGCGTTGAACCCCTCGCCGTACATGTATTTCCTCGACGTCGGCGACACCCAGGTGGTCGGCTCCTCGCCGGAGATCCTGGTGCGGCTGGAGAACGGCCAGGTCACGGTGCGCCCGATCGCCGGCACCCGTCCGCGCGGCAAGACCCCGGAAGAGGACCAGGCGCTGGAAGCGGAACTGCTGGCCGATCCGAAGGAGCGCGCCGAGCACCTGATGCTGATCGACCTCGGCCGCAACGATGCCGGCCGGGTCTCGCAGGCCGGCAGCGTCGCCGTCGGCGAGCGCTTCGTGATCGAGCGCTACAGCCATGTCATGCACATCGTCAGCGAAGTCACCGGGACCTTGCTGCCCGGCCTCAGCTACGCCGACGTGCTGCGCGCCACTTTCCCTGCCGGCACCGTCAGCGGCGCGCCGAAGATCCGCGCGCTGGAAGTCATCCGCGAGCTGGAGCCGATCAAGCGCAACGTCTACGCCGGCAGCATCGGCTACCTCGGCTGGCACGGCGACGCCGATACCGCCATCGCCATCCGCACCGCGGTGATCAAGCACGGCCGCCTGCACGTGCAGGCCGGCGCCGGCATCGTCTACGACTCCGATCCGCAGACCGAATGGGACGAGACGATGAACAAGGGCCGCGCGCTGTTCCGTGCGGTCGCCGAAGCGGCGAAGGGGCTGTGAACGCCGCCGCATCGCCGCGGATCGGCTTCCGCAACGACTACAGCGAAGGGGCGCATCCGCGCGTGCTGGCCGCGCTGGCCGCCGCCAGTGTCGAGCAGAACGCCGGCTATGGCCTGGACCGGCACAGCGCGCGCGCCGCGCAGCTGCTCCGTGCCGAGATCGGCTGCGCCGACGCCGACGTGCACCTGCTGGTGGGCGGCACCCAGACCAACCTCACCGCCATCGCCGCGTTCCTGCGCCCGCACCAGGCGGTGATCGCCGCGGCTTGCGGCCACATCGCCACCCACGAGACCGGCGCGATCGAGGCCACCGGGCACAAGGTGCTCACCGTTGAGGCGGCCGACGGCCGGCTCACGCCGGAGCGGATCGCGCCGCTGCTGGCCGAGCACGGCAACGAGCACATGGTGCAGCCACGGCTGGTCTATGTGTCCAACACCACCGAGGTCGGCACGATCTACCGCAAGCACGAACTGCAGGCCTTGCGCACGTTCTGCGACGCGCATGGCCTGCTGCTGTTCCTGGACGGCGCGCGCATCGGCAGCGCGCTCACCGCCGAGGGCAACGATCTGCGCATGGCCGACGTCGCCGCGCTGACCGACGCGTTCTACATCGGCGGCACCAAGAATGGTGCCTTGCTCGGCGAGGCGCTGGTGATCCTCAATCCGGTGTTGAAAGCGGATTTCCGCTATCTGCTCAAGCAGCGCGGCGCGCTGCTGGCCAAGGGCATGGTACTGGGCACCCAGTTCGCCGCGCTGTTCGAGGACGGACTGTTCTACGAACTTGCCGCGCACGCCAACCGCATGGCCGCGCGGCTGCGCGAGGGACTGGCCGCGGCCGGTGCGCAGTTCGCCTCGGATTCGCCGACCAACCAGCTGTTCGTGATCCTGCCCGCCGCCGCGGTCGAGACCCTGGCACAGCGCTACGACTTCGAGCGCTGGCAGGTGCTGGGCGACGGCCGCTGGGTGATCCGCTTCGTCACCTCGTGGGCGACGCAGGCCGATGCGGTCGACACGTTGATCGCGGATTTCGCCGCGCTGATCCACTCCGGCACGCCGCGTGCGGCCGGCTGACATTCCGCCAAGGAGAGGAAGATGAAAGTCCGTACGCTCGTTGCCTGGGCCTTTGCCGCGGTGCTGGTCTTGCCGGCCGTCGCCAGCGCGCAGGTCAACAGCCTGCCGTCGCAGCCGCATTTGTTGGTGAAGGGGGAGGCGCAGCGCGAGGTGGTGCCGGACAGGTTCTCGCTACGCATCAACCTGCGCGCTGTGGATATGCAGCCCGACCTTGCTCGCAAGCGAATCCAGGCATCGGCGGAGCAGATTCTTTCAGCACTCAAAAGGAATCGTGCCTTGCAGGACAGCATCATGGCCTCCTCTTTGCAGATCCAACCCTCGTATCGCTTCTCGCCGCAAGGGGGAACTCAGGAGTTCGAGGGTACCGAGGTCAAGCGTAGCATTGGTGCCACGTTCCGGTCGCTCGACGATGCGCGCCAGTTCCTAAGCGGATTCAAGACCAGCCGTGAGGTCGAATTGTCTGGAATCCAGACTTCGTACAGCAAGGAGGACGAGATACGTATGCAACTCAAGCGGGAAGCCGCCGAGCAGACCCGTGTTTCGGCAGAGGGGCTTGCCAAGGCCTATGGCGTTCGTATCCAGGGGCTTTACACCATCTCCGATGTCGCGCCTAGCTTTTCCTATGGCATCCAGGCCGGCACCTGGCCAGCCGTGCGCAACGTCCGCGCCGGCTTTGTGTCCTCTCCAGAGCCGCCGGCGCCAGCCAGCGACGTTGGCGCGATCGTCGACTCCCTGGAAGCCGGCACCCTCACCCTTTCCGAAAACGTCTATGCGGTCTTCCTGATCGCGCAATGAGTCCTTCGCCATGCTGCTGATGCTGGATAACTACGACAGCTTTACCTACAACCTCGTGCAGTACCTGCAGGCGCTCGGCGCCGAGGTCAAGGTGGTGCGCAACGATGCGCTCAGCGTGGACGAGATCGAGCGCCTGGCGCCCGAGCGCATCGTCATCTCGCCGGGGCCGTGCACGCCGAACGAGGCGGGCGTGTCGCTGCAACTGATCGAGCGGCTGGGCCAGCGCACGCCGATCCTGGGCGTGTGCCTGGGTCACCAGAGCATCGGCCAGGTCTATGGCGGGCAGGTGGTGCGTGCCGGCACCATCATGCACGGCAAGACTTCGCGCATCCGTCACGAAGGCCGCGGCGTGTTCGCCGGCCTGCCGGACCGCTACGAGGCCACCCGCTACCACTCGCTGGTGGTGGAGAAGGCCACGCTGCCCGACTGCCTGGAAGTGACGGCCTGGACCGAACACGACGACGGCACGGTGGAGGAGATCATGGGCCTGCGCCATCGCCAGTTCCCGGTCGAGGGCGTGCAGTTCCATCCCGAGTCCATCCTCACCGAGCATGGCCACGCCTTGCTGAAGAACTTCCTGGAGCGCTGAGCGCGCCGCGCCGGCGTCGCCCACTTCCCGTCACTGCCGGACCCTGCCGATGCACGAGCGCACCGACGCCTTCCATTTCTACGAACCGGCCAACGGCCACGGCTTGCCGCACGACCCGTTCAACGCCATCGTCGGGCCGCGGCCGATCGGCTGGATCGGTTCGCGCGGCGCCGACGGCGTCGCCAACCTGGCGCCCTACAGCTTCTTCAACGCCTTCAACTACGTGCCGCCGATCGTCGGCTTCGCCAGCATCGGCTGGAAGGACAGCGTGCGCAACATCGAGGCCACGGGCGAGTTCACCTGGAACCTGGCGACGCGGCCGCTGGCCGAGGCGATGAACGCCAGTTCCGCCGCGGTGGCACCGGAGGTCGACGAGTTCGCGCTGGCCGGCCTGACCGCCGCGCCGTCGCGCCTGATCGGCGCGCCGCGGGTGGCCGCCAGCCCGGTCAGCTTCGAATGCCGGCTCAGCCAGTTGCTGCCGCTGCAGAGCGCACGCGGCGAGCCGATCCAGACCTGGCTGGTGCTGGGCGAGGTGATCGGCGTGCACATCGCCGAGCACGCCCTGCACGACGGCATCTACGACCCGGCCGCGGTCGCCACCCTGCTGCGCGCCGGCGGCCCGGCCGACTACTTCGAGGTGCTGGCGCAAGGGCGCCTGCGCAAGTCGCGGCCGACGCAGGCGCGCTGAGCCCATCACATGCAAAACAGAAAAACAAAAAAACGCATCCAGTACTGGAATTCATTGTCCATGCTTGTCGCCTGCATCTCATTAAGTGGTTGCGGCAATGATCGCTTGCCCGCATCTGTGACTGGCTACAATCACATGAGCGATTGGAGCATCGAGAGATTTACAGTCGACGGCGCAAGTGGACCCAACCTTTCGCCTGAGGAAGGGGGTGGTGGGGGGGGCATGTTGTGCGTCCATTCCAAGGCATTGGCATCCGGGAATGAAGGTCAAGATCCAATGGGCCTATGACACCACGCAAAATGGCCCGCAGCCCCCATCGCCGCAAGAAGCAATTGTTGATCTACCCCAATATCCAAGCCAAGGCGGGGATATTCAAGTGCATTTTTATCCAGGCCATAAAGTCAAGGTAGTCATTTCGGAATATGGCATTGGACACCCTCTTTACCCCATGAGCGAAGAAGATAAACGCCCCTGGGAAACCCGAAAAGATCTACTTCTTCCCCAGCTACGAGCAGCTCCTCTCCCATGACCATCACCCCCCAGCAAGCCCTGCAACGCACCATCGAGCACCGCGAGATCTTCCACGACGAGATGGTGGGGCTGATGCGGCAGATCATGCGCGGGGAGGTGTCGCCGATGATGACCGCGGCCATCCTCACCGGGCTGCGGGTCAAGAAGGAAACGGTCGGCGAGATCGCCGGTGCGGCGGTGGTGATGCGCGAGTTCTCGCGCACCGTGCCGGTCGTCGACCGCACCCACATGGTCGACATCGTCGGTACCGGCGGCGACGGCTCGCACACCTTCAACATTTCCACCTGCGCGATGTTCGTGGCCGCGGCGGCCGGCGCCAAGGTCGCCAAGCACGGCAACCGCAGCGTCTCCTCCAAGTCCGGCAGCGCCGACGCGCTGGAGGCGCTGGGTGCGGCGATCGAACTGCAGCCTGAGCAGGTGGCGCAGGCGTTGGCGGCGACCGGCATCGGCTTCATGTACGCCCCGGTGCACCACCCGGCGATGAAGGTGGTGGCGCCGGTGCGGCGCGAGATGGGCGTGCGCACCATCTTCAACATCCTCGGCCCGCTGACCAACCCGGCCGGCGCGCCGAACATCCTGATGGGCGTGTTCCACTCCGACCTGGTCGGCATCCAGGCGCGCGTGCTGCAGGAACTGGGCGCCGAACGCGCGCTGGTGGTGTGGGGCCGCGACGACATGGACGAACTCTCGCTCGGCGCCGGCACCCTGGTCGGCGAACTGCGCGACGGCCAGGTCCGCGAGTACGAAGTGCACCCGGAGGACTTCGGCATCGCCATGTCGGCCAGCCGCAACCTCAAGGTCGCCGACGCCGGCGAATCGATGGCGATGCTGCGCGCCGTGCTCGACAACGTGCCCGGCCCGGCCCTGGACATCGTCGCCTTCAACGCCGGCGCGGCACTGTATGTGGCCGGCCTGGCCGAAGACATCGGCGCCGGCATCGCCCTGGCGCGTGCGGCCATCGCCGATGGGCGTGCGCGGGCGAAGCTGGAGGCGTATGTGGCGTGTACGCAGGGTCTGGTCGGGGCCCGGGACCCGGAACCCGGGACCCGGTAAGCGCAGGGCGTCGCCGATCTGCGGCCCCTCGTCTCGACTCGGGCATGTCGTCGGTTGCACTACTTGCATGGCGGCCCAGGCTGTTGCGGGTCCCGGGTCCCGGGTCCCGATCCCTTCTTTACCCCACATCGCCGATAATCCGGCCATCCCCCAGGATTCCCACCGCATGAGCAGCGACATTCTCCGCACCATCCTCGCGCGCAAGGCCGACGAGATCGCCGAGCGCAGCGCGCGCGTGCCGCTGGCCGAGCTGGTCGCCCGCGCGGAGGCCATGCCGCCCACCCGCGGCTTCGCCCGCGCGTTGCAGGCGGCCATCGCCAACGGCGACCCGGCGGTGATTGCCGAGGTCAAGAAGGCCAGCCCGTCCAAGGGCGTCATCCGCCCGGACTTCCACCCGGCCGACATCGCGGTCAGCTACGAGTTCGGCGGCGCGGCCTGCCTGTCGGTGCTGACCGACGAGGACTTCTTCCAGGGCCACGACCGCTATCTGCAGCAGGCGCGCGATGCCTGCACGCTGCCGGTGCTGCGCAAGGATTTCACCATCGATCCGTACCAGGTGTACGAGGCGCGCACGCTCGGCGCCGACTGCATCCTGCTGATCGTGGCCGCGCTGGACGACCTGCAACTGGCCGAGCTGTCGTCGCTTGCCCTGCAGCTGGGCATGGACGTGCTGGTGGAAGTGCACGACATCGACGAACTGGAGCGCGCGCTGCAGGTGCCGGCGCCGCTGATCGGCATCAACAACCGCAACCTGCGCACCTTCGAGGTGTCGCTGCAGACCACCTTGTCGATGCAGGACGCGGTGCCGCGCGATCGCCTGCTGGTCACCGAAAGCGGCATCCTCGGCCCGGGCGATGTGGCGCTGATGCGCGGCGCCGGCGTGCACGCGTTCCTGGTCGGCGAGGCGTTCATGCGCGCCGAGGAGCCGGGCGAAGCGCTGCGCCAGCTGTTCTTCGCGGCATGAGCGGGCAGGACGCCAGTCCGTACCCGCTGCCGCGCGCCGATGCGCCGCTGGTGGTGTTCGATTTCGACCACACGCTGTACGACGGCGACTCCGGCAGCCACCTGTTCGCCTGGCTGATCAAGCGCAATCCGCTGCGCCTGGCCGCCGCGGTGCTGGCCACCCCGTTGCTGGGGCCGCTGGTGGCGATGCTGCCGACCCGCCGCACCGGCATCTCCGGCTACGTCTGGATCGCCAGCTTCGGCCTGCGCCGCGCGCGCGAGTTCAACCGCATCATCGACCAGTACGTGCTGCAGCATCAGGCGCAGATCCGCCAGCGGCTGCTGCCGCAGGCGCTGGAGGTGTTCGCCCGGCACCGCGCCGCCGGCGATCGCGTGGTGGTCGCCACCGGCGCGCCGCCGGAACTGGCGCGCGCCATCCTCGGCTTCGTCGCGCACCAGGACGTGCCGGTGGTCGGCAGCCTGATCGGCCCGCGCCTGGGCGCGGTCACCGCCACCCGCCACTGCCACAACGAGGAAAAGATGCGCATGCTGCGCGAACTGGGCTACGGCGAGATCGCCATGGCCTATTCCGACAGCACCGCCGATCTGCCGCTGCTGCAGGCCGCGGCCGCGCCGGTGGTGGTCAATCCCAAGCACGGCGCGGTGGCGGTGTTCCGCCGGCTGCTGCCGTCCGGCACGCCGATCCTCAACTGGGGCTGCCGCGACCGCGCCGGCGACGCTGGCGGTTCCCGCTAGCGCGCGCCGCGGCGGGGAAGGCCGGCGTCAGCCGCCGGCAGCCCCGCGGTAAGCGCTGTCGCTGCCCACCAGCGCATGGTGCAGCGGCGCGACCCATTGCCCGCGGTCGATGTCGTAGGCGCCGAAGCTGCCCTCGAACTCCCAATACGCCCAGGCGAAATGGCGTTTCTCGGCGGCGTTGACCACCGCCACCGTCCAGGCCAGGCGATCGGCCGGCGGCGCCTGCTCGTAGGCACCGAACTCGCCCAGCAGTACCTGCCGGTGATGCGCCTTGGCCCAGGCCGCGATGCGGTCGAACTCGCCGTACAGCTTGGTCCGGTCGGCTGCGCTGCCCCAGCTCACGCCGGTGCGGTCGCGGATGTCCGCCGGGGCCCACGGCGCGCCCTGGTGGGTGAAGCGGAACGGGTTGTAGTAGTGCACGGTGACCAGCAGGTGCGCATCGTCCTCGGGCAGGCGCAGGCTGTCGAGCGCGGTGAAGGAATTGCTGTTGCCCGGGCCCACCACCACCGTGCGGGTCGGGTTGTCGCGGCGGATGATCTGCAGCGCATCGCGCAGCAGGTCGTTCCACACCGCGCTGGTCATCTGGCCGTTGGGCTCGTTGAGGATCTCGAACAGCACCGACGGCGGCGCATGGCGGTAGCGCGGGGCGACCTGGCTCCAGAACGCCAGCAGCCTGGTCCGGCACACCGCCGCGTCGGCCGCGCAGGGGTGGAAGTCGTGTTCGTCCAGGATCACGTTCAGGCCGGCCGCGGTGGCCTGGTCGACCACCGTGTCCAGCGTCTTCAGCCAGGTCGGGTCGAGCCGGTTGTCCGCGTCCATGTGTGCGAACGCCTGCAGGTTGACCCGCACCGTGCGGAAGCCGCCGTCGCGGATCGTGCGGTACAGCGGCGGGCGGAAGCGCGCCTTCGCCGGATCGTCCCACAGCGGGTCGTAGCCGAGGATGTTGACCCCGCGCCCGAGCCGGGCGAAAGCGTCGTCGGCCTGCGCGCGCGGCGCCGGCAGCACCAGGCACAGCAAGGCCAGGAACAGCGGAAGGGCACGGCGCATGGCGGTCTCGCGGGGCAGGGGAGAGGCGAGACGCGCGGCCATCGGCGGCGGCGTCCCGGCCGCGATCATCGCGCGGCCCACCCCGGCAAAAGCGAACGCGGCCTGACCGCAGATCGGGTCACCAGCGCAACGGCTTCAGCGCCGCGGAGACCGCCTTTGCGAATCCCCAATCCCGACTCCCAAATCCCGGGCCTCACCCCAACCACCGATACAACGCCCCACCCACCTGATACAGGCTGATGCCCAGCACCAGCAGGCCCACCGCCACCAGCACCCAGCGCTCGCGCACGCGCTTGACCAGCAGCGCCGCCAGCGGCGCGGCGAGCATGCCGCCGACCAGCAGGCCGAGCACGATGTCCAGGTGCTGCACGCCCATGGTCAGCAGGAAGGTCAGCGAGATCGACAGCGTCACCAGGAACTCGGCGGCGTTGACCGTGCCGATGGTGGTGCGGGCCTGGCCGCCGTGGGCGAGCAGGGTCGAGGTCGCCACCGGGCCCCAGCCGCCACCGCCGCTGGCGTCCAGCAGGCCGGCGACGAAACCCAGCAGCGGCACCCGCCGCACCTCGCGGCGCGGCAGCGCACGGCCAGCCGCGCGCAGCAGGATCAGCACCGCCAGGGCCAGCAGATACAGATAGACGAAGGGGCGGATCAGCTCGCCCGGCAACCGGGTCAGCACGTAGGCGCCGGCGACCCCGCCGACCATGCCCGGCAGCGCCAGGCGCAGGAACAGCCGCTTGTCGACGTTGCCCAGGGCCAGGTGCGACAGGCCCGACGCGCCGGTGGTGAACACCTCGGCGCTGTGCACGCTGGCGCTGACCACCGCCGGCGGCAGGCCCAGGCTCAGCAGGACCGAGGACGAGACCAGGCCGAAAGCCATGCCCAGCGCGCCGTCCACCAGCTGGGCGGCCAGGCCGACCAGCACGAACCAGTAGAAGGTCTCGCTCAGCACCATCGTGCCGGGCCTATCGACCCATGGCGGTCAGCGCGCGCCGTACAGCACCACGGTCTTGCCGCGGGCATGCAGGATGCCGTCGACCTGCAGCTTCTTCAGCACCCGGCCGGCCATCTCGCGCGAGCAGCCGACCAGCCGCGCCAGTTCCTGCCGCGACACGCGCAACTGCATGCCCTGCGGATGGCTCATCGCCTCCGGCTCCTGGGCCAGGTCGTGCAGGGTGCGCACGATGCGATCGGTGACGTCCAGGAACGCCAGGCGGCTGGCCTTGCGCGAGGTGTCCAGCAGGCGCTTGGACAGCTGCACGCCGATCGCGTACAGCACCCGCGGCGCATCGGACGACAGCGAGCCCAGGAACAACTGGTGCAGGCGCTCGTAGCTGATCTCGGCCAGTTCGCAGGGCGTACGGGTGCGCAGGATCACCTCGCGCTGGTCGGACTCGATGAACAGGCCCATCTCGCCGACGAACTCGCCGCTGCCGAAATAGCCCAGCACCAACTCGCGGTCGTCATCTTCCTCGGCGATGATGCTGACCGAGCCGCTGACCACGTAGTACAGGGTGCCGGCCGGATCGCCTGGCCTGAACACGTCAGTCCGCGCCGGATAGCGGCGACGGTGGCTGTGGGCCAGGAAGCGGTCGATGGTGGCGGTGTCCAACGTCAAAGGACTTGGAGCGATGCGCACAGGTGCTGCAGTGGATGTGTTTCCGGGGCTCATGGCGGCTTCGCTACGGCGTAATTCCCGAAGCTTAACGGGACGCGTTCGCGGCGGCAAACAAGAGACGGACGCCACGTTTCGCAGCGCGGCCATTTGGCTCATAATTGATTGGCTTTCCCCCCGACCCACTTCCAGAGGATCCACGCCGTGGTCAAGCCGTTGCCTCGCCTGAGGCTGCAAGGTTTCAACAACCTCACCAAGGCGTTGAGCTTCAACATCTACGACGTCTGCTACGCGATCTCCGAAGAGGAGCGCCAGCGCTACATCGAGTACATCGACGAGCAGTACGACGCCGATCGCCTGACCCAGATCCTCACCGATGTGGCCGAGATCATCGGCGCCAACATCCTCAACATCGCGCGCCAGGACTACGATCCGCAGGGCGCCTCGGTGACGATCCTGATCTCCGAGGAGCCGGTCATCGACAAGAAGGCGGCGGGCAAGGAGATCATTTCCGATGCCGTGGTCGCGCACATGGACAAGAGCCACATCACCGTCCATACCTACCCGGAAACCCATCCGCAGCACGGTATCGCCACGTTCCGCGCCGACATCGATGTCGCCACCTGCGGCGTGATTTCGCCGCTGAAGGCCCTCAATTACCTGATCGAGAGCCTGGAATCGGACATCGTGATCATGGATTACCGCGTGCGCGGCTTCACCCGCGACGTGAAGGGCAAGAAGCACTACATCGACCACAAGATCAACTCGATCCAGAACTTCCTGGCCAAGAACGTCAAGTCGCGCTACGAAATGTTCGACGTCAACGTCTATCAGGAGAACATCTTCCACACCAAGATGCACCTGAAGGACTTCGACCTGGACCAGTACCTGTTCGAGGAAAAGGCCAAGAATCTCTCGTTCAAGGAGCGCATGCGCATCGAGGCGCTGCTCAAGCGCGAGATCGAGGAGCTGTTCCACGGGCGCAACCTGTCCGAGTAAACGCTCCACACCGGCGGGACGGCCCGCCCGCAGCACGCGCTGCGACCCCTGCCGACGGCGGCCCGATGTGCAGACATCGGGCCGTTTTCGTTTTCATTTGTCTACGGAGAAAGACAATGCCCTGGATCTACCTGCTGCTCGCCGGTCTGTTCGAGATCGGCTTCGCCCTCGGCCTGAAGTACAGCGAAGGCTTCACCCGGCCGTGGCCGACCGTGGCCACCCTGGCCGGTGCGGGCCTGAGCCTGTGGCTGCTGACCCAGGCGCTCAAGCACATCCCGCTGGGCACCGCCTATGCGATCTGGACCGGGATCGGTGCGCTGGGCACGGCGGTGCTCGGCATCGCCCTGTTCGGCGACAGCGCTTCGCCGGCGCGGTTGGCCTGCATCGGCCTGATCGTGGTCGGGGTGATCGGCCTGAAGCTGGTCGGGCACTGAGCGCAGCCCGCGCGCGCGTGGGCCTCAGGCGGCGGCGATGCGGCGCCGGGTCAGCACCCGGCCGATCAGCAGCCGGTGCGCGACCACCGCCAGCAGGGCGGCGATCGACAGCGCGATCAGCGCGCGGGTGAACACGCTGCCGAGGTTGCCGGCGTGCTGCAGCTGGTCCAGGCGCCCGAAGCGTGCGGGATCGGCATTGGCGTAGGCGATCTCGACCGTGGCGCCGTCCAGCAGCAACGGCGCGGCCTCCGCGCCGCTGGCCTCGAAGGCGCCGCTGTGCAGGCGGCCCTTGCTCTCGAACACATAGTGGAAGCGGTAGCGCACCAGTGGCTCGGTCTGCACGCCGAAGGCGCCGTCGGCGATCACCGGGACGGTGGCGACCGAATGGTCGCGCAGGATCGCGCTGGCCTGGCGGTAGTCGCCGAGCAGGTGATGCAGCAGGGCGCCGCCGCCGATCGCGAACAGGGTCGCGAACAGCAGGCGCGACAACCAGCGGGTCCGGGGCGATGGCAGATGGGGCGAGGATGCGGGCATGACAGTCTGCAGGCGGAGCGCACACGGGCGCGGCTCGGCACGGGTACATCGGTGGCTGCGGCACATGGCGATACCGCAGCCGGAACGGCGGGCGCCGACGTGGAATCAGTCAGCGTTCGTTCACTTTAACGCGATCGGGCCGGCAATGCCAGCCGGGGCGGCATCGGCCCGACCGGCGGGCGGCTACAGCCGATAGGCGACGGCCTTCATCAGCCGCGAGGCGGCGGCCATGACCGTGGGGATCGGCGGCGGCAGGCGCCGCGCCCCGGCCTGTTCGGCATGCTCGGCGTGGCGGGCCTCGTCGGCCTTCATCACTGTCAGCACGTCGCGGCTGCGCAGGTCCGCCGGCGGCAGGGTCTGCAGGTGTTCGTCCAGGTGCGCCTCGACCTGGCGCTCGGTCTCGACCACGAAGCCCAGGTTCCAGCCGTCGCCGCGCAGCCCGGCCAGGGTGCCGATCGCGTAGCTGCCGGCGTACCACAGCGGATTGAACAGGCTGGGGCGGCTGTCCAGTTCGCGCAGCCGCGCCGCGCACCAGGCCAGGTGGTCGGTCTCTTCCTGCGCCGCCTCCAGCAGGTGCGCACGGGTGGCCGGATCGCGCGCGACCGCGGCCTGGCCGAAATACAGGCCCTGCGCGCAGACCTCGCCGACGTGGTTGATGCGCATCAGGCCGGCGGCGTGGCGGCGCTCGTCCGGCGCCAGCACCACGTCGGTGGTGGCCGCGGCCGGGTAGGGGCGCTGCGCCGGCGGGTCGCCGAACACGGTTTCCAGCGCGCGCTGGGCCTCGACCAGGGCGCGATCGAGCGGGGAATGCTGGCGGCTGGCGGTCATGGGGAAGCCCGGAAGCGGTGGGCCTTCGATTTTCGCCGCCGGCCGGTGTGCTGCCAAGCGCGGCACCGACCCTGGCACCGCAGGTCTGGGGCGCACTTGCGCGCGGCGGCCGGGCCACGTAGAATTCCGCCTCTTGCGTTTTTGCAATTCACAACGCGTGGCAAAGTTCCTGCCGTTCGCTGCAGGAATCCGCCCGACCAACCGAGTCTGATCATGAGCACCTTCACTGCTAAGTCCGAGACCGTCCAGCGCGACTGGTATCTCGTCGACGCCGCCGGCAAAACGCTGGGCCGGCTTTCCACCGAACTGGCCCGCCGCCTGCGCGGCAAGCACAAGCCGGTCTACACCCCGCACGTCGATACCGGCGATTACCTGGTGGTGATCAACGCCGAGAAGATCGTCGTCACCGGCAACAAGCTCAAGGACAAGAAGTACCACCGCTTCACCGGCTACATCGGCAACCTGAAGACCGAGAGCCTGGAGCAGGCGCTGGAGCGCCACCCGGAGCGCGTGATCGAAATCGCGGTCAAGGGCATGCTGCCCAAGGGCCCGCTGGGCCGCGCGATGTACCGCAAGCTCAAGGTCTATTCCGGTGCGGAGCATCCGCACGCCGCTCAGCAGCCGCAGGTTCTGGATATCTAATCATGGCGATTTCGCAAAACTACGGCACTGGCCGCCGCAAGTCCTCCACCGCTCGCGTGTTCCTGCGCAAGGGCACCGGCAACATCTCCGTCAACGGCCGTCCGCTGGACGAGTTCTTCGGCCGCGAGACCGCGCGCATGATCGTGCGCCAGCCGCTGGAGCTGACCAAGAACACCGAAAGCTTCGACATCCTGGTCACCGCCACCGGCGGCGGCACCACCGGCCAGGCCGGTGCGATCCGCCTGGGCATCGCCCGTGCGCTGGTGGAGTACGACGAAACCCTGAAGACCGAGCTGCGCAAGGCCGGCTTCATGACCCGCGACGCCCGCGAAGTCGAGCGTAAGAAGGTCGGTCTGCACAAGGCCCGTCGCGCCACCCAGTTCTCCAAGCGCTGATCCATCGCGCCTGGCGTGGGCTCCCTCGGGAGCCTGCTGGGGACCAAGCAAAAGCCCGGCTTCGGCCGGGCTTTTGTCGTTCTAGGGTTGTGGTTTGTGCTGGCAGGTGCAGTGGTGGTCGTCGAGGCTCTGCCTCGTTGGATCTGCTCACGGGCTTGGGCGATCGCCGGCCTGATTGGAGGTCCGGGGTCGCTGGGAGGTTTCCTGCCTCACGCTTGAGGTCGCGCGCCCTGCTGCCGAAATGCTTCCGATGAAGTTCATAGGCTCGCGCCTGCTTCCAACGATCCGCATTCCATCTGGTGGAGTAGCCCCCTTGGAGTCCAAGGGGGCGCGCCGACAGGCGCGGGGATGTGGGGGCGGAAGGCCGGGGCCCGCACCTTGCGCAGCAAGGTGTGGGGCGCAGGCGCTTTGCGCCTGCGCGAACCCGCAGCCAAACACACAAAAAAGGCCGATCGAAAGATCGGCCTTTTTTGTGTGTTTGGCTGCCCCGGATGGATTCGAACCACCGAATGCCTGAGTCAGAGTCAGGTGCCTTACCGCTTGGCGACGGGGCAATGTGGACTGCAAGTATCGCACGCCTTGGGCGTACACACCATGGTGGCTATGGGTGGACTCGAACCACCGACCCCAGCATTATGAGTGCTGTGCTCTAACCGGCTGAGCTACATAGCCCTGGTGAACCGCCAATTCTTATGGAGAAGCGGGCGGCTGTCAACGGGTTTCTGCGCTGCTTGTGGCCCGGCCGCAGCCATGGCAGAGTCGGAGCCAGTAGATTTTTCAGGAGTCCGCATCGTGATCGATCCGGACGGCTATCGACCGAACGTAGGCATCGTGCTGATGCGGCCGGATGGTCAGGTGTTCTGGGCACGCCGTGTGCGCCGGGACGGCTGGCAGTTCCCGCAAGGCGGCATGAACACCGACGAGACCCCGGTGGAGGCCATGTACCGCGAGTTGCGCGAAGAAACCGGGCTGTTGCCCGAGCATGTGGAAGTGCTCGGCGCCACTCCCGGTTGGCTGCGCTATCGCCTGCCCAGCCGGGCCATCCGCCGCAACGAGCGCCAGGTCTGCATCGGCCAGAAGCAGGTCTGGTTTCTGTTGCGGATGCAGTGCGACGAGAGCCAGCTGAACCTGGAACTGACCGAGACGCCGGAGTTCGACCACTGGCGCTGGGTCGATTTCTGGTACCCGGTGGAGCACGTGGTGCTGTTCAAGCGCGGGGTCTATGCGCGGGCGCTGCGCCACCTGGCGCCGCTGGCGCAGACCATCGCCGGCGCCGGCATCCGCGCCATGCCGACCCTGGCCCAGGAGGCCTGGCTGCCGGGCAATACGGCGGGCCACGAGCGGCCGCGCAAGCGTCCGCGCAAGCGCGGCGGACCCTGGGCGGCGCGGATTAATAACGATTAACGGGCGGAATTGACAACCATTCTCACTTTGGTTTGAATGGGCGCCAGGCGCAGTCCGCGCCGTCCGCCGCCAAGCCCGCCGTGTACGTCTGCATCTGCAATGGGGTCACCGATCGCCAGATCCGCGAAGCCGCCGAAGCCGGCTGCCGCAGCGTGTCCGAACTGACCATGCGCACGGGCTGCGGCGCCACCTGCGGCTCCTGCCTGGACATGGCGGGCGACCTGCTGGAGCGCGCGCTGAGCCGCGAGCTGCCCCTGCCGGTGCTCGGCGGCCTGGCTCGCGCCGCCTGAGGCCGTCGCCGCGCTGCAGCGCGGGATGATCACGATTCGCGTTCCTTCACCTCGCAGCGCGATTCGCTAGAGTCTGCGCTTTCCGGCTTACGCGAGCGATGCAATGAAGGGCGACAGCAAAGTCATCGAGTTCCTCAACAAGGTCCTCTACAACGAGCTGACCGCGATCAACCAGTACTTCCTGCATGCCAAGATGCTGAAGAACTGGGGCCTGAAGGAACTGGCCGAGCACGAGTACAAGGAATCCATCGACGAGATGAAGCACGCCGACAAGCTGGCGGACCGCATCCTGTTCCTCGAGGGGCTCCCCAACTTCCAGGCGCTGGGCAAGCTGCGCATCGGCGAGAACCCCAAGGAAATCCTCGAGTGCGACCTGGCGCTGGAGCAGGACGGCACGGTCACCCTGCGCGAAGGCATCGCCTACGCCGAATCGATCCAGGACTACGTCAGCCGCCAGCTCCTGGCCGACATCCTGGAATCGGAAGAAGAGCACATCGACTGGCTGGAAACCCAGCTCGACCTGATCGACCGGATCGGCGAGCCGAACTACTTGCTGACCAAGCTCGACGACTGAGTCGTCGACGCATGACGCCGCGGCGCTGGCCTGTATCCGCGCCGCGCAGGATCTTGTTCGCTCTGCGCTCCGGGACTGCACTGCCATGCACGTGTAGGAGCGGCCTCAGCCGCGACGCGTGGCGGGCGGAAGGTCGCCGCTGATCCCGCGCAGCGGCGCATGCTGCTTCTGCGCGCCCCCATGGTGACGACATGGCACCCGCATCGTGCGGCGTTGCCCTTTCTGTTGGAACGGCTTCCGCCGCGACGCGTTGCAGGCCGAAAGTCGCCGCTGATCCCGAACAGCGGCACGTGCCGCTCCTGCGCGAATCCATGCGGCCGACATGGCATCGGCATCGCACCACCTCGCTCTCCTGTGGGAGCGGCTTCAGCCGCGACGCGTTGATGGTAATCGTCGCGGCTGAAGCGGTTACTGCACACACCGGCAGGCAGCGACTGCGGCGGTACCGCGCAAGCGCAGCGAGACCATCCTGTGCGTACCAACCGCAATACTTTGCTGCTGAATCTCCTGGCGTCCTGTGCGCGTGATCGCAGGCGGAGCATGCGCTCTGGCGAAGGTCATGCTGCACCATGACGCCTCCATGCACAGCGCCTCTGCCGCTCCTACGAGAAAAGCAGAAGGCCGTGCGTCTGCGTCTTCGATGCACTGTGGCCGGGTCTTGCGGGCGATCGTGTCGCCTGCAGACGCGCCGTAGCGCGATACCGCGCTAGGGTTCGGCGGGCTCGGCGGCATCGCGGACGCTGGCGCGGTAGCCGTTCAGCGCCAGGCGCGCACGCGCGAACTCGGCGATCACCAGCGCGACCGCGACCGCGGGGCGCTCCAGCGTGCCGGTGCGCACGCCCGACTCGATGCGCAGCGCCGCCGCCGACAGCGCCAGCGCGCCGAGGTTGGCGGCCGAGGACTTCAGCGTGTGCGCGGCCTCGCGCAGCACGTCGCTCTGCGCCGTCGCCGCAGCCTGCTCCAGGCGCTGGATCAGCAGCGGCGCATCGGCCAGGAACAGCTCGACGATCTGCGCCACGCTGACCGAGCCGATGACCTCGCGTAACTCGTCGAGCACGGCGATCTCCAGCACCGGCGCCGGCACCGCTGATGGCGGTTCCGGATCGTCTGCTTCCGGCGCGGCGAGCGGCGGCGTCGACGTTGCGGTGGCGCCGCGCGATGCCAGGTCCTGGTCCAGCGCAGGCGCTGCCGGGGGGACGTCGAGCGTGGCGTGATCGGGCGATGGCAGCGAGGCGGTCGACGTGGTGGTGGGGCTGGACGCCGTGGCGGCGTCCGCCGTGTGCAGGGTGGTGTGGGGGCTGTCCTGCGGTTCGACGTGCATCGCGTCGGCGAGCGCATCCGCCGCTGGCCCGCTGGCGATCGCCGCGGACCGGTCCGCGGCTGCATCCGCCTCCGGCGCGACTGCCGGCTGCGGCGGCAGCCAGCGCTGCAGGCAGTCCTCCAGCCGCGCGCGGTCGAGCGGCTTGGACAGGTAATCGTCCATGCCGGCATCGAGGCAGCGCTGGCGGTCGCCGGCCATTGCGTTGGCGGTCATCGCCACGATCGGCAGGCGCGGCCGCGACGCATCGGCCTCGCGCTGGCGCCACTGCCGGGTAGCGGCGTAGCCGTCCAGCACCGGCATCTGGCAGTCCATCATCACCAGGTCGTACGGCTGCCGCGACAACTGCGCCAATGCGGCGGCGCCGTCCTCGACGCTGTCGGCGTGGTGGCCGAGCGATTCCAGCAGCCGCCGCGCCACCATCAGGTTGACCGGATTGTCCTCGACCAGCAGCAGGCGGTAGCCGCTGCGCGGCGGCGGCGCGTCGGCCACGACGGTCGTCGGTTCCGCGGCGCGGGCCGGCGCGGGGGCGTCCATGAGGTCCGTCGCGAAGGCGTCGTGGTAGAACGCGTCGGCGGTGTCGGCGCCATCGCCAGCGGTCTCGCTGGCCAGGCTCGGCGTCGCCGGTGCCAGCGCCAGCATGCTGCGCAGGTCGATGTCCGCCGCCTGCCGCGACAGCAGCGCGCCGTGCGCGCGGATTTCCTCGGGAATGTCGGCCTCGCCGTACAGCCAGATCAGCCGTGCGGTCTGTGGCGCCGGCAGGCGCGCCACCGCCCGTTGCAGGGCGCGCGCGCTCTGCCGCAGCCCGTCCAGGTCGCCGATCACCAGATCGTAGGTCGGGCGCACGCTACCGCCACTGCCGTTGCCGCGCAGCCGCTCCAGCGCCTCCTGGGTCGAATCGACCTTGCTCACCTGCACGCCCCAGTTCGGCAGCAGCACGCTCAGGCGCTGCTGCAGGCGCTGGTCGGCGCCGACCAGCAGCGCATGCAGCCGCGGCAGGCCGCCCGGATTCTGCGGCAGGTCGCCGATCACCTTCAGCAGCGGGATCTCGAACCAGAACGTGGCGCCCTGGCCCTGCCGCGACGCCACGCCGATGCGCCCGCCCATCAGTTCGACGATGCGCTTGCAGATGGTCAGGCCCAGCCCGGTGCCGCCGTACAGGCGGGTGGTGGAGGCGTCGGCCTGGGTGAAGGCCTGGAACAGGTGCTCCTGGCGCTCAGCGCTGATGCCGATGCCGGTGTCGCGCACCTCGAAGCGCAGCAGGTGCTGTGCCGGGGTCTCGCCGAGCCGGCGCACGCCCAGGTCGATGCCGCCGCGCGCGGTGAACTTGACCGCGTTGCCGAGCAGGTTGCTCAGCACCTGGCGCAGGCGCACCGGGTCGCCGCGCACCGGCAGGCGTACCGCCGCGTCCAGTTGCAGCGCCATGCGCAGGCCCTTGGCCTCGGCCGCGCGCTGCATCAGCTCCAGCACGCCGTCGAGCAGTTCGCGCAGGTTGAAGGTGGTGATCTCCAGCTCCAGCCGGTTCGCTTCCAGCTTGGAGTAGTCCAGGATGTCGTCGACGATGCGCAGCAGTTGCAGCGAGGAGGTGTTGGCCGCGCGCAGCATCTCGCGCTGGTCCAGGCCGAGCGGGCCGCGCCCGATCAGTTCCAGCATCGGGATGATGCCGTTGAGCGGGGTGCGGATCTCGTGGCTCATCGTCGCCAGGAACTCGCCCTTGGCCAGCACGGCGGCCTCGGCGGCCTGCTTGGCCTGCAGCAGTTCCTGTTCCAGCCGCTCGCGCACGTGCACGTCGTGCTGCAGGGCGTTGCGCTCGGACTCGGCCAGCGCGGCACGCGCCAGCGCCGCATCCAGGCGTTCGATCTGATGGCGCGCGCGGCAGCCAGCCAGGGTGGCCAGCGCCGCGGCGGCGGCCATGCATAGCGGCGCCAGCCAATGCCACAGCGGCGGCAACGGCAGCGCCAGCGGCGGCAGTGCCAGCAAGGTGCCGGCGACGGCGAGCGCCGCGGCGAAGGTCGCCGGCCGCGGAACGGGCCGACGTCTGCGGACGGACATAGCTAGAGCACCGCGTTCTGGAAGTCGAAGTTCAGCTGGTCGCCGACCGACTGCACCAGGTTGCCCTGGATGAAGTCGACCCCGCCCATCCACATCGCGGCCGCGGCCTGCGCCTGTTCGATCTGCTGGCCGATGATCAGCAGGCCGGCGCGGTGCGCCAGGTCGATGGTGGCGCGCAGCTGGTCGCGCAGTTCGGGATCGGCATGCGCGCCGGCGAAGCGTGCCGACAGGCGCAGATAACCCAGCGGCAGATGCGCCAGTAGCGCTTCGGCCTCGGCGCCCGGTTCGAACTGGCTGATGCAGAACTGCACGCCCAGCGGCATCAGCCGCGCGCAGAACTGCTGCAGCGTGGCGGTGTGGACCAGCGCATCGTCCAGGCGCAGGTCGATCACCAGCGAGGTGCCGGTGACGCCGCGCCGGCCGATGGTGTCGATCAGCCATTCCGCGAAGGCGGTGCGCGCCAGCGTGCGCGTGGACTGCGAGACGAACAGGCGCAGCGGCGGGGTGGCGTGCTGGTACAGATGCAGCAGGCCCAGCGCGTGGTCCAGCACCTGCTGGTCGAGGTCGGCGAGGCGTCCGCCGGCCTCGGCGGCCGGCAGCACCTGGCCGGCCGAGAGCAGGCTGCCGTCGCGCTGGCGCAGGCGCAGCAGGACCTGGTACTGGGCGATGTCGCCGCCGGCGACGGCGACGATCGGCTGGTAGGCCGGTTCCAGTTGTCCCTCCAGCATCGCGATGCGCTGCAGGTCCTCGTCCGTGCGCGGCGGCACGTAGGCGGCGATGCTCTGCGGATGCAGCCGCGCCTGCAGTGCGGTGCGTTCGACCGCTTCGAGCGCGCTGCCGGCGTCCTCGAAGCCGTGGCCGAAGTCGGCGTAGCCGATCGCGCAGCGCAGGTGCAGCGCCTCGTCCTCGCGCAACGGGAAGGCGTGGCCGGACAGGGTGTCGCGCAGGCTCTGCGCGCGTTGCCGCTGCGCGTCGGCATCGGCGTCGTCGGCCAGCAACAGGAAGCTGTTGTCGTTGAGCCGCGCCAGCGGCTGCGGCGCGGTGATGCCGGCCAGGCGGCGCCCGGCCTGCACCATCAGCCGCTCGAACGCAGCGTAGCCATAGCGTTCGCGCAGGCCGAGCGCGCTGGCGATCTCGATGAAGTACAGGCTGCCGGGGCGGCGCGCGCGCAGCGTCGTGTCCAGCAACTGCAGCACGTGGGCGCGGGTCGGCAGGCCGGTCTCGGGATTGTTCAGCGGCACCGCCTCGGCGTGGCCTTGCTGGGCCTGCTGGCGGGCGCGGCGGATGCGGTTGGAGACCGCGGCGATCAGGTGCCGCGGCCGGATCGGCTTGGTCAGGAAGTCGTCGGCGCCGCTGTCGAGCACTTCGTATTCCAGTTCCGGATCGGCGTCGCCGGACAGGAACACGATCGGCAGCAGCTGGTGCTGCGGCTGCTGGCGGATCAGCGCGGTCAGGCGCATGCCGTCCAGTCCCGGCATGTGCAGGTCCATCAGGATCAGGTCCGGCCGGTAGTCGACGATGGCCTGCTGCACGCCTTCGGCCTGCATCTGCACCTGCGCATGCATGCCGGCGCCATGCAGCACGCTCTGCGCGAACAGCGCCTGCGCGCGGTCGTCCTCGACGATCAGCACGCGGTACGGCGCGGCCGCGGCCGGTGCGGCGGGATCGGGGGCGGCGTCGGCGACGACGAAGGCGGCCGCGTTGGCGTCGGCGGTGCCGTCGTCGTGCTCGCTTGCGGCCAGTGGCGTGGCGGCTGCCGCCAGTTCGGTGGGCACCGGAGCGGCCACGCCGTCACCGGCGACAGGGTCGGCGGGCGCCGCGCGCTCCGCGTCGCCGACCCAGCGCCGCCAGTAGTGCGGCGGCGGGGTCTCGGCGCGGACATGGCGCGCGCGCGCGTCCTCGCGAGGGGAAAGCGGAGCGGTGTCGTTGGCGGGCATCGCGTCTGGTTCCTGGGGCGCGTCCAATTATGCGACGAAGTTCACGATGGCTGTGCGCCGGGGTGCGAGACGTTGCCGGCCGGTGCCGTCGGCGAGGCCAGCAGGCGGCGCATGCCCCGCCACAGCAGGCGCCATGTCCACCACACCAGCAACGCGCCGAGCGCGCTCGCCGCCAGCACGACGGTCAGTGCCAGCCACGGGTGCGCGAGGGCCAGGGCCAGCGCGGCGATCACCACCGAATCCTCGGCCAGCGAGGCGATCCAGTTGCTGGCCGGTTCCGGCGAGGTGTTGAGCAGGGCGCGGGTGCCGGCCTTGAGCGCGTGGCTGGTCAGCGCCACGCCCGCGCCGGTGGCCAGCGCGCCGGCGCTCAGCTGGCCGTCGGGCGAAAGCGTGGCCGCGGCCAGGAAGGCGCCGGCCGGAATCCGGGTCAGGGTCTGCAGCAGGTCCCACACCGAATCCACGCCGGGGATCTTGTCGGCGAAGAACTCGGCCAGCGCCAGCGCGCCGGAGGTGCCGAGCACCCACCACGACTGCGTTGCCTGCAGCGCCGGCGGCAGCTCCAGCCAGCCGAGCAGGCCGGCCAGGCCGATGCCGAACACGGTCAGGTAGACGCGGATGCCGGCCAGCCAGGCCAGCAGGATGCCGATTACGAAGAGATGGGCGTCGGTCATGGCAGGCGCTCCTGCAACTGCACGGATGCCGGCCACTATCGGCCAAGCCCGCCACGAAGGCCAGCCCGCGGCGCGGGCCGGCCGCGCAGTCCGGCGGCGCTCAGGAGGGTGGCTTACACTAGGTGGCCCAGCAGGCCGACCCGCGAGGATCGACGCCGACGCCGCCTCGGTGGCGCGGCAGCGCGCATGAACCGACCCGTTCCCCGTTTCCAGATCGTGCCCAATGGCGCCGCGCCCCGCCGCGGCCGCGGGCTGTGGTTGCTGCTGGCCGGGCTGTGGCTGCTGTCGCTGGCGCTGACCTGGTGGCTGGCCAGCCGCCAGGCCGCGCCGCGACTCGGTGCGGTCAGCGCGCAGTTGCGCGAGGCCGAGCGCAACCTGCAGGCGCAGCAGCGGCAGATCGAGACGCTCAACCAGCGCCAGGCGACCCTGGCCCGTTCCGACCAGATCAGCCGCGCCGCCAACAACGAGGTGCAGAGTTCGCTGGCAGAGCGCGACGAGGAGATCGCCGGGCTGCGTGCCGACGTGGCGTTCTACGAGCGCCTGGTCGGCGCGACCAGCCAGCGCAAGGGCCTGAGCGTGCATTCGGTGGAGTTCTCCGCCGAGGCCGGCGGCACCTGGCGCTACAACGTGGTGCTGACCCAGAACCTCAACCGCGGCGCGATCAGCCAGGGGCAGCTGCGGCTGACCGTGGAAGGCGTGCGCGGCGGCAAACTGACCAGCGTCGGCTGGGACGAACTGCACCAGAAGACCGGTGTGCCCGGGCAGGACTACTCGTTCCGCTACTTCCAGCAACTGGACGGCAGCGTGATCCTGCCCAAGGGCTTCACCCCGCAACGGGTGCGGGTGGCATTGAGCGGCGGCGGGGCGCCGGTCAGCCAGACCTTCGATTGGACATTGGCCGGTAACGGCAAAGGGGAATAATCAGCCTATGTTTGGGAACAAGAACAGCCGCAACAGCGGCCAGACCGTGGTCGATACGCTGATCGGCGCGCAGGTGGTGATCCGCGGCGACCTGGTGTTCAGCGGTGGCCTCTACGTGGAAGGGCGCATCCTCGGCAAGGTCGTGGCCGAAGATGGCGCGCCGGCCACGTTGACCCTGTCCGAGCACGGCAGCATCGAGGGCGAGGTGCGCGCGCCGGTGGTGATCATCAACGGCCAGCTGATCGGCGACGTGCATGCCGCCGAGCGCGTGGAACTGGCGTCCAAGGCGCGGGTGCAGGGCAACGTGCACTACCAGGTGGTGGAGATGAACGCCGGCGCGCAGCTGACCGGCCGCCTGATCCACGCCGGCAGCCTGGCCGCGCTGGCGCCGCCGGAAGCGCACCGCGAGGCAGCCGGCGACGCCGAGCCGCCGCGCGCGCTCACCGCCGAGGCTTGATTCGGCCGTCCGCCGTCCCCATTCTCCCGCCATGAGCACTCTCGTCTCCCTGCCCGGCGCCGCGCCCACGCCCGATTACCAGTCCCTGGACCGGCCGTTGAACTTCACCGCGGCCGCCGCGGCCAAGGTGCGCGAGCTGATCCGCGAGGAAGGCAACGACGCGCTGGCGCTGCGCGTCTACATCCAGGGCGGCGGCTGTTCCGGCTTCCAGTACGGCTTCGAGTTCGACGAGAACCGCGCCGAGGACGACCTGGCGGTGCAGACCGACCAGGTCACCCTGCTGGTCGACCCGCTCAGCCTGCAATACCTGATGGGCGCGGAAGTGGATTACAGCGAAGGCCTGCACGGGGCGCAGTTCGTGATCCGCAATCCCAACGCCAAGACCACCTGCGGGTGCGGCAGCAGCTTCAGCGTGTAGACACGCTGCGGCTTGCGGGACGCACGGTTTGCCTGCACCCTGCGGCGCATGTCCGATCCGACGCCTGCCTCTTTCGCCTTCGCCGGTCCTGCGATCGACCGTGCCGATGCCGTACGCAACGACCCGGCCGCGCTGCGCCAGGCCTGGGAACAGGCCAGGGTGCTGGTGCTGGAAGCCGATGGCCAGGCGCATGCCGATGCCGACGGACGCCCGCTGATCGCCAGCGCCGCCGCCCTGGGCGCGCTGGCAGAGCAGGCCATCTTCCTTGGCCTGGACCAGGATCAGGCCTGGTTCGCGCTGGCCGCCGACGCGCTGCCGCAGGCGCTGGCGCCGCCGCAGCGCATCGACCTGCGCCGCGCCGCGGCCGAGTGGCCGGCGCCGGAGGCGGGCCTGTTCGCCTACGCCCGCGCGATGCTGCACTGGCAATCGCGCACCCGCTTCTGCGGCGTGTGCGGCGGCACCATCGCGTTGCAGCGCGGCGGCTTCCTCGGCGTCTGCACGCAGTGCGCCAGCGAACACTATCCGCGGGTGGATCCGGCGGTGATCGTCGCGGTCAGCGATGGCCGGCGCCTGCTGCTGGGGCGCCAGGCGAGCTGGCCGGCGCGGCGCTACTCGGTGATCGCCGGCTTCGTCGAGCCCGGCGAATCGCTGGAACAGACGGTGGCGCGCGAGGTGGCCGAAGAGACCCAGGTGCGGGTGCGGCCGGGCAGCTGCCGTTACTACGGCGCGCAGCCGTGGCCGTTTCCTGGCGCGCTGATGCTGGGCTTCAGTGCGCAGGCGGAGGCGGACACGCCGCAGGTCGACGGCGAACTGGAACACGCGCGCTGGTTCGAGCGCGAGGAGGTCGGCGCCGCGCTGGCGCGCCTGGCGGCGCAGGGCGACAGTGCCGACGATGGCCACGGCCTGCGTCTGCCGCCACGCATCTCCATCGCCCGCGCGCTGATCGAGGATTGGTACCGGCACGGCGCGCCGGCCTGACCGCGCCGGCACGTTCCGCGCACCCGCTTCAGAACGGTCCCGGAGGACCTGCATGTTCACGACCCTCGTCGCTGTGATCGTCGCCCTGGTGCTGGGCCATGTCGCGCCCGGCATGGTGGCCTCGTTGCGCCGCTTCGACGCCTTCGGCGACTGGCTGAGCTGGCTGGACACGCATGCCGGCGAGGGCGGCGCCTGGCGCGGCCGCTTCGGCATCGCGCTGGCGCTGCTGCCGCCGCTGCTGCTGGTCGGCCTGCTGCAGTGGCTGCTGGCCGCGCCGCACCTGGGCCTGCTGATCCTGCTGTTCGGGATCGTGGTGCTGGCCTTCAGCTGGGGCCCGCGCGACTTGGACACCGACGTCGAGGCGATCATCGACGCCGATGACGCCAGCGCGCGGCGCCTGGCGGTGGCGCAACTGCAGGCCGATGGCGGGCCGCTGCGTGAGGATCCGGCCGGGCTGGTCGAGGCGGTGGCGGTCAGCGCGCTGCGGCGCTGGTTCGCGGTGCTGTTCTGGTTCCTGTTGCTGGGGCCGTTCGGCGCGCTGGGTTATCGGCTGCTGGCGCTGGCCGCGGTCGGCCCCTATGCCGCGCGGCTGCCGCCGGCGACCGCCGCCGGCGCGCGCGCGTTGCTGGCGGCGCTGGAATGGCCGGTGGCGCACCTGATGACCTTCTCGCTGGCCCTGGTCGGCAATTTCGAAGCGGTGTTCGGCGCCTGGCGCGCCGCCGGCGGCAAGCGGTGGCAACTGGACACCGGCTTTCTCGGGCCGGTGGCCTGCGCCAGCGTGCGCGGCGAACTCGATGCCGAGGCGCACGACTACAGCGACGCGGGCATGGTGGTGCCGGCGCTGCGGCGCCTGCCCGAGCTGCGCGATGCGATGAGCCAGGTGTGGCGGGTGCTGCTGCTGTGGCTGGTGCTGCTGGCGCTGCTGGTGATCGCCGGCTGGGTCAGCTGAGCCAGGCGCCGAGATCGCCTATACGCAGGCGCTTGCTCGTGCCCGGTGCGAATCGCAAGGTGTTGCGTCCGGCTAGTGCGGCGCCAGCAGGGTGAACGGAAACCACGGCAGGTTACGCGCGATCCAGTAGCCCGGCAGCGCGACCAGCCAGAAATTCGGCCGCGAGACCATGCTCACGACTGGCGCAAACCAGGCCGCGCGCCAGCCGGCCTTCCAGGCGATCAGGCCCGGCAACAGGGCCAGGCCCAGCATCGCGCCGGGATTCATCGCGAACGCGCCGACCGGGTCCAGGTGCACCAGCGCATGCAGGGCGCGGGTCATGCCGCAGCCCGGGCAGTAATAGCCGGTGAGCGCATGGAACATGCACGGTGCGAACGGGTTGTTCGCGGCATTGGGATCGAAGCGGTACAGCAGCGTGGCGCCGCCGGCCGCGAATGCGGCGGCGGCGCCCAGGCACGCCCGTTGTTGCCAGGCGCGCACGCCGATCAGCTCGCGTGCTGGATCTGCTGCATGTAGTCCATGTAGCTCTGCATGCCGCCGGTGGCGACCATGACGGCATTGATCAGCAGACCGATGATGGCCAGTGCGGTGGTCACCCAGCACCAGGTCTTGGCGGTGTTGGAGGCGCGGCGCGCGCCTTCCAGGTCGCCCTGGTTGAGCAGGCCGTTGACCTTGCTGGAGAACACGATGGCGACGATGCCGGTGATCAGCGCCGGGCAGCACAGGCAGAAGCCGAGCACCGTCGAGATGATCGCCCAGGCCAGGTGGTTGGGAACCGGACCGGGGACGCCGGAGGCGGGAGGCGGCGGGGGCGCGACGGGGCTGACGGTACTCATGTGGATCTCCTGGATGGGTGGTGCACGGCAGTCGGTGAGTCTAGACGAGTCGCTGCGGTGCGGAGGTGGCGGGCCGTCAGTGCGGCGCGAGCAGTGTGAAGGGATACCAGGGCAGATTGCGCAGCAGCGCATAGCCGAGCAGCACCCATAGCCATAATCGCGGGTCGGCGAGGATCTTCAGCAGCGGCGCGAGCGAGCGCAGGCGCAGGCCGGCGGCGTTGAGCGCCATGATCGCCAGCAGCGGCAGTGCCACCACCAGCAGGGGATTGCTGGTCCAGGCATGGGCCAGGTCCAGGTGCACCAGCGCGTGCAGGCAGCGGGTACTGCCGCAGCCGGGGCAATACAGGCCGGTGAGGGCGCGAAACGGGCAGCCCGGCAGCGGATTGCCGGGGACATTCGGATCGATCCGACGCAGCACCACGGTGGCCACCACTGCGGCGCCGCTCAGTGCGACCAGCGGCAACCAGCGGGGCAGGGACTGCAGGCGCTGAAGGGACATGGCAGGCGGACGATCGCGTGGTCGGCCGCCGTCGCAGGCGACGGCGGCCGCGGCGCTCAGGACATGGACGACTGCTGCATCATGCCCAGGCCGCCCAGGGCGAAGATGAAGATCAGGTACAGCACGATCAGCACCACCGAGGTCGCCGCCGAGTAGATCGCCCACTTCTTGGCCTTGTCCGACGAATCGCGCGCACCGGCCACATCGCCCGCGGCGAGCTTGGTGTTGACCTGCGAGGCGTAGACGATGGACACGATGCCCAGCGGCAGACAGCAGAACAGCGTGGTCAGGATCGCCCAGACGAGGTTGTTGGACACTTGCGGTGCGGTGGTATTCATCCGTGTTACTCCGGTGGTTGGGTGGTGGAACGGGAAACGGTGGGGGTCAGTTGCCGGCCAGGCTGCCGATCGCCTCCAGCAGGATGGCCACGAAGATCCACACGACGACCAGGATCGGCGACGCGAGTGCCCACCAGCCGGCCTTGCGTGCGGCGGCGCGCGCGCCCTCGATGTCGCCGGCAGCGCGGCGGCCATCCACCTGCGCGGCGTAGACGATGGACACGATGCCCAGCGGCAGGCAGCAGAACAGCGTGGACAGGATCGCCCAGACCATGTTGTTGGGCACATAGACGCCCACGTTGGGCGCTGCTGGTGGTTCGGGCTGGTTCACTGTCCGCTCGGTCCTTCGCACTGGACGCCACGGCCTGTGGCGTCTCCCCTGCGGTTAATTTACCCGAAGCGCGTGCCCAGGGCACCTGCGCCGCACTCAGGCGGCATCGCCACGCAGCCTTCTCACCTGCGCCTCCAGCGTCTCGGCGGTGGCCTGGGCCCCGGGCACCGGCGCATCGGCGATCACCTCGATGTGGGCGCGGAAGCGCCGCGGCACGCGCATGCGCCGCAGTCGCGAATCGCGCTTGCTCCACATGCTGGTCCACATGTTGCGCAGCGCCATCGGTACCACCGGCACCGCGCGCCGGGCCAGGATCTTCTCCACGCCGGACTTGAACGCGGCGATCTCGCCGTCCTTGGTCAGCGCGCCTTCGGGGAAGATGCACACCAGCTCGCCCTCGGCCAGCGCGGCGTCGATGGCGTCGAACGCGCGCTGCATCAGCTCGGGATCCTCGCGCGCCCCGGCGATCGGAATCGCCTTGGCGGTGCGGAAGATCCAGCGCATCACCGGAATGTTGAAGATGCGGTAGTACATGACGAAGCGCACCGGTCGCGGGATCGCCGCGGCCAGCACCAGCGCGTCCATGTAGCTGACGTGGTTGCACACGATCAGCGCCGCGCCCTCGTCGGGCACGTGGCGTTCGACACCGTGCAGACGCAGCCGGTACAGGGTGCGCACCATCACCCAGCTGAGGAAGCGCATCAGGAACTCGGGCACGATGCTGAAGATCCAGATCGCCACCACCGCGTTGGCGATGGCCAGCGCCAGGAACACCTGCGGGATGCTCAGCCCGGGCATCGGGATGCGCACGCCGAACAGGTGCAACTGCTGCATCTGCAGGGCGATGCCGATCATCGCGGCCAGCACGATGAACAGCGAGTTCTGGATGTTGAGCCCGGCGATGACGCGCGACAGTTCCGCCTTCGGCGTGCGGCTCTGGATCAGCGCGAACAGCGGCACCACGAACAGGCCGGTGCACAGGCCGATGCCGACCAGGTCGAGCATGATTCGCCAGCTGCCGGCCTGGTGGACGAACTGGCCGATGCCCAGGCCGGTCTGCAGCGCGGCGCCAGGGCGGGCGAAGTACAGGTCGAGCATGAAGGCGCTGATGCCGAACGCGCCCAGCGGCACCAGGCCGATCTCAACGGTGCGCCCGGACAGCTTCTCGCACAGCAACGAGCCGGTGCCGGTGCCGATCGAGAACAGCGCCAGCGCGAAGATGTACAGGTCCTGCGCGCCGCCCAGGTTGAGTTCGGCGTAGGTCGGCAACTGCGCGGTGAGCACGGTGCCGACGAACCAGAACCAGGACACGCCGAGCACGGCGTTGCGCACCGCCAGTTGGCGCCGGGTCAGGCGCATGATCGCCAGCGATTCCGGCAGCGGGTTCCAGTTGATCTTCAGCTCGGGTGCGCCGGCGTCGACCTTGGGGATGCAGCGCGCCATCAGGTTGCCGGTGACCGCCAGCGCGACCACCGCGGTGGCGGCGGCCACCGGCCCGTGGCTGCCGGCGATCTGGAAGATCAGCCCACCCAGGATCATGCCGCACAGGATCGAGATCGAGGTGCCCATCTCGACCAGGCCGTTGCCGCCGGTCAGTTCCTCCGGCTTGAGCACCGACGGCAGTATCGAGTACTTCACCGGCCCGAACAGGGTCGACTGCAGGCCGGTGCAGAACAGCGCCACCAGCAGCACCGCCATGTTCTCGGTCAGGAAGCCGACCGCGGCCAGCGACATGATGCCGATCTCCATCGTGGTGGTGATGACCACCAGCCGCGACTTTTCCAGCTTCTCGGCGATCTGCCCGGCCAGCGAGGAGAACAGGAAGTACGGCAGGATGAACAGTGCCGGCGCCAGGTTGGTGTACAGCGTGCGCTGCTCCGGGGTCACGCCCAGATAGAACAGCAGGCCGATGATCGCCTGCCGGTACACGTTGTCGTTGAACGCGCCCAGCGACTGGACCACGAAGAACGGCAGAAAGCGGCGTTGCCGCAACAGGGCGAACTGGCTGTGGGCGGACATGCAGGCTCCTTTGCGAACGCGCGCAGCCTAGCAGGTTCACCGCGCGCGCAGGCGCGGCGCGCGGCGGCCGGTGCTGGCGCTGTCGGCGGCGGCCTGCAGGGCGTCGCGCTGGGCGCGCAGCAGGGCGATGAAGGCGCGTGCGGCAGGGGTCGGATCCGGCCGCCACACGGCATAGGTGAGGAAGCGGAAGCGCTCGCGCAATGCGACCGTCGCCACACCGTGCATGCCGGTGGCCATGGTCTGCGGCACCACCGCCAGGCCCAGGTCCTCGGCCACCAGTTGCCGCTGCAGGTCGGCGTGGGTGACCTCGTACTGCAGGCGCTGGCGCAGGCCGGCGGCGGCGAAGGCGCGGTCGATGATGCCGCGCACGCCGGCGCCGGGGATCAGCCCGGCCATCGGCGCGTCTTCCAGGTCGCGCAGGGAGACCTGGCGGCGCGCGGCGAAGCGGTTGCCGGGTGCGGCGATCAGCGCCAGCGGTTCCTCGTGCAGCAGCAGGTGTTGCGGCGGCAGCGCCACGTGCGGGCCGACCCCGACCAGGGCCACGTCGAGCCGGCCTTCGCCCAGTTCCAGCAGCAGCGCATCGCTCATGCCGGTGCGCAGGTGCACGTCCACCGCGCTGTGTGCCTCGCGGAAGCGGCGCAGCACCGCCGGCACCTGCACCGCGTTCAACGAGGAGATCTGCCCGATCTGCAGGCGGCCGCGCACCGTGCCCAGGGTCTGCGCCATTTCCTCGTGCAGGCGTTCGGCGGCGCGCAGGGTGGCGCGCGCGTTGTGCAGGAACACCTCGCCGGCGGCGGTGGCGCGCACGTGGCGCGCCCCGCGTTCGAACAGGCGCGCGCCCAGCGCCTGCTCGATCTTGGCGATCTGGTGGCTCAGCGCCGACTGCACGGTGTGGCAGCGGCGCGCGGCCGCGGTGAAGCTGCCTTCCTCGGCGACGGCGACGGCGAATTCGAGCTGGCGCAGGGTCAGCATGGCGCTGCCTGGCGCGCACGGTGGCGATGCCGCAGCCGATCCGCGCCGGGGCTGCATGCGCCACGCGGCGTCTGTCGCAGTGCACGCCTCATGCTGTGCGCCCGAGCCGCTTGCGCCATTGCTGACGCAGCCACAGGCGGATGTTGTAGCGGCGCTTGCGGCTCATGAACGGGTAGCGCAGGGTGATGCCGAGCAGGCCGCGCAGCGTGTCCAGCCGCGGCGCCTGCGCGGGCAGGGCGTCGCAGCGCACCGAGATGCGGTCACAGCCGGCGTCGTGGGTGCGGTGGATGACGTCGGCACGCATGATCAGCAGGTCGCCGACCGCGAGGCGCGGCACCACCTTGTGCGCTTCCAGGTCGAAGCCGATCTTCCAGCCGGGGCTGGCGTCGTACAGATCCTCGATCGCGTACCAGTCGCCGATGGCCAGGGCCTCGCCAGGAAAGCGCAGCCGGAACCAGTCCAGCGTGTCGGCCTCCACGCAGCGGAAGCGCAGCGCGCCGCGGCCCTGGATGCGCTGGTGCAGCTGCGGATCCAGCCGCGCGACCATGTCGTCGGCGACGATGGCCACGTTGGCCAGGCCGGCATCGGGCTTGCGCACCGGCATGTAGCAGATCAGGTAGTTGCGGTGGTCGCCATGCAGGAAATAGCTGAAGTGGTCCAGGTGCCAGTTGAGCGCGCCGCCCGGCGCGGTCTTCGGATCGCGGTGCTGGTCGAACGGCAGACGCAGGCTTGGCGCGGCATGGCTTTCGCGGATGCGGATGGCGCAGTAGCCGAAGCGGTCGACGGCGATCGCCAGGCCCATGGCCGCGGCCACCGCCGGCACGGTGGCGGCGATGCGGGCCTGGATGCGCTGCATGTCCGCCGCCGGCAGGTCGCCGATCACGCCGTCGTGGAACTTCTCGGCGCCTTCCAGGAAGCGCAGCAGGCTGTCGGGAATGTCGCCGTCGCCCAGGAAGCCGCGGACCACCGCATACCCGTGCTGCTGCAGCGCCTCGGCGATATCGGTGCTGGGCATGGTGCGGGTTCCTTCGGCGCGGGGGCGGTGGTGGGGCGGCGCTCCAGTCCGGACGCCGCCTGCGTCCGAGGCGGCGGCCCTGGCAAACAGGCCGGCCTGTCGGTGCGGGAATCACACTATCTCGAAAACAGATGGCAGTGGTGAAAAAAATGCGTTTGAACGATCGCTGCCACCGCCACAGACTGCGCCCCTCCCCACGATCCGGTGTCCGTCCATGGAAACGACTTCGCATCCGCCGATGCGCCGCGGCCTGGTGCTGCTGATGGCCACCGCCACCGGCCTGGCGGTGGCCAGCAACTACTACGCGCAGCCGCTGCTGGAGGTGCTGGCGCAGACCTTCGCCATCGACGTGCGCCGCGCCGGTGCGGTGGTCACCACCGCGCAGTTGGCCTACGCCGCCGGCCTGCTGTTCCTGGTACCGCTGGGCGATGGTTTCGAGCGCCGCAGCCTGATCGTCGGCCTGTACGCGCTCAGCGCGGTCGGCCTGCTGGTCAGCGCGATGGCGCACAGCTTCGCGCTGCTGCTGCTCGGCACCTTGATCACCGGCCTGAGTTCGGTGGCGGCGCAGATCCTGGTGCCGTTCGCCGCGACCCTGGCCGCGCCGCACGAGCGCGGCCGGGTCATCGGCACGGTGATGAGCGGCTTGCTGCTGGGCATCTTGCTGGCGCGCACGGCCTCCGGCCTGCTGGCCGGGATCGGCGGCTGGCACACCGTGTACTGGGTCGCGGCGGTGCTGATCCTGGTGGCCTCGGGGCTGCTGTGGCGCGGCCTGCCGCGGCACCCGGGCAACCCGCACCTGTCCTATCCGCACCTGATCGGTTCGGTGCTGGCGCTGCTGCGCGACGAGCCGGTGCTGCGCGCGCGCTCGGTGCTGGGCGGATTGCTGTTCGCCGGCTTCAGCATGTTCTGGACCACCCTGGCGTTCCTGCTGTCCGGCCCGGATTACCGTTACGGCACCGCGACCATCGGCCTGTTCGGGCTGATCGGCGCGGCCGGCGCGTTCGCCGCCAACCTGTCCGGCAAGCTGTCCGACCGCGGCGCCGGCCATCTGGTCGGCTGGGGCGGCCTGGTCATGCTGCTGCTGTCGTGGTTGCTGTTGCTCGGCGCGCCGCACTCGCTGTGGCTGCTGATCGCCGGGGTGGTGCTGCTGGACGTGGCGGTGCAGGGCGTGCACATCGGCAACCAGAGCGTGATCTACCAACTGGATCCGGCCGCGCGCAACCGCATCACCTCGGCCTACGTCACCTGCTACTTCATCGGCGGTGCGATCGGGTCCAGCCTCGGCACCGCGGCCTATGCCTACGCCGGTTGGCGCGGGGTGGCGCTCGGCGGTGCGGCGCTGGCGGTGGTGGCGCTGCTGTGGATGGGCCTCAGCGTGCGGCCGGGGCGGCAAGCGCCGGCGCAGGCGCCGGCGGCACCGTCGCGGCAGTGACCGCCTGCGCGGCGTCGCGCAGCTTGGGCAGCAGGCGCAGGGTCAGCGCGAGCTGGTTGCGCACCAGCCGGCGCTTGGCCTCGTCGATGCCGTCCTCGCGTTCCAGCGCCTCGGCCAGGGCGATCTCGGCCGGCTCGTCGGCGGCCGGCAGCGCACGTCGTTCGGCCAGTGCGTCGGCCAGCGCGCCCAGCGCCTGCGGCAGGTAGTCGCCGGCGCGGGCGATGTCCGGATCGGTCTCGCCGGCCAGCGCCGCACGGTGCGCGCCCAGCGCCGACAGATAGCCGAGCAGGGTGTTGGACAGGGCCAGGAAGCGGAAGCCGGCATCCAGGTTGCGGCGGTAGCGGCCGGGCTCGCGCAGCATGTTCGACAGCGCCACCGACAGCGCGGCGTCGGCGTTGTGCATGTCGCGGCGGGCGATGCGGTAGGGCAGGTCGTCGCGCATGCCGCTGCGGTACTGCTCCAGCACCTGCGCCAGGTAGCGCGCGCTGCTGGACAGCACCGTCGCCAGCACCTGGTTGAGGCGACGGCCCTGCCAGTCCGGCAGGATCAGGAACGAGGCGGCGGCGGCGATCGCGCAGCCGATCAGGGTGTCGAGCAGGCGCGGCCAGATCAGCATGAAGCCGTCGCCGATCAGGTTGAAGCAGAACAGCGCCATCACCGTGATCGCCGCGGTGGCGAGCATGTAGCGGTCGGTGCGGGTGACGAAGAACACCAGCGTGCCGAGCAGGGCGAAAAGCAACTGCAGCTCGGTGCCCGGGAACAGCTGCATCAGCGCCCACGCCGCGCCCAGGCCGATCAGGGTGCCGGCGATGCGCTGGGCCAGGCGCAGGCGGGTGGCGCCGTAGTTGGGCCGGCACACGAAGGCGGTGGTCAGCAGGATCCAGTAGCCGTTGCTGGCGTGGATCGACTGCATGATGGCGTAGCCCACCACCAGCGCGATCGCCATGCGCAGGCCGTGCCGGAACAGCACCGAGCCGGGCGTGAGCTGCTGGCCCAGGCGCCGCAGCATCTCGCGCAGGGTGTGCGGCGACGAGTCGCGCAGGCGGGTGTCGAGGGTGTCGCTGGTGGTGTCCGATTGCGCGGCCTCGGCCAGGCGCCGCTCGATGCTGTGCAGGTTGGTCACCAGCAATTCCAGCGAGCCGAGCAGGCGCGCCTGCCGTGGGTCGGCGCGGGCGTGCAGGAAATCCAGCGACTCGCGCAGGTCGGTGGTGGCCTGCTGGGTCTGCTCGCCGTAGTCGAACGGCTGGCGCAGCCGGATCGCCTCGCCCAGCGCCGCGCAGGCCTTGCCCTGCAGGGCCAGCAGGCGCTGGCAGCGGTACAGCACGTCGCTGTGGAAGAACGCGTCGGTCAGCGCCTCGTACGGGTAGTGCGAGGAACTGGCGCGCTCGTGGAAGTCCTGCGCCATGTAGTACAGGCGGAAATACAGGCCCGACTGCACGCCGGGCCGGCCGGAGCGGCCGAAGCGGCTGATGATCGCGGTCTTGGCCGCGTTGAGTGCGGCCACCACCTGCGCGTTCTGCTCGGCCAGCGCCAGCCGCCGCGCGTGCAGGTCGCTCTGCCGCACCGGCTCGAACAGGGCCGCCTTGAGCCGCAGGTAGCGGCCCAACTCCAGGTACAGCCGCGACAACCGCTCGCGCACCGGCCGGTTGGCGAACAGCACCGTCCACAGCACCGACAGCACCGCGTACCAGCCGGCGCCGAGCAGCAGCAAGGCCACGCCGTGCCAGGCGTTGCCGCCGACATGGCCGTTCTGGGTGCCGTGGTCCAGGCCGATCATCGCGTAGATCGCCAGCGCCACCGTGGCCTGGGCGATGGAGGCGTAGCGTTCGCCGAGCGCGCCGAGCAGGGTCAGGGCGAAGGTGGACAGCGCCAGGCCGGCCGCGAACGGCCACGGATACGGGAACAGCAGCACCACCGCGGCCGCGGCGGCGGCGAAACACAGCAGTGACAGCAGCACCGACTTGATCCGGCCCAGCCAGTTGTCGTCGGTTTCGGCGATGGCGCTGGCGATGGTGCCCAGGAAGATCGCCGGCACCGCCTCCAGTTGCTGCAGGTGCCAGCACACGCCCATGGCCACAGCCAGCGCGATGAACACGCGCAGCCCGTAGCTGGCCTTTTCGTGGGCCCACAGGCGGCTGAGGCGGGTTTCGATCGAGGGAGTCGGCACGGCGACACGATAGCGCACCGTCGCTGTATGCGATCCCCCTCGGGAGGGTGGATGCACGCGGGCGCTCAGACCTCCAGGTGCCGCAGCCGGGCGTCCAGCAGTGCCGGGAAGCGCTTGTACCAGGTCTGGTTGAGTGGCGAGGGATGCGGCAGCGGATGCAGCACCACGCGGCGGCTGCGGCGGCCGTCCTCGCTGTGCAGCTTCACCTCGGTCTGCGCCTGGAAGCGGTCCTCACGCGCCCACAACGCCTCCAGCGCCGCACGCACCTCGCGCGGCTGGTCGATGCCGAACCACAGGAAGGCTTCGCGCCCGAGGGTGAGGATGGCATCGCCGCGCCACTGCTCAAGCAGCAGGCGCCGCATCAGCGGGTGGAAGCGCCGCTTCACCGCCATCGACCACGCCTTGTTGCCCACCGGCTTGTACGGCACGGTGTTGAGCCAGAAGGCGACGCGGCCGGCCTCGAGCCCGGCCGCGAAGTCGGGCATCTCCTCGCCGAGGTGCAGGTGCCGGTACAGCGCCTTGCGCACCAGTTGGCCGCCGCTGCCGACAAAGGGCGCGCCGTGCTCGACCTCGCTGCGGCCCGGGTCGCGGCCGAGGATGCACACCTTCGCATCGCGGCGGCCCAGGCCGATGATGGGGTCGAGCGGATCCTTGCCGCAGGCGGCGTAGGCCGCGGTGTCGATGCCATCGGTCTGCGCGGCGAGCGCGCGGAAGCGGGTGCGGAGGGTGGGGGAGAGGGCCATGGGCATGCGCGAAGCGGTAGAGGATCCAGGCTAGCGCAGGCCCGATGGAGAGTGCGTGGGCGCATTCGCAGGAGCGGCTTCAGCCGCGACCGGCGTTCCCGGTCATGCCCCTGTCGCGGCTGAAGCCGCTACTACGGGTGCGATGTCCGGGTGCCTTGTGGGAGGGACTTCAGTCCCGACGAGCGAGGGTGTCAGCCGTGCTTCGGGCTTCGCTCGTCGCGGCTGAAGCCGCTCCTGCCCGTGGCGACGTGTTACGCCCCCTGCTCGCGCGCGATCGCGCGCCAGCCGATGTCGTGGCGGTGGAACTCGCTGGCCCAGCGAATCTGCGCCACGCCGGCGTAGGCATGCCGCTGCGCCTCGGCCACGCTGTCGCCCAGCGCCGCCACGCACAGCACGCGGCCGCCGGCGCTGAGCACGCGGCCCTGCGCGTCCAGCGTGGTGCCGGCATGGAACACCTTGGCGTTGCCCGGCACCGCGTCCAGGCCGGTGATCGCTTCGCCGGTGACCGGGGTTTCCGGATACGGCGCCGCCGCCAGCACCACGCCCAGCGACGGGCGCGGATCCCACTGCGCCTCGGTGGCGTGCAGGCGTTCGTCGAGCGCGGCCTCGAGCAGGTCGAGCAGGTCCGACTGCAGACGCAGCATCACCGGCTGCGTTTCCGGGTCGCCGAAGCGCACGTTGAACTCGATCACCTTGGGCGCGCCGCTGGCGTCGATCATCAGCCCGGCGTAGAGGAAGCCGGTGAACGGCACGCCGTCGTCGCGCATGCCGCGCACGGTCGGCTCGACCACCTCGCGCATCACCCGCGCGTGCACCTCGGGCGTCACCACCGGCGCCGGCGAGTACGCGCCCATGCCGCCGGTGTTGGGGCCGGTGTCGCCGTCGCCGACGCGCTTGTGGTCCTGGCTGGTGGCCATCGGCAGCGCGGTGTGGCCGTCGACCATGGAAATGAAGCTGGCTTCCTCGCCGTCGAGGAATTCCTCGATCACCACGCGCGCGCCGGCGTCGCCGAAGGCGTTGCCGGACAGCATGTCGCGCACCGCGGCCTCGGCCTCGTCCAGCGACATCGCCACGATCACGCCCTTGCCGGCGGCCAGGCCGTCGGCCTTGATCACGATCGGCGCGCCCTTGTCGCGGACATAGGCCAGCGCGGCCTCGACCTCGGTGTGCACGGCGTAGAACGCGGTGGGAATGCCATGGCGCTGCAGGAAATCCTTGGCGTAGGCCTTGCTGCCTTCCAGCTGCGCGGCGGCGGCGCTGGGGCCGAAGATGCGCAACCCGGCGGCGCGGAAGCGGTCGACCACGCCCAGCACCAACGGCACTTCCGGGCCGACCACGGTCAGCGCCACGCCTTCGTCCCGGGCCAGCGCCAGCAGCCCGTCGAGGTCGTTGACCTTGACCGGCACGTTGCGGCATTTGGCCTCGCCGGCGGTGCCGGCATTGCCGGGCGCCACCAGCACTTCGTCGACACGGGGGGACTGGGCCAGCTTCCAGGCCAGGGCGTGTTCGCGGCCGCCGGAGCCGATGACGAGCAGTTTCATCGCGGAATTCCAGATTGCAGGGAAAAGGGGAGCGGGTGCGCCGGGCGCGCGTGCCTCACGTGCAGCCTTCGCGCTGCAGCGCCTCGGGGAAATGGTAGGTCCAGGTCTTCGCGTCCAGGGCGAAGCGGTGGCTGCGCTGCACCGGCCGCTGGCCGCACTCCGTGCCGGTTTCCTCGATCAGCAGCGGCCAGACGCGGGCGGCGTGGTCGCGGTCGTCGAAGCGCAGGGCGAAGTCGATGGCGAACTGACCAGCCTTGCAGTCCGCGGCCGCATCGGCGGCATCGCAGTCGGCGGCGGCGCTGTTGTCGATGTGGCTGCGCACGCTGCCGGCGTCGACCAGGCCCTTGGGGCCGGGCAGGATCAGGGTCTGCGATTGCAGCGCATAGCCCTGGCCGAACCAGCCGTCCTCGACGCGGAACCCGTAGAAATCGCTGCCGGCGCGGACGATGCCGACCTCGCCGGGTTGGCCCTGGCTGCCGTAGGTGCCGCCGGTGCGCTCGGCGGCGACGGCGAAGCCCTGGCCCTCGGGGCGCAGCACGTAGAAGTCGATGGTGCCCGGTTCGGGATGGCCGGCATCGCGCAGCGCGCCGCACACCGCCAGCAACTGCTGCCAGCCGTCGCCGGTGACCACCGGCTGTTCGGCGCAGACCTGCCAGTCCACCGCATGACTCTCGCCCCCCTGGGTCCATTGCCCCGGCCAATGCCCGACCAGCGTCGCGGCGCTGCCGTAGCGTTGCTGCAGGAACGCCTGCAGCCGCGCGGTGCGGCTGACGTGGGGCTGGGCCGCCGCGCTGGCGTGGGCCGACGCAGGTGCCGCGCTGGGTGCGGGCGTCGCGGCCGGCTTGCAGCCGCCCAGCACGAGGGCGCCGGCCAGGGCCAGCACGGCGAACGGACGCGGCGCGACAGCGGACATGCGCATCGCTGCAGACCTCAGTGGCGGAAATGCCGCACGCCGGTGAACACCATGGCGATGCCGTGCTCGTCGGCCGCGGCGATGACCTCGGCGTCGCGCATCGAACCGCCGGGCTGGATCACCGCCTTGATGCCGGCCGCGGCGGCGGCGTCGATGCCGTCGCGGAACGGGAAGAACGCATCGGAGGCCATCACCGAGCCTTCCACGGCCAGGCCGGCGTCGGTGGCCTTGATCCCGGCGATGCGCGCCGAGTACACCCGGCTCATCTGCCCGGCGCCGACGCCGATGGTGCGGTGGTCCTTGGCGTAGACGATGGCGTTGGATTTGACGTACTTGGCCACCTTCCACGCGAACAGCAGGTCGGCGAACTGCGCCTCGGTCGGCGCCAGCCGGGTCACCACCTTCAGCGCATCGCGCGGCACCACGTGCGCGTCGCTGGTCTGCAGCAGGATGCCGGAGCCGACGCGCTTGCTGTCGATGCCGTAGGCGCCGTCGCCGGCGGGGATGCGCAGCACGCGCACGTTGGCCTTCTTCTTGGCGTACTCCAGCGCGGCGTCGTCGTAGTCGGGGGCGATCAGCACCTCGACGAACTGGCGGTCCAGGATCGCCTGCGCGGTGGCCGCATCCAGGCGCCGGTTGAAGGCGATGATGCCGCCGAAGGCGCTGGTCGGGTCGGTGGCGTAGGCCAGTTCGTAGGCGTCGCCGCAGCCGGCGCCGACCGCCACGCCGCACGGGTTGGCGTGCTTGACGATGACGCAGGCCGGCGCGTCGAACTGGCGCACGCATTCCCAGGCCGCATCGCTGTCGGCGATGTTGTTGTAGGACAGCTCCTTGCCCTGCAGCTGGGTGAAGGTGGCCAGGGTGCCGGGCGTGGGGAAGAGGTCGCGGTAGAACGCGGCCTGCTGGTGCGGGTTCTCGCCGTAGCGCAGTTCCATCACCTTGACGAAGCTGGAGTTCATCTGCGCCGGGAACGCGCTGCGCGTGGGCACGGCGGCGTCGCTGGCGGTGACCGCGGACAGGTAGTTGCTGATCGCCGCGTCGTACTGGGCGACGCGGTTGAACGCGGCCACCGACAGGGCGAAGCGCTTGGCCGCCGACAGCCGACCATCGTTGGCCTCGAGCTCGGCCAGCAGCTCGGCGTACTGCGCCGGGTCGGTGGCCACCGCCACGCGGGCGAAGTTCTTGGCCGCCGAGCGCAGCATCGCCGGGCCACCGATATCGATGTTTTCCACCGCGTCGGCGAGCGTGCAGTCGGCCTTGGCGGTGACCGCTTCGAACGGATACAGGTTGAGCACCAGCAGGTCGATCGCGGCGATGCCGTGCTCGGCCATCACCGCATCGTCGGTGCCGGCGCGGCCGAGCAGGCCGCCGTGCACCAGCGGGTGCAGGGTCTTGACCCGGCCGTCCATCATTTCCGGGAAGCCGGTCAGTTCGGACACGTCCTTCACCGCCAGCCCGGCCTCGCGCAGGGCCTTGGCGGTGCCGCCGGTGGACAGCAGTTCGACGTTGCGCGCGGCCAGCGCGCGGGCCAGGTCGATCAGGCCGGTCTTGTCGGAAACGGACAGCAGCGCCCGGCGCACGGGCAGGAAATCGGAGGACATGGGGCAGGGCGGGGGCAGCGGAACGGGCCGCCATTGTAGGCGCTGAGGCCCGCCGACGCCCGGCCGGCCGGGCCCACGGGCCTGCGGATCGCGTGTGCGGCGGCGCCGGCACACGGTGTGCGCGCCTCGCCGTGGAGCCGCGCGCGCGGTGCGTGCGGGCCGTGCAGAACACCTGCGCCGTGGCTTCGGCCGCGCGCGCAGCCGCTGCGATGCATTAGGCTGTCGCCGCCCCGCCCTCGCCGTCAGGACCACGCGCGTGTCGATCTATGCCCTCAAAGGACGTTTCCAGAACCTGCTGCGGCCCGGCGTGCGGGTGCTGTACCGGCTCGGCGTCACCGCCAACCAGGTGACGGCGGCTGCGGCGCTGCTGTCGCTGCTGGTCGCCGCGGTGGTCTACACGCAAGGCGCGGCGCAGCCGCTGTGGTACGCGCTGCTGCCGCTGTGGATGCTGCTGCGGATGGCCTTGAACGCGGTGGACGGCATGCTGGCGCGCGAGTTCGGCCAGCAGTCGCGGCTGGGCGCCTACCTCAACGAACTGTGCGACGTGGTCGCGGATGCGGCGCTGTACCTGAGCCTGCTCGGCGTGCCCGGTGTGATGGCTGGCTGGGTCTGGCTGATGGTGCTGACCGCGGCCTTGACCGAGTATGCCGGCGTGCTTGGGCTGATGGTCGGCGCCAGCCGCCGCTACGATGGGCCGATGGGCAAGAGCGACCGTGCCTTCGCCGTCGGGGTGCTGGGGCTGCTGCTGGCCTGCGGCTTGCCCGGTGCCGCAGCGGTCAACGGCTTCGCTGGGGTGGTGGCGTTCCTGTGCGTGTCGACGGCGGTGCGCCGTGTCGCGGCCGGGTTGCGCGAGGCGGACGCGGCAGACTGAGTGCGGCGGCATGTGCGGATCGGAACACGGGTGATGTCAGATCAGACAGGGAGTCGGCAACGGATGCGGCAGGTCAACGAAAGCGAATTCGCCAGTTTCGATGGCACACGGCTGTTCTACCGGCACTGGCCGGCCACGACGCCGGCGGCGCCGCCGCGGGCGGTGGTGCTGCTGCACCGTGGCCACGAGCATTCCGGGCGGGTCATGCACCTGGCCGAGGAACTGGGCCTGGACGAGTGCGCGCTGTTCGCCTGGGATGCGCGCGGCAACGGCCGCTCGCCCGGCGCGCGCGGCGACGCGCCCGGTTTCCCGGCGCTGGTGCGCGACCTGGACCGCTTCGTCGCGCACATCGGCGAGGTCCACGGCATCGCCGTGCAGGACATCGTGGTGGTGGCGCAGAGCGTGGGCGCGGTGGTCGCCAGCACCTGGGTGCACGACTACGCGCCGCCGCTGCGCGCGCTGGTGCTGGCCTCGCCGGCGTTCAAGGTCAAGCTGTACGTGCCGTTCGCGCGGCCCGGGCTGGCCCTGATGCAGAAGCTGCGCGGCAACTTCTTCGTCAACAGCTACGTCAAGCCGCAGTGGCTGACCCACGATCCGGCGCGGGTCGAGAGCTATCGCAACGATCCGCTGATCACCCGGCCGATCTCGGTGCGGGTGTTGCTGGGGCTGTACGCGGCGGCCGACCGCGTGGTCGGCGATGCGCAGGCGATCACCGTGCCGGTGCAACTGCTGGTGTCCGGCAGCGATTTCGTGGTGCACCGCGGCCCACAGGACCGCTTCTACGAGCTCCTGTCCTCGCCGGTGAAGGAGCGCCACCTGCTGCCCGGTTTCTTCCACGACACGCTGGGCGAGCGCGACCGCGCGCCGGCGCTGGCGCAGATCCGTCGCTTCGTGCGCGAGCGCTTCGCCGAGGAACCGGCATTGCCCAGCCTGCGCCAGGCGCACCGCCGCGGGCCGACCTTCGAGGAAGCCGAGCGCCTGGCCTGGCCGCCGGAACGGTACAGCCTGCAGGACCTGCGCTGGCGCGGCGTGCGCGCCGGCCTGCGCCTGGGCGGGCAGCTCTCCGAAGGCATCGCCCTCGGCCTGCAGACCGGTTTCGATTCCGGCAGCACGCTGGACTACATCTACCGCGACCAGGCGGCCGGGCGCGGCCCGCTGGGGCGGATGATCGACCGCAACTACCTGGATGCGATCGGCTGGCGCGGCATCCGCGTGCGCCGCCAGCACCTGCACGAACTGCTGGGCCTGGCGATGCAGCGGCTGCGCGCCGCGGGCCTGCCGGTGCGCGCGCTGGACATCGCCGCCGGCCACGGCCGCTACGTGCTCGAAGCGCTGGCCGGCGGCAGCCAGCGCGCCGACGCGATCCTGTTGCGCGATTTCAGCCCGTTGAACGTAGAGCAGGGCCGTGCGCTGATCGCCACGCTCGGCGCCACCGACATCGCCCGCTTCGAGCAGGGCGATGCCTTCGACCGCGATGCGCTGGCCGCGCTACAGCCGCGGCCGACGCTGGCGGTGGTGTCGGGCCTGTACGAACTGTTCCCGGACAACGACCAGGTGCTGCGCTCGCTGCAGGGCGTGGCCGCGGCGGTGGAACCGGGCGGCTACCTGGCCTATACCGGCCAGCCCTGGCATCCGCAGCTGGAGTTCATCGCCCGCGCGCTGACCAGCCACCGCGGCGGCGCGGCCTGGGTGATGCGCCGCCGCACCCAGCAGGAGATGGACGAACTGGTGCGCACGGCCGGCTTCCGCAAGCTGGAGCAGCGCATCGACGAGTGGGGCATCTTCACCGTGTCGCTGGCGCAGCGGATCGCGCCATGAGCGCCGCGGCCGCGCGGCCGTGGCGGTGGGCGCTGGCCTGGCTGGCGCTGCTGGGGCCGTTCTTCTTCCTCAGCTACGGCCTGGCCAACACGCTGGCCGCGCGTCGCGCCGCCGTGCCGTCGCTGCCGTTCGCCTGGGAAACCCAGATCCCGTTCTGGCCGTGGACCATCGTCCCGTACTGGTCGATCGACCTGTTCTACGTGATCTCGTTCTTCGTCTGCCGCACGCGTGTCGAACTGGACACGCATGCGCGGCGTCTGCTCACCGCGCAACTGCTGGCGGTGGGCTGCTTCCTGCTGTGGCCGTTGCGCTTCAGTTTCGAGCGGCCGCCGACCGAGGGCGTGTTCGGCTGGCTGTTCGCGGTGCTGCTCGGTTTCGACAAGCCGTTCAACCAGGCGCCGTCGCTGCACATCGTGCTGCTGGTGGTGCTGTGGGTGCGCTATGCGCAGCACCTGCACGGGCTGGCGCGGCTGGCCCTGCACGGCTGGTTCGCGCTGATCGGGCTGTCGGTGCTGACCACCTACCAGCATCACTTCCTCGACGTGCCCACCGGCCTGGCCGCCGGCTGGCTGTGCGTGTGGCTGTGGCCGGAGCGCATCGCCGCGCCGTGGCGCGCCGCGGCACCGGCGCGCGATCCGCGGCGCTGGCGCCTGGCCGCGCTGTACCTGCTCGGCAGCGCGGCCTGCGTGGCCGCCGCACGCGCGCTCGGCGGCGCCGGCTGGTGGCTGTTGTGGCCGGCGATGTCGCTGCTGCTGGTCGCGCTCAGTTATGCGCTGCTCGGCCCGCTGGGCCTGCAGAAACGTGACGACGGCCGCCTGAGCCTGGCCGCGCGCTGGCTGTACGCGCCGTACCTGGCCGCTGCCTGGCTCAACTCGCGCGCCTGGACCTGGCGCGATCCGGCGCCGCGCGCGATCGTCGACGGCGTCTGGCTCGGGCGCCTCCCCGGCCGTGGCGAGCGCGCGCGCTTCGCCGCGGTGGTCGATGTCAGTGCGGAACTGTCGTTGCGCCAGGCGCAGGCGCACGACCGCGTGGTGCCGATGCTGGACCTGGTGGCGCCGCCGGCCGCGGCCTTGCGCACGGCCGCCGACGCGATCGAAGCGGCGCGCATGCACGGCCAGGTGCTGGCCTGCTGCGCGCTGGGCTATTCGCGCAGCGCGGCAGCAGTGGCCACCTGGCTGCTGCGCAGTGGCCGCGCTGCCAGCGTGGACGAGGCGCTGGCGCTGTTGCGAGCGCACGCGCCGCGGATCGTGCTGGGGCCGGCGCAGCGTGCCGCCATCGCCGCCGCCTGCACCGCGCCACCGGCGCCGCAGCAGGCGCGGGAGGTGCCGGCATGAGCACGCCGCTGGAACTGCGCACGATGGCGGCGGTGTTGCGCCAGGGTGCGCCGCTGGACCGGTTGTCACTGGTGTTGCTGGCCACGGCCCTGCTGCTGGTCGCCTGGTATGCCGGCACCGGCGCCGTGCTCGCCGCGGCGCTGTGCGCAGGCTCGGCGCTGGCCGGCCTGCTGCAGCGCTACTGGGCGGCACGGGTCGGGTTGGATGTGGATCTGCTCGAGGCGGTGCTCGCCGAAGCGGAACCAGCGCGCGCCGGTGCCGACCTGGATGCGGTCCTGCACAGATTGGGCCTGCTGCGCACGCTGCCGCCGCCGCGCGATTGGCTGGCGCGCTGGCAGGGCATGCGCCGCCTGTTGCGGCGGCAGTTGATCGCGCTCGCGGCGCAGCTGCTGGCATTGCTGCTGGCATTGCTGCTGGCGCTATGCACGGCGCAGTTTGCATGAGGACGCAGGCGCCATGACCGACGAACCCGCAGCGACCTTGCGCTCCGACGTGGATGCGGCGCGGCACGCGCTGTGGCAGCGCCTGCAGGCCTACCGCTTCGGCGAGGGCGAAGCGGCGTTGCCGGCGTTCGTGCGCCGCGTGGCCAAGGAAGCCAACGTGTCGCAGGCGCTGGCCGCGCACGCGGTCGAGGAATACCGGCGCTTCTGCTTCCTGGCCTGCGTGGCCGGCGAGGAGGTGACGCCCAGCGCCCTGGTTGACCAGGTCTGGCACACCCACCTCACCGATACCCGCGAGTACTGGCAACGGTTCTGCCCGCAGGTGTTGCGGATCACCCTGCATCATCAACCCGGGCGCGGCGACCCGGCCGACGCCGAGCGCTTCCAGGCGCAGTACAAGGCCACGCTGGGGTACTACTGGCATCACTTCGGCGAGCCGCCCTTGGCGTGCTGGCCGGCGCCAGCCGGCGCGCCGAATGCGCCGGCACCGCGCCAGGCCGGTACGCGCCGCGTCGTCCGCGCGCGCGGCGGCGGCGCCCTGTGGGGCTGGATGCTGGGCGTGGCGCTGCTGTTCGCGGTGCTATGGCAGGGCAACGGCCCACGCTCGCCGCTGCACTGGCCCGGACCGCCGTTCCTGCTGCTGTTCCTGGCCGGCATCGGCCTGGCCTGGAGCCTGGGCGCGCGCCTGCGCCTGGCCGTGCGCGGACTGCGCGGCGCTGACACCCAGGCGCTGCTGGACCCGGCCGAACTGGCGTATCTGGCCGGTGGCAGCGAGCGCGTTGCCGATCAGCAACTGGCCCTGCTGCTGGCGGCCGGCGCATTGCGCCTGCAGCCCGATCCGCATGTGCGCCGCCACGCGCGGCTGGAGCACACCCGCGTCGCCGCACCGCCGGCGCTGCAGCGTGCGCTGGCGACCGTGCGTGCGCAGCCGCAGCTGCAGCAGGCGCTCGCCGCATTGCGGCGCGACGCCGCGCCGCTGCGTCGGTCGCTGGTCGCCAAGGGGCTGTGGCTGGGCCACGGGCAGGCGCTGTGCGCCCGCCTGTTCGGCGCCGCGCCGTTGCTGGCGCTGTGGATGGTGGGTCTGCTGAAGCTGCGCATCGGCCTGCAGTTGCAGCGCCCGATCGGCTTTCTGGTGGCGGCGATGGTGGTGGTCGCGGTCGTTGCGCTCGGCTTCCTGCTCACGCCGCCGCGGCGCAGCGTCGCCGGCGACGCGCTGCTGGCCGAGCGCGATGCGGCCTGGCGCGATGGCGTGGCCGCGCCATCGCTGGCGCCCGGTTCGCACCTGGCGCTGCCGCTGGCCCTGGCCGGGACCAGCGTGCTGATGACCACGCCCTGGGCCGATTACCACGCCTTGCGTTCGCCGCTGCCCAACGGTGCTGGCTGTAGCGCTTCGACCAGCAGTTGCGGTGGCGGTGGCGGCAGCAGCGATGGGGGCGGCAGCAGTTGCGGCGGCGGTGGCTGCGGCGGCTGTGGAGGCGGCGACTGATGGCGCGTTCGACCTGGCAGGCGCGGCGCGCGCAATGGCGTACGCGGCTGGCGCTGGCGCTAAGCGCGCGCGGAGCCACGCCCAACGGCGTGTCCTGGACCGGACTGGCGTGCGCGGTGCTGGCGGCGCTGATGTTCGCCCTGGCCTGGCGCGAGCCGCCGGCCAACGCCGCCGCGCTGCTGGTGCTGGCGGCGCTGGCGCTGCAGGCGCGGCTGCTGTGCAACCGCCTGGACGGGCTGCTGGCGCAGCAGGCGCAGATGATCGGCCGTGCCGGGGCGGTGTACAACGAGGCGCCGGACCGGTTGTCGGACGTGGCGGTGTGCCTGGGCGTGGGCTATGGCCTGCAGCCGGTGCTGGGCGTCGGTGCGGAGCTGGGCTGGGCCGCTGCGCTGGTGTGCGTGGGCACCGCCTACGTGCGCATGCTCGGCCTGGCCTGCGCGGTGCGCGAACCGTTGCAGGGGCCGATGGCGCGCGTGCAGCGCATGCATTGGCTGTCGCTGGCCGCGTTGGCGGCGGCCGCTGCATTGCTGCTGCAACACGCCACACTGGCCTACATGCTTCTTGCCGTGGCGCTGGCGCTGCTGATCGCCGCCGCCGCCCTGACCATCGTGATTCGCGTGCGCGCCATCGTGCGCGAACTGGAGTGGAAATGATCGCCCGTCTGATCGCCCGCGGCTGCAGTGCCGCGATCCGTCTGCTCACCGGCGCACGTGCGCTGTGGCGCGGCTGCATGCCGTCCAGCGAGCGCCGCGTGTACTACGGCAACCACGCCAGCCACGGCGATTTCGTGCTGATCTGGTCGTCGTTGCCGGCAGCGCTGCGACGCGAGGTGCGGCCGGTGGCGGCGGCCGACTACTGGCAGCGCGACGCGTTGCGCCGCTACCTGATCCACGCGGTGTTCAACGGCGTGTTGATCGAGCGCGATCCGCAGCAGCGCCAGCGCGATCCGATCGCCTGCCTGTGCGAGGCTGTCGACGGCGGCGGCTCGCTGATCCTGTTCCCGGAAGGCACGCGCAATACCGAGGAGGGGCTGCTGCCGTTCAAGAGCGGTCTCTATCACCTGGCACGGCAGCGCCCGGAACTGGAGTTCGTGCCGGTGTGGATCGACAACCTCAAGCGGGTGATGCCCAAGGGCAAGTGGCTGCCGTTGCCGTTGCTGTGCACCACCACCTTCGGCGAACCGCTGCGGCTGGGCGCCGGCGAGGACAAGCAGGCCTTCCTCGATCGCGCGCGCGCGGCCTTGTTGGCGTTGGCGCCGGAGCAGGCGGAGGCCGCCCGATGAATCCGATCGCGCTGAGCGAACACCTGCAGCAATCCTCGCTGCGGCAACAGACGGTATGGCTGTTCCTGGGCATCGCCACGGTGCTGGTGGTGGCCACGCTGATCGCCGAGACCCTGCGCTGGCGCGCGCGCGAACGGCCCAGTGCGGTGCTGGACAACCTGGTGGCGCGGATCCGCGCCTGGTGGGTGATGGCGACGGTCGTGGCGCTGGCGTTCGCCTTCGGACGGTTGGGCGTGATCGTGCTGTTCGCGCTGGTGTCGCTGTTCGCGCTGCGCGAGTTCATCACCCTCACTCCCACCCGGCGCGGCGATTACTACGCGCTGCTGGCCGCGTTCTACGTGGTGCTGCCATGGCAGTACTGGCTGGTGTGGAGCGACTGGTACGGCCTGTACACGCTGCTGATCCCGGTCTACGCGTTCCTGGTGCTGCCGATCCTGTCCACCATCGGCGGCGACACCACGCGCTACCTGGAGCGCACCGCCAAGGTGCAGTGGGGGCTGATGATCAGCGTGTTCTGCATCTCGCACGTGCCGGCGCTGCTCAACTTGCGCATTCCCGGCTACGAGGACCGCAACCTGCTGCTGTTCGCGTTCCTGGTGATCGTGGTGCAGTCCTCGGACGTGCTGCAGTACGTGTGGGGCAAGCTGCTGGGCCGGCACCTGATCGCGCCCAGGCTGTCGCCGTCCAAGACCGTGGAAGGTTTCGTCGGCGGCATCCTCTCGGCCAGCCTGCTCGGCGCGGCGCTGTGGTGGATCACCCCGTTCTCGCCGCTGCAGGCGTTCGCGCTGGCGCTGGTCGCCAACCTGATGGGCTTCTTCGGCGGCCTGGTGATGTCGGCGATCAAGCGCGACCGCGGCATCAAGGACTGGGGCCACATGATCGAAGGCCACGGCGGTGTGCTCGACCGATTGGACTCGGTGTGCTTCGCGGCACCGGTGTTCTTCCACCTGATCCGCTATGGGTGGGTGTGAGGGCGGGGAGTGGGGATGGTGGGATTGGGGACTGGTTGGAGCGTCGCGCGGTGCGAGTGTTGCGCCTGCGTGGGAGCGGCTTCAGCCGCGATGCTTTACCGAGCGCGCATCGCGGCCGATCGCGCAGCAGGAGGACAGCATGGCGTCCGCACCCGCATCTTCAGACGATGTCGCGTCGGGGCTGAAGCCCCTCCCACAATGGCGAGGCGCGCGGTTCGGCGTTCGGTGTTTTTCTTCGCCGCGGTAATGCGTTCGATCGCCTGGTAGGTTTCAGGCGTCGCGGCTGAAGCCGCTCCTACGAGGGCGATGCACCGGCGCTACAAGCTGGGTTGCCGTGTCGGATCGCTTGACAGTCGAGTCATGCAGGACAGCATGCTGGATCCCGATTCCCGATTCCCGATTCCCGGCTTCACTCAAGCCAGTCCGTATTCCTTGAGCTTCTTGCGCAGGGTGGCGCGGTGGATGCCCAGCAGCGCGGCGGCGCGGCTCTGGTTGCCTTCGCAATGGTTGAGCACTTCCACGAACAACGGGATCTCCATCTCGCGCAGCACGATCTCGTACACGTCGTCGGCGTCGCAGCCGTCGAGGTCGCGCAGGTAGCGGCGGACCGATTGCGCCACGTGTTCGCGCAGCGGCGGCTTCGGCGCGCCGCGACTGGAGTCAGGACGAGTGGTGGCGGCGTTCAAGTTCGACGGATCCCCGGATGACAGCGGCGCCGGACGGCAGGAGGGCCGGCGCGGGGGGACGAGTCTAGCGCGTGGCCTGCGCCGCTGCCATGGCGCAGTGCCCGAACGCAGCGTTCTCAGTGGAAGTCGAAACTGAATGCCGCAGTCTCGGCCGCCGGTTCGCGCACCTGGAAGGCGATTTGCGCGCTCTGTCCCGGTGCCAGCGTGACGCTGTCCGGACGCGCGCGGCCCAGGTACTCCTGCGGGCGCAGCACGCGGCTGCCGATGGTGCGGCCGTCGGCGTCGGCCAGCGACAGCTGCAGCAGCGGCCAGGCCTGCGCCCAGCGCGCGTCGTTGCGGAAGGTCGCCTGCACCTGCAGGGTGCCGGCATGGCCGGGCAGCGGCCGCACCTCGCGGCTGAGCATGGTGAAGGCGGCCGGCTCGCGCCAGGCCGGCACGCTGCAGCGCAGGACCTGGCAGACCCCGGCCACCCACGGCCGCCAGCGCGGGTCGGCGCCCAGGCGCTGGCGATCGGCGATGAGGATCTGCAGCGCCAGCAGCAGGCCCAGCCCGGCCAGCGCGATCCACTGCCAGGGCGCGGCACGCAGCACCGGGCGGCGTTCGCGCGGGCCATGCAGGAAGCTGGGCGCGGCGGCGGACACTGGCGAGGTGGGGGCTATCGCGGGAGTCGCGACCGTGGCCGGTGCCGGTGCCGGATCCCTCGCCGACGCGGGCGCTGGCGGCAGCGCTTCCAGGTCGCCCGCGTCAGGTGCTGCGTCGCGTGCGGCGGTCTCTTCCTCGGCCGGCTTCACGTTCGCAGGCGCTGGTGAGACGCTCGACGCCACGGGCGGCGCTGCAGTGTCGGTCAGCGGCGTCGCGGGTGCCGACGTGTCACCGCCCGCCGCCGGCGCGACCGGGGTGTCGCCCTGTGTGGCGGACGGATCGGGCTGACGCAGCAAGGTGGCGAGGCTGGGGCGGGGCGGAGTGCGATCGGGCATGCGCGCGGGCGACGACGGCGAGAGCCGTATTCAAGCACGCGCCGGCGGGATCTGCAGTGCGCTGCCGGCGGATCGCGGCCTTTCTCAGCGCTGGACGCTCTACGGAGCGAGGGGCCCGCGGCGTACTCAGCGCGACTTGCGGGTGTCGAGCAGGTCCAGCAAGCCGGCGCGCTGACGCGGGCTCAGGCTGTCGAAGCGCTCCAGCAGGCGCAGTTGCTGGTCGGTGAACTGGTAGTGGCTGGGCAGCTCGCCGATGGCCGCGGCGTCCACCGCCATCGGTTCGCCGAACACGCGCTCGCCACGGCCGGTGGCCAGGTACTCGAAATGCAGCCCGCTGCGGCGGGCCAGGGCGATCAGGTGCTCCAGCGCTGGCGCGGTGCCTTCGGCCATTTCCCACTGCGCCACGGCGCTGCGGGTCACGCCCAGGTCCAGCGCCAGGGCCTCCTGGGTGAGGCCGGTGAGCTTGCGCGCTTCGCGCACCCGTTCGTACAGCTTGCTGTTCACACGCACCTCCGCAGGGGAGGCGAGATATAGCCGCGCCGGCCGCCGCGCTTGGTTCGCAGCGCTATCCATCAGTGAAATGTTAGCGATACTGTCCCTGGCGCAATGGGCCGGCTGGCCTTGAGGTGGGCCACGCCCCGGCGTGGCCGTGCCCCGGTTCAGTCGCGGCGCACGCCGTCGATGCGCATCCAGTCGCCGTCCTGTTCGGTGCGCAGTTGGGTGAACCACGGTGCGTAGCGCTGCAGCAGCTCCTGTTCCTGGCCATGCAGGATGCCGGACAGGGCGATGCGCCCGCCCGGCGCCACGCGCGCGGCCAGGGTCGGCGCCAGCGCATCCAGCGCCGAGGCGAGGATGTTGGCCACCACCACCGGATAGGTGGCCGCCGGTTCGTCGGCAGGCAGGTACACGGCCAGGCGCTCGCCCACCGCATTGCGCTCGGCGTTGTCGTGGCTGGCCAGCAGCGCCTGCGGGTCGTTGTCCACGCCCACCGCGGCGGCGGCGCCCAGCTTCAGCGCGGCCAGCGCCAGGATTCCCGAGCCGCAGCCGAAATCGAGCACGCGCGCCTGCGCCAGGACGCCGTCGGTGGCCAGCGCATCCAGCCAGCGCAGGCACAGCGCGGTGGTCGAGTGGGTGCCGGAGCCGAACGCCAGGCCCGGGTCCAGGCGCACCACGGCGGCATCGGCGCCGCTGGCGTCTTCGGGCAGCTCGTGGTTCCACGGCACGATGAAGGTGCGCGCGCCGAAGCGCATCGGCTGGAACTGGTCCAGCCACGCCCGTTCCCAGTCCTGGTCGTCGACCTTGCGGAAGGTGGCCTGGGTCCAGTCCAGCCCGGGGTCGAAGGCCTCCAGCGCGGCCAGCAGCACCAGCGCATCCTGCTCCTCGGGGAACAGCGCGGTGAGCACCAGCGTGCCCCACAGCGGGGTTTCGCCCACGCCCGGTTCCAGGATCGCGCGTTCGTTGCTGGTGTCGGCGTCGGCATCGAGCAGGGTCACCGCCAGCGCGCCGACATCCTCCAGCGCGGTCTCGTAGCGGGGCTGGGTGGCATCGGTGCAGCGCAGGGTCAGTTCGAGGAACGGCATCGGTCGGCGGGGCAAGAAGGGGAAGCGCGCATCTTAGACGGGCGGCGGGCGTCGCGCTGGAGACTGTCTTGCGGCGGAGCGGGGTACGGCACGCATTTCGGCCGGTTGCGAACCACGTCCAGCCGGCGCCGTTCGGAATGCGACACGCGACGGCGGTACGCGGCGTCGCGCTGGCCGCGCCGGGCCCAGCAATGCGTCCGGACGCTGCCGGGCCAGCACCGGCACTGCGATCTGCACCGCGCCGCCCGTGGCGTCGTGCCGTTCGTCCGTGCCGCCGGTCCGCACGTCCATGCGCCGGGATCGCGGCACGCATTTGGCGCATGCCGCGGCCGTGGCCTGGGGTAGACTGCCGGCTCGCAGCGGCCGGGCGACAGGGGGTCCGGCTGCGCTTCCGCCCGTGGTCCGGCTCTTTCGCGCATGCCCGTCGTGTCCCGTCCAACCTGGCTGTTGCTGGCGCCCGCCGCGCTGTTGCTGGGCGTGGTCGCCTATCGCGTGCTGTCGCTGCCGGCTGCACCGGCGGCGTCCGTGCCGGCGACCGCGGTGGTGGCCGCTGCCGCCCCTGCGCCCGTCGCGTCGGCCACCGCGTCGCTGCCGGCGTCCACGCCGGCGCGCCTGCGTGGGGACGCCGAGGGCGAACGCGGCGCCGACCTCTACCGTGCCGCGCAGCAACTGTCGATCGCCGCCGCGCACGGCGACCCCGAGGCGTCCTGGCGGCTCAGCCGCATCTACGACTACTGCGCCGGCTATGCGATGGACCCGGTCGGCTACGGGGCCGATACCCGCGCCATCGCCGACGCGCGCCTGCCGACCTCGGCGCAGATGGTGCAGGCGCGCGCCCGCGTCGGCCGCCGCTGCGCCGGCTTCGCGCCCGGCGACGGCCTGACCCGCCAGGCCATCGTCGCCCAGCGCGTGCAGGCCGCGCGCGGCGGCAACCTGGCCGCCGAAGCGGCGCTGCTGGCGCTGGGCCAGCCGCTGCATGCCGGTGCCGAGTACAAGCGCGACCTGGTCGCGCGGGTGCGCGCCTCCGGCGATCCCGATGCCTACGTGGCGTTGGCGCCGGCGATGGGCCTGGCCGCCAGCGGCGACGACAGCCTGGGCGGCAGCGTGGCCGGCACCCAGTTTTCCGAATTGGCCTGGCAGTTGGCCGCCTGCAGGCTGGGATTGGATTGCGGCCCGGACAGCGAGTTGATGACCCGCTATTGCGCCAACGGCGGGATCTGCTCGCGCGATCCCACCCAGGACTTCAGCAGTTTTGTTTACGACGCCGCGGTGCCGCGGCAAGGCACGGACACGATGAACGACATGGTCAATCGACTGGTGGACAGCAAGGGAGCAGGCTCATGAATTACCGGCGATGGCTGCACGGCGCCAAATTCTGGTTCTGGGTCCTGGCCTTCGTCGCCTATTCGGCGGCGGCGGCGGGCCTGTTGCTGATCGACACCGCCGAGCAGCGCTACCGCGGCCTGTCCAAGGTCGAACTGACCACCGCGCACGCCGCGCCGGACGTGCGCCGCGCCGGCGCCGCGCAGGTGGCGGCGATCTACCGCGCCAACAGCGGCATGCCGTTCTCCACCCTGGCCCCGGGCAGCACCTTCCAGATCGTCTGGCCGGACGGCTCCACCGAAACGGTGATGATCGTCAGCCCGACCTCGAGCCTGGGCGCGGAGCCGGTGGCGGGAACCCAGCAGGGGAAGTAGCCGGGAGTGGGGAACCGGGAATGGGGAATCGCAAGAGCGGGTTCCCGGCCCCTCATTGCACTGCGCGGTGGTTGTCGCAACGATGTCGGCGACGGGCGCCGACGCGCTGCATCGAAGCCCATTCGCTCCCGGGACCTATTCGTTCCGTCCCGATCCTGCGGCGAGGTCGCGGCCTTCTCCGTCGAAAATCGGGAGCCGGCACTGCCGATTCCCGATTCCCGTTTCTCCATTCCCGGCTGTCAAACCAACGCAATCGACTTGTTCTTGCGCTCGGCCAGACGCTTTTCCAGGTAGTGGATGTTCTGGCCGCCGGCCTGGAAGCCCTTGTCGCGCATGATGCGCTGCTGCAGCGGGATGTTGGTCTTGATGCCGTCCACCACCATCTCGCTCAGCGCCACGCGCATGCGCGCGATCGCGGTCTCGCGGTCGGGGCCGTGCACGATCAGCTTGCCGATCATCGAGTCGTAGTTCGGCGGCACCTTGTAGCCGCTGTAGATGTGCGTGTCCACGCGCACGCCGGGACCGCCGGGCGGGTGGAAGCCGGTGATCAGGCCCGGGTTGGGCATGAAGGTTTCCGGGTCCTCGGCGTTGATGCGGCACTCGATCGCATGGCCGCGCAGGACGATGTCCTTCTGCTTGATGCTGAGCTTGTGCCCGGCGGCGATGCGCAGCTGCTCGCAGACCAGGTCGATGCCGGTGATGCGCTCGGTGACCGGGTGCTCCACCTGGATGCGCGTGTTCATTTCGATGAAATAGAAGCGCCCGTTCTCGAACAGGAACTCGAAGGTGCCGGCGCCGCGGTAGCCGATGCGGATGCAGGCGTCCACGCAGACCTTGCCGATCTCGTTGCGCAGTTCCTCGGTGATGCCCGGCGCCGGCGCTTCCTCCACCACCTTCTGGTGGCGGCGCTGCATCGAGCAGTCGCGCTCGCCCAGGTGGATGGCGCCGCCCTGGCCGTCGGCCAGCACCTGGATCTCCACGTGGCGCGGGTTCTCCAGGAACTTCTCCATGTACACCTGGTCGTTGCTGAAGGCGGCCTTGGCCTCGGACTTGGTGGTCTCGATGGCGGCCTTCAGCGCGGCCTCCGAATGCACCACGCGCATGCCGCGGCCGCCGCCGCCGCCGGCGGCCTTGATGATCACCGGGTAGCCGATCTCGCGGGCGATCTTGGTGTTGGCGACGATGTCCTCGCCCAGCGGGCCGCCCGAGCCGGGCACGCACGGCACGCCGGCGGCCTTCATCGCGCGGATCGCCTCGACCTTGTCGCCCATCAGGCGGATGGTGTCGGCCTTGGGCCCGATGAAGATGAAGCCGGACTGCTCCACGCGCTCGGCGAAGTCGGCGTTCTCCGACAGGAAGCCGTAGCCGGGGTGGATGGCCTGGGCGTCGGTGACCTCGGCCGCGGCGATCAGCGCCGGGATGTTGAGGTAGCTCTCCGAGGAGGGCGCCGGGCCGATGCACACCGACTCGTCGGCCATGGCCACGTGCTTGAGGTTGCGGTCCACGGTGGAATGCACCGCGACCGTGCGGATGCCGAGCGTATGGCACGCGCGCAGGATGCGCAGCGCGATTTCGCCGCGATTGGCGATGACGACTTTATCGAGCATGGGAAGGCCGGGAATTGGGAATGGAGAATCGGGAATGGAGGACGGCGTGCATCGTCAATCTCCGCGCTTGCTCAGAACATTCATCAATGCGGTCAGTTTGGCGAAGATCGTATCGATCAATCCGTCGAGTGCCGCGATGTCGGGGGTGTAGTCGAGTCGGCGCGCGATCTGCAGGTGCGTGCTGGCCTCGGACAGCGAGCCACGTGCGATCGACAGAAAACGCAGGTATTCGGGAGTGGAGCGCCGCGCCTTCGGCGATGTTGGCGGGGATGCTGACCGCTGCACGGCGCAGTTGCGCCGTCAGCCCGAAACGTTCCGTCGCCGGAAACGTCTCGGAGAGGCGATAGATCATTTCCACCAGATCCATGGAGTCGCGCCAGACGTCGAGCCGCTCGTGCGGTCGCTTTGACGATTCCCCATTCTCCACTCCCGATTCCCGGCGTCTCAGCCAATCACAAACAACGGCTGGTCGAACTCCACCGGCTGGCCGCTTTCGCCCAGGATCGCGACGATGGTGCCGGAGACGTCGGCTTCGATCGGGTTGAACATCTTCATCGCCTCGATGATCGCCAGGGTCTCGCCGGCCTTGACCGCCTGGCCGACGCTGACGAAGGCCGGCTTGTCCGGGGCCGGCGAGGTGTAGAAGGTGCCGACCATCGGCGCGCGCAGCACGTGGCCCTCGGGCAGGGCGTTGCCGGGCTTGGCGCTGCCGCCGGTGGAAGCTTCGGTGGGCGAGCTCATCGGCATCGGCGCGGCGGCGGCCGGCGCGGCCGCGGGGGCGGCGGCCACGTACTGCGGCGCGCTGGCGGTCATGCCCTTGGGGGTGCGCGCCAGGCGCACGCTTTCCTCGCCTTCCTTGATCTCGATCTCGGCGAGATTCGATTCTTCCAGCAGGTCGATCAGTTTCTTGATTTTGCGGAGATCCATAACGGCCTCGTGAGGTGACTTTGAAAAAGACCGGGCGCGCGGCCCGGGGACTCAGACGGGGGTATGCGGTGCCGGTCGGGCGTGGGCGCGGCTCATGCGGCCGCTCCCAGGCGGGTCAGCGCCGCGTCCATCGCATAGCGGTAGCTGTCGGCGCCGAAGCCGCAGACCACGCCGACCGCGTGGTCGCTGAAATAGCTGTGGTGGCGGAACGGCTCGCGGCTGTGCGGGTTGGACAGGTGGATCTCGATGAACGGGATCGCCACCGCCGCCAGCGCGTCGCGCAGCGCCACCGAGGTATGGGTGAAGGCCGCCGGGTTGATCAGGATGAAGGCGGTGCCGTCGCCGCGCGCGGCCTGCACCCGGTCCACCAGCACGTGCTCGGCGTTGGACTGCAGGCTCTCCAGCGCGTGACCGGCGGCGCTGGCCTGGGCCAGCAGCGCGGCATCGATCTGCGCCAGGGTGGCATGGCCGTATACGCCCGGCTCGCGGGTGCCGAGCAGGTTGAGGTTGGGGCCATGCAGCAGCAGCAGTCGCGCCATCGGGAACAAAGCAGCGGAAAGGGCGGCAGTCTGCGCGAAGCCGGCATTGCTGTCCAGTTCGGCGAAGTTGCGGGTGTTTTAAACAAATGTTTGATTTTTCGCCGGCCTGCGTCGCGTCGGCCGGGCATGGCGTGCGGACAACGGGCCGCGCCACTGCCTGCGGTTATGTCGCATCTTGCGCGGACCATGCAAGTGTCGCTGCAGCATGGGACGGCCACAGTGCAGCGCCATCGCCACCGCGCGTCGACGCGCCGGTGGAAGTGGTATATACCATTTCAAAATCACTGAAATACCAGTCGAGGGTAGGCGCATGCGAACCGAGCGTATTGGCCGTTGCGGCCTTGGCCGCCACATCCTGGCGTTCGCGCTGCTGGCCGGGGCGACCGCACCCGCGCTGGCGGCGGTGCCGGCGACGCTGCCGGCGGTGTACCCGGCGCCGACCGCGCTGCGCCTGCTCGGGCCGGAATTGCCGCTGGGGCCATCGGTGGTGCTGGTGCAGGCCGGCAAGGCCGACCCGGCCACCGACGCGCTGGTGCGCGCGGTGTTGCGCGAGGCCGGGGTTTCCCGCATCCGCCGCGCCAGCACGCTGCCGCACGACCCGCAGGCGGTGTCGGTGGTGCTCGGCACCGTCGACGCGGCGCCGGTGCGCGATGCGCTGGCCGCCGTCGACCTGGACGTGCCGGAACGCGCGGAAGGCTATGCGTTGGGCAGCGTGGCCAGCGGCGGTGGCACGCGGATCGTGCTGGCCGGCCGCGACGGCGCCGGCCTGTACCACGCGGCGCAGACCTTCCGGCAACTGGTCGCGCCCGGGCGCATCGCCGCGGTGGCGGTGACCGACGCGCCGGCGATGCCGGTGCGCGGCACGATCGAGGGTTTTTACGGCAAGCCCTGGAGCATGGACGAGCGCGCCGCGCACCTGGCGTTCCTGGCGCGGTTCAAGGCCAATACCTACATCTACAGTCCCAAGGACGACGTGTTCGCGCGCGACCGCTGGCGCGCGCCTTACCCGGCGGCCACGCTGGCGGCGCTGGGCAAGCTGGCCGCGGTCGCCAACCGCGAGCACATCAACTTCGTCTACGCGCTCTCGCCGGGGCCGTCGATCTGCTACAGCGATGCGGCCGACCTGCAGGCGATCCGGCGCAAGTTCGCCGCGCTGCGCGCGCGCGGCGTGCGCAGCTTCTACATCGCCTTCGACGACATCGAATACACCAAGTGGAACTGCCCCGGCGACGCCACCGCATTCGGCCCGGCCGGCGAGCAGGCCGCGGCTACCGCGCAGGCGCGGTTGCTCAACGCGGTGCAGGCGGACATCGCCGCGGCCGGCCACGGCGCGCTGATCATGGTGCCGACCGAGTACTTCAACGTCACCGAGTCGCCGTATAAGGCGACGCTGCGCAAGGCGCTGGATCCGCGCGTGGTGGTGCAGTGGACCGGAACCGACGTGGTTCCGGCGTCGATCTCGGTGAGCGACGCGAAGAACGCCACCAAGGCGTTCGGGCGCAAGACCCTGCTGTGGGACAACTATCCGGTCAACGACTTCGCCGAGACCGCCGGGCGCCTGCTGCTGGCGCCGTACGACCGCCGCCAGGCCGGGCTGTCGACGGAGCTGAGCGGCATCGTGTCCAACCCGATGAACCAGGAAGTGGCCAGCCGGCCGGCGGTGGCCGGGCTGCTCGCCTTCGCCTGGAACGACCGCGGCTACGACGCGCCGCGCACCTGGCGCGCGGCCGCGCGCGACCTGGCCGGCGGCGATGTGCAGGTCGCCGACGCGCTGCTGACCTTCTTCGACACCCAGCACCTGGCACCGACCTTCGGCCATCTGCCCTGGCAGCCGCAGGCGCCGCGGCTCAAGGCGTTGATCGACGCCGCCCGCGACGCGCTGGCCGACGGCGATCCGGCCGCCCGCAGTGCGGCGCTGGCCGCGCTGGGCCGCGCCGCCGACGACCTGGTGGCGGCACCGCAGCGCATCCGTGCCGGCACCACCACCGGCGCGTTCGTGGCCGAGGCAGCGCCATGGCTGGACGCGACCGCGCTGTGGGGCCGCGCGCTGCGCCGGAGCGTGGACGGGCTGAACCAGGCACTGGCCTCCGATCCGGCGGCCGGGCAGGCCTTCGCTGCGGCCAGGCAGCTCGCCGCGCAAGCGGAGGCGATTCCCTCCATTCCCGGCGCGACCCGCTTCGGCGGCCCGGTCAAGGTCGCCGACGGCGTGCTGGATACCTTCATCGCCGATGCGCCCGGCCTGGTGGAAAGCCCGCCGGCGCGCTAGCGAGCGAGACGGCGGGCCGCGGCGGATCGGCGCGGTCCGCGCGCCGGTGTCCCGGCTCGCTCATGGGCATCGCCCATGTGCTGATGCCCGATCGCCATGCCGCACAGCGCACGCATTAACCTGCGATTTACACCCGCGCGCCGCATCCCAGGCACAAAGGATGCCCCGAGCGGCCAAGGTGCGTGCCATGCGAATTGCGATCATCGGCGCAGGATTCTGCGGCAACGTGCTGGCCGCCGCGTTGGCCCGCCAGGGCACCGCCAGCCGCATCACCCTGGTCGGCATGGCCGACACCTTCGGCCGCGGCGTCGCCTATGGCGCGGCGCGGCCGGAGCACCTGTTGAACGTGCGCGCCAAGGACCTGGGCGTGGATCCGCAGGATCCCGGCGGCTTCGCCGCGGCGCTGCACCTGGATGCGGCGCAGGGCATGGCGTTCCTGTCGCGGCTGCAGTACGGCCAGTACCTGGAGCAGCACCTGGCGGCCGCCCTGGCCGACTCGGCCGCCGAGGTGGTGCCGCTGGCGCAGGAGGCGGTGGCGCTGGAGCGCGATCCGCACGGCTTCCGCGTGTTCCTGGCCAATGGCGAGGATTTCGTCAGCGACGTGGTGGTGCTGGCGATCGGCGCACTGCCGCCGGCGGCGCTGCCGGGCGTGGGCCCGCGCCTGGCGGTGCACCGGCGCTACATCGGCTGGCCGTGGCAGGACGGCGTGCTCGACACGGTGCCGCCGCAGGCGCGGCTGCTGCTGGTCGGTACCGGCCTGACCATGGCCGACGTGGCCCTGACCCTGCGCCGGCGCGGCCACCGCGGCGCGATCACCGCCCTGTCGCGGCGCGGCCTGGCGCCGCAGGCGCATCTGCTTCAGCCGGGCGCGCCGGTGAGCCTGCCGCCCAGCGTGGTGCAGGCGCTGCGCGGCCATGACCTGCGCGGCCTGGTGCGCAGCCTGCGGCAACTGACCACGGTGGTGGAGGACTGGCGCTGCGTGGTGGATGCGCTGCGTCCGCATCTGCAGCCGTTCTGGAGCGGCCTGGCGCCGGCGGCACGCGCGCGCTTCCTGCGCCACCTGCGGCCGTACTGGGAGGTGGCGCGGCACCGCCTGGCGCCGGCCGCAGCCACCGCGCTGGCGCAGATGCAGCAGCAGGGGCAGTTGCGGATCCGCGCCGGCCGCCTGCTGCGCGCGCGCCTGGGCGAGGACGCGGTGGAGGCGGTGATCCGCGACCGCGCCGACCGCGGCGCGCGCACCGAACAGTTCGACGTGCTGATCCGCGCCACCGGGCTGGATACCGATGTCGCCCGCACCAGCCATCCGCTGGTCGCGGCGCTGCGCGAGGCCGGCCTGCTGCAGGCCGATCCGCTGGGCCTGGGGGTGGTCGTCGATCCGCGGCTGCGGGTACGCGACGCCGGTCGCTGGCCTGTACTGCCTGGGGCCGCTGCTGCGCGGCGGCCTGTGGGAAATCACCGCGGTGCCGGAACTGCGCGCCGCCGCGCAGCGCCTGGCCGAGGAACTGGCGACGCTGGCGCAGGCGCGGACCGCCGATGGTGGCGCCAGTGGCGATGCGCCGCAGCGGCTGGCGTTCTAGTGCCGGATCCGCACGCGTGCGCTGCCCGCACTGCCCGCGTAGGAGCGGCTTCAGCCGCGACCGGGCGTTACCGGTAATGCCTGGTCGCGGCTGAAGCCGCTCCTGCGCGAGCGCGTCCAGCGTTCGCCGGCTAGCGTGACGGCTGCGCGCCGCCGCCCACCCAGCCCTCCACTTCGCCCGGCGCGAACGGGCCGAGCTTCTGCCTGACGATGCGGCCGTCGGCGTCGATCAGCACGCTGTACGGCAGCAGGCCCTGGGTGTCGCCCAGGCGCACGCTGGCGTCGGCCGGGCCGGGCGTCTCCAGCGTGATCGGGTAGCCGATCGGCACCCGCTGCAGGAAGTCGCGCGCGTCTTCGGCACGGTCCAGGGCGATGCCCAGCACCTGCAGGCCGTCGGCCGGCTGCGCGCGGGCCAGCCGGTCCAGTTCCGGCATCTCGCGCACGCAGGGTTCGCACCAGCTCGCCCAGACGTTGACCAGCAGCGGCCGGCCGCGGAACTGCGCCAGGGTCAGGTGGCCGCCGTCGAGCGTGGGCAGGCGCAGCGCCGGGGCGGGATCGCCCGGGCGCGCCGCGGCGACCGGCGGCGCGCCCGCATGGCCGCTGGCCGTGGCGGACGTTGCCGGGGCCAGCGCCGGCGTCCGCCGTTCCCACCAGTGCGCCGCCGCCACGCCGAGCACCGCCGCCACCGCGGCGACCGCCAGCAGGCGCGCGCTGGCGGGGGTCATCGCGCCGCGCGCAGCAGGGCGTCCTCGACCACCGCCTGGCTCAGCACCGGCGGCAGTACCGTCGGCGGCGCGCCAGGGCCATAGACCACGTACAGCGGCACGCCCACCGCCTTGTGCTCGGCGAGGAAGGCGCTGATGCGCGGATCCTCGTTGGTCCAGTCGCCCTTCATGTACACCGCGTCCACCCGCTTGATGGTGTCGCGGAACGCGTCGCTGTCGAACACGTTGCGTTCGTTGGCCTTGCAGGTGACGCACCAGTCGGCGGTCATGTTGACGAACACCACGCGGTTGTCGGTGCGCAGGCGGTCGAGCATCTGCGGCGAATAGGCCACGGTGTTGCGCTCGACGCTGGCGCTGGGCGGCGGCAGCCGGGTCACGCCCCAGGCCGGCACCAGCGCGGCCAGCAGCAGCACGGCGGCCAGGCGCATGCCGGTTTTGTGGTCGCGCCAGCGCGCGCGCTCGAACCACCACAGGCCCAGCGCCAGCAGGGTGGCGCCGATCAGCAGCAGCGCCACCGCGTCCACGCCGCGCTGCTTGCCCAGCACCCACAGCAGCCAGATCGCGCTCAGGTACATCGGGAACGCCAGCACCTGCTTGAGCGTCTCCATCCACGCGCCCGGCTTGGGCAGGCGCCTGGCCAGCGACGGCACGAAGCCGATCAGCAGGAACGGCAGCGCCAGGCCCAGGCCCAGGGTCAGGAACACCAGCATCGCCATCGCCGGCGGCGCGGTCAGCGCATAGCCCAGCGCCGGGCCCATGAACGGGCCGATGCAGGCGCTGGACACCACGCAGGCCAGCACGCCGGTGAAGAAGTCGCCGACCGGGCCGCTGCGCGTGGACAGCGATTGGCCGACGCCACCGAGGTTGGCGCTGAGGGTGAACACGCCCGACAGGCTCAGCCCGACCACGAACATCAGGTACACCAGCACCGCGACGAAGCCCGGGCGCTGCAGTTGGAAGCCCCACAGCAGGCGCGCGGCCACGGCGATGCCGCCGACCACGGCGAAGGAGGCGAGCACGCCCAGCGTGTACCACAGCGCATGGCTGCGGGCGCGGCCGCGGCTCTCGCCGCTCTGCGCCAGGCCCAGCACCTTCAGCGACAGGATCGGCAGCACGCACGGCAGCAGGTTCAGCAGCAGGCCGCCGCCGAGCGCCAGCAGCAGGATCCACAGCAGGTTCTGCGTGGCCGGCGGCGGTGCGGCGCTGCGCGCGGCGTTGTGCGCCGAGGCGTCCGGCGTCGCCGGCAGGGCATCGGCGGCCGTGGCCGCGGCCGCGTCGTTGGCGTCGGTCTGGCGGCTGTCCAGCGGCGTCACCAGCAGCGGGCTGACCTCGGCCTGGTCGGCCGGGGTGACGGTGCCCTTGGGCAGCGCCAGCTTCACCCGCCGGGTCATCGGCGGGTAGCAGATGCCGTCGGTCTGGCAGCCCTGGAAGGTCGCCACCAGGGTCGCGGTGGTGGCGTCGGCGCGCTGGCGCTGCAGCGGCACGGTGACCTCGGTCTGGTCGAAGTACACCACCACGTTGCCGAAGTGTTCGTCCTGGTGCGAGCTACCCTTGGGCCAGCGCGGCATGCCGGTGCGGATGCCGGGCGCGCCCTCCAGCGCCAGCGCGGTGCGGTCGCGATACAGGTAATAGCCGGGCGCCGGGGTGAAGCGCAGCAGCAGGGTATTGCCGTCGCCGACGATGGCTTCGAACTGGAATGCCTGGTCCGAGGGCAGCGGCAGGCCCTGCACCGCCGCGGTGCCGGGGCCGGGACCGAACAGCGGCTTGGCGCCGTTGCCCGCGCCCGGGCCGCTGCCCGGCAGCCCGCCCGTCGCGGCCGGCGGCGGCAGTGCCGGTGCGGGATCGGTGGCGGCCGTGGCGGCCGGCAGGGTCACCTCGAGCAGGCGCTTCTGCGGCGGATAGCACACGCCGGCATCGGCACAGCCCTGGTAGCGCACCTCCAGCTGCACGCGGCTGGTGCCGGGATCGGCGACGCCGCTCTGCACCGCGTTTAGTTCGTCGCGGTAGGTCTCCACCTCGCCGAAGTACGGGTCGGTCTTCTTGTGGCCGGCCGGCAACTGCAGGGTCGGGTTGGGCTTGAAGCCGCCGATCACCTTCACCGCGATGCGGTGCCGGTACAGGTAGTAGCCCTTGGCGATGTCCCAGTGCAGCGCGATGCGGCCGCGTTCGGGTGCCTGTGCGCTCAGCGCGAAGGCCTGGTCCACCGGCAGCAGGTCCTTTTCGCTGATCGCCAGGGCGGGGAAGGCGGCCACGGCCAGCAGGCACAGGGCGGCGAGGCGGTGCAGCAGGGTCATCGGCTTACGGTTCCTCACGGGTTTCGGCATGCACCCACTGCAGGTAGGCCGGCAGGCCGCCTGTCACCTCGAGTTCGACCAGTTCGGGGACCTCGTAGGGGTGCAACGCGCACAGCCGCTGCCGCAACGCGGGCAGGCGGTCGGCGGCGGTCTTGATCAGCAGCAGCACCTCCTCGCCCTGTTCCACCTCGCCTTGCCAGCGATAGGTGGACTGCACGCCGGGCAGGCCGCTGACGCAGGCGGCCAGGCGTTCGTCGACCAGCGCCTGGGCGACCCGCGCGGCGCTGGCCGGATCGGGGCAGGTGCTGAGCAGCAAGCGGAGGGCGGGCGCGGACATGCGGCCGACAGTATAGGGATGCCGGCCGCGCTTTGGCGGCGCCCGCGGGGAAAGCCGGCGCCGCTCTGAATCTCCAATCCCGAATCCCGGGTTTTTCAGCAGTCGAATGGCTGATCATCCCCGCCCGCTGCAAATGCAGCGGGCGAGGCACCACGGCTCAGTTGAGCAACTGGCAACTGGCCGGCTTGGCGGAAGTGAACAGCGACGAGGTCGCCCACTCCGGGTGGTCGATGAACGGGTTGCGGTTGCCCTGGAAGCTGTAGATCACCTCGTTGCGGGCGCGCTCGGCATCGTCCGGCGGATCCTGCTGGCTCCACGCGATCAGGGTCGACAGCAGGCCCATGTAGGCCGGCGAGGACGAGGTCTTGACGATCTTGCTGCGGTCGTCGGTCAGCTCCAGGTCCGGCTCGGACTGCCCGGTCTTGGCATCCACGCCACCCTCATAGCGGATCGCCATGTACATCACCGCACGCGCCATGTCGCCCTTGCGGTGGTCCCACACCTCGAAGGTGCCGCTGTTGCCGTCCGGGGTGCGCACCCAGTTGGAATTGCCCGGGTAGCGGCCGCTGCCGCCGCCGAAGCCGGCGTTGGCCTCGGTGGCGCGCTCGCCGCAGTTGCTGTCGCACTTGGCGTAGGGCTTGTTGCCGCGGTCGGCGTTCCAGGTGGCGTCGGTCAGGTACAGCATGTGGGTGTCGGTGTACGGCGCGTAGGGCAGGCCCTTGTTGCCGGTGGCGGTGCCGAAGCCCAGCGAGTTCGGCCAGCTGTGCTCGCGGTTGTACTTCAGGCCGCTGCCGCTGCCGGCACGGTCGGTGCCCTTGGCATAGCTGCGGTTGCGGTAGGCGTCGAGCACGCGCTGGCCGTTGTTCGGATCCTCGTCGGCGATCTCCAGGATGGCCCAGGTATCGGTGCCGGAGCTGCTGCTGTACGGATAGACGGTGTGGCCCTTGATCGTCTCGTGCAGCGAGCAGCGCAACTGGCTGGGGCTGGAGGTGTTGACCCGCGAATAGTAGGTGCCGGCGCCATTGCCGCCGCCGCCCGAACCGCTGGCGACGTTGAAGGCGACGCTGCGATCCTGCGCCGGATGCGCGCCGTCGGCATCGCTCACGCGTGCGGCGACGATGCTCAGGGTGCAGCTCTCGCCGGCCTTCAGCGCGGTGTTGGTGGACAGCGCGAACTGGGTGCCGCTGCTGGGATAGGTCAGCGCCACGCTGCCGGACTGCTGGCAGCTCAGGCCGAACGCGCCGCTGGCCAGGCTCACCGTCTCGCTGAAGGTCACCGCCAGGTCGCCGGCGGCGGGGAAGTCGGTGGCGCCCTGGGTCGGGGTGGTGGCGGTCACGGTCGGCGCGGCGTTGCCGCCGCCGCCGCCGGCGAAGGTCTGGCCGTTGTTGCAGGCGCCGAAGGTGCTGGTGGCGCTGTCGCTCCAGCTGAAGTCGGCCGCGGCGCTGCCGTTGCCGCGCAGCTGCAGCGAGGTGCCGGCCGGGGTGCTGTTGCTCTCGCTGACCGGCAGGTTCTGGCTGGTCATGCCCGCGGCGGGGCCGCCGCCGCCGGTGATGGCGCCCTCGTAGCTGAGGAACTGCACCACCTTGCCGTTGCCGTCGACCAGCGCCAGGCCGTCGTTGGGCCCGTTCTGGATGCCGTTGCTGGCGTAGCTGACGGTGGCGATGCGCACCTGCCCGCCGCAGCTGACCAGGTTGCCGGCCGGCACCGCGCTGTTGGCGTAGACGGTGGCCGACCCCGGGTTGCTGCCGTTGTACAGGTAGACGCGGTAGCCGCTCAGGCTCTCCCCGGCGGTGGCGACGATCTCCACGCCTTCGCCGGTGTCGCCGGCGGCGGTGGCATCGTCGTAATGCAATTCATTGATGAATACGGCGGCCTGGGCCGGCCCGGCAAGGGCGAGCAGGCAGGCCAGCGGCAGCGCAACGGCGGATGGCTTCATCGACAACTCCTTTTGGTGACGGATCCCCCCCTGGGTCCGCGCTCAGCCTAGCCTGCCTCTGTGACACTGTGACGGGATTCGGTCACTGCTTGCCACCGAATGCACGTTCCTGGCAAAAATTTTTTGCCTCCCGCCCTTGAAAGCCCTGGCCGCGGCACTACATCAGGCGCATCCCGGCGCTACCGGGTTTTTTCGCGAGCGTTGCTGGCAGTCGTCATGGGCGAGTGCTAACATCGCCGGCCTTTCCTAGACCAATCAATCACTTAAGAGGTCTCACTCAATGAGCATCAAGCCGCTTCACGACCGCGTCGTAGTCAAGCCGATCGAAGCCGACGAAATCTCCGCCGGCGGCATCGTGATCCCGGATTCGGCCAAGGAAAAGTCCACCAAGGGTGAAGTCGTGGCCGTCGGCGCCGGCAAGCCGCTGGACAACGGCAGCGTCCGCGCCCCGGCGCTGAAGGTCGGCGACAAGGTCATCTACGGCCAGTACGCCGGTTCCAGCTACAAGGCCGAAGGCGTCGAGTACAAGGTGCTGCGCGAAGACGACGTTCTGGCGATCGTCGGCTAAGAGCGCCGCCGATCGCGGGAATCGGGAATGGTGAATCGGGAATCGGTCAGGCGCCTTCGTCGCCCGCGATTTCCGTCCCGTCCCGACCGCCCGCTCTTGATCTGCCTATTCCCTGTTCTCCATTCCCTATTCCCGAGGTAACTCAACATGGCTGCCAAAGATATCCGTTTCGGTGAAGACGCCCGTTCGCGCATGGTGCGCGGCGTCAACATCCTCGCCAATGCCGTCAAGGCCACCCTGGGCCCGAAGGGCCGCAACGTCGTGCTCGAGAAGAGCTTCGGCGCCCCGACCATCACCAAGGACGGCGTTTCCGTCGCCAAGGAAATCGAACTGGCCGACAAGTTCGAGAACATGGGCGCGCAGATGGTGAAGGAAGTCGCTTCCAAGACCTCCGACAACGCCGGCGACGGCACCACCACCGCCACCGTGCTGGCGCAGGCGCTGATCCGCGAAGGTTCCAAGGCGGTCGCCGCCGGCATGAACCCGATGGACCTCAAGCGCGGCATCGACAAGGCCGTCGTGGCCGCCGTGGCCGAGCTGAAGAAGATCAGCAAGCCCACCGCCGACGACAAGGCCATCGCCCAGGTCGGCACCATCTCCGCCAACTCCGACGAGTCGATCGGCAACATCATCGCCGACGCGATGAAGAAGGTCGGCAAGGAAGGCGTGATCACGGTCGAGGAAGGCTCGGGCCTGGAGAACGAGCTGGACGTGGTCGAGGGCATGCAGTTCGACCGCGGCTACCTGTCGCCGTACTTCATCAACAACCAGCAGAGCCAGCAGGCCGACCTGGACGACCCGTTCGTGCTGCTGCACGACAAGAAGATCTCCAACGTGCGTGACCTGCTGCCGGTGCTGGAAGGCGTGGCCAAGGCCGGCAAGCCGCTGCTGATCGTCGCCGAGGAAGTGGAAGGCGAGGCGCTGGCGACCCTGGTGGTCAACACCATCCGCGGCATCGTCAAGGTCGTGGCGGTCAAGGCCCCGGGCTTCGGCGACCGTCGCAAGGCGATGCTGGAAGACATGGCCGTGCTGACCGGCGGCACCGTGATCTCCGAGGAAGTGGGTCTGGCGCTGGAGAAGGCGACCATCAAGGACCTGGGCCGCGCCAAGAAGGTGCAGGTCTCCAAGGAGAACACCACCATCATCGACGGCGCCGGCGACACCTCGGCGATCGAGTCGCGCATCAAGCAGATCAAGGCGCAGATCGAAGAGACCTCGTCGGACTACGACCGCGAGAAGCTGCAGGAGCGCGTGGCCAAGCTGGCCGGCGGCGTGGCGGTGATCAAGGTCGGTGCCTCGACCGAGATCGAGATGAAGGAAAAGAAGGCGCGCGTCGAAGACGCCCTGCACGCGACCCGTGCGGCGGTGGAAGAAGGCGTGGTCCCGGGCGGCGGCGTGGCGCTGGTGCGCGCGCTGAGCGCGATCGGCGAGCTGAAGGGCGCCAATGAAGATCAGACCCACGGCATCCAGATCGCGCTGCGCGCGATGGAAGCGCCGCTGCGCGAGATCGTCACCAACGCCGGCGAAGAGCCGTCCGTGATCCTCAACAAGGTCAAGGAAGGCAGCGGCAACTTCGGCTACAACGCCGCCAACGGCGAGTTCGGCGACATGGTCGAGTTCGGCATCCTGGATCCGACCAAGGTGACCCGTTCGGCGCTGCAGAACGCCGCCTCGATCGCCGGCCTGATGATCACCACCGAAGCGATGGTGGCCGAGGCCCCGAAGAAGGAAGAGCCGGCCGCTCCGGGCGGCATGGGCGGCGGCATGGGCGGCATGGGCGGCATGGATTTCTGATCCAGCCGGCCTCGGTCGACCCGTTCCACGCAGTCGAAAGGAGCCCCGCAGCGATGCGGGGCTCTTTTTTTTTGTGCGCGTTTTACGCGCGCGCCGGCGGCGGCCGCACCGCATGCCGGTCATCGCGGTGGCATGCCGATGCGCTATAAGCTGCGCTCGCCCAGCCTCTGCGAGCGGTCATGGTCGCCCCGGTCTGCCAACTCGATCCGCATCGGCTGGACCAGCACCGGCCGGCGTTGCAGCGCTTCCTGTTCCGCCGCACCGGCGACTGGTCGCTGGCCGAGGACCTGGTGCAGGAGACCTTCCTGCGCGTGGTCGTGTACGCACGCGACCACGCGGTGACCGACCTGGCCGCGCTGGCCAGGGCGATCGCCCTGAACCTGCTGCACGACCACCTGCGCCGGCGCCAGCGCCAGCGCACCGAGCCCATCGACGACGAAGTGCCCAGCCCGGCTCCGGGCGTGGAGGAGGCGGCGATGCAGCGGCAACGCGTGGAGACCTTCGCCCGCGCGCTGCAGGGCATGCCGCCGCTGCGCCGCGAGGTGTTCGTGCGCAGCCGCCTGCGCGGGCAGAGCTATCGCGAGATCGGCGAGGCGCTGGGCCTGAGCGAGGCGGCGGTGGAGAAGCATGTCAGCCGCGGCCTGCGCTGGCTGCAGGAGACGGTGGCGCGTGGCGACGCGGTGCCGCCGCCCGCGGCGGGTCGGCGTGGCCCGGAGGATGCGGCATGAGGCAGGGCAACGCCGCCGCCGATGACGCGGTGCAGGATGCCGCGGCTGACTGGGTCGCGCGCGCCCTGGCCACGGCGGGCGGCGATCCAGCGGGCCTGGCCGAGTGGCTGGCGGCCGATCCGGCGCACCGCGCCGCCTTCGATGCGCTGTGGGCGCTGGCCCACGATGCGGCGCTGCTGGAGGCGCTTGCCGCCTACGCCGCGCCGACGGACGCGCCGGCCGTGGCCACCGTTGCGCCGGCCGCCGCCCGCGTGCCCGCTTCACGCGCGGTGGCAGCGTCTGCCGGCGCTGCGCCGGTGCCCGCGGCACAGCGTCCGCGCCGTCGCGGCTGGCGGCCGCTGGCGGCATGGGCGGCCGGCCTGGCGCTGCTGGCGGTGCTGTTGTGGCCGCGGCTGCACCCGGATCCGGCGCCGATCGTGGCCACGACCGCGCCCGGACAGACCCGGGTGCTGCGCCTGGACGATGGCAGCGTGCTCACCCTCAACGGTGCCAGCCGGGTCCGGGTGCAACTGCGCGCGCAGCGGCGCGAGGTGGCGCTGGAGCGCGGCGAGGTGTTCTTCGACGTCGCCCACGATCCGCAGCGCCCGTTCCAGGTGAATCTGGGCCCGGCGCGGGTGCAGGTGCTGGGCACCGTCTTCAACCTGGCGCGCGATGGCGCCACCAGCGAGCTGTCGGTGTATTCGGGGCGGGTGGAGATCGACAACGGCGCCGCGCACCAGGTGCTGGCGGCCGGCATGCGCATCGACACGGCCGGCACCGGCCTGGGCGCGTTGACGCGGTTTGATCCGCAGGCCGGCGACTGGCGCGAGGGCTGGCTGCAGACCGCCGGCATTCCGCTGGCGCGGCTGATCGAGCGGCTCAACCGGCGCTCGCCGCAGCCGATCGTGCTCGCCGATCCCGCGCTGGGTGCGCTGCAGGTGTCCGGGCGTTTCCGCCTGGACCGGCCGGAGCAGACCCTTATGCATCTGGCGCAGCTGTATCCGCTGCAGCTGCAGCGGCGCGCCGACGGCATCCGCGTGGAACGCGCCGCCGCGCCACAGTAGTTGCCGTTGCCGTTGCCGTCGCGGCGTCGCGCGCGCGGGCAGGCGCGACGTGCCGGGTCTGGCTGCCGGCGCCGGCGTCGTCAGGGCAACGCGATGCTGCACGCGACGGCGCGCGGCGCCTGTCCTCGCGGCCGGTTCGCCGGGCACGCGACCGTGCGGTGCTGCGACGCGTCACAAAAAATTCATGCAATCCCCTGTCGGGATCGGCGCGTCGCGGCGTCTTTGTCCTTTGCCACGCCACGTTGGCGACCCGACGACGACCTTGCTCATGCCGCCCCGCCGCTCCTTCCGTAGTGCCCTCCGTTCTCCGCGCGCCACCGCGCTGGCCGCTGCCCTGGCGGCGCTGGTGGCGCTGCCCGCCATCGCACCGTCGGCCGCCGCCGCGACGCCGGCCGCCGCGACCCTGCCGCCCGGCGACCTCGGCGCCACCCTCGCCGCGTTCTCGCGCGCCACGGGCCTGCAGGTGATCGCCGATCCGGCGCTGCTGCGCGACAAGCGCAGCCCCGGCGGCAGCGTCGCCGGCGACCCGCGGCAGGCGCTCAGCGGCCTGCTGCGCGGCACCGACCTGGGCTTCCGCCTGGACGGCGACACAGTGATCGTGCAGGCCACCGCGATGCCCGCGGCCAGCGTCGCCGCACCCGCGCCCGCCGTCGCCGATGCGATCGACCTGGACCGGGTGGTGGTCACCGGCACCGCCACCCAGCAGCCGAAGTTCCTGGCGCCGTACGCGGTGTCCACGGTCGGCGCCGAGGCGATCGCGCGGCAGGCGCCGCGCAGCGTGGTCGACCTGCTGCGCTCGGTGCCGGGCGTGACCGTGGAGAATTCCGGCGGCGAGGCCGGTGGCGAGAACGTGGTGATCCGCGGCCTGCCGTGGTCCGGCTTCCGTCTGCTCGACGTGCTCGAGGACGGCCTGCCGCTGTTCGAATCCAACTACGAGCGGCAACTGCAGATCGACGAGGTCTACCGACTCGACCTGGGCACCACCGATGCCGAAGTGGTGCGGGGCGGTACCGCGCCGATCTACAGCAACAATGCATCCGGCGGCGTGCTCAATTTCATCACCAACCACGGCACCGACACGCCCAGCGGCGCGGTCAAGCTGACCGGCGGCGCCGATGCGCTGGCCCGCATCGACGGCGTGGCCTCCGGTCCGGTCAAGGGCAACGACGCGCTGCAGTACGCGGTCAGCGGCTTCTACCGACAGGGCGACGGCCTGCGCGATCCGGGCTTCGGCAACGGCAACCAGGGCGTGCAGTTCAAGGTCGGCGGCACCTACAAGTTCGATTTCGGAAAGATCTTCGCCGACTTCAAGTATCTCAACGACCGCGGCGTGTTCTACAGCGCGATCCCGCTTGCCGACCCCCGCAATGGCCAGTCGCTGAGCGCGCTGATCGATCCGGGCACCGGCACGCTCAACAGCGCCAGCTTCCGCCACGTCGCCTTCCGCACCCTCGACGGCGCTGGCGGCAACGGCGTGGAGACGCGCGACCTGGCCGATGGCGTGCATCCGGTCACGCGCACCCTGACCATCGGCGGCGACACCGAATTCGCCAACGGCTGGCGACTCAGCGACAGGGCGCGCTACGTCAACGGCGACGTCGGTTTCAATGCGCTGTTCAACGGCGCGCCGACCGATGCGGCGGCGCTGCTCGCCTCGCGGCTGGGCGCGGCGCGCGCGGCCTTCCCGGGCACTGCGTCGCTGCGCTACGTGCTGGCCGGCAGCAACACGCCGTTCGATCCGGCCTCCACCGCCGGCCTGGCGATGATCAACACCTGGTCCAGCACGCAGACCCACTACAGCGACCTCGTCAACGACCTGCGCCTGGGCCGGCTGTTCGACCTGGCCGGCGGCGGCAGCCACGACATCACCATGGGCCTGAGCGTCAGCCGCTTCACGCTGCGCCAGGCGCAACTCGGCAACGCACTGCTGACCGACGTGAAGAGCAATCCCGACGCGCTGGACATCCAGGCGCTGAACGCCGCCGGGCAGGTGCTGGGCAGCCTGACCGAGAACGGCTTCACCGCGTACGGCAGCGGCGACCTGATCGGCGACAGCCACGGCACCGCCACCGCGCTGTACGCGGCCGATACCTGGAAGCTGGACGACGCCTGGCAGGTGGACGCCGGTATCCGCCGGGTGTGGCGGCGCGAGGAAGGCAACCGCGGTGTGATCGGCACCCAGACCATCGCTGGCAGCGGCCCGCTGGCCGCGCGCACGGTCACCGGCCTGGTCGGCAGCGTGCCCTACAGCAAGGACATGCCCGGCACCTCGTGGACGCTCGGCGCCTCCTACAAGATCGCCGACCCGGTCAATGCCTTCGCCCGCTACACCGAGAGCTTCAGCTTCCCGCGGCTGAGCGAGCAATGGGGCAACGTGGTCGCCGGCATCGGTGGACGCATGCCCGACGGCCGCGCCACGCCGGTGACGCCGATCCGCCAGGCCGAACTCGGGGTGAAGTACGCCTCGCGGCCGCTGGAGCTGGTGTTGATCGGCTTCTACAGCGACTTCAAGTCGCTCAATTCCAGCACCTACGTCGCCAATGCCAGTGGCCTGCTGGTCAACGTACCGCTGCTGATCGACACGCGCACCAAGGGCGTGGAATTCGAGGGTACGTGGCGGCCGCTCGACGGCGTCGAGTTGACCGGTTCGGTGACGCTGCAGGACCCGCGCATCAGCGGCGCCGACACCTTCAGCGGGCTGTCCGGCGCTTCCCTGGTCGACAACGAGATCCCGCGCGTGCCCAAGTACAGCTGGTCGCTGCAGCCGAGCTACCGCTTCCAGGTCGGCGAGGTGGAAGCGCGCGCCTACGCTACCTGGTTCGGCATCGGTCGACGCTTCCAGGACTTCACCAACGCCAGCGTGCTGCCGGCCTATCGCACGCTGGACCTGGGCCTGCATCTGCAGCTCGACGCCAACCTCAGTGCGCAACTGCTGTGCACCAACGTCACCGATGCGCATGGTCTCACCGAAGGCAATGCGCGCGCGCCCGGCGTGTCCGGCGACCTGGTGCAAGCGGACGCGACCGTGGGTCGGCCGATCTTCGGCCGCAGCTACGTCGCCTCGCTGCAATGGGCCTGGTGAACCACGCCGTGCGCCATGCGTGCGTCGCCGCCAGCGCGCGGCGACGTCACGCCTGCCGCTTTCCTTGATCTGCCAGGACCCTTCGATGCCTTCTTCGCACCTTACGCGCCGCCGCTTCCTCGGTGGCCTCGGCACGGCGCTCGCCGCCGGCATGTTGCCACTGCCGGGGTGGGCGCAGCGCGCCGCGGCCGCCCCTGCCGCATCCGTCGATCGCATCCGCGAACCGCTCGGCGGCTGGACCCCGGGCATGCTCGACATCCACCACATCGGCACCGGCCGCGGCAACGCGACCCTGATCGTGTGCCCCGACGGCACCGCGATGATGATCGACGCCGGCGCCATCGACGGCCTGGACAAGTACCTGATCGACGAGTTGCCCAACGCCAGCCGCCGCCCGGGCGAGTGGGTCGGCCGCTATGCCCACCGCCATCTGGCGCAGGCCGGCCGCCACGAACTCGACGACTTCGTGCTCACCCACTTTCACCGCGACCACATGGGCGAGTGCCTGCCGGACACGCCGCTGGCGCCGGGCGGGCACTACGCCTTGACCGGCGTGACCGACGTGGCGCAGTGGCTGCCGATCCGCCGCTATCTGGATCGCGGCTACCCGGACTATGCGTATCCGCAAGCGCTGGACGATCCCAACCAGCGCAACTACCGCGCCTTCATCGAGCAGCAGCGCGGGCATGGCGCACGGGTCGAACGCTTCCGTGCCGGCGCCGCCGACCAGTTGCGGTTGCGTCGCGATGCCGCCGCGTACCCGGACTTCGCCATCCGCAACCTGGTGGTCAATGGCGAGCTGTGGACCGGCGATGGCGAACGCACGCGCGCACTGTTCCCGCCAGGCGCCGTGCCGACCGAGAACCAGTGCTCGGCCGCGCTGCGCCTGCACTACGGCGCCTTCACCTACTACAGCGGCGGCGACCTCTCCAACAGCATCAACTACTACGGCGACGATCCCTGGCGCGACGTGGAAACTCCGGTGGCGCAGATGGTCGGCTCGGTCGACGTGGCGGTGGCCAACCATCATGCGTATGCGGATGCGATGGGCCCGGCCTGCGTGCGCGCGCTGCGTGCGCGCGCGTTCGTCATCCTCACCAACGACTCGGCCCACCCATCGGTGTCGCCGCTGGAGAACATGCTCAGCGAGCGGTTGTACCCGGGCCCGCGCGACATCTACGCCACTGCGATGAAGCCGGAGAACGTGGTCGCCAACAAGCGTATCCGCGAGATGACCAGCACCAATGGCCACGTCGTGATACGGGTCGAGCCGGGCGGCGCGCAGTACCGCATCGTGGTCACCGACAACAGCGACGAGTCGGACACGGTGCTGGCGGTGCATGGTCCGTTCGCCAGCGGCCGCCAGGCGGCGCTGGCGCTGCCGTCCAGCTGAGCGGCGCCACACGCGGTCCCGCTGCGACGATGCGGCGGGAATCCGCGTGCATTGCAACGAATCGCGCACAACCAAAAAACGTCTACGAGCGATGCATGGCAGCGTGTTGACAGTGTTGTCAGCGCCATGCAGGTTAGAAACTCACGGGCGCAGGGGATCTGCACGCCCGCATGTTCGTCCTTTTGTTTGCGCCGCGGCCGGCGCAGGGTGGCGCGTGCCTGCGGCATGCGCAGCACGGTCGTGGGCGCGGCGCAGCGAAGAGGGCGCCGCAGGTCGTGTTCGCACGGCGCTGCTTCCATCCGCTGCCGGGGACACCGCATGCCACTTCGCTCATCCACCACCCTCGCGTTCGGCATCGTGCTGGCGCTGTACGGCGCCAGCGAGGCGCGCGCGCAGGACGCCGACACCGCCACGCCAAAGGCCGCCACCACCGACCTCGGTCAGGTCGTGGTCACCGGCTCGCGGATCAAGCGCTCGGAAGTGGAGGGCGCCGAGCCGGTGCTGACGATCAGCGCGCAGCAGATCCAGCAGGAAGGTTTCCTCACCGTCTACGACGTGCTCAGCACGCTCAACCAGCAGGGCAGCGTCGAAGCCGACACCAAGTACGGCTCGCACACGCCCAACGCCTCGCCGGTGAGCCTGCGCGACCTCGGCCCCGGGCGTACCCTGCTGCTGGTCAACGGCCACCGCGTCGCCGATTACCCGCAGCCCTACGCCGGCGAGAGCAACTTCGCCAACTACGCCAACATCCCCTCCGCGGCGGTGGAGCGCATCGAGATCCTCACCGGCGGCGCCTCGGCCATCTACGGTTCGGACGCGGTCGCCGGCGTGATCAACGTGATCCTCAAGCAAGGCTACGAAGGCAACCAGGGGCGCCTGCGCGGCGGCACCGCCACCGCCGGCGGGCGCGACGTGGTCGACCTGTCCTGGGTCGGCGGGCGCAGCGGCGACAAGTGGAACCTGACCTACGCGCTGCAGTGGACCCGGCGCGATCCGCTCTCGGTCGGCGAGCGGCCGAAGATGGACGACCAGGACGACGAGTCCTACAGCAACTGGACCGCGCAGGCGCGCAAGTACGGCTTCAATCCATTCACCGGCCTGAGCCTGGTCGACGCCGGCAACAACACGCGCCTGGCGCCGCCCAGCGGCACCTGTGCGCGCTTCGGCGGCCAGTTCGTCGACGCGCAGCGGCTGAGCTACGACTACAACAGCGACACCGTGCGCAACCTCGGCGGTTACTGCGGCATGGCCCACGACTACGCCGACTGGCTGGCCGCCAGCGGCGGCGACAGCGGCTCGGCGTATCTGTACGGCACCTTCGACTTCGACAACGATGTGCAGGCCTGGAGCACGCTGTCCACGACCAAGAGCGTCGGCTACTGGACCTACGACCCGCCCTACGTCTACCTCGGCCCGTTCCACGACACCGGCAGCGACCGCGACCTGTACGCGATCCGCCAGCTCACCCGCTACGAATCCGGCGGCTGGAAGAACCTGGCCAACACCACCAGGGAACTGTCCTGGGACCTGAGCGCCGGCCTCAAGGGCCGCCTCGCCGATCGCTTCGACTGGGAACTGGCGGTGGGCCGCGCACGCTACACCGTCGACGAATACGTGCGCACCGTGGACACGCAGAAGGCCACCGCCTATTTCCTCGGCCCGCAACTGGGCAGCACCGCCGACGGCACGCCGATCTACGATCTCGACGAGTCACGCTGGTACCAGCCGCTGACCGGCGCGCAGTACAACGACCTGGCAGTGAAGGCGCACAACCGTGCCGATTCCTGGGTCAACCAGGCCAGCGCCAACATCACCGGCGAGCTGCTGCAGGGCTGGGCCGGGCCGATCAAGTTCGCCGCGGTCGGCGAAGTGGCCAAGCAGGGCTATCGGCTGTCGCCCGATCCCTGTGCCAACACCTGCTATCCGCTGGACGTGGTCGACTACGGCGGCGGCGAGCGCCTGCGCTACTCCGGCGGCATCGAGTTCGACGTGCCGCTGCTGTCCACGCTCAACGCCAGCCTGGCCGCGCGTCACGACCGCTACGGCGACTACCGTGCCTATGGCAGCGACCTGGGCGCGGCGATCGGCACCCAGCGCGACACCACCTGGAGCGCCGGCCTGGAATGGCGGCCGCTGAGCACGCTGCTGCTGCGCGGCAGCGTCGCCACCAGTTTCCGCGCCCCGGACATGCACTACGTGCTCGGCGAACCCAGTTCCACCCAGCAGACCGTGATCGACCAGTACCGCTGCATCCAGAAGGGCTACTACCTCACCGGCGGCTGCAGTGCCGAGAACAGCGACGTGTTCTACCTGATGCAGGTCAATCGCCGCGGCACCCCGGACCTGGAATCGGAGCATGGCCGCTCGGTCACCGCCGGCTTCGTCTGGGACATCGCCGAGGGCCTGTCGCTGACCGCGGACTACTACAAGATCCGGCTGCAGGACATGATCAAGGATCTCAACCGCGACGAGGTGCTCAGCGCCGAAGCAGGCTGCCGCACCGGCCTGACCACCGCCGGCGGCGTGTGGGTCAATCCCGGCGGTGCCGAGTACTGCGCGCGCATCCTTTCGCGCGTGGCGCGCGATGCCGCCGGCCGCGTCACCGGCATCGAGCAGGGGCCGATCAACATCGCGCAGATGCACGTGTCCGGCGTCGACGCCTCGCTGAAGTACCGCCTCAACACCGCGCGCTGGGGCAACTTCAGCTTCGCCCTGGATTACAACAACCTGATCGGCTACCACGAGCAGACCTATCGCACCGACGACGACAAGAACCTGCGCGACCAGAAGATCCGCAGCAAGCTGCGCGGCAGCGTGCACTGGGAGAACGGCGGTCCGCTGGATCTCACTCTCTATGCCAAGCGTTTCGGCTCCACCCAGGCGGTGAACTGGGGCACCTGCACCCGCTTCGACGACGGCTACCAGCCCAGCCCCTCCGACGCCTGCCGCGTCACCGACAGCGGCAACCGCCACTTCGGCGAGAGCACCACGCGTTACTTCGGTCGCGTCGGCCCGGCGCTGTACTGGAACCTCACCGCCGGCTACCGCATCGCCCCGAAGATGAAGGTCAACCTGTACATCAACAACGTGCTCGATACCGTCGGCTACGACAACAAGGAGCGCTACTACGGCTACCAGTTCTACAACACCACCCTGTACGACGCGATCGGCCGCGAGGTGGCGATGGAATATGTGCTGGATTTCTGAGAGGCCGGGATTCGGGAGTGGGGATTCGGGATGCGCACTAGCCCCTCTCCCTCCGGGAGAGGGGTTGGGGTGAGGGTCCGGAGCGCGCAGCGCCACGTAAGAACCCACGCGTCAAAGGCTCCTACGCGATGACGGCGACATCATGGCCCTACCGCCGCGTTGAACCGCTTTTCCGATTCCCCATTCCCGGTTCCCATTTCCCGGCGCCACAAGTTGCTGATGCAACTGTGGCGCTGCCGCAAACCCTGTGCTATCACTACGTCCCATGAACGCTTCCTGCCGCAGCTTTTACTTTTGGTATTACGGTTTTCCGATGCCGCTGGCGGAGGAAGGATCGCGTTCACCCTGAAGGACACTTCAGCCGCAATCCCGAAAGCCGCCAGCGAACCTGGCGGCTTTTTTCATGCCGCCGGATCTGGCCCCCACCCAGCCCCCCGACGAGACACGCACATGGCCCCGCACACCGACGATCTGCGCATCCGCAAGATCGAACCGCTGACCCCGCCCTCCCAACTGCAGGCGCTGCTGCCCTGCGACGAGGAGGCCTCGCAGACCGTCGCCGCCGCGCGCGCGGCGCTGCACGAGATCCTGCACGGCCGCGACGACCGCCTGGCGGTGGTGATCGGTCCTTGCTCGATCCACGACCCCGTCGCGGCGATGGAGTACGCGCAGCGCCTGCGCCCGCTGCGCGAGACCTACGGCGATGCGCTGGAGATCGTGATGCGGGTGTACTTCGAGAAGCCGCGCACCACGGTCGGCTGGAAGGGCCTGATCAACGACCCCAACCTCGACGGCAGCTTCGACATCAACAAGGGCCTGCGCCTGGCGCGCGGCCTGCTGCGCGACATCAACCGCCTCGGTCTGCCGGCCGGCGTGGAGTTCCTCGACATCATCTCGCCGCAGTACATCGCCGACCTGGTGGCCTGGGGCGCGATCGGCGCGCGCACCACCGAGAGCCAGGTGCACCGCGAGATGGCCTCGGGCCTGTCGTGCCCGGTGGGCTTCAAGAACGGCACCAGCGGCGACGTCAAGATCGCGGTCGATGCGGTCGGCGCAGCCTCGCATCCGCACCATTTCCTGGCGGTGACCAAGGACGGGCAGACCGCGGTGGCGGCCACCGCCGGCAACCCGGACTGCCACGTTATCCTGCGCGGCGGCACCCAGCCCAACTACGATGCCGACAGCGTCGCCGCGGCGGCGCAGGTGCTGGAGAAGGCCGGCCTGCCGGCGCGGCTGATGGTCGACGCCAGCCATGCCAACAGCGGCAAGAACCCGGACAACCAGCCCAAGGTGATCGAGGACATCGCGCGCCAGCTCGAGGCTGGGCAGTCCCGCATCGTCGGCGCGATGGTGGAGAGCCACCTGCGTGGCGGCCGCCAGGAGCTGGTCGCGGGCCAGCCGCTGGTCTACGGTCAGAGCATCACCGACGGCTGCATCGACTGGGACAGCTCGGTGCAGGTGCTCGAGCGGCTGGCGCAGGCGGTGCGCGCACGGCGCCAGGCGCGCGTGGCGCAGGCGGCCTGAGGGGGCTGCTGGGAGAAACGTACGCAGCCTGACCGGCTGCGTGCGTGGGGGCGGGGGAGGCCCGGAAGAGGGGCCGGACGCGCCGCCGAATGCGAAGGGAGAGAGCTTCGGTATCGACGGCTGCGTGCCGGTGATGACGTTATCCGCCCATCCGGTGACCACGGTATGCCGGTGTGTGGCAGCGGCTGGCAAGGTGTTCGCAGTGCGTTAAAGCGTGTTGTCGCCTGTTCAGTACGAACGCGAGGAGCAGACGTTGGAGGCGCGCTTCCGGAGCGGATTGCCGAGCGTCGGGACGCAGCGGTGACCGCCTTTTTCATGCGCGCCAGGTGCAAGCGCGACATGGTCTGGCCAGCAGGCAACGGACGTGTCGCATGAGCGCTTGGGCGGAGGCTGTGGCTGGCGAAACCGGCCACCGTGTCGATAATGCTGCATGGCCGCCGACTCGCCCTGGTTCCTGTACCTGCTCGAATGCCGCAACGGCAGCTACTATGCCGGCATCACCCCGGACCTGCAGGCACGCTTCCAGGCGCACCTGCGCGGCGCCGGTGCCAAGTACACCCGCGCCAACCCGCCGCTGCGCCTGCTGGCCAGTCGCGCCTACCCCGACCGTGCCGCCGCCTCGCGCGCCGAGTACGTGCTCAAGCAGTTGCCGCGCGGCCGCAAGCTGGCGTTCCTGACCGCGCCCGAGACCGCATCTGACGCCGACAACCTTCAAGCGACCGCCGAATCCGCAGGGGTGTTGTAGAAGTGGCTTCAGCAGCGTCAGGCGTGACCGGTAAAGCCCGTCGCGGCTGAAGCCGCTCCTACGAAGATGCCGCACATTCGCGCGGATTTTGGACGCAAGAGGACTGCACTGTGGGAGGGACTTCAGTCCCGACGCGCTGTCCCGCAACTGCTCGGCGAGCCCCCAACAGGACCACTGCCAGCCGTTGTAGGAGCGCTTTCAAGCGCGACCCATGGCAAGCCCGTCGCGGCTGAAGCCGCTCCTACGACGATGCTGCACATTCGCGCGGATTTCGGATGCAAGAGGACTGCACTGTGGGAGGGACTTCAGTCCCGACGCGACGAACCCGAACGACGCGACAACCGCTCCATCGGGCATGCCGCTGTACGCAGCAGACACACCCGATGCACACCCCGCCTCAGCGATTGGGCCAATGCCACGCCGGCCGATCCAACGCGCGCAGGCCGGCGACGTCGGTCTGGCCGTGTTCCTTGATCAGCAGGTGGTGCAGGCAATCGGGCTGCTGCTCCAGCGCCGCGATCAGCCGGCTGGCATGCGAGACCACGATGATCTGCGCCTGCCGCGCGGCGCTGCCGATCAGCCGCGCCAGCGCCGGCAGCAGGTCCGGATGCAGGCTCGCTTCCGGTTCGTTGAGCACCAGCAGTTCCGGCGGGCGCGGGCTCAGCAGGGCGGCGATCCACAGCAGGTAGCGCAAGGTGCCGTCGGACAGCTCGGCCGCCGACAGCGGCCGCAGCAGGCCATGCTGGTGCATCGCCAAATCGAAGCGCCCGGCATGCACCTCGATCGTCAACCGCGCGCCGGGGAAGGCATCGTCCACCGCCGCATGCAGGCCGTCGGCGTCGCCGATCTCCAGGATGGTCTGCAGGGCAGCGGCGAGGTCGGCGCCGTCGTTGCTCAGCACCGGCGTGTGCGTGCCAATCTGCGCCATGCGTGCCGGTGCCGCGGCATCGGTGCGGAAGTGGTCGTAGAAGCGCCAGCGACGGATGTTCTCGCGGACCTCATGCATCTCCGGTGCCGCGCGCGGATCGGAGAACTGCGCCAGCACGCTGTCGAAACTGGCGATGCCGGCACCGGCATCGGTCCAGCCGTCGTCCTGGGTCCGCAGGCGCACCGCCGGCCCGTTGCGCTCCACCAGCAGGTTGGACTGGCGCAGCCAGGGGCCGGCCCAGATGCATTCGCGCTTGATCTGCGGATCCAGCCCGAAGGCCGACGCCGACGGCGTCGGCAGGCCCAGGTCGATGGCGTAGCCGAATGCGTCGCTGGCGTAGCCCAACTTCAGGCCGATGGCCTGTTGCCGCACCGTGCCCTCGACCGGATGCTCGCCGCGCCGGACCGCGCGGCTCAGCGTCTCCGGGCCGGCCCACAGCGCCGACGGCAAGCCGCCTTCGCGGGCCAGTGCGGCGATCACCCCGCCCTGGGCGGTGTCGGCGAGCAGGCGCAGCGCCCGGTAGACGTTGGACTTGCCGCTGCCGTTGGCGCCGGTGATCAGGGTCAGCCCCGCCAGCGGCAGCACCAGCTCGCGCAGGGAACGATAGGAGGAAACCGCCAGGGTGGTCAGCATCGGCGCAGCATACCCGCTGCCGGCGCCGCTCAGCCGCCCGCGTGCATCGTCCCTGTATCCAGCCAGCGCTGGTGCCAGGACAGCGCCTCGGGCAGCAGGTGCGGGGTGTGCTTGCCGTAGCTGGCGTGCAGGGCGCGGTCGAAATAGTCCTGCAACTGCGCGCGGTAGCTCGGGTCCACGCAGTGCGCGAGCAACTGTTGCGCGCGCTGCCGCGGCGGCAGGCCGCGCAGGTCGGCCAGGCCGTGCTCGGTGACGATGATCGAGACGTCGTGCTCGGTGTGGTCCACGTGGCTGACCATCGGCACGATCGAGGAGATGCTGCCGTGCTTCGCCGTGCTGGGGCTGAGGAAGATCGACAGGAAGCCGTTGCGCGCGAAGTCGCCGGAGCCGCCGATGCCGTTCATGATGCGGCTGCCCATCACGTGGGTGGAATTGACGTTGCCGTACAGGTCGGCCTCGATCATGCCGTTCATGCCGATGCAGCCCAGCCGCCGCACCAGTTCCGGATGGTTGGAGATCTCCTGCGTGCGCAGGATGATGCGCTCGCGGTAGAAGTCGATGTTGCGCTTGAACTCCTCGTTGGCCTCCGGGCTCAGCGCGAAGCCGGTGCACGAAGCGACCTTGAGCACGCCGCTGCGCAACAGGTCGAGCATGCCGTCCTGGATCACTTCGGTGAAGGCGCTGAGGTCGCGGAAGCCGCTGCTGGCCAGGCCGGCCAGCACCGCGTTGGGAATGTTGCCCACGCCGGACTGCAGCGGCAGCAGGTTCGGCGGCAGCCGGCCCTTGCCGACCTCGTGCTGGAAGAACGCGATCAGGTGCTCGGCGATGCGCTGGCTGGTGGCATCTGCGGGCGTGAACGGGCTGTTGCGGTCGGGGCCGTGGGTGCGCACCACCGCCACGATCTTGTCCGGGTCGCAGCGCAGCGACGGCTCGCCGATGCGGTCGTCGGCATGCAGCAGCGGGATCGGCTTGCGGTGCGGCGGCAACGCCGTGCCGTAGTACACGTCGTGCATGCCGTCGATGCCGGCCGGCTGCCAGTCGTTGACCTCGACGATCACCTTCTTCGCCAGGTCCAGCCAGGTCTTGTTGTTGCCGACCGAGGTCGACGGAATCAGGCTGCCGTCCTCGCGGATGCCGGCTACCTCTACCACCGCGGTGTCGATCTGCCCGTAGAAGCCGAACCACACGTGCTGGGCGACGTGGCTGAGGTGGATGTCGATGTAGTCCAGCGTGCCGGCGTTGATGCGCTGGCGCGCGTCCGGGTCGGACTGGAACGGCATGCGCAGGGCGATGCCGTCGGCCTTGGCCAGGGCGCCGTCCAGCTCCGGCGCGGTGGAGGCGCCGGTCAGCAATTGGATCTTGAACGACTGGCCCTGCAGGTGCGCCGCCTCGATACGCTGCGCCAGCGCCATCGGCACCGCCTTGGGATAGCCGGAGCCGGTGAAGCCGCTCATCGCCACCGTCTCGCCGGGCTGGATCAACGCCGCCGCGGCCTCGGCGCTGACGATGCGTTCGCGCAGGCGGGGATGGAGGATACGTTCGGCGGACATGCGGCGACCATGGCGTGGGAAGGGGATGGCAATTATCGCGGATCGGGCCGAGGCCCGCGTTGAGGCGCGTCCCCACTTTTTGCGCCTGTCGCGTGGCGGCGCATGCGGGCGCAACGGACGCAGCGATGAGGATGTTCGCCACGGTCTGTGCGATGTGTGCGGCGCTTCGCGCGCCGGACCCTCACCCCAACCCCTCTCCCCAACCCCTCTCCCGGTGGGAGAGGGGCTCTGGCTTCTCCCTTCTCCTGGTGGGTCTGCCTTGTGATGACAGGACGCAGCGCGCATGCAGTGCCGTGTACGTGCCACCGTCGCTTTCACGCGTTCCACGCCGCGCCACGGCGATAGTGCGGCGGTGCCGCTCTCCGCCCGCCCACTGACCGCCGTCCATGCTCGCTACCGGCGTCTGCCGCGCGGCTGGCGCCTGCTCCTGCGCGGCCTGCTGATCGCCTACCTGCTGTATCTGCTGGCCGGCAACGTGTTCCTCAACACGCCGCTGTTCGACCTGGCCACCAACCGCAAGCCGGAGAAGTTCCGCATGCACACCGGGCCGGCCGTCACCGTGCTGCCCGGCTTCATCACCGCCTGGAACGTGCGCATGCGCGGCCACGTGCAGCGCAACGTCTGGCAGGTGCGCGCCGACCGCGCCAGCGCGCGCATCGCGTTGCTGCCGCTGCTGCATCGCGAAGTGCGCCTGCCGTGGATGGAGGCGGTGAACGTGATCGGCGAGATGGACCGCGTCGAGGAGATGATCCCGCCACCGCCGCCCAGCGACCAGGGCTGGACGCTGCGCTTCGACGCGATCCACAGCGGCACGCTGCGCCGCGCACGCTTCGGCGATTTTGCGGTCGAGGGCAAGGGCCACGGCACCGTCGGTTTCCTCAAGCAGTTGCGTGGCGGCCCGTCGGAAATGTTCCGCTCGCAGATCGTGTTCGAGGATGCCAGCGTACGCTACGGCAAGCGCCAGATCGCCGACCAGGCCACGCTGGACGCGCGCTTCTCGTTCCCGCGCCACTACCGCGCGCAGGCGCCGGGGCTGCGCAAGCTGGGCATCACCGACCTGGCACTGCGCATGCACGGCCGCAGCGTGGCCCTGCGCATCGACACCGCCGGCGACACCACCAAACTCAGTACCGAACCCGGGCTGGGCCATGTGCAGGCCGATCTGCACCTGCTGCGCGGCGCGCTGCAGCCCGGCAGCACGCTCAACTGGCGGGTGCCGCTGCATGCCGGCGTGGGCGCCACCGATCGCGGCGTGCTGACGCTGCTGCTGGACGTGGAGGGCGAGGACATCCGCGCCCGCGCGCGCCTGCCCGGTCAGGTCGATCCGCGCAGCATGCTCGATGCCGACCTGCGCATCGCCGGGCGCCAGGTGCCGTTCGCCGACCCGGCGGCGCTGCTGCCGCGCACCTCCGGCCGCGTGCAGGGACGCTGGCATTTCGAATCGTTGAACTGGATCAGCGACCTGCTGGTGCGCAAGCCGTGGTTCCAGCTCGACGGCGGCGGCGACGTCGCCGCCGATCTGCGGTTGCGGCAGGGCGCGTTGCAGCCGGGCAGCCGCCTCGACGTGCCCGACGTGCAGGCGGTGGCGGAGATCATGCGCGTGCGCCTGAGCGGCAAGGCGCAGGCGGCCGGGCGCATCGTCGGCAGCGCCGACCAGCCGCGCACGCAACTGGACGTGCGCATGCGCCGCTTCGCGCTGGCGCCGCTGGCCGAGCCCAAGGCCAGCTTCGTCGAAGGCGAGAACCTGCAACTGGACTTGCAGGGCGACGGCGCGCTGGCCACCTTGCGCGACTCGTTGCAGGCGCGGCTGCGCTTCGCCGATGCGCGCGTGCCGGACCTGCGCGCCTACAACCGCTACCTGCCGGCGGCGCAGGTGCGCGTGCTCGGCGGCGATGGCCGGCTCAGCGGCGATCTGCAGCTGGATGCGTCCGGCCAGGTCGGCCAGGGCACCGTGCGCGTGCTCGGTCGCCGGGCGCGGCTGCAGACCGCGGGTTTGGAGTTGGCCGGTGATCTCGACCTGGACGCGCGGCTGCGGCGTGCCGAGCTGCAGGACAAGCGCTTCGATCTGAGCGGCAGCACCCTGCGCCTGCAGGGCGTGCGCTACGGCACCCAGCCCAGGCAGGGCGACTGGTGGGCGACGGTGCGCATTCCGCAGGGCCGCATCGCCGCGGCGGCGCCGGTGCAGGCCGATGCGCAGGTGCAGATGCAGATGCGCGACGCCGGCCCGGTGCTGGCGGTATTCGCGCAGCACAGCGATGCGCCGGCGTGGTTGCTGAAGCTGGCCGACGCCGGGCAACTGCAGGCCAGCGGGCAGTTGCGCTGGCGCAAGGACGCACTGTGGCTGGATCGGGTCGCGGCGGAGAACGAACGGGTGGCCTTGCGCGCGCGCCTGCGCGTCGGCGACGCCGGCACGCAGGGCGATCTGTATGCGCGTTGGGGCGTGCTCGGCGTGGGCGTGGCCTTGCGCGGCGAACAACGGCAATGGCATCTGCTCGGCGCGCGCGAGTGGTACGACAAGCAGCCGGCCTGGCTGCCGGAGGCCCCGGCACCGGCGGCATCGCCTTGACGCGACGACGAAGGCGTCGTGCTCTTGCGTAGGCAAGGCCAGGCAATGCATCGCGGCGCTGGAAATGTGCAGGCACGCGCAGGGTGCAGATCAGCCCGCGTTTCCCATTCCCTATTCCCGTTTCCCCATTCCCTCAGCGCGGCAGAATGTACCGCCCAGTATCGTTTTGCACTGCAGCGTGCAATGTCTCAAAAAAGCGCCCAAGATCGCCCTGCATCCCGACGTGGGGGAGGGAGCAAAGCCCGCTAGCAGTTCGCTGCCAGCGGGCTTTTTTATTGCTCGTTTCCGGGCCTTCCGCTGCGGGCGATGCGCCGGCCTAGCGGGAGGTATCGATAACACGCGTCCGTGACAGCGACATCGCCGGGTCGCGTCGCGTGGATGTCTGCGCCGCAGCGCGCGCAGCCGGTGCTCGGGTCAGGTCGGCATCGCCTGCGACGTCGCGTTCGGCGACGGCGGCAGTTCCGGCCGGGTCGGATCCACGGTCAGCGGCTCGTCGCTGCGCAGCAGCGCATGCGCCTCGGCTTCGCTGGCCACCGCCGGCGGCGAGCCGCGCAGCGGCAGGCCGGCGGTTTCGCGCACGAAGGCCATGGTCGCGATGCCGACCACCGCCGCCCCCATCAGGTAGTACGCCGGCACCAGCGGATCGCCGGTGCGTTCGACCAGCCACGCGGTGACCAGCGGCGTGGTGCCACCGAACAGCGACACCGACACGTTGAAGGCGATCGACAGCGCGCTGTAGCGCACCGGGGTGTAGAACAGCGCCGGCAAGGTCGACGGCATCGAGCTGGTGAAGCACACCAGCGCCACGCCCAGCAGCATCAGGCCGAGGAAGATCAGCCAGTCGTTGCCGGTGCCGACCAGCCGCAGGCACGGCACCGCCAGCACCAGCAGCGCGATGCAGGCGCCGATCACCATCGGCTTGCGGCCCAGGCGATCGCTGAACAATCCGCCGAGCACGTTGAGCGGCATCATCACCAGCATCACGATGATGATCAGCAGCAGGCCCTTGCTCTCGGCATAGCCCATGGTGACGCTGAGATAGCTGGGCATGTAGGTCAGCAGCATGTAGTCGGTGACGTTGAACACCAGCACCAGGCCCACGCACTTGAGCAGCTGTGGCCAGTGGATGCGGAACAGTGCGCCCAGGCCGGGCGCGTCGTGCTCGCGCTTTTCGGCTTCCTCGGCATAGGCCTGGAATGCCGGGGTTTCCTCCAGCTTCATGCGCATGTACAGGCCGAGCAGGCCCAGCGGGCCGGCGATCAGGAACGGCACGCGCCAGCCCCAGTCGTGCATCTGCGCATCGCTCAGCGCAAAGTGCAGCGCGGTCACCGTGGCGGCGCCGGCGATATAGCCGCCCAGCGTGCCGAACTCCAGCCAGCTGCTCATGAAGCCGCGGTTGCGGTCGGTGGAGTACTCGGCGATGAAGGTCGCCGCGCCGCCGTATTCGCCGCCGGTGGAAAAGCCCTGCACCAGCCGCGCCACCAGCAACAGGATCGGCGCCCAGATGCCGATGCGCTCGTAGGAAGGGATGAGGCCGATCGAAAACGTGCCCAGCGCCATCAGGATCATGGTCGCCGCCAGCACCTTCTGCCGGCCGTAGCGGTCGCCCAGCGGGCCGAACACCAGCCCGCCCAGCGGGCGCACCAGGAACGCGACGGTGAAGGTCGCGAACGTGGCGATCAACTGCGCGGTGGGGTTGGTGCTGGGAAAGAACACGTGGCCCAGGGTCACGGCCAGGTAGCCGTACACGCCGAAGTCGAACCATTCCATCGCGTTGCCCAGCGCCGCCGCGCCGACCGCCCGCTTGAGCATGGGTTTGTCGACCACGGTGACTTCTTCCACCTGCAACTGGCGGCGGCGTTTGAACCATCCGAAATGGGCGTGGAACTCCGACATGTCTTCTCCTGTCCTGGAACGGTGAGGTGATGACCCCCGGCCCGCACGCGTCAGGCAAGCAAGACGGAACGACAGGGCGCAACGGCGCCGCACTGGTCTGCGGGGGCGATCCCGGACGGCCGCGTCAACACCACGGCGCTGCAGGATCGAAGAATGGAGCGGGCGGCGCAGGGCGCACAGGGGCTCCGTCGAGGGGTTCATGATACACCATCGTCGTGACGGGGCTGGTGACAAGGTCTGAGAAACGTTGCGAAAAGTGCTGAAAAGCTGCGTTCTGAGTGGATTTTCCGTTCCGTGCGGGAATGGCCTCAGCCGCGACGCGCGACGGTGGAACAGCCTTGCGGCGTCGGATGCGCCGTCGGGTCGGGACTGAAGTCCCTCCCACAGTGAAGTGCTGCACAGCGGGGTTCCCGAGAATGTGGGTGCTTCACCTGTGGGAGCGGCTTCAGCCGCGACGCGCGGTGGTGGTAGACCCAGCAAGCGTCGGACACGTCGGAATGAAGTTCCTCGTATGCAGCGCAGACAGCTCCGCCCTGGCTAGGGCCGATGCTGCAATCATGACGCTTTCCTTGCGCTCGCCGTGTCCGACGGCGCGCGTTTGATTGCATCCACGCCGCGGTCCTGTCCGCGGTCGCCGCGGGATGCCATCATCGGCCGATGGCTTCTGCTCCCTTCGCCGTTCCCGACGTCCTGCAACCCACGCTCGAACGCAGCCTGGCGCGCCTGCGCCAGGCCGTCGCCGTGCAGCCGTGGCCGTCTCATCCCGGTTTCGAGGACGCGCTGGCGCGCGCGCTGCTGGCCAGCGATTTCCTGCTCGACACGCTGTGCCGGCAGCCGTCGCTGCTCGCGCACCTGGCGCAGCCGGACCCGCCGTCCTTGCCGCTGCCGCAACTGGATCCGGCGCAGCCCGCCGCATGGCCGGCGCAGTTGCGCCGCTACCGTGCGGCCGCCTCGGCGCGGCTGGTGTGGCGCGACGTGCTGGGCCTGGACGATGTCGATGCGACGCTGGCCGGCAGCACGCAGTTGGCCGAGGACTGCCTGGCGCTGGCGCTGCAGGCGCTGGAGGGCGAGTTCGCCGCGCGCCACGGGGTGGTGCGTGCCGCCGACGGCAGCGTGCAGCGGCTGGTGGTATTCGGCCTGGGCAAGCTCGGCGGCGGCGAACTGAATTTCTCCTCCGACGTGGATCTGGTCTACGCCTATCCGCAGGGCGGCGAGTCCGACGGCGCGCGGGCGCTGGCCGCCGAGGAATACTTCGCGCGGCTCGGCCAGCGCCTGGCGCGGCTGCTCGACGAGACCACCGCCGACGGCTTCGCGCACCGCGTGGATCTGCGCCTGCGTCCGTTCGGCACGGCGGGCCGGGTGGCGCTGTCGTTCGCCGGCATGGACCAGTATTTCCAGCGCGAAGGCCGCGACTGGGAGCGCTACGCCTGGCTGAAGGCGCGCGCGGTGGCCGGCGACATCGCCGCCGGCGAGGAATGGCTGCAGGCGCTGCGCCCGTTCGTGTACCGGCGCTATCTCGACTACACCGCGCTGGACGGCCTGCGCGAGATGAAGGCGGCGATCACCGCCGAAGTGGCGCGCCACGACCGCCTGGACGACATCAAGCGCGGCGCCGGCGGCATCCGCGAGATCGAGTTCCTGGTGCAGTCGCTGCAGTTGATCCGCGGCGGTCGCGAACCTGCGCTGCGCGAGCGCCGTCTGTTGCCGGCGCTCCAGGCGTTGGTTGCCGCCGGCCAGGTCGCCGCCGAGGACGGCGCCGCACTGGCGCAGGCGTATCGCGTCCTGCGCCAGGTGGAGAACCGCCTGCAGATGCTGCGCGATGCGCAGACCCATGCGCTGCCTGAGGATCCGCTGGACCGCGCGCGCATCGCCTTCGGCCTCGGCCATGCCGACTGGGCCGCGCTGCACGCGGCGCTGCAGGTGCAGCGCGATCGCGTCGCCGCCGAGTTCGCCGAACTGCTGGCGCCGCGCGAGCGCGCGCTGGCGCCCGATGCGCTGGCCGACTACTGGCGCAGCCTGCCCGACGCTCGCCAGGTGCAGGTGCTGCGCGAGGCTGGTTTCTCAGACCCTGACGGCGTCGACCAGGCCTTGCGCGGTTTCGTGCAGTCGCTGGGCGTGCGCACGCTCTCCGATGCCGCGCGTGCGCGCCTGGACCGGGTGCTGCCGGCGCTGCTGCATGCCGCGGCGCGCTCGGCGCAGGCCGATGCCGCCCTGCACCGCGTGCTCGGCCTGCTGCAGGCGATCCTGCGCCGGGCCAGCTACCTGGCCCTGCTCGACGAACAACCCAGCGCGCTGGCGCGGCTGGTCGACGTGCTGGCGCGCAGCGCCTTCCTGTCCGAACGGCTGGCCGCGCATCCGCTGCTGCTGGACGAACTGCTCGACAGCCGCGTGGACGGCGCGATGCCGGACCAGGCGGCGATGCAGCGGCTGTGCGATGCCGCGGTCGCCACCGCTGGCGACGATCCGGAAGCGGCCCTGCGCGGCCTCAACGAAGCGCGCCAGGCGCTGAGTTTCCGCATCGCCCTGGCCACGCTGGACCGGCGCCAGCCCGCGCTCGACAGCGCCCGCCAGCTCGCGCAGCTGGCCGAGGCGGTGGTCGTGACCGTGCTGCGCCTGGCGCGTGCCGATCTGGTCGCCGCGCACGGCGAGGTGCCTGGCGGCAGTTTCGCCATCGTCGGTTACGGCAGCCTCGGTGGTGTGGAACTGGGCATCGGCTCGGACCTGGACCTGGTGTTCCTGTACGACCACCCGCCGGGCGTGGAGGCCTCGGCCGGGCCGCGGCCGCTGGAGAGCGGGCGCTGGTTCGCGCGGCTGGCGCAGAAGGTGATCGCGTTGCTCGGCGCGGTCACCGGTGGCGGCCGCCTGTACGACATCGACGTGCGCCTGCGCCCGGACGGCGGCAAGGGCGCGCTGGTGTCGTCGCTGGCCAGCTACCGCGAGTATCAGCGCGAGCGCGCCTGGACCTGGGAGCACCAGGCGCTGGTGCGCGCGCGCGGCGTGGCCGGCGATGCGCCGCTGCTGCAGCAGTTCGAGCAGGTGCGCGCGCAGACCCTGGCGCGCCAGCGCGAGGCCGCGTCCCTGCGCGAGGAAGTGCGCAAGATGCGTGCGCGCATGCGCGCCGAACTCGACCGCAGCGATGCCGCGCGCTTCGACCTCAAGCAGGGTGCCGGCGGCCTGGTCGACCTGGAATTCCTGGTGCAGGCCGGCGTGCTGCTCGGCGCCGCGCAGCAGCCGGCACTGTTGTTGCCGCGCGACACGCCAGCGCTGCTCGATGCGCTGGCGCACAGCGGCTGGCTGTCGCCTTCCATCGCTGCCAGCCTGCATGCCGCCCACGCCGCACTGGTGGAGGCCGGCCTGGCCTGCACGCTGGACCGGCGACCGCGCCTGACCGCGCCCACGGTCGAGATCGCCGCGGCGCGTGCGGCGATTCGCGCTGCCGCGGTCGCGCTGGAGCTGGTGTTCGTCGATGGCCGTGCGGACGGCGACGCGGCGCGCTAGCGCGATCCTTGTTGGCAGCGGATGCGCGCACGCGTGGTGTCGGTGGCGACATGCTTCTTCGGCAACGCCGCGTCTCGCCGAGTCGCGGCGGAAAGCGCGCCGTCGGCGCTGGCTGCAATCGGCCGGAGGGCCTGGGCTCGCCGCCGTGATGCCACCGCAAACACGCCGCCTTGGTCGCGGCGATCGGCGCCGGCATGCCGTTCCGCGCCGCGGTGGCGCGATTGCTACACGCTGACGTATTGAGACTGGAACCAGACCGCGTCGGGATCGGTGTCCGCCACCTGGTCGGGATCCACGCCGAACAGCGCCTGGTAGGCGCGCTTCCACAGGCCGGCGCGACCGGCGCACAGGTCGTGCCACAGCGCATGGAAGGTCACTGACTCGAACACCCGCACCACGTCCACGACCTGCTCGAGGTAGGCCTGGAACAGGTAGACCCGCTCGCCGTCCACCAGGATGTTGACGTTGTGGATCAACTGCGACGGATCGCCCAGTAGCACGATGTTGACGAAGTCGCCATCGGCGAAGGTCGGCAGCGCCGCGTCCGCCAGGTACGGCGTGGTGCGCAAGGGCCGGTCGCGGCGCAGCAGCACCATTTCCAGCATCAGCGGGGCGAAGGTATTGCATGACCACGCTGGGTTGGAAACGGCGGGACTGGTCAGCGTGGCCAGCGCTGTGCCGGCCGGCTGCAGTTGCGCCAGGGTGGCGTTGAGCGCGCTCAGCGCGAGGGCGGGGGTGACGTCGTGCGGCATGGGCGTGGTCTCGTCGCAGGCGCGGCGCACGGGACGTGCGCCGCCGATGGCCTGTTCAACGTCTGCCGTGGCCGCTTGTGAAGCCGCGCTTGCGCGAAGCGCGGCGCAGCTGTCAGCGCGTCGGCGCCATCCGCCACAGCAGCGCGCGGAACGGCGCCAGCAGGCACACGCCGATGCCCAGCTTCACCGCCAGGTCGCCGGCGGCCCAGCTCAGCCAGGGCAGCGTCGAGCCGGCGAAGGCGATCGACCAGAAGATCGTGGTGTCCAGCGTCGCGCTGCAGGTGGTAGCGACGATCGGCGCGCGCCACCAGCGCCCGCGGCGCAATCGGTCGAACACGGTGATGTCCAGCAACTGCGCGGCGATGAAGGCCAGGCACGAGGCCGCGGCGATGCGCGGGGTGGCGATCCAGATCGACAGCAGCACCGCCAGTGCGAACCCGCACCAGGCCACCCGCCGCGCCGCGCGCGGGCCGAAGCGGCGGTTGATCAGGTTGCTGACCAGGAACGCCAGCGGATAGCTGAAGGCGCCCCAGGTCAACCAGTCGTTGATCGGGAACTGCACCAGTACGTTCGACAGCAACACCACCGCGCCCATCGCCAGCACGGACAGCAGCAGCGCGCGCGGGGTCAGCGCGGCGAAAGTGGGCGAGGGAGCGGCAACGGACGGCACGGCGATCGGGGCAGGGGCGGCGGGCGCGCATTATCGCGGCCCGGACACCCAATGACCAATGCCCGTGTGCGGACACGCTCCTACAAATGGAACCCCGCGCTGGGAACCGCTTTTGCGATTCCCCATTCCCTATTCCCCAATCCCGGCTCCATCGCGGCTGAAGCCGTTCCTACAAATGGAACTCAGCGCTGGGAACAGCTGTTGCGATTCCCCATTCCCCATTCCCCATTCTCGGCTTCACCGCGGCAGCGCCGTCCCATCCACCGCCGCGCGGCCCACCGCCGGGTCGTCGGTGAAGAAGCCATCGATGCCGGCGTCGATCAGCGCGCGCATTTCCTTCATGCTGCCGGCGGCATTCACCGCAGCCGGGCCGCGCGCGTCCTGCAACTGCTTGGGCAGGAAATAGTTTTCCGGCCGGAAGGTGTACGGAATCACCTGCAGGCCGGCCGCATGCGCATCGGCCACGAACGAGGTGGGCGGAGCCAGGTCGCCGTCGGCACTCACCGGCACGATCGCGCGCAGGTTGGGGCTGACCAGCTGCGCGTACTTGGCGATCGCGCGCAGGCCCTGCGCGCTGCCCATCTGCGCGTAGGTCGGGCCGTCGCGCAACTGGTCGCCCGGGCGCTCCTTGGGATCGCCCAGCAACTGCACCAGGCGCACGTTCGGATGGGTGCTGCCCAACTTGCCGCGCAGGTATTCCAGGTTGCCGATCTCGAACGACTGGATCACCACCGGCGCCTTGCGCGTGTAGGCATGCGCATCGAGCGTGGCGACCAGCTTGTCTTCCATCGCCAGGCCGAGCCCGCGGAAGTAGGTGCCGTGCTTGATCTCGGGAATCAGCCCAATCGGCCGCCCGCGCGTGGCCGACTCGGCCGCGGTGAAGTCGATGATCTCGTCCATGGTCGGTACCTGGAACTGCCCGTCGAAGGCGGTGCCGCGCAGTTGCGGCAGGCGCTCGCGCGCGCGCAGGGTCTTCAGTTCGGCCAGGGTGAAGTCTTCGGTGAACCAGCCTTCCACGCGCTGTCCGTCGATCTGCTTGACGGTCTTGCGCGCGGCGAACTCCGGGTGCGCGGCCACGTCGGTGGTGCCGCCGATCTCGTTCTCGTGGCGCGCCACCAGCACGCCGTCCTTGGTCGAGACCAGGTCCGGCTCGATGAAGTCGGCGCCGTCGGCGATGGCCTTGGCGTAGGACGCCAGGGTGTGCTCGGGACGCAGCGCGCTGGCGCCGCGGTGGCCGATCACCAGCGGCTTGTGCTCGCCCGGGGCGGCGGCCGGTGCGGCCGCCGCGGTGGTCGCCAACACGGCCATCGCGCATCCCAACAACCAGGAGGTGGATCGGATCATCGCATGCGTTCCGGTTCGGGGGCGGGCGGACAGGATGGACGCGCTCAGAAGCGCGCGTCCAGGGCCAGGAACGCCTGCCGCGGCGCGCTGGCGTGGAAGGCCAGCGAGCGGCCGTTCGGATCGCTGTTGCTGAAGGCGGTGAGGTTGGAGGCGTAGCGCTTGTCGGTGAGGTTGGTGACGTTCAACGACAGCTTCAGGTCCCGCAGGAACGACACCGCCCCGAAATCGTAGCCGGCGCCGGCATCGAAGGAGGTGTAGCCGCCGAAGCCCTGGTCGTTGGTGTAGGTGTAGTAGCGCTGGCCGGTGTACTTGCCGCGCAGGTTGGCGTTCCAACCGTTCCAGGTCCAGCTGAGTTCGCTGGCGAACATGCGCTTGGGCGTGTCCACGGTGGACTTGCCGGCGGTGGGGATGACCGCGCCGTTCTGCACGTAGTTGTCGTCGTAGGTGGAGCGGTTGATCGAGGCCGAGTTGTACCACTGCAGGTGCGCGGTCGGCTTCCAGATGAAGGTCAGCTCGCCGCCGCGGCTGCTCACCGAGCCGACATTGAAGAAGCGCGTGGTGCACGCCGGGGTGGTGCCCTGCTGGATGCTCGGGCACGGGTTGAGCGACAGCAGGCGGTTGTCGAAGGTGACGTCGTAGCCGACCAGCGAGGCCTCGAACTGGTCGCGCACCAGGCGGTAGCCGGCTTCGAAGGTCTTGGACTTCTCCGGCTGCAGCGCGCCGACGCTGGCGTCGAACGAGGCCTGGGTCACCAGCAGCGGGCCGCCGGCGCCGCCGCCCTGGAACGCGGCGATGTTCTCGGCGTAGGAGGCGAACACTTCCTGGCCCTCGGCCAGGCGGTAGCTCAGGCCGGCCTGCGGCAGCAGCGCCTTGCTGGCCTTCAGCTCGCCGTTGGCCACCGGCGACTCCACCGCGATCCCCGGCGTCTCGCGCGCGGTCATCGTGGTGTGCGGGCTCTTGGCGCCGATGTCCAGGGTCAGGCGCTCGTCGAGCAGCTTGAAGGTGCCCTGCACGTAGGCCTGCTTGGTGGTGATGACGTAGTCCTGCGAGAACAGCCGGCGGTTCGGGTTGCTCAGGAAGATGTCGTCGTCGATCGGGCCGTCGATCCAGTAGAAGTTGCGCTCCACGTGGTGCTTGTTGCGCTCGTACCACACGCCGGCTTCGAGGTGGTGCGGACCGATGTCCCAACCCAGCGAGGCGATGCCGCCGGTGCGGTTGATGGTGTAGTTGGTGCTGCGGATCGAGATCGGCAGCGCCTGCGGCGTGCCCGGGTAGGACGGCTGGCCCGGCGACCACCAGTGGCCCTGGCCTGCGTTCTCGTGATGGTAGACCTGGGTGTGCACGCTCACCGCATCGGACGGCTGGAAGTCGCCGGCCAGGTAGTACAGGTCGTCGTTGCGCAGCGCGCGGCTCTGATAGTAGGCGTCGTCGATGTTGTCCACACCGCCGCTGTAGCCGCAGCGGCTGGGGTTGCGCGTGGCCGGCGCGCAATACGCCGCGGCCAGTGCGCGCTGCCAGTCCGGCGCGTACAGGTTCCAGTCCCAGCCCAGGCCGCGGTGCAGGCCGCTCTTGGACAGGTAGGCGTAGTCGGCCTGCGAGGTGCGCGAGGTGTCGACGAACGCGGTGATCTTGCCGCCCTCGAACTGGTACACGCCCTTGCCGTTGAACTGCGCGGTGTGGGTCGGCGAGCCCGGCGGTGCCCACATGTCGGCGTCGGCGTAGATGCCGGACAGGTAGGCGGAGAAGCCGTTGTGCTCACCGGTATCCAGACGCAGGTAGGTACGGCGGTTGCTGTCCGAGCCCACGGTCTGCGCCAGGCGCACGCCGACCTCGGTGGACGGGTCGTCGGAGTAGTACTGCACCGTGCCGCCGAGGTTGCTGGTGGAGGCCGTGCCCAGGCTGCCGATGCCCGAGGCCAGTTCCACGCCGCCGAAGTTCTCGGCGATCAGCGCGCGGCTGATGTTCAGGCCGTTGTAGTTGCCGTAGGCGTTGTCGCCCAGCGGCAGGCCGTCGAGGGTGTAGCCCAGGCGCACGCCGTTGAAGCCACGCAGGCTGATGGTCTGCGATTCCTCGTTGGCGCCGAAGGCGTCGTTGGACTGCACGTTGACGCCGGGAATGCGGTTGAGCAGCTTCTGGATGCTGGTGCCCGGCGGCAGCACCGCCACGTCCTGCGCGGTGATGCGCTGCACCTGGCGGGTTTCGCCCTGGCCGATCACCGACACCGCATCGAGTTGCTGCACGTCGGCCGCGGCGCCATCGGCGGTGGGTTCTGCGGCAGTGGCGGCGAAAGGCGACAACAGGGCGGCGAGGATCGCCGTGCTCAGCAGGGAATGGAGAGGCATGCGCGAGGGGAATTCGTAAAGGAAGTGCGCACACGATGCGACAGCGACGTTGCAGGTTGGCGTCATCGGCGTTGCGGTTGTCATGCAGCGGTCCTGCGGCATGGCCTTCGTGTCGCCGCCGCCGGGCGCGCGATGACTGCGGGCGCGCCATCGTGCGACATCGCGGAAGAAGCAGCGTGGCAAGCGCGTGTCGACATCAATGCGATACAGAGTGTCGCCGATTGCCATGCATGACGAGTGGTGAACACATGTAAGCGCATGTGTCGGAAACCCGGCGAAACATGCTGTTTCCAAAGTCGAAAACGGCGTCGTCCGTCAAAGTTTTGTAGTGCGCTCCTCCTCAATGATCACGCCTCGCCCAAGCCCGACAACGTGCCGATGCGTGCAGACATGAGCAGGAAGCACAGTGCCTTCGCGTCGCTCGGAGCGTCGTTCGCGTGCGCTGTTGGGTCCTCGCCTCGACAGGTCTGCGCGCGCCGTACCCTCACCCCAACCCCTCTCCCGGTGGGAGAGGGGCCAGGCGCTTCCCTTCTCCCCTCGGGAGAAGGTGCCCCGCAGGGGCGGATGAGGGTACGGGCGCAGCCTCGCAGCAACGAACCACGCACGCGCTGCGCGCGCCGTACCCTCACCCCAACCCCTCTCCCGATGGGCGAGGGGCCAGGCGCTTCCCTTCTCCCCCCGGGAGAAGGTGCCCCGCAGGGGCGGATGAGGGTACGGGCGCAGCCTCGCAGCAACGCACCACGCGCGCACTTCGCGCTTCACACCCTCACTCCAACCTCTCTCCCGAGGGAAGAGGGGCAGTCGATTTCCCACCGCGAGGCCGCCACGGCCTCGTCCCACCCGCTCTACCCCCGGAGAGACGCCCATGCTTGATCGCATCCGCCGTCGGCCCTTGCTGGCTGCCGTGTTGTCCGCTTCCCTGCTGTGCGCGCTCGGCACCGCCAATGCCGTGCCCGACGCCTCCATCGCGGCGATGACCGCAACGCTGCGCGCCGCGCCGGTCAACTTCGACGTGCACTTGCCGTTGCGCGATCAGGCCGGCCTGGACGCGTTGCTGGCCGATATCCAGGATCCGGTCTCCCCGCAGTATCACCATTGGCTGACGCCGGCCGAATTCCAGCGCCGCTTCGCACCGGCGCCGGCACAGGTCGCGCAGGTGCGTGCCGCGCTGCAGGCCGCGCACATGAACGTCACCGAGCAGGGCAACACCCTGCATGTCAGTGCGAGCGCGAACAACGTCGAGCGCTTGTTCGCGGTGCCGCTGACCGCCGAGGTCCAGCAGGGCAGCCAGGCCCACCTCGCCGCCGCCGCGCCCTTGCAGTTGCCCGCCGTACTGCGCGACAGCGGTGCGACCGTGACCGGCCTGACCCGTGGTGCGCCGCCGATGCACGTCAACTGGCAGCGCGCGGCCACCAAGAATCCCGCCAACCGCTACGGCGCCGGCGGTACCACCTACTGGTACAACGATCTCAAGCAGGCCTACGGCTACCCGTCCTACCAGGCCACCACCGGCGCGGCCGGGCAGCAGCGCCGGCTCGACGGCACCGGCAGCACCATCGCCATCCTGATCAGCAGCGACGTGCTGGATTCGGACATCAAGGCGATGTTCGACCACGAAAACTTCAGCCGCTACGCCGCCAACCACGCCGATCCCACCCTGTACGCGCGCCACTACGTGGCCGGCGCCAAGCCCGGCCTGCAGGACGGCAACGACGCCGCAGGCGGCGAGGCCGCGCTCGACGTACAGATGGCGCTCGGCGGCGCGCCGGGTGCGCACGTGCTGCTGTACGTGATCCCGGACCTGAGCGACGCCTCGGTGCTGGCCGGCTACCGGCAGATCGTGCAGGACAACCAGGCCGACGTGGTCAGTTCCTCGTTCGGCGTCTGCGAGCTGTACTACACCGCGGCTTACAACGGCGGCAAGGATTTCACCTCGCTGCTGCGCCCCTACGATGCGGTGTTCAAGCAGGGCAACGCGCAGGGCATCACCTTCGTTGCCTCCAGCGGCGACAACGCCGGCCTGGACTGCGCGGATACGCAGTACGCGGTCGACCACAAGGACGGCCACTTCGTCGCCGGCGTCGAACACCCCGCAGCCAGCCCGCACGTGACCGCGGTCGGCGGCGGCAACCTGCTCACTGCGTACAAGAAGGGCAGCCTGGAATCCGGCTACAAGAGCGAAAGCGCCTACGGCGATCCGCTGGAGACCGCGGACTACTACGGCGTCGGCGCGAACCTGGCCGGCGGCTACTGGGGCGCCGGTGGCGGCGTCAGCACCCTGTTCCAGCGTCCGGCCTACCAGTTGCGTGCACTCGGCGGGACGCGCACGTCCATGCGCGCGCTGCCGGACATCGGCATGCTGGTCGGCGGCTGCCCGGGGATTGCGACGCAGCCGTGCCGTGAGGGCGACAGCTCGGTGGCCACCTACTTCAAGGGCGGCATCTCGGCGGTGATCGGCACCAGCGTCGCCGCGCCGGAATTCGCCAGCGCGGTCGCGCTGCTGGTGGAGAAGCAGGGCCGCCAGGGCAATCTCAACGATTACCTGTACCGCCTGGCCGCCAATGGGCCGGAGGCGCTGCATCGCGGCATCCCCGGCTACAACGGCGTGGTCGACAACAACCAGCCGATCAAGGGCAAGTACAACTACACGGTCGGCGTGGGCACGCCGGTGGTGCGGCTGCTGATCGGCGCGCTGGATGCGGCGCCGGCCGGCGTGCCGCGTTCGCCGAGCAACCCCTGACATAGCGTGATGTGACGCGTTGGGCCCGGTTGCCGTGTCGGTGTCGTGGCAGCGACGCCGGCACGGCGGCCGATCAGGCCAGCGCCAAGCGGTCGCGGATCAGTGCGGCCACCCGCGCGGTTTCGCGCAGCGGTGCGATGCCGGCGGCGTACGCGTCGCCGGCATCTTGCGCCGGAAGTAGGCGTCCACGCGCCTGCAAAGCACGATGGAAATCCAGGGCGCGGCCACGCGCCGTCTCCGGCATCAGTACCTGCACCGGCACGCGCGTGGCGCAGGCTTCGGATAGCAGGTTCACCGAATCCGGCGTGCAGGCGAGGTGCTCGGCCCAGCCGAGCAGGCCGGCGTAGGGATTGGCGCCATCGTCCGCGCCGCACCACACCATGCCCGGCACGTCGGCGAACGTGCGGCGCAAGGCCGCGGCCACCGCAGGCGGCGTGCGCCGCGATGCGCTGGCGAGGAGGCTGCCGCCGTGCGCGCGCAACTGTGCGGCGATGTCGGCGAAGGCGGCCTGTGCCTGCGCTGCGCTCCACGGCGCCAGCCCGGAGGGGCCGCCTACCAACAGTCCGACACGCGGCGAGGGCAGCGCGCCCAGCGCAGGAAACGCGGCGCGTCCTGCCGCCAGCCAGGCATCGTCGATCGGATGCAGGCTGCCGAGCAGGGTCAGCACATTGGGGCCGCGCAGCCGATCGTGTTCCGGCACCACCACGATGTCCCAGTGCTGCGGATCCAGCCGCGGATCCAGGATTTGCACCACCTGGCTGCCGCGTGCGCGCAGCAACCGCGTCGCCAGTGCCGCCTGACGGCCGCAGCCCACTGCCAGCGGAGGCGGCTGCCGCAATGCTGCGGCGAACGTCGTGCCGTACGCATGCCGTGCGCCTGGCAGCCAGCGCGGCGCCAGCCAGCGCCACGGCATGTGCGGCTGCAACACCTGCGCCTGGATCGGTGCCGCGGCCGGAAGCGCCAACGCGGCAGCCAGCGCCTCGGCCTGGCGGGCGTTGCCGGCGCGGCCATCGCTAATCGCCCAGGTCGCGTCCGATCGTTTCACGTTTGGTAGTAATCCGTTGCATCGCGGCCGGGTGTTGCGACAATCGTGCCACTCTACACTGGCCGCCTCGCATCGGGACGGCCCCACCGGCCTCCTGGCGCTTCCCTCGATCTAAGGAACTTCCTCCATGTCCGACGCCTTGCACGACGCCGCCCTCGACCAGTTGTTCCGCACCGCCCGCACCCAGAACGCGTTCCTGGACAAGCCGGTCGACGAAGCCACCCTGCGTGCCCTCTACGACCTGGTGAAGTGGGGCCCGACCGCGGCCAACGGCAGCCCGGCACGCTTCGTCTTCGTCACCTCGCCGCAGGCCAAGGAAAAGCTCAAGCCGGCGCTGTCCGAGGGCAACCTGGCCAAGACCCTGGCCGCGCCGGTCACGGTGATCGTGGCCCACGACGAGGACTTCCACGAGAAGCTGCCGTATCTGTTCCCGCACACCGATGCCAAGAGCTGGTTCGACGGCCCGCGCGAAGGCCGCAGCGAAGGCGCGTTCCGCAACGGCTCGCTGCAGGGCGCCTACCTGATCCTGGCCGCGCGTGCGCTGGGCCTGGATGCCGGTCCCATGTCCGGCTTCGACAACGCCAAGGTCGATGCCGCGTTCTTCGCAGGCACTGCGATCAAATCCAACTTCCTGGTCAACCTCGGCTACGGCGACCCCAGCGGCCTGTTCCCGCGCCTGCCGCGGCTGAGTTTCGACGAGGCCGCGCGCATCGAGTGAGCGCGCGGGTTCCGCTTTCGTGTCCCACCGCAGGCCCGCGCCTGCCGCAGTTTCGTCCCATCACCCCTCCAAGGAGTTCCACCATGACCAAGACCCGCAAACTGCTGCTCCCGCTCGCCATGGCCCTGGCCGTCGTCGTCGCCCAGCCGGCCACCAGCGCCTTCGCCGCGCCGGCCGCCGCCGCTGCCGCCGCCAAGGGCGTCTCCGGCACCTACACGCTCGACCCGGCCCACACCGACGTGCTGGTGCAGTGGAGCCACTTCGGCTTCTCCAACCCGTCCGCGCACTTCGGCGACGTCGACGGCACCCTGGTCTACAACGCCCAGGACGTGAGCAAGTCCAGCGTCAACGTGACCCTGCCGCTGTCCGGCCTCAACAGCTTCACCGCCAAGTTCGACGAGCACCTGAAGAGCGCCGACTTCTTCGACGCCGCCAAGTTCCCCACCGCCACCTTCAAGAGCACCAAGGTGACCTCGGCCGGCGGCAACAAGCTGACCGTCGCCGGCGACCTGACCATCAAGGGCACGACCAAGCCGGTGGTGCTGGCGGTGACCCTCAACGGTGCCGGTCCGCACCCGATGAAGAAGGTGCCGGCGCTGGGCTTCGACGCCACCACCACGGTCAAGCGCAGCGATTTCGGCCTGGGCGCCTACGTGCCGAACGTCAGCGACGAGGTGAAGATCCGCATCACCACCGAAGCGCTGCAGGCAGCGGCCAAGTAAGGCCGCCTGTGGTCGCGGCGGCGCTTCTCGCGCTGCCGCCTGCCGTAACGCAAACGCCCGCCATTCGGCGGGCGTTTGTGTTTTCGGGATCTTGCTGTGTGCAGTGCAATGAAACTGCGCGCGAAAGACGCACCGTAGGGGCGGCTTCAGCCGCGATGGCCTTACCGCGATGGTTCTTGGCGAAGCCCCGCATGCGCCTGAAGCGCCAGGCGCGTCCTTACCCTCACCCCAACCCCTCTCCCGGCGGGAGAGGGGCTGTTGCGCCGGATTGTCGTGTATTCCGTGCCGGCCATATTGCGCGTGCTTTTTTGCTTTCTTCGACGCGGCTTTCAGTCTTCCGCCGCGTCCCCACCCGCCTTCCAATACCCCGTCGCACGAATCCACTCCTTGGGCACGCCGAGGTGGCCTTCGACGAACTTGCGCATCATCCGCGCACGCGCCGACTCGCAGGCGATCCAGTAGAACGCATCGCCGTCGGGCGGATCGAAGTCGCGCAGCGCGCCTTCCAGCAACTGGCTGCTGCGTGCGTCCACGCCGTTGCGCTCCAGCCAGGTGATGCGCAGCTCGGCGTCGCAGTCCAGCGCCTGCCGGTCGGCGTAGCCGGGAATCTCGATCAGCGCGTCCACCTCCGCGTCGGCCGGCAGGGTTTCCAGCCAGCGGCCGATCGCCGGCAGCGCGGTCTCGTCGCCGATCAGCACATAAGCGTCGAAGTCGTCGGCGGCCACGAACGAGCCGCGCGGCCCGCCGACGACCAGCGCATCGCCCGGGTCGGCCTGCGCCGCCCAGCGGCAGGCCGGGCCATCGCCGTGCAGCACGAAGTCCAGGGTCAGTTCCTGCGCGTCGGCGTCGTAGTGGCGCGGGGTGTAGTCGCGGGCGGGCGAGGGCAGTGCGTCGGCCGGATACACCGGGCCGTGCTCGGTCATCGTCGGCAGCACGAACGCGCCTTCGGGATTGGGGAAGAACAGCTTGACGTGGTCGTCCGGCCCGGCGCTGACGAAGCCGTCCAGCTCGGGGCCGCCGACGACGATGCGGCGCATGTGCGGGGTCAGTGGTTGCGTGCGCAGCACCTGCAGATGACGCAGGCGCAGCGGGTGGCGCAGCAGGCGGTGTTCGTGGGTCGCCATGGGAATCCTCGAAAAGTGGGGGAGGGGATTGGCGGGCGACGCGGGCGGCACGACAAAAGCCCCGTGTGCTGGCTGGAAAGGGAAGTCAGGGGGTGCCGCCATCCATGCCGTCGGCGGCGGCATGCAACAGCGCGGCGACGCGTTCGATCTCGTCCGGGTCCCAGCGCCCGTGCCGCGCCAGCAGGCCGTGCTTGATGCGGCGCATCGCCTCGCGCACCGGCGCCGGCACGTTGGCGCGCACCAGCGCACGCGCGCTGTGCTGGGTGCGCTGCAGCGCCGCGTCCACCTGCGCGCGCTCGGTGCGCACGAAGGCCTGGCCGGCCGCGGTGATCGCATAGCGCTTGCGGGTGGCGTCGGCATCGGCCTGCACCAGGCCCTGCGCTTCCAACTGCGCCAGGGTGGGGTAGACCGTGCCGGCGCTGGGCGTGTACAGGCCATGGAACAGCTCGGCGACCGCGCGGATCAACTCGTAGCCGTGGCGCGGCTGGGTCTCGATCATCGCCAGCAGCAACAGCCGCAGGTCGCCGTGGCCCAACGGACGGGGGCCGCGCGCGCCACGGCCGCGGCCGGCCCGGTCCTCGTCGAACAGGCGGTGCGCGGGGTGCGGGCCGGGGACATGGGGTCGTGGCATTTCGATATGTCGAATCTGGTGCGGAAACGATATATCGAAGTAGTGTGGTCGGCAAGCGCCTGGCAGAGCGGGCGCTGGAGCGCGGTGGGATTGGTTCAGTCAGGACGGCAGCGCGCGTTTGCGTCCTGCGCGTGCATTCGGTGTGCTTGGGAGTTCTGCGGGGATGCGCTGTCCAAGTTGCATCGGCCAGCGGTGGCCCTTGTGAGAGTCAGCTGGTCATGCAGTCGCGAAAAGGGAAGCCGGAAGCCGACTGACACCCTCCCTCGTCGGGACTGAAGTCCCTCCCACAAGAGATGCCCAGCCCATCCCTGTGGAAGTGGCTTAGCCATGACGCGCTGTACGGCAACTCCGGTCGCGGCCTGGGCCGCTTGTGTCGACAGAGGGTCTTGCGGCGCGCTCGCCGGGTGCACTGTGGGAGGGACTTCAGTCCCGACGCATTGCGCCATCGGAACGCGCGCCGCTTCGCGCACGTCGCAGTTACATGACAGCCGACTTGTGTCGAAAGAGGGTCTTGCAGCGCGCTTGCCGGGCGCACTGTGGGAGGGACTTCAGTCCCGACGCGTTGCGCCATCGGCAAGCACCCGCCGCTGCATCTCGTCCAGGTACTCGTCCAGTTCCTGCACCGAGGTAAAGATCTCGTTCAACGGCACCGCCTTGACCACGTCGAACACCTTGCGGATCTGCGGTTGCGGGTTCACCACCAGCACCCGGCCGTCGCGCGCGGCCAGCACCTTGCGCGCCTTGAAGATCGAGCGGATGCCCGCGCTGCTGATGTAGTCCAGATGCGACAGGTCCAGCACCAGGGTGGTGATCGGCGTGGCCAGCAGCGGCGCCAGCGCCTCGTCCAGGGCCTGGTAGGTATGCGTGTCCAGGCGCCCGCTCAGGGTGAGGCGTTGGCGCTTGTCCTGCGCCGGGTCGATCTGCAGGCTCAACGTGGTCATGCGGGCGACTCCTGAAGAGGGGGATCGGCAGGTTGCAGCAACACGATGCGCACGACATTACGGCCGGCGTCGTGGCGGTAGTCCAGGCGATCGGCCAGTTGCTGCACCAGGTGCAGGCCGAGGCCGCCGATCGGGCGTTCGGCGATGTCCGCGTCCAGGTCCGGCACCGGCGCGCTGCGCGGATCGAAAGCCGGGCCGCTGTCGTGGAACTCCAGCACCAGCGCGTCGTGCAGCAGATGCAGGATCACGTCCACCGGCAGCGGGGCACGGCGCAGGTGGCCGTGTTCGAGGGTGTTGCACGCCAACTCCTCGACGATCAGCCGGGTGCGGCTCACCTGCTCGCCGCTTACGCCGTGGCGCCGCAGCGCCGCCTCCACGCTGTCGCTCAACTGCGCCAGTGCGTCGATTGCCGGTTCCATCTGCCATCGCAGCATCATCGCGTCGCCTCCCGTGCCGGATCCTGGCGCAGCCGGATCGCCAGGAGCGTAATGTCGTCGGACTGCGGTGCCGGTGCGGTGAACGCCTGCACGTCGGCCAGCACCGCGGCGCACTGCGCCTGCGCGTCGGCGCCCGGCTGCAGCGCCGCCAGCAGCCGCGCCTCGCCGTAGGGCCGCTCCTGCGCGTCCATCGCCTCGGTGATGCCGTCGGTGTAGCTGAGCAGGGTGGCGCCGGCGGCCAGGCGCCCATGCACCACCGGATAGCGCGATTGCGGCTCCAGCCCCAGCGGCGGGCCCGATTCCAGCGGCAGCAGGTGCGCACTGCCGTCGGCGTCGAGCAGCAGCGGCGGCTCGTGGCCGGCGCTGGACAGCCAGTAGTCGCCGCTGTGCACGTCGATCAGCCCGCACAGCACGGTGGCGAACATGCACGGCTCGTTGCCCTCCACCAGCCGCTGCGAGGCGGCGATCAGGATCGCGTCCGGGCGCGTGTGCCGGCGCGCGGCGATCTCCAGCACGGTCATCGCCCGCGCCATGAACAGCGCCGCCGGCACGCCCTTGTCCGACACGTCGCCGACCACGAACCACAGCAGCCCCGGCTCGGTCTCGAAGAACTGGTAGAAATCGCCGCCGACCATCTCCGCCGGTTCCAGCAGCGCATAGGTCTCCAGGTGCTTGTGGGCGCTGTCGAAGGTGCGCCCACCCGGCAGCATCGCCTGCTGGATGTCGCGCGCGATCGACAGCTCGCTCTGCATGCGCTGCCGCGCCTGCGCCAACGTGGCGATCTCGTCCAATTGGCGCTTGATCGAGCCGCGCGCGCTGTCGAAGGCGCGCGCCATCACCCCCACTTCGTCCGCGCGCTGCACATGCCGCAGCGGGTAGTCGAACGCGCCCTGGCTGAAGTGCAGGGCCGAGTCGGTCAGGTCCTCGATCGGCCGCACCAGCCGCACCGTGTAGCGGTGCAGCAGCCACAGCCACAGCGCCAGCGCGGCGGCACCGGCCAGCGCGCCCCACAGCACGATGCGGTCCAGCCCGGCCAGGATGTAGTCCTCCGACACGCTCAGCGCGAAGGTCCAGCCGGTGTCGCCCACCGCCGCGCTCTGGGTGAGGTAGCGGGTGCCGTCCGGCGCGGTGTGCTCGAAGCGCACCGGCCTGTGGGTGTCGGCCGCCTGCGCCAGCGGCGACAGGTCCGGCCGCGCCCGCGCCACGTGCGCCTCCAGGGTGCGGCGGAAGCGCAGCGCCGGGTCCGGATGCAGCACGAACAGCCCGTCCGGCGACAGCAGCATCGGCTGCAGCCCGCTGTTGGCTGGCAGTTCGGCGACGATGGCCTGCAGCCGCTGCAGCGGCACGTCCACGCTCACCATGCCGATCGCCGGCGCCTGCGGCCCATCGCCGGGCAGGCGCAGCGGCAGGTTGTAGGTGGTCAGGTAGGCGCCGCCGGTGCTGGCGTCGCTGTACGGCTCGGACCACCACGGCGCCGGCGCGGCCAGCGTGCGCCGGTACCAGGGCATGCTGAGCGCGTAGAAGCCCAGCGCCTCCACCGGTTGTTCCAGCACCCCGGTAGCGGTGCGCCGCAGGTGCCAGGCGAAACCGCGGCCGTCGTCCTTCAGTGCGCCGGGCTCGATCACCAGCAAGGCGCCAGCGATGTCCGGGTCGCCCTGCAGCGTGGCCTGCAGCAGGTTGCGCAGGTTGAACGGTTGCCGGCCCAGCCCGCTCGCGGCGGCGGCCAGGGTGCGCCCGCTCACCTGCACCGAGCCCAGCGTGGCGTCCAGGCTGCGCGCGGTCTGCTGGGTCAGCCCGGCCACCTCCTCGCGGGCGTTGCGCACCATCACCTCGCGCGCGCCCAGGTAGAACAGCAGGGCCAGGCCCAGCAGCAGCGCCACCTGCAGCAGACTTCCCCACAGCAGCAGGCGCGTGCGCAGGCTGTGCCGCCAGGCGACCGCGGAAGGCTCCTGCGCTGACGAGGCGACGGCGATGGCGGCGCTCCACGGGGGCCTGGAGCCCGATCATAAGCGCAGCCGCGGCCGCCCGGCACAGCGGCTGCCCGCACTGTCCCGCCGCGTGTCCCGGGCCAATGTGACAGTCCGTTCCATACGCTGGCGTACGAGGTCCTGCGAGGCGGTTGCGCTACACTTGCAGGCTTCGAGAAAACACATGCCATCGCGCGCGTGCGTGCGACCTACGGGAGCGTTATGAACTGGTTGAACGAGGTGCTGCAGAACGATCCGAACCCCACTGAAACCCAGGAGTGGATCGAATCGCTCAAGGCCGTCATCGATGTCGCAGGCCCCGAGCGCGCGCATCAGCTGCTGGAGGACATGGTCGAGCTGACCCGTCGTTCCGGCGCCTACCTGCCGTTCTCGCCGACCACCGAGTACGTCAACACCATCGCCCCCGCCAACGAGGCCAAGAGCCCGGGCGACGCGGCCATCGAGTGGAAGATCCGCTCGATCATCCGCTGGAACGCCATGGCCACCGTGGTCCGCGCCAACCGCAAGCCGGGCGACCTGGGCGGCCACATCGCCTCCTTCGCCTCCAGCGCCACCCTGTACGACGTGGGCTTCAACCACTTCTGGCGCGCGCCCTCGGACAAGCACCCCGGCGACCTGCTGTATATCCAGGGCCACAGTTCCCCCGGCATCTACGCCCGCGCCTTCCTGGAAGGCCGCATCAGCGAAGACCAACTCAACAACTTCCGCATGGAAGTGGACGGGCAGGGCATCTCCTCCTATCCGCACCCGTGGCTGATGCCGGACTTCTGGCAGACCCCCACCGTGTCGATGGGCCTGGGCCCGCTCAGCGCCATCTACCAGGCGCAGTTCATGAAGTACCTGGAGCACCGCGGCCTGATCGAGAAGTCCGACCGCAAGGTGTGGTGCTTCATCGGCGACGGCGAGAGCGACGAGCCCGAGACCCTGGGCGCCATCGCCCTGGCCGGCCGCGAAGGCCTGGACAACCTGATCTTCGTGGTCAACTGCAACCTGCAGCGCCTGGACGGCCCGGTGCGCGGCAACGGCAAGATCATCCAGGAGCTGGAAGGCGTGTTCCGCGGCGGCGGCTGGAACGTCATCAAGCTGCTGTGGGGCGGCTACTGGGACGCCCTGCTGGCCAAGGACACCAACGGCGTCCTCAAGAAGCTGATGATGGAAACCGTCGACGGCGAGTACCAGAACTGCAAGGCCTTCGGCGGCGCCTATACCCGCGCCAACTTCTTCGGCAAGTACCCGGAGACCGCGGCCATGGTCGCCGGCCTGTCCGACGACGACATCTGGCGCCTGAACCGCGGCGGCCACGATCCGCACAAGGTTTACGCCGCCTACCACCAGGCGGTGAACACCAAGGGCATGCCCACCGTGATCCTGGCCAAGACCGTCAAGGGCTACGGCATGGGCTCGGCCGGCGAGGCGCTGAACCCCACCCACCAGACCAAGAAGCTGGACGACGACGCCGTGCGCGCGTTCCGCGACCGCTTCAACATCCCGCTCAGCGACAAGCAGCTGGCCGACGCCGAGCAGGTGCCGTTCTACCACCCCGGCCCGGACTCGCCGGAAGTGCAGTACCTGCAGGAGCGTCGCGCCGCGATGGGCGGCTACCTGCCGCAGCGCCGCCGCAAGGCCGATCTGTCCATCCCGGCCCCGGGCCTGGACAAGTTCGAGCGCCTGCTCAAGGACAGCGGCGAGCGCACCTACTCCACCACCATGGCCTTCGTGCAGAGCCTCAACATCGCCCTGCGCGACAAGGAACTGGGCCCGCGCATCGTGCCGATCGTGGCCGACGAAGCGCGCACCTTCGGCATGGAAGGCATGTTCCGGCAGATCGGCATCTACGCCCCGTTCGGCCAGAAGTACAAGCCGGTGGACGCCGACCAGCTGATGTTCTACCGCGAGGACCAGTCCGGCCAGGTGCTGCAGCAGGGCATCAGCGAGCCGGGCGCGATCTCCTCGTGGATGGCCGCCGGCACCAGCTACTCGGTCAGCAACGTGCCGATGCTGCCGTTCTACATCTACTACTCCATGTTCGGCTTCCAGCGCGTGGGCGACATCGCCTGGCAGGCGGCGGACATGCGCACCCGCGGCTTCCTGCTCGGCGGCACCGCCGGCCGCACCACCCTCAACGGTGAAGGCCTGCAGCACGAAGACGGCTTCAGCCAGGTCATCGCCGGCTCCATCCCCAACGTGCGCAGCTACGACCCCACCTTCGGCTACGAAGTCACCGTGGTGATGCAGTACGGCATCCAGCGGATGATGCAGGAGCAGGTGGACGAGTACTACTACATCACCCTGATGAACGAGAACTATGCCCACCCGGAAATGCCGGCGGGCGCGGAAGACGGCATCATCAAGGGCATGTACCTGCTCAAGGACGCTGGCAAGCCCAAGAAGGGCGAACTGCGCGTGCAGCTGCTGGGCTCGGGCACCATCCTGCGCGAAGCCATCGCCGCCGCCGAGCTGCTGGACAAGGACTTCGGCGTCACCGCCGACATCTGGTCCTGCCCCAGCTTCAACGAACTGCGCCGCGACGGCTTCGACGCCGAGCGCTGGAACCGCCTGCACCCGGAAGGCGAACAGCGCAAGCCGTTCGTCACCCAGCTGCTGGAAGGCCGCCAGGGCCCGGCCATCGCCGCCACGGACTACGTGCGCGCCTTCGCCGACCAGATCCGCGCCTTCGTGCCGATGCACTACACCGTGCTGGGCACCGACGGCTTCGGTCGTTCGGACACGCGTGCCAACCTGCGCCGGTTCTTCGAGGTCGATCGGTACTACATCGCGCATGCCGCCATCGCGGCGTTGGCGAAGGAGGGGAAGATGACCGGCAAGGATGTGGCCCGAGCGATCAAGCAGTACAAGATTGATCCGGAGAAGGCTAATCCGGTTGGGGTTTAACCGACCCGCCAGGTAATAACGTTCTGCCCCTCTCTCGCCACGCGGGAGAGGGGGCCGCAGCGGAAGGGCACCCTTCCCCTGGCCGGCCCGCATTCGCAAGGACCGCGGACATGCCCCCGAAAATCCGCGACGTGCTGCAACAACTCAGGGACGCACGCTGGCAGCAAGTCAGCCAGGCGGCAGCCACCGTCAGTTCACGCGTTCTGTCTACCGAGGTTGCGTGACAGTGGTCGGCTAGCCGAGCGATGATGAAACTCCCGGCACCTCGCACAGTCTCCTGAAGCAGGCCGGCCTGAAAAAGTAATCGCTGTGCGCTACGCCGTTGTCATCGAGCAAGCAGGCAACAACCACTCCGCGTGCGTGTCGGATTTGCCTGGGTGTATGGCGACGGGCGCGATGACTTCGGAGGTGGAAGGTTTGATTCGCGAGGCGATCGAGTTGCATCTTGCTGGGATGCGTCAGGACGGGGAAACGATTCCGCTGCTTTCGAGCCAGGTCTGGATAGGTCGTTATAGTTTGAATTCCGACATGTGAAAGGGGTTCCGTTTGCCAGAGATGACGCCGGAAGTACGGAGCGATATTGAGGAACGCTTGAGCCGATATCTGCTCGAGCGCGAAGGCTATGCTGTGCCGAAGTTTGTTGATTCTGGCGGCTCCGCCGCGCTCTACCGTGTCGAGAGCCCACAGGGCTTGCGGGCTATCAAGGTATATGACCCTGCCTTTCTGGTCGGCCCAGCTGCCGCAGCCGAGAAAAGGCGGCTTGAGTTGCAGCGTGCGCTGATTGGCCATGCGTGCCCAACCTTGGTGCAAATTTTTAAAGTCGATGAAGCAGAAGGAACTGCCTTCGTTGAGATGGAATTTATTGAGTGGCCGCAGCTCAAGAAGGTTCTCAGCCAAGTGCCGGACTCTTCGGTTCCCGTCTTGATTAAGCAGCTAGTAGAGGCTGTCATTTACCTAGAGAGGCTCGATATCGTTCATCGCGATATCAAGCCGGAGAATATCCATGTTTCTCCAGATTTCAGTGTCCTAAAGCTAATCGACCTTGGTGTCGCTCGTGAGCTGATAACCAAAGAAGAAGAGACAGTCTCCGCCACTGACTATGGAGCTCTTCGTCCCTTCATAGCTACGGCTCAATACAGTTCGCCAGAGTACCTGTTCCGGCTCGATGCCCCCTCGCCAACCTTGTGGAAAGGGTTGTCTCTGTATCAAGTTGGTGCGGTACTTCATGACCTTATTGTGAAGGCTCCACTATTTAATCAAGAAGTGAGTCTAGGAAATCGTTGGTTAGTTGCCCGGGCTGTACTTAGTCGCGTACCAAGCTTCCCTGATGTTGACCCGACCCGACTTGCGGCTTACAAGGCCTTGGCGGCGCGGTGCCTTGTGAAGGACATCAGTACACGTCTAAGTCTGGTGGATTGGTCTGATTTTGACCTAGAGGCATCAACTGACCAGCTGTCCGCACTGCGCGTCCGCTTAGCTAAGAGCGGGGGTGCTGCTGGTCTGCATGCCAATGTTGCGAACAATGCCAGATTAGCCTTTGAGCGGTCGGAGTTCACAAGACGCTTTTGCGAACTGGTTCGAACTGAGCTAACGGCCGTTTGCACAAACAAGGTTCCATTTACGCTTAAGCAATCTTCAGTTAACTCGGCAAACGAGTACATATTTGAATTTGCTCTTGGATTCGATACTCAGTTGCGGGTTATTCTGTGCTTTTCATGGCATGAGGAGCTTCAACGGAAATCTGCTGATATCAAGGCATCCGCAGCGTTGAGTGTTGGTGGTAGTGCGCCAATAGATTCACTTGAAAATTTCATCATCTGCGTTGCAACAAGCAATGAAGCTGAGGAGGTTTCGGCATACGACGTGGCATGTAGACTTGCCTCAGTGTTGGGAAAAGCACTTGACTTAATTGAGGCGTCGCCGGACAAGGGTGCATTAAACGGTGTCGATATGGGCATACTCGAATTCACACGGACTTAGGATAACCGCGAATGGATACAAGCTGGTGGCGGAAGAAGGATGAGCTAGACGAAGAACAGAAGGCTTTTATTCTCGCTCCTTCGACAGCTAGGTTGATGCTGGAGGGTCCTCCTGGGTCAGGGAAAACAAATTTGCTGCTGCTCCGAGCGCAGTTCATAGCTGGTCAAGGTGAAAAGAATGTGCTCATTATTTCGTTTACAAGGTCTCTCGCGGACTTCATGAGGAATGGAGTTGAAGGTAAGGGGTTGATTTCGGGAGACCAAGTTCGTACCTACCATTCTTGGGCTAATGAACATATTCGCGAGTATCTTGGTGAGGCACTCGTGCCTGATGGTAACGAGTTTGATGATGAGGTGAGGGCGCGCGCATTGGAACTTGTTCGTGCTGCTAGAAATAAGCTTCCAGCAACGAAGCTTTACAGCGGAATATTCGTTGATGAGGCGCAGGACTTCTCGGTTGACGAGCTCGAGTGTCTGCTTGAACTCTCAGATAAAATTTGCGTATGTGGTGATGTTCGCCAGGGTCTGTATAAGAGAGATGGATTGTCTATAGCTGATAAAATTGACTTGCAGAGAATAACGCTTAAAAGGCACTACCGAATCGGTCAGCGCATTGCTGAAGTCGCAGATAGAATTCTTCCGCCTGTCGACGGTGCTGAATCGTTATCTGCTACCGCCAACTACAATGCAAAGACGTACGGTATAGCAACCGCGAAGTTGCATGATTGTGCTAGCAGAGATGAACAGTTTGAGAAAATGTGTGATCTCATCTCCGTGCAGTTAGATGCATTCAAAGGTGATAGTATTGGCATATTCTGCGGCCGCAAAGACAGCGCGGCCGAAGTGATGGAGCGTTTTGTCGGGACAGAGTTTGAAGGCAAAGTCTGTTTGCACGGCGCTGGTGGAGGGAGCTTTGGTAGTGGCAAGCTCATCCACATTATGACAATGCATGCAGCTAAAGGGACTGAGTTCAGATCTGTTCATATTTTTGGTGCTGAGGAACTAAAGAAATTTCCGCTCAACCGAAGCAGGCTCGCATATACCGCAGTGACCAGGGCTAAAACAGCATTGAACGCATATCGAACGGGACCGACCAGCCATGTATTGGAGGCTGCATTTGCTGAGCCTGTGCACATGGACCTTGATGCCCTCTTTCATGAGGGGGCGTCATGAATTGGAAAGATTTAATTTGGTACTCCATTAGCAAGGATGACGTGCCAGCTCTTGCCTTTGGGGTCGGGAATAGACGAGGTGGCGGTTCATCCTCGCCTAATCAGCTCATGGCGAGTGGCATGGCTGTCGCGTATTCGCGTACCGGGACGCAGCCGCCAGACTACCAGCCGCCATCATTGTTTGTTCTCAGAGATGGTGAGGCATCTGAGACACTGGCATGGCTGAAGGTCTATGCGCCTGAGACCTTTCCGCTAAGCCAGTTTGCCCGTGTCATTTCAAGTGATGATTGGCAGTGCGTTGAAGGGATGGGCGATATCAATGTCGATGCTCGTTCGGATAGATGGGCCTGCCTCATTCTTGGGGAGCTTCTTGCTCAAGGGGAGGTGGATACAGATGTTTCATCCGTGCCCTTGTCCCGTGCCTCCGCGTGCTTTTCCACAGCTATTGCTCGGGCCGAGATGTCGCATGGTCGGTCTGAACTACTCCGAATTTGCAGCGAGCGGCTTCGTAGCATAGAAGCGGATAAACGTTTCGTGCGGCGTCCTTTAGTAAGTACAGACCTGCATTCAATTTGGGCGCTCATAAGCGTGGATGCTGGAGAGTTGAATGACCCGCAAGAGGTAGCCGAACTAGTGCTAAGTGTAGCCACCAGTCATGCGACCGGCATTGATGTGGGGCGGCTGGTTCCAAAACTTAAGGAATTCCCAGAGTTGTTCGGAGATTCCGCTGAGGAGAGAGTGCTTGCTTTTCAGCGGTTAGTTAAAAGACTCGATATTCAGTTGAACGTCGGTCCAAGCAGGCAGATGGCAGCCGCAACCCTCGCTGCGGGGGCGCTTCTTGTCGGTAGAGGAACAAGCCACTCTTTCCTCTTGCGTAAGTCTCCGGTGTTCGCTCCTCTAGCTTTTGTCTGGTTTGGCCTCATGGCCTCGCTGCTTGGTGCGCATGGTTGGGATGCGCAGTGGTCGAGAGCGGTCAAGGGTATCGAACGGCAACTCAGGGGTAAGCTCCGTTGGGATGAGCCACCTGTCTGCGACATCTGTTGGACAGAGTACTTATGGCTGTCACAGACGTTTACCGGCTTACAGGTTTTTTCTGACGTGGCACGTCTTGCCACACGTACACTTTCAATTGAGATTGTACCAGGCGCTATTTGCCAGTTCCGACTGGCGCTTGAATCAAAAGCCGTAGAGCCTGAGCAGCGAGTGCGCCCCAATAGGTCAGTTCATGAGGATGAGCTAAAATCGGTGTTAGAGCAATTTCTCAATCTGGCTAATCGTGCTCGACATTTGCTTGAGCACGGGCAGTTGCCGGGTGGCGGAAACACTCAAGCAAGCCTTCCCTTTGATGAGACGCAGCTGGAAAAGAAACGTCCGCCTGCAAAAAGCGGACGGTCGAAGCGACCTGCCAAGAAATCGTAGTACATGTCGGATAGGTGAAAACAGGGGTCAGAGTGCACTTTCCGATTGCTTCTTGGCTGCTGGGGCCTTAGGTGGTTGGCCGGTGCGCTCTGCTGGGCCAGCGCAGCGGCCCAGCTGGCGTTCGATCGCTCCGCGGAATCGGTCGTTGCCTAGTGTGTGCTGCCGTTGCGAAGACAGGGTCAGAGTACAGTTTTTGCCTTTGACACCTTGACCTTCGCCGTTCTTCCCGTCCGTGTCGCCGACGCCACGCGCCGTCAGATCTGTCGTTCGATGGCTTCGCGGAGGGGGGGGGGCTGCACTCTGACTCAGGCTTTCCTGACCCAGGCTTTCGCTTTTCTGCCCATCAGTGACCACTTTGGTGATTCTCAATGTCCTATGCGTTCGACCTGCGGCAGGTGTGCGGTGGTTATTCCTACTTCAGTGCGTTCTCTCAGTGTGACGACTTCGGGCACAGCCGATATGAGCGACGTTCACCATCGGAGGTAGATTCAGATCGATTTCTCTCGGCGTTGGCGCAGCTTGGCCAGCGCGCTAGCTTCGTGGATTCCGACCGTTCATTGCGCGATTGGCTCTATATCCAAGGGTGGGCGCTTGTCGACGAGGCTTTCGCCCATCGCAAGATGGGAAATTGGTTGCGATCCCGGAAATGTATCCGTTCGCCGCTGGGCTCGTATACGGATATCGAAATCGCATCTCCGAAAGCGCTCTCTAGAACCTACAGAGGAAAAGCCAAGAGCCAGATCCTTGAGCGCGACAAGAACGTCTGCTTGCAATGCGGTTCCTCCCAGCGGCTCACGCTGCAGCATGTCTGGGCATTTTCAAGTGGTGGAGAGACTTCTAGCAGGAACATGGTGACGCTCTGCTCCGACTGCAATCAGGGTTATGCCAACTTGATTGATGTTGAGCTCTATCGAATCGCCGGCTTGATGCACGGCGTTGAGCCCTCCTTGCTCAAATCTGCACCGGATCCGCACGAGGCCTACACTCGTGCAATTCAGTTATCCGGCAACCTTATGCATACTCGTTGTGAGGTCTGGTAGCGCGTCGATCGTCGAAAAACGGCAAAACAGAAAAACAGGGGTCAGAGCCCACTTTCTGCCGAAATCAGGGTCAGGTTCACTTATCAGCCGCAGGCCGTTGGCTCGCGCGGTCGATGCGCGGGCCTGATTGCGGTAAAACGGCGGGTCTTGGCCTCGACCGTAAACGAATAACGGGGTCAGGTTAAGTTATCTAGGAAGTGGACTTGACCCCGAGCTTTCCAAAGCCATATTGTCGCGTCGTAGAAAGATTTTGACCCCACTACAGGGAATACCCTGTTGACTTGGCTCGGCATCGGTAGCATTATCGATCTTAAGGAGCGTCGAAACTCCTCTAACAGCGGTACCCACCTCCGACAAACCGGTGGGTTTTTTGTGCCTGTATGCTTTGCAGGTGCAACCGACGCGATGCCTGCGTCGGGAGGGCGGCTAATACAACACCCGCAAGGGAAATACGCCCGCCGTCTGTTAGCGGTTTCGAACCTCCCGACTTCCCGTCCGCCATGCGTGACGGGCGGACCCCTTCATGGAACGAGGAGGCAACGATGGCGTACGACCGTTTGGACGATGAAGACATGCCCGGCTATTTCCTGCCGGAGGACAGCCAATTCCGGCTGGCGAAGCTGCGCGATCACGTGAGGTTCCTGGTCCGGCTGGCGCAGCCACGGTCGCTGGACGAGGAGCGCGCCGCCGAGCCCAAAGTGCGCATGGGCGAGCTGGCGCTCTGTCTGGAGCTGCTGGCCGACCAGGTGGACCTGGTGCTGGACGCGCTGTCCTATCCTGCCCAGAGGACCGACACGACGCGCGGCGCCTGGCCCGATACCACTACCCAAACAGTGCCGGGCGCCGGCAGCGGCATGTTCCGCATGACGCAGCAGCAGATCGACAGGCTCACTCAGCTGGCTGACACCGTCTCGGCCAACGCCCGGATGGTGGCGGCCGGTGATGCGGCCGAGCGTGCCGGCCAAGCGCTGCCGGAAGTGGGCAGCACGCTCTGCGCCGCAGCGAACGACGTGCGTGAACTGCTGCTGCAGATCGCACACCAGCCGCTGCGCAAACCGGCGTCCAACCGCGTACGAGAAGAGCGGGCTGTCTATGCGCTGAAATCCGAGGCGCCGCCTGCGGGAGGCGGGCGGCTGCATTGATCCTGGTTACATTGGCGCGGCGCGGGCGCTTTGTAAGACAAGGCCGACCCAACGCTGTTGGGCTGAACAGGGCTGCAGCGAGTATCCGCGTGGGCGACGGCATACTCGCGCCGACCAGCCGGCCGGACTACTCTCTAGTACAAGAGAATCGAAGCGAGCGTGTCATGGTGACAGCGAAGCACCTGATCGGCATCCTCTTCATTGCCGCGACGCTGCAATTGACGGGATGCCAGGCTGATTCGGCTCAGCCCCCAGCGCCGGACCGTGCGCCGCATGCCAAGGAGGAATCTGCAATGAGAACGACCGTGCCGTTGGTCAGGCCACTGAGCTCGCAAGTGTTGGCTGATGCCATCACGCTGGATTTCGATGTTCCCGCCCAGGCAGATGATCCGGAACCGCCTATCTTCATTGGGGTGAGGGTAACGGCCCCGGATGCTGAGGTTGCGCTGTCCAAAGTGGACCGCTTACGCGACGCCGGCGTCACCGCGCAGGTCCATCTCTCTCGGTTGACGGCGGCAGGCGAGGAGCCCGTGGTATTGCAGCGGAGCGAACTGGTTGGGCGCACCGAGTACCAGACGGTGGCATTGGACCGCGACGGGCATGTGCCAGGTCTCCTCAAGGCGAATGCAGATGAACCGACGATGCGCGCCGCTGGATTGATCGCGCCAGGTGCTGCTTATCGTGAAATGGATCTGGCCTTTGTTCGCGATACACCGCCTGGTCGCTACCGGGTGTCCGTCCGCTTCGGGGGGAATGTTCGTGCCTTGGAAGAGACACACCCGGAACTGCTGGTTGCCTTCACCGCCAAGGCGCAATAGGGAGGCGTAGCACCATGAGCGAGCCTACACCGCGGTACACGGTCACTGTCTATCTGGCTGCCCCCGGCACACCGTTGACGTTATCCGGCGGAACGTCTGCGGCGGGACACATGTATTACACGCTTTCCGATGGAAAGCAGGTTGATAGCTACGGCTTTGCGCCTGTCGAACACGGAAGCTCCAGTGGTCAGGGCAAGGTGTACGACAGGGATCTGCGGGATTACAAGGATCCCTACTACAGCCGCACCATGGAAATCAGCCGGGAGCAGTACGACCGGCTGCGCGCCTTTGGCGACGCACCGCAAAAGCACGGCTTCGATATGAAGTACAGCGGTACGACGAACAGTTGCATCGACTTCACCTGGGGCGCGCTCAACTACGCCGGGCTGCACCGTCGAGATCGCCATGGCGCCATCGATGAAAAGTTCGAAGGCGACCTCAAGCCGCTGAGCAACAAGGACGACGTTCAAAGCATCCCCGCGCCAAAGCCGGGAAGCGAACTCAACAAAGAGCATCACAATCCGATGCCGAAGCAGACCATCCTGCAGAAGGTCATCACCGAGAATGGGACGCAAGGCGAGCAGCGCGCGTCCGGGAGGCTCGCCGGTGCAGGGCCTGAGTTACCACGCGACCCATTGCTGCAGCAGGCGGAGTCCGCGGTGGTGAAGTTGGAGCAAGGCTTGGGGCGGGATTACGACGGCAACAGCGCCAAGTTGGCGGCAAGTGCCGCATACCTTGCAAAAGAAAGCGGCCTCTCCCGTATCGACCACGTGGTACTCAGCCAGGACTCGCGCAATGTGCGGGCAGGCGAGAACCTGTTCGTTGTCCAGGGAGCGCTGAACGACCCCGCACACCTGCGTGCGCACATGCGGACCGAGGATGCGCTGCGCAAGCCGGTTGAGGAGACGCTGGCGCAGCTGCAGTCGTTGAACGAGACGCAACGCCAGAACCTGGCACAAGGTGTGGAACAGCGGGACCAGATCCAGGCCCGACCACATCAGATGGGATAGCCTGCCTGCGCTATCAGCACCCGAATAGTGCCGCGGTCCTGTAAAGGTACGGCTGCGAGCCGCACTTGCTACTTCACTGCGCCTTTGCGGCACAGGCCGATGTTGGTTCTCGCTGCGCGCACGATGGCCAGGTAGCGGTCCGCCAGCATTGGCGTCTAGGAATCAGGCGCTCAATCGTCTGGCGCTGGATCCGCCAGGGTCGCGATGCCGGTAGTGGATCGCTGTTAACCCTCCCTGGCGACGCACCGGGCAAAGGGCAGCGCGGCTCATGACAGGCTCTTGTCCCTTGGTCGCCGCAGCTGCCCAGCGTCGTCCAGATGCTCGCGCGCGCCAGATGCCCGATACTGCGGCCTGCAATTCAAACGCTTGAGCGCGAGGGTGCGATGCGAAGCTGCGGATGGGGTGCGCTGTTGTGGTTGCTGCTGTTGCCGTCGGTGGGGGCGGCGGAAACGCCAGCCGATCAGGCCTATGCGCGGGCCACCGCTTTCCGCGACCGGGCCAGTCAGCTCAGCGAGCACGGCGCCAAGAGCACGCGTGAGGACCTGCTGAAGGCACGCGATGCCCTGCAGCAGGGCTTGCAGTATCTGGACGATCCGACGGTCGCAGCGCTCGCCGAGGGCAGCAAGACGCTGCGCTTCCGCCGCCTGAACCTGCTGGGCGATCTGGTGCGGGTGCAGGTGTGGCTCGGCGACCGCGACGCGGCGGTGGCGGCCTGGCGCGCTTTGGACGCGATGTCCTGGCATGAGGGGCTGATCGACTTCGTGGTGGACAAGGACCCGGCGACGGCGGCGTTGCTGGACGATCCGCGCCTGGCCGAGGTACGGCGCCACGAAGCGCTGGCGGTGCGCGATGCCACGGCGCCCTCGATCGCGGTGCCTTACGCCGTGCAGCTGACCGAAGCCCAGCGCGTGGCCGGGTTGTCGCAGGTGTGGATGGCCGCGCGCGAGCGCTTCGTCTGGTTCGACCACGTGCCCGACCTGGACTGGGATCGCCTGTACCTGGAGACGCTGCCACTGGTCCAGCGTGCGGTGAATACCGACGCTTACTACCGCGTGCTGGCGCGCTTCCTGGCGCAGTTGCACGACGGACACACCGGGATCCTGCCGCCCAAGGAGCTGGAGGACCGTTGGTATGCCCGTCCCGGGCTGCGGACGGCCTGGCTGGACGGGGAGGTGGTGGTGACCTCGGTCAGTGATGCCGCGCTGCGCCGCCAGGGGGTGGCACGCGGCGACCGCATCCTCGCGATCGACGGCGAGCCGGTGGTGCAGTATGCGCAGCGGGCGGTGCGTCCGCAGCTCAGCAGTTCCACCCCGCAAGACCTGCAATTGCGTATGTATACCTACGCCTTGCTGGCCGGCGATGCTGCCACCCCGGTGCGGCTGTCGGTGGAGCACGCCGACGGGCGCCGCAGCGAGGTGCGTGCCGCTCGCAGTGGCTATACCAGGATGAAGGTGCCGGAGGTGCCGCTGCTGCGCATTCGCCGCGATGGCGTGGCGGTGCTGCGTGTGCCGCAGTTGGAGAACGATGCCAGCCTGCAGGCGCTCAAGCAGGCACTGCCGCGCGTGCGTGCCGCGCGCGGACTGATCCTGGACCTGCGCGGCAATGGTGGCGGCAACACGTGGTTCGGCTTGCAGATCCTGCGCTACGTCGCCGCGGCGCCGCTGCCATCGCTGCGCTCTGTCGAGCGCGACAACGGCTCGTCGCTGGCGCAGGCACGCGGGGCCAGGCTGATCGAGTGGCGGCCGGTGCAAACAGAGCCGGTGGCACCCGAACCGAACGCCTATTCCGGCCCGGTGGCGATGCTGGTGGATGCAGGCACGTTCTCCGCCGGCGAGGACACGGCGGCGGTGTTCCGGCTGATGCGGCGCGGCCCATTGGTGGGGCAGGCGACCGGTGGGAGCACCGGCCAGCCGCTGCTGCTGGCCCTGCCCGGCGGCGGTTCGGCGCGGATCTGCGTCAAACGCGACAGCTACCCCGACGGCACCGACTTCGTCGGCGTCGGCGTGCTGCCGGACATCGTGGCCGCACCGACCCGCACCGACCTACGCGACGGCAAGGACCCCGTACTCGAACGCGCGGTGGCGGCGCTGGGTCAGTGGCCGTCGACGTCGCCCTGACACGGGATGCGCCGCGTGCGGTGCGGTGGCACGTCTGCGCTATTGCACTGGCGATGGCGCTTTTGCTGGTGCCTGCCTGCACCTCGATCGAGGTGCCACCTGCCAACTTGATTGCCAAAGAGGGCGCGTCCGAATCCGTCAATGTGGTCGCTGGCGGCGGCGTGGTGCCCTCATTCCCTTCTGTCCTGACACTCCCTCGCGTTGGGGACTACTTCTTCGTTGCGCCTTTGCGGCACAAGCCGATGTTGGTTCTCGCTGCGCGCACGATGGCCAGGTAGCGGTCCGCCAGCACTGGCGTCCATCCTTCCACGGCCGCGTCGTCGTCCTTGGCGGCGTCCTCCGCATACTTGTCGAGTGTGGAAAGGCACTGCGCATACAAGCCATTTTTGTACTGGGTGACGGCCAGATCGTTACGAATGGCGCCTTCGTCTTCCCATTCCAGCGTCGGCAGGCAACTCGGCACGGCTGGCGACAAGGTGGCGAGCGCCGCCCTGTAGTCTTTCGCATCATAGAGACGCTTGAAAGTCGTCCGTGTGCGGTCCAGCGCGTCCCGGCCACAGCCATCCTTGACCCGCAGGTAGGGCGCCTCGAAATCCCCGTTGTAGCCGCAGAACGTCTTGCATTCGGCGGGCGTGGCAGCCGCTACGTCAATGCCCTGCGGCGTACTGGCGAACTTCACCTGGCAGGTGGGTTGGCCCTTGTTCCCCTTGGCGACGCCGGTGTGTCCCTCTATCGCGCCATTCAGCTCGCACACGTCTTCCCCCGTGGTGCTTTCCAGGGAGAAGGTCAATGTGCCGTTTTGCTGCTTGATCAGCAGGCGACCCCATCCCTTGTCGGTGATGTACTCGCCCGGCGGAGGAGTGCTGTCGGACACAACATGCGGCGCCGCCAAGGCGGGCTGTTCCTTGCGCGCTCCCGGCTTCGGGGCAGCGTCCGGTGGTTGTGCCGAACAGGCGGCGGTGGACAGCGTGGCGATCGCAGCGCAGACCAGCCAGGTCATCTTCAGAGGAGGTGTTTTGGCCATATCTTTTCGCCGATCCTGTTTTCCCTGCTGATCTTTAATGGTCGATGCGGCCATGCGTCAAGTCGGTGCGCAGATGCGCGCGCTGGCCTGCGGCTGGATATCTGGCGGGAGGTCGGTGGAACGCCGGGAGACCGATTGCTATCTTCCCTGCCTACGAGCCGCAGGCCATGTACAAGGGGTGACCGATGATGAAGCAGCACCGACGCGGGCGGCGCTTGTCGCTGGTCGCGCGAGTTGTGGCGATGGGGTTGATGACCTCGTGTGCGGGTTCCGCTTACGCAAGCAAGTCCACCACATTCTCCGGCGAGTGGGGTTATGCCAAGAGATGCGACTTGGGCCATTACCTGGGCCTGCATCTGCAGCAGCATGACGATCGCGTCACCGGAGATTGGAGCGAGGGAACCAACGCGCACGGCCATGATGGGCAGTTGCAGGGGGAAGTACGCGGGGGCACGTTGCATATCCGCTATTGCAGTGAAGATGGAGGAAAAAGCTACGCCGCATGTCCCGCGTTCTCAGGACCAGAAGATCGGTTCCGGCTACAAAATGGACTGCTTGTTCGCTATCAGAAGTACGGTTCCGGTTATCGGCGCGACGTTGCGCTTCACCCGAGTGTCGCAGGGAAGGATGTGCCTTTCGATCAAGAATGCATGGATCAAGACGATGGGCTCGACCAGCCCTGAAAATTCCTTGCGCCCGAAGCAAGCAACGTCCCTGTGCTAGCGTGAGAGTGCAGCTCCGCGCTTCCATGAAGTAAGCATCGAGATGAATTTCATGGCGAAATCGAAGCAAGCGCTTTGCATGGTCTTCGTCGCCGCGACGTTGCAACTGACAGCATGCCAGCCCGAATCGGCTCAATCAGTGGCATCCACCCAGGTGCTCCATCGCAAGGAGGCGCCTGCAGCGAGGACGACCGTGCCGCTGGTCAGGAAGCTCAGTCCGCAACTCCTGTCTGATGCCATCACGCTCGATTTCTCTGTTCCTCCCCAGGAGGATGATCCCGAGCCGCCGATCTTCATCGGATTGCGGGTCGCTGCTGCAGATGGGGAGGCTGCAGCGGCCAAGGTCGATCGCCTACGCGATGCTGGCGTGACCGCTCAGTTGCACCTCTATCGATTGACAGAGGCAGGCGAGCAACCGGTGGTATTGCAGCGGAGCGAAGAAATAGGGCGTACCGAGTATCGAGTCGTGGCCTTGGGCCGCGATGGGCATGTGCCACGTATCTTCGCGACAGATGCGGACGTCACAACGATGGAAGCCGCGGGGTTGATTGCTCCGAATGTCACCTACCGCGAATTGGACATGGCTTTTATACGGGATACGCCGCCCGGCCAATACCGGGTGTCCGTCCGCTTCGAGGGTAACGTCGGTGCCTTGGAGGAGGCCGGATCGGAACTGTTGATCGCCTTCACGAGGAAGGCGAAATAGGAGCGCGCCTGACGATGGCCCATGGCAGGTTAGGCTTTGGCTAGTTGGAAGGGCAATTTCACAGATGACAGATCGACTAAGGCGGGAAGAATGACGGAAGTGCGATGGTGGCTGATCGCGGCCTTCCTGTGTGGGGGCATTAATGTTTCTGCTGCCCGCGCCGTCGAAGTAGATCGGGGTGATCTACTTTGCAGCCAAGCCAGCGATTGGACTGATGGAGCGTTGGTGGGTGCAAAGCAGATGACCCCGATGGTCGTGGAAAGTGATGCAGGCCGTACCTATCATTTCGATCTACACGGAAGCGCCGGACTGCAGACGCTGGACGCTAGCTGCGGATGGGGGAGCTACGCAGAGTGCGTCTTCACTGCTCGCCGGTCTGACGGCGGCACTTACCAGTTCTCGGACCTCTCCAGCTTCGGCCTATGGAGAACGACGGATGGTCTTTACCTGGTGTACCGCATCGTGTCTCCCAGGGCAAAGACGGATGCCCGCAAGCGCCGCATACTGAAGTTGGATGATCCGCCGAGAGAGGTTTGCAACCAGATTGGCGACTATTCGAATCTTATGTAGGTCCATGGGCGGCCTATCTGCCTATGCCCGAGTAGATGCCTCGTCCGCCGTGATGCGCTAGCATCCCCCGCACACGACGGCGCGCGGCGCCGTCCTTCAGGGGGACATCGATGAAACATTTCATGCTGGCCGCCGCCGTGGCGGCCTTGCTGTGCGGCTGTACCGTGGTCTCGCCCGATCCGGGGCAGCAGGCGGTGTTGGTGGACAAGCCGCTGCTGTTCGGCAAGGGCGGCATCCGCCTGGACGACGTGCGCGATCCCGGCCGCACCTACACGTGGATGACGACGTCGGCAGTGTACGTGGACACCACGCCGCAGACGGTGCAGGTGGCCTTCGACGACTTCTCGTCCAGCGACAACATCCTGTTGGACTTCTCCACGCAGATCCAGTACCGGATCACCGCGCCAGCGCGGCTGCTGTCCGGCTTCGGCCAGGACTGGTTCAAGAACAACGTCGCCAGCCAGTACGCGGCGATCGTGCGCGACCAGGTCAAGCGCTACGACATGACGCGGATGATGAGCGACCCGGACAGTGCACGGAAGATCGACGAGGCGGTGACCGAGAACGTGCGCGCCCTGGTCAAGGAGCAGGGCCTGCCGATCCAGATCCAGAACATCACCCTCGGCCGCGCCCGCCCCAATCCCGACGTGCTGCAGCAGATGAACCTCACCGCCGCGCAGCAGCAGCGGGTCAAGACCCTGGTGGAAGCCACCACCGCCGAGCGCCAGCGCGAGCAGGAGCAGGTGGCCAAGGCAGATGCGGACAACGCCTACCGCAACCGCATGGGCCTGACCCCGGAGCAGTACCTGGCCAGCCAGATCGCCGAGATCAATGCCGATGCCTGTGCCAAGGCGCAGGCCTGCTACATGGTGCCGTCGGGAACGTCGGTGATCGCCAAGTAGGGCCGGGGCAACGCCTTCCACGTGTCATCGCATCCAGCGCCGTTGTGGGGTGTTGGGTGTGGGGCCTTGGCCGTCTACCGGCCTGACATTTTTGCGGGCTGCCCCGAAGCGCCTGGCGGCCGACCGACTTCAGTGCGTGCCAGGGCGCTCCAGGGGCGCCAGTTGCGCACGGGCACGTCCAGCCTCCAGATAGGTCTCGAACAGCTCGATCAGGTGTGCGCAGGACATGCCGCGCACCCCGAGGGTCTTGAACACGATCCAGTGTTCCTTCGGGTTGTACCAAACACGTCGCACGCTGTGCGCTGCGCTGGTCAGGCCCGAATCCTTGAGCGGCACCTCGCAGCCGTCGCGCAGGTCCACGAACAGGATCAGGTTCTCGCCGGCAAGTTGGCCGGCGCCCACGCGATAGCCCTGGACGCTTGTCCACGCGATCGGACGGGTGAGATCCGGATACTGAAAGCCGGCCTCGCTGAGGCAGAGGAACGGGGTGGTGCGACGCTTCCAGAACATGCGCCCCAGCAGAAACAAGCCGATGCCGATGGCCAGTCCGGCGCCGCCCATCCACCATGTCTGCCTGAAGGCGAATGCCAGCATCATCAAGGCCGGCACCGTCATGAAGAAGGACATCACCCACAGCAGGACGATCACCGGGATCGTGCTGCCGCCTTCGTAGACCTCGATCGTGTCCCGTCCTTGCCCAGCGAGGGTGTGTAACCTGTGGATCACGGTGGAGTCGTTGTCCTGCATGTGCGTTGGTTCCAAGAGGAAGGGCGGGACTGAGCCAGGTCGTAGGGCGCGACCGGAGTTGTTCCATTGAAGACGAGCGACGACACGAATTCCCTCACCTGAATCCCAGAGCATGCAGAGCGCCCGGGCATCCCTGCGGCATCGGCCACGTAGACGACCTGCGCTGGCAGTGTTGTAGCCTGCTGTGCCAGAGTGACGCGGGCAGCGGTTTGGGAGATCGAGAGATGGAGTGCGCCGAGAGCGTTACCGGGTCGCGCCCGCCGGCGACCCGGCTGTTCGCCCTGCTGGCCCGCGAGGCGCGCACCGGGGTGATCTTCCGCCGCGGGCCGAGCAAGCAGGTGCAGCTGATCCACTGGGATCTGCGTGACGACAGCTTCGTGCACGGCCAGTGGTTCAAGGGCCGCATCTACGAGCGACGCTGCGATTTGTCGCCGTCGGGGCGGCTGCTGGTGTACTTCGCCTCCAAGCAGCGCGGCGACTTCGGCACCTGGACCGCGCTGTCGCGGCCGCCGTTCTTCACTGCGCTGGCGCTGTGGCCGAAGGGCGACTGCTGGGGTGGCGGCGGGATGTTCGAGGACGAGCGGACCTTGTTGTTGAACCACCGGCCACGCGAAGGGCGGGATCCCTTTCCGATGCCGACCGGCTTCCAGTTGCCGCACCATCTGCAGGTGCGGCCGTTCGGCACGCATTCGGGCGGCGGCGAGGACGAGCCGATCGACGGCGTGTTGCGCGAACGCGATGGCTGGCGCCTGTGCGATGACGGTGAGGGCGAGCGTGGCGGGCTGCGCAGCGGCGCATTGTTCCGCTTCAGCCGCCCGCGCGTGCGCGAGAAGCTCGGCGCCAATGGCCGCCGCCTGCAGTCGCTGCTGCATGCGGTCGGCCAGGAAAACCATGCCTGGTATGGCCTGGATCACCGGGTGCTGGACCGCGACGGCACCGTGCTGGTCGACCTGCCGGGCAGCGACTGGGCCGACTGGGATGGCGGCGACCTGGTGTTCGCGCGCGAGGGCAGGCTGTATCGCTTGCGCAAGAGCGACTTCGGCGAGGTGGCGCAGCGGGGTGCCCAGGTATTCCGGTTGCTGCACGATTTCAGCGGCGCACGCTTCGCACCATTGGCGCCGACGGCGGATGCGCTGAAGTATTGAGCGGCCGTTATGCGGTGCCTTCAGTAAACCTCTGCGAACACGTGCCAGTAAATGGCGTTGCTTTAGAAGACCTTTAACGGCGGCCGGCCGGCACCTGTGGGAACGGCTTCAGCCGCGACAACGCCATCCGTGGAGATGTAGCATCCGCCCGACCGGCGGCGTGCGCGCCGCGCCTCACTGCCGCGGAACACCCAGCAGAAACTTCAAGCCATGGGTGAGCCCGCGCGGCGCAACGCTCAGGTGATCCTCGTCGTCCAGCACGGCCAACTGTAGACTCAGCGACGGATAGTGCCGTCCGCGCAAGGTCTGCACCATCTGCTGCGCGTCGGTCACCATGTCGTAGCGCTTGCCGTAGCGGCGCTGTTCGTACTCGCCGACATACATGTAGACCTGTGCCGGCAGATCGCGGTGACTGGAGGCGAAGCGCGTTTCCTCGGCGCGCATGGCATGCGCGCCGAACCAGTACGATGGACTGCCCAGGATGTAGCCGGAAAACAGCTCGGGTGTGCTCAGCAGGATCTGCGTACCGAGCAGGCCGCCGTAGGAATGGCCAAGGAACAGGCGCCGCGCTTCATCGGTGCGATAGTGCTGCGCAACGAAAGGGAGCACTTGACCGCGCAAGTACGCAATGTAGGTGCTGGAACCCCCGTGAGTGGCGCCGGCGGCCGCAACATCGCCGGCCTCGGTGGTGGGCGTATAGTCGCGGCGACGGCTTGGCATCGGTTCATCGCCGAGTGCATACGACAAGCCGACCAGGATGAAGTCCTCGATAGCCGGACCTTCGCCGTTCAAGCGCCGCGCAATCTGCCGCGCCACCGGAAACGCGTAGTCGGCATCGGTGGCGTACAGCACCGGGTAGCGCCGCTCGGGGTGATCCACATAGCCGGCAGGCAACGCCACGAACACCTGGTAGGTGCGGCCGGACAAGCGATCGGGGACATCCCACACTTCGGTCCCGGCCAGTTCGTACGGCGCACCGCTGCCGCGCTGACCACCGAGCTGCGTCGCTACCGTGCGTGCGGGAGGTGGTGCCGGTTGCGTGGTGGCCTCCTTCGTTGCAGACGCTGCCGCGGGCGCCTGCGCCGTGTTCGTGCACCCGGCGAGCAGCAGGCACGTCCAGACCAGCCAAAGCGCTTTCCTCATTCCGTCATTTCCGTTTGTTCGGGTCCGCGCGCGAGTCGGCGCATCTGCATGGTGCCATGGCGGCGCGAGTGCCGGCGCCTCGCGTGTTCTGCATCGCGCGCGCACCCGTTCCGCGGCGCCCGCGGTCCGTGTCGATTGGACGTGCGAAAAGGAGATTCCGGCGCTGGCGGCTTCCCTCTGCATGAAAGGTAGATTAGGTTGCCTGCACTTGGGGGGAGTCGCATGCGTATCGCGTTGGTCATCGTCGTTGCCGTGGCATCGCTCTGGCTGCTTGCTGCAGGACGTGCTGCGGCGCCGACCGGGCGGCAAGCCCCGATCAGGATCGCCTCGGTCTCGATCCAATACACATACATGGGGTGGGGGTACGTCGATGAACGTTTCCAATTGGTTCCGGCGCGCAACGGCATGGGGTTTGTCATGCGCTGGACGGATCAGGATGGGGCGAGGCACGCCGAGCAGGTGGTCGCTACGGACAAGGTGATGGCGCTGTTCGCGGCGGCACGCGCGCCTCGCATCGATCGCGCGACCGGGCTGGGCGCGTTGCAGCAGCGGGCGATGGAGCCAGCGACCATCGCCAGAATCCGCAATGCGCTGTTTGTCGATCGGGATTGTCCACCCCTACAACAGCGCCAACTGCGTGCCGCGCAAGTGAATGGAGATGGCGTGAGAGACGCGCTCGAGCGGCTCTATGGCGAAACTATTCCATGGACCGACGATAGCCCGTCCATGACGATCCGCATCGTGCCCGAACGTGGTGCGCCGCTGGTGTTCCATTCGCAGTCGCAGAAGCCGTTCATGCTGGCGTGGATCCACGGTGTGCCTGGGATCCGAAGAGATGAGGCGATGGATGGCCCAGAGGCGACCTGGTCGATGCCGCTTAGCGATGCGCTTGTGGAGATCCTGCCGGCCCTGTCGCCTGCACGAAAGCGCTTGGCGCGCGAGCAACTGGTGAGGGTATTGGCTCGGAACCTGGAGCGTCGCTCTCCTTTATCCTGCTCGCAGGATCGTGGCAACGCGCACGCAGGGAGTTGAATCTTCGGTGCCTGGCTCTTGCAGGTGAGTCGGCCAGGCAGGGCGCGCGACTAGATGAAAGATGCTCCTTGGTGTCGTCAGTAGGTGGGCGTATAGACTGGCAGCTCCATACCGGGGACGTCCGATGAGAGTACTTCGCTGCCTGCTGCTGCCAGCCCTGCTGTGCATCACCGCATTCGCCCAGGCCCAGGACGATACGCGCCGCATCGCGGTGACCATCGACGACCTGCCGTGGCAGCGCATCGAGCAGACGCCGCCGGCGCAATTGCCGGCACTGCATGCGCAGTTGATGGCCTCGCTGCGGCAGGCGCAGGTACCCATCGTTGGCTTCGTCAACGAAGACAAGCTGGAGCAGGACGGACAGGTGCAGCCGCAACGCGTGGCGATGCTGCGCGACTGGCTGGATGCCGGCTATGCGCTTGGCAACCACACTTACGGCCATGTGAACCTGCACCGGGTGGGCGTGCCGGCGTACGAGGACGCGATCGTGCGCGGCGAGCGCACCTTGCGGCCGTTGCTCGCCGAGCGTGGCCAGCCGCTGCAGTGGTTTCGCCATCCCTATTTGGCGACCGGCCGCAGCGTCGCCGACCGTGAGGCCGTCAATGCCTTCCTGGCCGCACACGGCTACCGCATCGCGCCGGTCACCGTGGACAGCGGCGAGTGGGTCTGGGCGTTCGCCTACGCGCATGTGCTGGACGAGCCGCCAGGCCCGGCGCGCGACGCCATGCTGCTGCGCCTGCGCAAGGGCTACGTGCCGTACATGCTCAACAAGCTGGATTTCTTCGAGCGCGAATCGCAGGCGCTGTTCGGCCGTCGTATCCCGCAGGTGTGGTTGATGCACGCCAACGCGCTCAACGCCGCCGCCTTCCAGGATCTGATCGCGGCCACGCGCCGTCGCGGCTACGCCTTCATTTCCCTGGATGAAGCGTTGCGCGACCCTGCCTACACCCATGCCGAGGGCTACACTGGCCCCGGCGGGATTAGTTGGCTGCACCGTTGGGCGATGGCTGAGGACAAGCCGAAGGACTTCTATGCCGGCGAACCGGTGGTGCCGCGGTGGGTGTTCGCGCTGGCGGGGGTGGATTCGGAGTAATGCAGGGATCGTCTCGTAACGCCCGCCAAATCGGAGCAAAGGATTATGAGTCCCTGGATGTCGCTGCCCAGTCGCACACGCGGTATGGGTGCCCAAGCGAGATAGCCACAGGAACTAGATTTCCGAAAGAAAGCTGCTCGGAACTGCCTGGGTGAGCCAGACGCCATTGTCCGCCTGAAAGAAGGCAAAGCCCTGCTGGTGCATTCGCAGGGCTTCGACTTTCAGGACAACCGGCTTGCCATGACGTTGCCCGACCGTGGTCGCGGTGGCGATGTCCTGCGACAGGTGCACGTGATGCCGTTGGCCCGCACGCAAGCCCTCGGCCAGGATCGCGTCCAGAAACCGTGTGGCGGTGCCGTGGTAGAGGAACTCTGGCGGCATCTTGGCTTCGTACTGAATGGCGACGCTCTCAGTCGAATGGCCCTGGACAGCACGGATGCGCCGGCCATCTTCCGAGAGTGCGAAGCGTTTTTTGTCGCTGCTGTCCACCACGGCGCGAATGAGATCTGCATCGAGCGTCCTGCCGCTTTGCGCACCACCTGCGATCAATGCATCGACCTCCGCCCAGCCTTCGCTGTCGAGGGTAATGCCAGCGGCCTGTGGCTCGTGGCGAAGCACAAAGCTGAGGAACTTGCTGATGTCTGTGTGTTGCTTGCTCATATACATTCCGGTGGCTAAACAATTCCAACCATCGCTCGGCGACGCCGATAGTGGCTTCCGCTCAGTTGGCTGGCAACGGTGGAGGTGATGTAGCGTGGGTTCGAGTTGGCGCGGTGCAATCTTACGCGTCGTGGAGTGCGAGGATCGCCAAGCAAGCCGGTGTCTGGCGAGTTTGATGTAAAGACGAAGGTGGGAGTACCGCACCTCCGCCGGCAAGATGTTGAACGGCTAAGTGTCGGCACAGCCGACCGCTGGCACCTTCACCCTCCGCGCACGCACAGCCGGATCACGATGGCTCCTCCCCGCTCACCCTGACGCCCATGCCCTCGTCCAAGACGCCTCCATGGAAGAAACCGAATCCGCGCGGTCAGCGCAGCCAGCCGTTGTCGCCGGCGCAGAAGGAAGCGGCGAAGCAGCGCGCAGAAGAGAACGGCCGCCCGTATCCGAACCTGGTCGACAACATGTGGGCGGCGCGGCTGCCGCATGCGACGTCCTCCTCCAGTGCGGACATCGACGAGGAATAATCAAGGCGTCTGCGCTTGGAGTGGGGGCATACCTGACGCGCGTTGTCGGAAGAATGTCGGAGTTCGCCAGTGCGGCTGCCGGTCTGGTTGTCCTGGCGCGCGCGATTGATGAATGCCGATACACCGGAGCTCGGACGCACCCTTGGCCTGCGCCGCGCCATGCCCATACCGTGCCGTGCCGGCACTGGGCCGGTCATCGCATCCAGGTACGGGTATGACTCCGCAAGAACAGCAGCTTCTCGAAGACTTCCTGGCGCGCCTGCGCAGCGCTGGCGGGGTGGCCAAAGATCCGCAGGCCGACGCGCTGATCCACGCACGCCTGGCCGATCAACCCGATGCCGCGTATCTGCTGGTGCAGCGCACCTTGCTGCTGGAGCACGCACTGGAGGCGGCCAAGGCGCAGATCGCGCAGTTGCAGCAGGCGGCCACGCCCCCGCCACCGCCGGCCAGCTTCCTGGGCCAGGGCTTCAATGCGGCGCCGCCGCCGTTGCCCCCGGCGCCCGCCACCACAGGCGTCGCGGGCGCGGGTGCGCCCGGCTGGCGCGAGCGCTGGTTCGGTGGTGGCGCTGCGGCAGCGGAGCCGACGCCGGCACCGGCCGCCGCGCGTGGCCCCAGCTTCCTCAGCACCGCGGCCACCACGGCGGCCGGCGTGGCCGGCGGCATGTTCCTGTTCGAGGGCGTGGAAAGCCTGCTGGGCGGCCACCACGGCGGCGGCCTGTTCGGCGGCGGCGCGCCGCAGGAGACGGTAGTCGAGAACATCACCAACAACTACTACGACGACACGCCGCAGCAGGACATGGGCCAGGACTTCCAGGACGACGGCGACTTCGGCAACGACAACTGGACGTAGCCTCTTCGCTTGCACTTCTGCCGGATCGGGCAGTCAGGCGAGCGCCTGCAGGGCGCTCGCCTTAGGTTCGGCAGGCTGACTATCCATTGCTTCAAGTATCTATTCAAAAAAGCAGTCACCAGTAGACCGATTTCGAGGTAATAGCCAAAGAATCCAGCTGCTTACAAGTCTAGTTCTCTTGACTATCTATTCATAAATCTATTCAATCCGGGGATGAGCGAGGCCCGGCTACGCGATCTGATTGCTTTTCTGCGCCATGAGGGGGCGGCGACGGCGCCTGGTATCGCAGCGGCGCTCGGCATCAGCCAGCCGACGGTCTCGCGTCTGCTCAGCGCTGCCGGCGATCAAGTGCTGCGGATCGGCAAGGCGCGCGCCACGCGCTATGCGCTCAGCCGCACGTTGGGCCGGGCAGGCCGACGCTGGCCCCTGTTCCGTCTGCGTCCTGACGGGCGCGCCGAGACGCTTGGCGATCTCCATGCCATGCATGGCGATGGATTTCTGTTCGTTCCGCAGAACGCGCGACCGGTTCTGGTGCATGGTGAATTCGCCGATGGCGTGTTCCCAGGGCTGCCGTGGTTCCTGGACGATCAGCGCCCGCAAGGCTTCCTCGGCCGTGCCTTCGCACGGCGCGTCGCCGAAGATATCGGCGCGCCGCAGGATCTGCAGCGCTGGCAGCCTGACGATGTCGTCCTGTCGTTGCTGCGGCATGGCGACGATCAGCCCGGCGACCTGGTCCTGGGCGAGTTCGCCTTGCAGCGTGCGCAACAGGCCGCCCTGCAGCCGGCTGATGCGCTGGAGAAGGCGCAGCGATCCCAGCATTATCCGCAGCGCGCCAACGCCGTCTTGCGTGGCGAGGCGGTGGGCTCGTCGGCAGGAGGCGAACAACCGAAGTTCACCGCAATCCTGCACACGGAAGGCGGCTACACGGCGGTCATCGTCAAGTTCAGCGAGCGTGCCGGCACGCCGGCCGCGCAGCGTTGGAGCGACCTGCTGCGGTGTGAACACCTGGCCAGCGACATCCTGCGTGCGCACGGCATCGCTGCTGTCGAGAGCGAACTGCTCGAGAGCGACGGTCGCGTGTTCCTGCAGTCCACGCGGTTCGACCGCACGCCTGTGCTGGGACGGCGCGGCTTCGTCTCGTTGGCTGCGGTGGATGCGGCCTACTTCGGCCATGGGCGCATCGACTGGTGGTTGTTTGCACCGCAACTGCAGCGCGAAGGCTGGCTGAGCGACGCAGATGCGCAGCGCCTGCGTGTGTGCGGCTGGTTCGGCGCACTGATCGGCAACAACGACATGCATCTGGGCAACGCGGGCCTGATGCTGGGCGATGTCTTGCCGCTGGCCTTGGCACCGATCTACGACATGTTGCCGATGGCGTTCCGTCCTGCGGCCAGCGGCGAGGTGGTAGAGCGCGCCTATGTGTTGCCGTTGCCGACACCGGACCAGCGCGAAGACTGGCGCGCAGCGGCCGGCATGGCGGTGACGTTCTGGGAGCGCGTCATCGAGGACGTGCATGTGTCCGCGGCATTTCACAGCATCGCGCGGGATGCGCTGGCGCAGTTGACGCGCGCCGTATCGCGGATCGGTTGAGCGCTTTCGCGCAGCGTTAAATCACCCGACACATCGCCCTCACGCGGGCGGGACACGCCGCAGGGGAAGCTGCCGCGACTTCCCCCCCGCGAGGCCTTGCCCATGACTGCTACCAACGCGCGTGTCCGCTTGCATGTCGAAGATACCGGCGGTGCCGGTCGTCCGGTGATCCTGATCCACGGTTGGCCGCTGTCGGCCGAGGCGTGGAAGGACCAGGTCGGGCCGCTGCAGCAGGCCGGCTACCGGGTCATCGCCTACGATCGTCGCGGCTTCGGCCGTTCCGAGAAGCCGGCCGACGGCTACGAGTACGACACCCTGGCCGACGACCTGGCCGGCATCATCGAGGACAAGCAACTGCGCGACGCGGTGCTGGTCGGGTTCTCGATGGGCGGTGGCGAGGTGGCGCGCTACGTGGCGCGGCATGGCACCGGGAAGCTCGCCGGCGTGGTGTTCGCTTCCGCGGTGCCGCCGTACATGCTCAAGACCGACGACAACCCGGAAGGGCCGCTGAGCAAGGAGCAGGCGCAGGAGATGGAGCAGGGGCTGAAGGCCTCGCGCGAGACGTTCTTCGATGACTTCACCCGCGGCTTCTTCAGCGCCCACGGCACGCTTAAGGTCAGCGAGGCGCAGCGCCAGGAGGCGATCGCGCTGTGCCTGCAGAGCGACCAGACCGCGGCGCTGGGCTGCATGCAGGCGTTCGGCACCACCGATTTCCGCGAGGACCTCAAGAAGGTCGACGTGCCGACCCTGGTGCTGCACGGCGATGCCGACGCCACGGTGCCGTACGAGGGCTCGGGCCAGCGCACCCATCGCGCCATCGCCGGCAGCGACGTGGTGTTGCTGAGGGATGCGCCGCATGGCTGCAACACCAGCCATGCCGAGGAGTTCAATCAGGCGCTGCTGGGGTTCCTGGCCAAGCTGGGCTGATCGCTGGCGCGTGTCTCGGTGCCGACGCTCACGGCGTGGCACCGCGACGACGCGACTAGGCAGCAGGTAGAAACCAACCCGCGGCAGCGCTCGGCTGCCGTGGGTCGATCCGGCCGACTCAAGCCATCGCGCAGATCACTCGCCGACCAGCGTCGCCACGCTCTGCGGATCGACGTAGACCACGGTCTGGCCCGAGGCGACACTGTACTTGCCGCCGTAGCCGACGTTGAGGCTGGACGAGGTGCTGTACTTGGTGAACGCGGTGGCGCTGCCGGCGGGCACGCGCACGGTAAGCTGCCGATGCTGGGTGCCGGTGTTGACCACCACCAGAACCAGCTTGCCGCTCGGGGTCTTGTAGGCGCTGACGGCGACGTCGTTATACGGCGCGGCGGTGGCGCCGATGCGCACGGACCCCGGACGCACGAAGCGTGCGTATTGCGACATCACGTAGCCGCGCTTGCTCACTGTGCCAGTCTCGGCAATCAGCCCGTAGCTGCGGCGGATGTACCACCAGATGTAGCCGCTGTAGTTGGCCAGCATGCTGTTGTGCAGTTCGCTGCCCACGCCGAGCGCGGACGGCCAGGCGTTGCCGTCGGTGTTGTCGGTGTAGTGCTCGGTCATCCACAGCTGCTTGCCCTTGCTGCGCGCCAGCGGGTAGTCCTTGGGCTGCACGCCATACAGGTGCCCGCCGACGATGGACAGGTACTGGGCGGCGCTGCTGTTGAGCACCGGGTCGGTCAGCGCGGTGTTGAAGCCCAGCGATTCGGCCGCGAGCAGCTTGAACTTGCCGAACTTCGCGCCCTGCGCGCTGATGAAATTGAGGAAGTCGGTGCCGTTCCAGTCGCCCGACTCGTAGTCCGGATGCCAGTCCGGCTCGTTCTGCAGCGACAGGGCGTAGATCGGTGCGCCCTTGCTGTCCATGTAGGCGGTGAAATCCAGCAGGTGCTTGGCGTACGCGTCGTAGTACTGCGGCAGCAGCTTGCCGCCGTTGTTGAGGCTGTTGTTGGACTTCATGTAGGCCGGCGCCGACCACGGCGTGGCCAGCAGCACCGCGCCGTGCGCGCGGGCCCGCACCGCCGACGGCACCTGCTGGCTCCAGCCGGAGCTGGACGGATCGATGCGCATGCGCATGATCGACAGGCCGATCTGCCCGGTGTCGCTGCCGAACGCCAGGTCAACCTGGGCCGGGGTGAGGTCGGCGACCCAGCCGGCGCCGTTCATGCCGCCGAAGCCCTGGATGGTCTGGTGAACTTCGGACGGATTGACGGTGACGGTCTGCGCCAGGGCGGTGCCGGCCGAGAACAACGTGGCGGCTGCGGCGAGCAAGGTGCCGAGCAAACGAGGGGTCTTCATGGCGTGTCCAGCAGTGGGGGAGGCGTGACGCTAGCCAGCGCAGATGACCATTTCAATGTCGCGGTCGTCCAAAGCCGGCAAGTGAGACCGGCGGCGCACCCCAAGCGCTAACGTCTCCTCAATCCACATCAGCGTATGCGTCGCGCTGCATGATGCGTGCAGCGCGGTGCACCACACGCCTGCGGCGTGAGGTACGGCGTGCGGATTGTGCGCAGTTGCGCGCGCAAACGCCGCAAGATGCACAAGTGCGCGCATGGCAAAACTGCGCACAATGCATGCGCTGGCACAGCGCAGGGGGCGTGCCGGCGTTTCCTCTTGCGAAGGTGTTGCGCATGCCACTGTTCCGTGTTCCGCAGCGCTGCGGCGTTGCCCTGTTCGCTGCGATGCTGTCGATCCTGCTCTGCCTGCCGATGCTGGCGCAGGCGCAGGCCACCCGCTATCGCGACGCCGCGCCGCTGCTGCTGGGCGTGGCCTGGTATCCGGAGCAGTGGCCGGAGGCGCAATGGGAGCACGACCTGGCGCTGATGCAGGCGGCGCACGTGCGCGTGGTGCGGATCGGCGAGTTCGCCTGGAGCCGGATGGAGCCGCGCGAGGGGCAGTACGACTTCGACTGGATGGACCGCGCCATCGCCGCGGCCGCGCGGCACGGCATGGTGGTGGTGCTGGGCACGCCGACCGCGGCGCCGCCAGCGTGGTTGACTCAAGCCTATCCGGACACCTTGCGGGTCAGCCAGGACGGCGTGCGCGACGAGCACGGCAACCGCCAGCAATTCTCCTTTGCCAGCACCCGCTACCGGCGCTTCGCGCATGCCATCGCCGAGCAGATGGCGCAGCGCTACGGGCACAACCCGCACGTGGTCGGCTGGCAACTGGACAACGAGTACGCGCAGTCCTCGTTCGATCCCGAGGCCAAGGCGCAGTTCCACGCGTGGCTGCAGCGCAAGTACGGCAGCATCGAGGCGCTCAACCAGCGCTGGGCCACCGCCTACTGGAGCCAGACCTACAACGACTTCGCGCAGATCCCGGTGCGCGAGGACGAGGAAAATCCGGCGCTGTTGCTGGAGTGGAAGCGCTTCGTCAGCGACACCTGGGCCGACTATTCGCGCAACCAGATCGACGCGATCCGACCGCATGCCGATCCGCGCCAGTTCATCACCACCAACACCATGGGCTGGTTCGCCGGTTTCGACGCCTACACCGTGCACGACGTGCTCGACATCGCCGCCTGGGACGACTACGTCGCCGGCGAGCGCTATGACTGGGTCGACAACGCCGCGCGCCACGATCTGACCCGCGGCTACAAGCAGCGCAACTACTGGGTGATGGAAACCCAGCCGGGCTTCGTCAACTGGCGCGCGACCAACGTGGCGCTGCGCAAGGGCCAGGTACGCGCGATGGCGTGGCAGGCGGTGGCGCATGGCGCCGATGCGGTGTCGTACTGGCAGTGGCGCGCTGCGCCCAACGGGCAGGAGGAATACCACGGCACCCTGGTCGGCGCCGACGGCACGCCGGTGCCGGTGTATGCGGAGATCCAGCAGGTCGGCGCGGAGTTCGCCAAGGCCGGTCCGGCGCTGGCCGGCACCACACCGCAGGCGCAGGTGGCGCTGATCAACGACTTCGACAGCCGCTGGGCGATCGGCTTCCAGAAGCACGCGGCCGACTTCGATCCGGTCGTGCAGATGAAGAGCTTCTACCGGCCGCTGCGGCAGCAGGCGCAGGTGGTCGACGTGGTCTCGGCGATGGCGCCGTTGGAGCGCTACAAGCTGGTGGTGGCGCCGGCGCTGAACGTGCTGACCGAGGCGCAGGCGCAGCGGCTGAAGGCCTATGTCGAACACGGCGGGCACCTGGTGCTGGGGCCGCGCAGCGGCATGAAGAACGTCGACAACGGCCTGCATCCGCAGCGCCAGCCCGGCCCGCTGGCGACCTTGCTTGGCGGCCGCGTGGAGCAGTTCTATGCGCTGGACAAGCCGATCCCGCTGGTCGGCGCGGGCGCCGACGGCAGCGCCAAAATCTGGGCCGAACAGTTGCAGGCCACCGCCGCCGACACCACCGCACCGCTGCAGTACGGCGCAGCCAATGGATGGCTGGACGGCGCGCCGGCGCTGCTGACCCGGCGCGTCGGCAAGGGCCGCATCAGCTATGTCGGCGGCTGGTTCGACGACGCCACGCTGGATCGCCTCACCGGCGACTGGTTGCGCGACGCCGGGGTGCAGGCGCCGCTGGCCGACGTGCCGGAGGATGTGGAAGTGGGCGTGCGCAGCGACGGCGCGCGCCGCATCGTGGTGCTGATCAACCACGACGCCACCCCGCACAACGTGCGGCTGCCGGCGCCGATGCGCGCGCTGCTGGGGCCGACGCCGAGCAACGACACGGTGCAACTGGCACCCGATGACGTGGCGGTGCTGGAACAGCGTCGCTGAGGACTGTCGCGGTGCGCTACGGCGCATTGCCGGCCACGCGATGACGGATCGGTGCGGTGGGTGCAGCTGTGCCGCGCTCGCCGTGGCCGCGTCGCGCCTGTGCGCCACGTGCAAGGACACGCTCTACAATGCACCTGCCAGCGGGCGTCGCCGCCGCCATCGCGTCGCGGCCTCGTTTCCTCACTGGAGTTGCGTGTGTCCTTGTCTTCTTCCCGTCCGTTGTCGCCGGTGGGCCGGCTGTTCGCCGCTGCCGCCGTGTTCGAAGGCCTGACCTGGGCCGGCCTGTTGCTCGGCATGCTGCTCAAGTACGGCACCCAGACCACCGAGCTGGGCGTGTGGCTGTTCGGCCGTCTGCATGGGGCTGCATTCCTGCTGTACGTGGTCGCCAGCCTGCTCGCCGCGCTGCGGTTGCGCTGGCCCTGGTGGGCGTGGGCGCTGAGCCTGCTGGCGGCGCTGCCGCCGCTGGTCACGGTGCCGCTGGAACTGTGGTTCCGCCGGATCGGCCTGCTCGGCGCGCCAGGGCAGCGTGCCGTGGAATAGTGCAGGCGCTGCGGCGCAGGCGAGACATCTTGCCCTGTGCGATGCGCTGCATCGGTAGTGTGTTGTGACTGCATTCTCCGGCAGCGCTCTAGAATGCTGTCCCCAGTGCAGGCGAGGAGGCCATGGGCAAACGCAAACGACGACCGCCCCTGCCAATGCCGACACCCACGCGCCTGCAACGGCTGGTCGCGCGTCTGGAACGGCCGGTGTTGATGCTGATGGCCGCGGTCATGGTGGCGTGCGCCGCGATGAAGCTGTACCTGCTGGCGAACGCGCTGCAGAGCGGCGTGTACATCGGCGTACCGAGAGCCGGGCCGAAGCGGATCTATCTGCTGGCGACCGATCCAGGCCACTATTGGTTCTCGATCGCGTGGGACAGCGTGGTCTGCCTCGTGTTGCTGGCGCTGGCCATCGCCACGGGCTGGGCGCTGATGGCGTTACGCAAACCGAAGTAGCGTTGGGTCGGCGGATCGCCGCGACCGTCACCTGGCCAGGCAACGCTGCCAACGCTCGGCCACGCGCTGCGCGAACCAGGCGGTGGTGAGCTTGCGGGTGATCTTCGGGCTTTCCAGGGCGATGCCCGGCAGTACCGCGCGTGGCAGCGGCTTGCCGGCATCGCGGTCTGCCAGGGCGAACACCTGGCGATACAGCGCGCTGTCGCCGAAATCCGCCTCGCCGCCGCGCTGCAGTTCGCGGCGGATCGTGCGCGCGTCCATGCCCAGTTGCGTGCCCAGGCTGCGTGCGGCGCGCTCGGTGGCGCCGGGGGCGTCGAGGTCGGCGCCGGGCGTCAGCGGATCGCCATCGAGGGCGAGCGAGATGCCGCTGGCGCGCGCCAGCGCGGCCTGGAATGCGGCATTGCGGCTGGCGTACCAGCCCGCATTGAAGTCGGCGAAGCGGTACAGCATCGCCGCCGCGTTCGGGTAGCCGAGCAGGTGGCGGGTGCCGAACCAGATGCCGCCTCGGCGAGTGAACACCGCGTGGCGCACGCCGTCGCTCAGCGGATACGGATAGCCGTCGGTATGCGCCTGCGCGAAGGCGATGCTCACCTGCATCGGCCCGGCGGTGTGCACCGGGTTGAGGTCGCCGAACAGGCGCTGGCCCAGCGGCACGCTGCCGGCGATGTCCTCGAAGATGGTGCTGAGATCCTGTTCGGTGCGCGCGGCGGCTAGGCGCTCGGCATAGCTGCGTCCATCCGGCCCGCGTAATTGCAGCGCTGCATCCAGCGCAAACGCCGGCACATGCACCGCCGCCGCGCGCCGCTGCAGTTCCGCCCGGGCGATCTTGCCCAGCCCCGGCACCGGTGGATTGGTCTGGTAGGTCGATTCCTGTTCGATCACCGCCAGGACCGCACAGATGTTCTCGGCGTTGGTGCCCAGACTCTGCGAGGCCAGGGCCACGTAGACGTCGTCGGCCCAGCCGCGGCGATCGGGTACCGTGGCCGGGATACGCCGGGCGATGTCGGCCTTGACCTCGCTGGGCGTGCGCTCGGGCATACGCGGCGCCTGTGTGGCGCAGGCGCCGAGCAAGGCGGCGCTGCACACGGCGAGCAGGCGGACGAAGACGGCGGTGGACATCGGCGCGGCGGCTCCAACGGAGTGGCGGTCGCCTGCATCCTACAGGTGCGCTGTCGGCACCGCGCCTACGTCGCTGGTGCCGACACTGTGCGGTCGGAGGTCGCCGCCGCTTGCGTGTCCGCGTCGGCCACATGGATGCCGAAGCCGCTGCGGCCGGGTGCAAGATCGGCCCGCAGCGTCAGTGCCGGGATCGCGTAGTCGCCGCCATTTTGCTTGCGGAAGGCGATCGGCGCGGTACTGAACAGCGTGTCCAGCCGTTCGCCCAGCGCCGCGCTGGTCTGCCCGAAACGCGCCGCATCCATGCGTCCGCTGCGGTACACCACGAACGGCGGCAGCACCTCGAAGCCGGGGTAATGCAGGATGCCGTGCTGGATCGGGAACAGCAGGTCGTCGATGGGGCCGTTGATACCGCGCGGTGCGTAGTGCGATTCCCAGCCGCCGGCGGTGACGATCAGCATCGCGCGCTTGCCGGCCAGCGTGCCTTCGCCGTAGCGGTCGCCCCAGTGCGTGTCGGAGTGTTCGCCGACGCCGTAGGCAAAGCCGCAGGCATACACCCGGTCCACCCAGCCCTTGAGGATGGCCGGCATCGAGAACCACCACAGCGGGAACTGCAGCAGCAGCGCATCGGCCCAGCGCAGCTTGTCCTGCTCGGCGGCGATGTCCGCGCGCTGGCGGCCGCTGGCGAAGGCGCGCTGCGAGTCGCGCGAGGGATCGAAGCGCGCGTCCGCGGCGCCGTCCAGGCTGTCCTGCGCGTCGACGGTGGCTTTCCAGTCCATTGCATACAGGTCCGACACCTGCACGCGATGGCCGGCGGCCTGCAGGCGTTGGACCGCCACCTGCTTGAGGGCGCCATTGAGCGAGGCGGGTTCGGGATGGGCATAGACCAGCAGCACGTTCATGCGGGTTCTCGGTGAGGGAAGGTCTCCACGCTAGGTCGCGCTTCGCTATAGTGGAAATGAATTGCCTTGATAGTCGCTATTGCCATGGTTGATCTGCGGCGCCTGGACCTCAATCTGCTGCTGACCCTGGACACGCTGCTCGACACGCACAACGTGACCCGCGCCGCGGCGCGTCTGCATCTGTCGCAGCCGTCGGTCAGCGTGCACCTGGCCAAGCTGCGCGAGGCGCTGGGCGATCCGTTGCTGCTGCCGGGGCCACGCGGCATGCGCCCCACTGCGCGCGCCGACGCGCTGCGCGTCCCGTTGCGCGAGGCCTTGCAGGCACTGCAGCAGGCGGTGGCGCCGGACGCGCCGTTCGATCCGTCGCGCGCGCAGACGCTGTGGCGGGTGGCGGCCAGCGACTACGGCGCCTCCACCGTGCTGCTGCCGGCGATCGCCGCCTTGCGCCGGGTGGCGCAGGGCACCCAACTGGCGGTGCTGCAGCTGTCGCCGCCGACGATCGCGCAGCAGGCCGAACAGGGCCAGATCGACCTGGCCCTGCACACCGTCGCCGACGCGCCGCCCGGCCTGCGCCGACGCACGCTGTTCGCCGAACACTACGTGCTGGTCGGTCGGGCCGGCCATCCGCGGTTGCGACGACGGCCGAGTCTGGCGCAGTTCTGCGCGCTCGAATACGTCATCGTCTCGCCCGATGGCGGCGGTTTCAGCGGCGTCACCGATGCCGCGCTGCGCGCGCATGGCCTGCAGCGCCGGGTGGTGCTGTCGGTGCCGCACTTCCAGTTCGTCGTTGCCGCGCTCCAGCGCAGCGACCTGGTGGCGATGCTGCCCGAGCGCCTGGTGCGCGACCAGCCCGGCCTGCGGGTGTGCGCGCCACCGCTGGAGCTGCCCGGCTACGAAATGGCCATGCTCTGGCACGAGCGCGTGCACCGCGATCCGGCGCACCGCTGGTTGCGCGAGCACATTCTCGCGTCGATCTGATGCGGCGGAGGCGATCTCGCTTCAGCGGCGCGTGGCCAGCACCCCATCCAGCGCCAGTTGCGCGGCGAAGCCGGCCTTCTCCAGGCGTTTGGCCACCTCGCGCGGCACGTCGCGCCCGCTGGTGAGCTTGTTCGGACTGCCGGTGTAGTGGAACAGCCGGCCGCCGCGGCGCAGCACCCGCGCGAGCTGGTCGTAGAAGGTTTGCGCGTAGAGTTCGCCGGCGATGCCGAAACGTGGCGGGTCGTGCAGGATCGCGTCCATCGACGCATCGGCGATGCCGCCGATGGCGGCGCCGACATCGCCATGGGTCAGCTGCAGGCGACCGTCGCTGGCGGCCGGATCCGGCGACCACGGATTGAGCGTGCGCAGCCACAGCACGTCGGCGTTCTTTTCGAACGAGTGCAGGCATGCCACGCCGGCTTCCAGTGCGCAGGCGGCGAAATAGCCGAGGCCGCCGCAGGTATCCAGCACCTGCTTGCCGCGCGGTTCCACCAGCGCCACCTTGCGCCGCGCGTCCTCGAACGGCGATAGCTGCGCGCTGGGCAGCATCTTGATGCCGTCGATCTCGAACGTCGGCGCGCCCCACTCGGTCGGCACCAGCTTGATCAGCGCACCGCCGAAGCGCGACACCGCGGCGAAGTCCTCGCCGTCCCAGTAGTACAGCGTGCGGTCCTTGAGCTTGCCCGGGTACTGATACTCGCGTCCCTGCCACTGCCAGCGGTCGGCACCGAGCAATGCCTGGCCCTGGCTGCGCTCCAGGTCGAGCGAGCCGGACCAGGTGGCGGCGCCGGCATCGCGCGCGGCGAGCAGCGCGACGGCGAGCGGACGGGTGAGCAGGGGGCCGGAATAGCGGGTCACGGGGGATCTGCCGGCGCCACGGCGCGGCACGGGGCTCGGATGCGGGAGCGCATCGTAACCGATGGCTCCATGCACCCGCATCGCCGGCGCGCATTGCCGCGTGCCTGTTCCCGAAGGAAAGTACGTGCCGCGTGGCGGCAAGCTGCAGCGATCGAAAGTTCGTCATTTTCATTGCCAGCGCGGCGGCAGCGCCACGACAAAAGAGGGATACTGACCATCCCCCCCACGTACGCCGTCGCAGCGCCGCTGCCGGCCAGGATCGTCCATGCTCAAGGGTGTGCTGCTCGGTTTCGCCTGTTACGCCGCCTACTCGATCAGCGACGCCTTCGTGAAGGGGCTGGAGGGGTCGCTGCCGGCCTACGAGGTGGTGTTCTTCGGGGCGCTGCTGATGCTCGCCGCGCTGCCGTTCCTGAAGAAGCCGGGCGATCGCTGGCGCGAAGTGGTGGTGGCGCAGCGGCCCAGCATCTGGCTGCTGCGCGCGTTCACCGGCGCAGCCGGCAATCTGTCCGCGGTTACCGCGTTCACTCTGTTGCCGATGGCCGAGGCGTTCGCGCTGATCTTCCTGATGCCGATCTTCGTCACCGTGCTGTCGGTGCTGCTGCTCAAGGAGGAGGTGCGCTGGCGGCGCTGGCTGGCGGTGATCGTCGGCTTCATCGGGGTGCTGGTGGTGCTGCGGCCAGGCTTCCGGCACCTGGGCCAGGGCCATGTCGCGGCGATCGTCTGCGGGCTGGTGGGCGCGGTGTCGGTGATCAGCCTGCGCATGGCCGGGCCCGGCGAGAAGCGCCTGACCCTGTACGGCGCCGGCGTGCTTGGCCCGCTGCTGATGGGCGGGCTGCTGATGCTGCCGACCTTCGTCTGGCCGACCTGGCAGCAATGGATCCTGCTGGCCGGCTACGGCCTGCTCGCCGGCCTGGCCGCGATCTTCATGATGTACGCCTCGCGGTCGGCGCCGATCAGCGCGGTGGCGCCGACCCAGTACAGCCAGATGCTGTGGGCGATCGGCTTCGGCTACTGGCTGTTCCACGATCACCTGGACTGGCCGATGGCGGTGGGCATCGCGCTGATCCTGGGCGCCGGGCTGTTCACCCTGGTGCGCGAGGAGAAGGTCACGCGGTGGTGGCGGCGCACCAAATTGGTGTGAGCGCGGTCGCCTGAGCCGATCTCGGTCGCCGCACCGGCGCCGATCAGGAAATCGCCGATACGGCCGCGCACGCAGCGCGGCGATGCTGCCGGCTCACGGACGAGGCAGGGCAGCGGCGCGTGGCCGCGAGGGAGCGCAGCGGTCGCCGCGCCATCGGACTTTCCTTATCAAGATCGGAGAACGGCATGACGAACAATGCGATGGGGCAGTTGCTCGACGCCGCCGCCCATGCGGGCGCGGCGGGTGTGCGGGTGGTGGCAGGCGTGGTCGGCGCGGACGGTGCGGTCCGCAACGGCGCGGGGTACACGGTGGCGCATGTGAGCACCGGCCACTACCTGGTGAGCTTCCAGCCGCCGTTCCAGGCGCTGGATGGCGTCTCGGTCACCCAGATCTATCCCGGCGACGGCAGCACCTGCGACAACGCGGTGATCATCCGCCTGGATGCGGGCCAGGTGCTGCTGAAGACCGGCGATGGCGGCGGCAACCAGTCCGACCGCGATTTCAGCTTCGTCGCGATCGGGCAGGGCGGCGCACTGGCCTGAGCGACGGCACCCGCGGCGGCGCGGACGGCATGCGGCGCCGTCCGTGCCGCCGCGGGCGCCACCCGGCGCACGCGCGGCTGGCGCGCGCTGCCGCCATCTTCTATGTTTGCAGGCTAATCCCTCGCGATGGCCTGCGCCCATGACCGATCCGTCCGCCCAGCCCGACCACCTGCAGCGCAGCCTGTCCAACCGCCACCTGCAGTTGATCGCGATCGGCGGAGCGATCGGCACCGGCCTGTTCATGGGCTCGGGCAAGACCATCAGCCTGGCTGGGCCGTCGATCCTGTTCGTGTACCTGATCATCGGCGTGATGCTGTTCTTCGTGATGCGCGCGATGGGCGAGCTGCTGCTGTCGAACCTGGAGTACAAGTCGTTCATCGACTTCTCCACCGACCTGCTGGGGCCCTGGGCCGGGTTCTTCTGCGGCTGGACCTACTGGTTCTGCTGGATCATCACCGCCATCGCCGACGTGATCGCGATCGCCGCCTACGCGCAGTTCTGGTTCCCGACGCTGGCGCCGTGGATCCCGGCGATGCTGTGCGTGCTGTTGCTGCTGGGGCTGAACCTGGTGACGGTGAAGCTGTTCGGCGAGATGGAATTCTGGTTCGCGCTGATCAAGATCGTGGCGATCTGCGCGCTGATCCTCACCGGCGCCGGGCTGGTCGCCTGGGGCTTCCAGTCGCCGTCCGGGCACGTGGCCTCGCTGGCCAACCTGTGGAACGACGGCGGCATGTTCCCGATGGGGCTGGGCGGGTTCTTCGCCGGCTTCCAGATCGCGGTGTTCGCCTTCGTGGGCATCGAACTGGTCGGCACCACCGCCGCCGAGACCGCCGACCCGCGCCGCAACCTGCCCAAGGCGATCAACTCGATCCCGGTGCGCATCCTGGTGTTCTACGTGCTGGCGTTGGTGGCGATCATGGCGGTGACGCCGTGGCGCGAGGTGGTGCCGGGCAAGAGCCCGTTCGTGGAGCTGTTCGTGCTGGCCGGCGTGCCGGCCGCGGCCAGCCTGATCAACTTCGTGGTGTTGACCTCGGCCACGTCCTCGGCCAACAGCGGCATCTTCTCCACCAGCCGCATGCTCTACGGCCTGGCCGAGGAGCGCCACGCGCCGCGCGGCTTCGCCCGGCTCTCGCGCGCGGCGGTGCCGGCGCGCGGGCTGCTGTTCTCCTGCGCCTGCCTGCTCGGCGGCACCGTGCTGATGTACCTGATCCCGAACCTGGTCACCGCCTTCACCCTGGTCACCACGCTGGCCGCGGTGCTGTTCATGTTCGTCTGGTCGCTGATCCTGTGCGCCTACATCGCCTACCGGCGCAAGCGCCCGCAGCTGCATGCGGCCTCCGCGTTCAAGATGCCTGGCGGGGTGGTCATGTGCTACGTGTGCCTGGCGTTCTTCGCCTTCGTGCTGGCGCTGCTGACCCTGCAGGCCGACACCCGCCAGGCGCTGTTCGCCAGCCCGGTATGGTTCCTGCTGCTGGGCGTGGGCTATGCGTTGAAGCGGCGCAGCGCCTGAACCGGTGCGCGCGGCCGGCGTTGACGCTCCGCGCGCGCTGACGGATGCTCGCGGCCTTTCCTGCGCGAGCCTGTCCCGATGATCACCATCCATCGCCTCGGCGGTACCTCCGACACGCCGGTGTGCTGGGTGGACCTGTGCCGGCCGAGCGAGGCGGAGCTGGCCGAGGTCGACGAGAGGGTCGGTTTCGCGGTGCCGACGCGCGCGGCCATCGGCGAGATCGAGTTCAGCAGCCGGGTGCGGGTGGAAGGCGATGTGCTGTTCCTCAACGTGCCGCGCTTCCAGGACGAGGACGGTCCGACCGCGCCGCTCGGTTTCGCGGTGTCGCCGCGGGTGCTGGTGACCCAGCGCGAGCAGCCGATGGCCTCGCTGGATGCGGTGGCCGCGCAGCTGCAGCAGAGCCCCTGCCGCAGCAGCGACGACCTGCTGCTGCGCCTGCTCGACGAACTGGTCGGGCGCCTGGCCGACCGCCTGGAAGCGCTGGAGGCGCAGATCACCGAGACCACGCGGGTGGCGTTCGACCGGCCGCATGCGCGGCACAAGTCGCGGCACCTGGAGCGGATGCTGCACGACGTCGGCGACATGGGCCGGCGCCTGGGCGGCATGCACAACGCCGGCCACGGCCTGCTGCGCCTGGCCACCTATCTGGACGATGCCGCGCCGGACTGGTTCGGCGAGGACGCGGCCAAGCGCATCGGCCTGCTGCACAAGGACCTGGTCACGCTGAGCGAGTTCGAGCAGCAGTTGAACGACCGCATCGAGTTCCTGCTCGACAGCGTGCTGGGCATGATCAACGTCGACCAGAACAACGTGATGAAGGTGATGGCGGTGGCCTCGGTGGTGGGCATCCCGCCGACGGTGCTGGTCGGCATCTGGGGCATGAACTTCGCGCACATGCCCGAGCTGAAATGGCACGACGCCTACTACTGGGCGCTGGGCGTGATCGCGCTGAGCATGCTGCTGCCGCTGGCCTGGTTCCGCCGGCGCGGCTGGGTCTGAGCCAGCCGCGCGCGGCGCCGGCCGCGCAGGTCACGCCGCGAGGCTGTCGGCCTCGGCGGCGTCTTCCGCGGTGTCGCCTTCCTCGCCGCTGACGTGCTGGACCGCGGCGATGTCCCACGACACCGTGTCCGGATCGATCAAGGCGTGGATCGCCGCGCCCTGCAGTTCGCGCATCAGCCGTCGTGCCGACGCGGTGCCGTGCGCGACGCTGTCCCACAGCACCATGTCGACCACGCTGCCGTCGCGGCGGCGGGCGATGCGCCGCGAGCGGAAGCCGGGCTGGCGCTGCAGCCAGGCATCGACTTCGGCATTGGCGCGCAGGAAGGTGCGCCAGGTGCAGTCGAGCAGGCGGAACGTGGCGATTTCCAGGGCTTCGGTATGGGGATGCATCGGTCTCTCCTGCGGTCTGCGTCGCCCGCATGGCACGCTGGCGGCGACGCGGCAGCGCGACGAGGGGCATGGGGGAAGGGACAGGGCCGAACGGCCGGAACAGGCGGGCGGGGGCGGGCGTTCCGGGACGGCGCCGGTGCGGGAACCGGCCGACACAGGATGCTGGCCCGCGCCGCGGGCGCGTTAGCGCGATCCAACGGAATTCTTGTACGATCCTGCAAGCCGCGTCGCGCCGTGGTCCGTGCCGGCGCAGCATCGTGCAAGCTTGCCTTCCCCCTCCGCACGCTACGGCGCCCTTGCCGATGACCGCGCTCGCCCACCGCTACCAGGAAATGGCCGCCCTGGTTGCCCGATTGGCCGTCCCCGATGGCGACCACGACACCGCCATCGACGGCTTCTTCTGTTCCTACCGCTCCGCGCCGTCGCCGAAGACGCATACCGCGCAATGGCCGGTCTTCGCGCTGGTGCTGCAGGGCGAGAAATGCCTGACCCTGGGCAACGAGGAGTACCACTACGGCGTGGGCACCTTTCTGCTGGTGACGCTGGATCTGCCGGTGGTCTCGCGCATCACCCAGGCCAGCCCGGAACAGCCGCTGCTGGGCGTGGGCATGTCGATCCGGCCGGACCGGCTGCGCGAACTGCTCGAGCGCATTCCGTTGCCGCCGCAGGTGGGCGCCGAGCGCCCGCGCGGGGTCTCGGTCAACACCGCCTGCCCGGACCTGCTGGACGCGACGCTGCGCATGTTGCGGTTGCTGGAACGCCCGGCGGACATCGCGGCGATGGCGCCGCTGATCGAGCAGGAGATCCTGTATCGCCTGCTGGTCGGGCCGTGCGGGCCGAACCTGCTGCGCATCGCCCAGGAGGACAGCCCCAGCAACCGCATCGCCAAGGCCATCGCCTGGTTGCGCCAGCACTACGCCGAACCGCTGCGCATCGAGGACCTGGCGCGCCAGGTCAACATGAGCGTGTCCTCGCTGCATCACCATTTCAGCGCGGTCGCGGCGATGACGCCGCTGCAGTACCAGAAGCAGTTGCGCCTGCGCGAGGCGCGGCGGCTGATGGTGGTCGAGCGCATGGACGTGGGCGCGGCCGGCTACCGCGTCGGCTACCAGAGCCCGTCGCAGTTCAGTCGCGAATACAGCCGGCTGTACGGGCGGTCGCCGCGCAGCGACCTGGCCGAGCAGCTGGGCCTGGCCGGCTGAGCGGTACCGGCACTGCGCGGGTCCTCTTGCGCATTTGACGTGCTGCTTGATCGACCAAGGGCCTCTCTCATCACTCCGAGGCACGTCCCGTAGGGGCGGCGTCAGCCGCGACGCGCGTTACCGGGAAAGCTTCGTCCCGACCGAAGTCGCTCCCACAGGGGCTTGCGGCGAGCCCGCCGGGTGCACTGTGGGAGGGACTTCAGTCCCGACGCATTGCGCCATCGGAACGCACACCACATCGCGCGTCGCGGCTGCATGACACTTGACTCCTACAGAGCAAGCCGCATCCGGCTTGCGTGTCGCCGGATCAAGCGATTCGAGGTGCTGCAGGCAGCGCATTGGTGCGCTTCGGCGCCCGTGCAGGACCGGTGCGGTCCTGCACGGGCGGCACGCACTACTGCAATTGCTTGAGCCGCGCGACGATCTCCTGCGCGTGGCGCTCGATGAGGCCTTCGGAGGTGCCCCAGGCGGTGCTGTTGGTCGATTCCACGTCGAACTGCGCGGCGGTCTTGCCGTTGGCATCGGCGACGGTGACGCGGCTCTTGATCTTGTCGCGCCCGGCCATGATGCCGGCCCAGAAGCGCGCACCGTTGCTGCGCATGTAGTAGTGATCGATGACGATGGTCATCTTGCGCGCATTGGCCTGGCCCTGCGTGCCGTGCAGGTGCGCCGCGTCCAGTTGCGCGTCGAGCTGACGGCGGAACATGGCCAGGCTCTCGGCATCGGTGTCGTCGTTGCCGGTGAGCTGGTACCAGTAGGTTTCGGCGGTGGTCGCCTTGTAGCTCTGGTGCACCACGCTGTTGGTCGCGCAGCCGGCGGCCAGCAACATCACGCTCACCAGCGCGAGCGTTTTCCATTGCAGTTTCATGCTCTCTCCTTGTTGAATCCCCATGCCGGGGCGAACGCCGCCGGCCGCGGCAGCATAGCGGCTGCGCGCGGGCAGGCGGGAGGCCTAGCGCGTTGTCTCCGGATCGCCCAGCCACGCGGCCACGACCCGCGCATAGGCGCCGCTGGCCTTGCTCAGGTGCAGCCACTGGTCGACGTAGGCCTTCCAGGCCATGTCGTCGCGCGGCAGCAGGAACGCCTTCTCGCTGTACTGCAGCGGCCGCTCCGGCGCCACCGCGCACAGGCCGGGCACCTGGCGCTGCTGGAAGCGCGCTTCGGAGGCGTCGGTGATCATCACGTCGGCGCGGCCCTCGCGCAGGTCGCGGAAGATGGCGGGGTTGTCGTCAGACAGGATCAACTGCGCATGCGGCAGTTCTCGGCGGGCGAACGCCTCGTTGGTGCCGCCGCGCGGTTCGATCACCCGCACTTCGGGCCGGTCGATCTGGGCGATGGTGCGGTAGCGCGTGCGGTCGGCGCAGCGCACCAGCGGGATCTTGCCGTCGACCTCCAGCACCGCACTGAACCAGGCCTGGCGCTGCCGCGGCAGCGACACCGAGATGCCGCCGACGGCGATGTCGCAGCGGTCGGCGAGCAGGTCCGGCAGCAGGGTCGGCCAGCGCGTGGGCACCCACTGCAGCTTGACCTCCAGGCTGTCGGCCAGCGATTGCGCCAGGGCGATGTCGATGCCGTCGTAGGTGCCGTCGCGGCGCAGGCGGCTGTAGGGCGCGTAGTCGCCGGTGGTGCACACGCGCAGCACGCCATCGCGAAGGACGCTGTCAAGGTGCGAGGGCGCGGCGTGTGCGGGCAGCGCCAGCGCGGCGCCGAGCAGGCCGGCGGCCAGGCGTCGGATCATGCGGTTCTCCTGCGGCAGGGTGGGCGTCGGTGCCCGTTGGCTGTACGCCGGCTGTCGCGCCGGCGGTGCGCGTCACCTTAGCCGTTTTGCGCATGCGCCGACGCAATCCCTGACGCGACAAGGCCTTGCGTGCGCCGGGCGGTCGCCGGTGACGCCATGTTGCCGCTTGCCGCGCGCGGCGGCACGCGCCGGCAACGGAACTCGCGGCACGCTGTACCGGTCCGTCCCCCACATTCGTCCTCGCCGCTTGCCCATGGATCCTCGACCGTCGTGACCCCCCTTCCTGCGCAAGACCGATGGCTGCAGCTGTGGGCGGCACTGGCGACGGCGATGATCCTGGCCTTGCTGGGACGCCTGCTGTGGGGCACGCCGTCGGCGCCGCCGCGTGCCGTGGCCGAGGACGCGCTGCGCCTGGTGTTCCTGCCGCGGCAGCCCGCGCAGCGCGTTCCGGACCCGCCGCGGGTGTCCACGCGCGCGCCGGCCGTGGACGCGCGCATGCCGGCCGGGGCACGGCCGCCGCGCGGCGCCGCCGCGCCGCCGTCTTCGCCCTCGCAGACGCCGAGCGCGCCCGCCGCGGCCGCGACCGGCATGGCGGCGACGCTCTATACCGGCGATGGCCATCCGCGCCTGCCGGATGGGGTGGCGGTGGATCCGTTCGCGCAGGCGCAGGGCACGCCGCCGGGCACGCTCAATCCGCGCGACGTGGCCAAGTCCAAGCGCCTGCTCGAACGGCCCAACCCGATCGACTACCGGTCGACCCGTTTCGACAAGGATTGGGCCAGCGACGGCACCCTCGGCGATGTCGCCGTGCAGGGCATCGACCGGGCGATCAAGCAGCTGTTGCCCAAGAACACGCATCAGTCGGCGGTGGCGCGGCCGCCGCCGGACGTGCGTTTCAACCCGGCGCTGCACGAGCGCGCCAGCGACCTCGGCAGCGAGGCCACCGGCGATGCCTACAAGGCCGCGCCGATCGCCTTCGAAAAGGCGCCCGGGTTGGATGGCGAAGCCAGTCGGCGGATTCGCCAGGCCCTGGCCGACCTGCAGCAACGTCGCGGCGCCTGCCCGGCGGCGCAGCGCGCGCGCCTGCTGGCGCCGGTGCAGCAGCACCTGGACGCGCTGCTGCAGGTGGAAACCGCCATGGCCAAGGGCGCCGACCCGATCCGCGCGCAGCAACTTCTGCCGCGCGAGGCCGACAGCGCCTACGATCTGGCGCGGCGCGCGCTGTGGTACGCCGATCAGAAGCTCGCGGCGTGTGCGCCGTAGGCGGGCGTGCAGGTCGGAGGACGCATGCAATGGTCGTCGCTGCTTGAATCGCGAAGAGCGGAGGCCGCGAGCGATTCGACCTTGGCAGCAGTCAGGACTGAAGTCCCTCCCACAGTGCGCCCAGGCCGTGTGCTGCACGTTCTTGTAGGAACGGCTTCAGGCGCGACGAGCGAAGGCGGTGCGCTATCCGGCCGCTGAAGCAATCGGGACCAGAGATCCGCCCACGATGTTCCAGCCAGCGTGCCGCATGCCCCTGTGGGAGGGAGTTCAGTCCCGACGCGTGGAGTCTGGTGCCATCGTGGTGTGCAGGAGCCTGGTCGCGGCTGAAGCCGCTCCTACCCAGACCCGTGTCGGAAACAGCGCCGGGCGACAGGCCGTCACCTGCGTCCACGCGCGCTGCGCGATGATGCGCGCCCATCCCATCCGAGCGTGTGTCGCCGATGCCGCTTGCCCGTGCCGTGCTGTGCCTGCTGCTGTGCTGTGGCGTCGTCGCCGACGCGGCAGCGCGCACGGTGTACCGCTGCGTGCGCGACGGCACGGTCAGCCTGGCGACCGCGCCGGAACCGGGTTCGCGCTGCACCCCCAGGGAACTGGACGATGCGGCGATCGCCACGCCCAATCTGTGGGGCAACCTCGGCGTGTTCAGCGGCACCCTGTACGAGCGCGAGCAGGACGGGCAATTGGTCTACTCCACGCGCAACCTGCCGGGCTCGCGGCCGTATCTGCGCTTCACTGCGGTCACGCCGCCGGGAGAGGTGGCGCATCCCGGACTGGGCAAGCTCGGTGCGCCGCAACTGCAGGCGCATGCCAAACAGTTCCGCGCCGCGGCGCGCGCCACCGGGGTCGACGAGCCGTGGCTGCGCGCGATCGCGCATGCCGAGAGCGGATTCGATGCCGCCGCGGTCTCGCCCAAGGGCGCGCAGGGGGTGATGCAACTGTTGCCCGAGGTCGCCAGGGAGTACGGCGTGCGCGATCCGTTCGCGGCCGACCAGTCCATCGACGGCGGCGCCCGCTACATGCGCGCGTTGCTGCGCCGCTACGCCGGCGATCGGGTGCTGGCCGCGGCGGCCTACAACGCCGGCATCGGCGCGGTGGCGCGCTACGGCGGCGTGCCGCCGTACGCGGAGACCCGCGCGTACATCGACAAGGTGATGGCGCTGTACCAGCGCTACCGCCTCGCGATGGGGATGGCCGTGGAGACGCCCGCGCAATAGCGGCGGCGCCCACCGCCCGCGGCGGCTCAGAGCGCGACGGCCTCCGCCTCGGCTTCGGTCGTCGCTTGCGCGTGCGGCGCTGTCGGCGCCGCCGCCGGCGCCGCGTACAGATCCAGCAGCAACAGGGTCACGCCATTGGTCCAGCCGAAGCCGTCCTGCAGCGCGTACTCGCCGCCGCCGCCGCCCTTGGCCTGCGCGTCCACGCCGTACTTCTCCACCAGCTTGTGCTGCTGCGCGAACAGCGCCTGCACCCGCGCCAGGAAGCGGCTGCCGATGCGCTGCGCCAGCGCGTCCTGGCCGTAGCGGCGCAGGCCGTCCACGGCGATCCACTGCAGCGGCGCCCAGCCGTTGGGTTCGTCCCACTGCTGGCCGGTGTGCAGGCGCGTGGTCGCCACGCCGCCGGGGCGCAGCAACTGCGCCTGCACGGTGTCGGCGCTGCGCTTGGCCCGTGCCGGCGAGGCGACCCCGACGAACAGCGGGTAAAGCGCCGCGGCGGTGACCTGGTCGCGCAGCCGGCGCTGCTGCCAGTCGTAGTCGGCGTAGTAGCCGGCATCGCTCCACAGGTGCTTGTCGATCGCGGTCTTGCGCGCGCTGGCCAGGGCCGCGTAGTCGGTATCGCAGCCGGCCGCGCCGGGGTTCTTGGCGCAGGCCAGGGCCAGGGTGCTCTCCAGGTGGTAGAGCAGGCTGTTCAGGTCGACCGGGACGATGGCGGTGGTGCGGATGCTGGCCAGGGTCTTGCGGTCGCCGAGCCAGCGGCTGGAATAGTCCCAGCCGCTCTCGGCGCCGGCGCGCAGGTCGCGGTAGACCTCGGCGGCGGGTCGGTCCTTGGCCTCGGCGGCGGTGCGCACGTCGTGCAGCCAGGCCTCCGGGCGCGGCGTGTCGCGGGCGTCCCAGTAGCGGTTGAGCAGGCTGCCGTCGGCCAGCCGCACCACGTGCGCATGCGCGCTGCCCGGGGCCAGGGTCTGCGCGCCTTCCATCCAGTACGCGTATTCCTTCTGCAACTGCGGCAGGTAGCGCGCGTAGGCGGCATCGCCCTCCACCTTGGCCTGCAACTGCACCATGTGCGAGAAGAACGGCGGCTGCGAGCGGCTCAGGTAGTAGGTGCGGTTGCCGTTGGGGATGTGCCCGTAGGTGTCGATCAGGTAGGCGAAGTTGTCCAGCATCTGCCGGCTGCGTTCGTGTTCGCCGCTCTCCACCAGGCCGAGCATGGTGAAGTAGGAATCCCAGTAGTAGACCTCGCGGAAGCGCCCGCCCGGCACCACGTAGGGGTGCGGCAGCGACAGCAGGCTGCTGTAGGGCGGCACGTCGACCTGGCGGCGCACCAGCAGCGGCCACAGCGCGTCGATGTGCTCGCGCAGGCCGGTGTCCTGACGGATCGCCTCGGTCTGCACCGGGCCGGATTCCTCGAAGTTGGCGGCGACGAAACGGCGCAGGTCGAAGCCCGGCTGCTGGCGCTGCGCCAGATAGTCGGCGTTGATCAGCGCCGGGTCGCGCAGCGGCAACGCGTCGACGAAGTGCTTCTGGTCGTCGAACAACTCCTGCTGCTGCACCGCCTGGAACAGTTCCGGGTAGGCCAGGTCGGGCGTCTGCGGCGGCGGTGCCGGCGCGGTCAGCGTGGTCGCGGGCGCGGCCTCCGCCATGGCGGTGTCGGCGGTGCCCAGCAACAGGCCGAGCGACAGGCTCAGCAGCGGGGTGCAACAGGGAGGAGCGGCATGGCTCATGTCGGGTCCAGAGCAGGATGCGTGCGGCATGGTAAACGACCGAAGCGGAGACGGGGGCGCGCGGCCGGATCCGGTGCGTGCCCACCCGATCCTGCCCTGGCGGCCGCGCGCCGCCCGGCTCGTAACGGTGAGGGACCGCAACGCCTGGGGCATGCAAGAACGGGGCCGCTAGGGCGGCGTGGCTGCTCGTCGCCGGGTCAGCCGGAGCACGTCATCTGCAGAATGGTTGGCGCCGCTCGCCCAGAGCGGGGCGGCTGGGCGTTCAGCGCGCCGCCAAGGCCGGTGCGCGTAGGTGCTTGCCCGCTGCGGATCAGGGAGCTGGGGCGTCAGCGCGCCACGTGCGCCGGCGGTCGCCGGTCGGCGATCCGCCCGCAGGTCAGGCCGACTGCTGCGGCCGCTGGCGGTCCTTCTCGGCGCTGAGCGCGGCTTCGGCGCGCAGGAACACCTGCCCGATCGGCTCGTCCGCCCGCGTGGCCTGGGCGTCGCCGACCAGCACGGTCAGCCCGAGCGCCTGCTGCCGCGCGGCGATCTCGCGCAGGCCGCGCAGCTTCTGCTCGGCGTCGGCGCCGTGCAGCATGACGATGAATTCCGCGCTGTCGGTCGCCCGGTCCACACTGTCGGCGGCGCCGTCGTCCTGCACGTAGCTGGCCAGGGTGCGGTCGAGTTGCTGCAGGCTGCTGCCCAGCAGGCGTTCGCTCTGCCGCTCGGCCAGCGCGGCCAGTTCCTGCACTTCCAGGATCACCACACGGTAGCGGCCGCCGGTGCCGGAGTCCGTGTTGTCGCCAACCGGGTGCGCTTGCAGGAGCGCCTCGCGTTGACGCTGCAGCGCATCCCGGCGCGCGTCGAGCAGGCGCATGGCCGTGCGCGCCAGCGCGCGCAGGCCGTCGCGCTGGGCGTCCTTGAGTTCGCGCGGCGTGGTGTCCAGTACGCACACGGTGCCCAAGGCGATGCCCTCGTCGGTCACCAGCGGCATGCCGGCATAGAAGCGCGCGCCGATGTCGCCGCGGACCACGGAGATGTCGGCGAACCGCGGGTCGTCGGCGAGGTCGGGCACTTCCATCAGTTGCTTGGGCTCACGGATCGCGTGGTCGCACACCGCCTGGCTGCGCTCGGTCTGCGGCACCTCCAGGCCCATCCGCGCCTTGAACCATTGCCGGTCGCGATCCACCAGCGACAGCAGCGCGATCGGGGTGTCGCACAGGGCGGCGGCGATCTGCACGATGTCCTGGTAGGCGTCCTCGGGCAGGCTGTCGACGATGTGGTAGCTGTCGAGGACACGCTGGCGCTGGGCTTCATCGGTCATGGGCGGCGTCGGGTCTGGCGCGGATCGCGAGGCGCAGCACCATACCGCAGGGCGTGGCGACGTCGCGTGGACAGGCGCACAAGCGTGACGTGGTGCACGCCAAGTGCCCGATTGCTGTACGTTGGCGATCAACCCGCGGCGCCGGCGCCGAGCGCGCGCAGCTGCGTCTGCAGCGTGGCGGCGTTGTCGAGGGCGTGGCCGAGCGCGGTGTTGTCGAAGATCACCCAGGTTTCGCCCGTGTGTGGCGTGGCGGCGACGACGCGCTCGGCCAGGTCGCGCAATGTGTCGTCGGTGTAGGCGCTGTAGTAGATGCGCGGCGCGCCGTGCCAGCGCCAATAGGCCGGCGCCGCCGTGCCTGCCGGCTGCGCGGCGGTGGCGTCCAGCGCCGGGTCGGCGGCCACGCGCGCGATGCGGTGGCGCTGCCACAGCGCTTCGGCGCGCGCGCTGAACCAGCTGACGTGGCGCGGTTCGCAGGCGATGCCGCCGTGCCAGCGGCGCCGCAGCATCGCGAAGAAGGTGGCGGCGGTGCGTGCATCGAAGGCCAGGCTCGGCGGCAGCTGCACCAGCAGGCAGCCGAGCCTGTCGCCGAGATGGCCGACCTCGTCGAGGAAGGTCTGCAGCAGCGGCGCGACGCGGGACAGGCGCGCGTCGTGGGTGATGGTGCGTGGCAGTTTTGCAGAGAAGCGGAAATGCGTCGGCACGCTGTCGACCCAGCGCTGGTAGGTGCTGGCGCGGTGGGCGCGGTAGAACGTGGAGTTGATCTCGACCGCGTCGAAGCGGGTGGCATAGCGCGCCAGCTGGCTGGCGCCGTCGCCGACCAGGGCGCGTTGCGTGCTGGCGATCGACCAGCCGGCGCAGCCGACGCGGATGCGGGGAGCGACGACGCGGCGGGGAGAAGCGGTCGGCATCGGCGGTGGCAGGCAAGGACAGGCCTGTCGGATACCAAGCGTTGCGACCAGGCGCCGTGAAGGACAGGCGCGGCGCGCCGCCTTGGCAACCCATCCGCGACCCGTGCGCATGCCAGGGAAGGTCGATGCCTGCGGGCTGCGCCGGAGCGCAGCCTGCGCGTTCACTGTCGTCGCATGCGCATGCGCATGCGCATGTCGCATTACGCGATGGCGATGCGTTGGCGCCGGCGCGTGGCGCATGGCGGGGCAGCCCCGCCATGCGTGTGCGGCGTTACGGCTTGGCCTTCGCCTTGACCGGCTGGCCGTCGCTGTCCAGCACCTGCACCTCGCCCAGCTTCAGCGCACGCACCGGCGCTTCGATCTGCTTGAGGTCGCCGACGATCACCCAGGTCATCGCCTGCGGCGCCACGATCTCCTTGATCGCCGCTTCCGCCGCCGGCTGGTCCACCGCTTCCAGGCGCGTCTTCAGCGTCTGCACGTAGTCGTCCGGGCGGCCGTACTGGACGATGCCTTCCATCGCGCCGAGCACCGCACCGGTGGTCTCGAAGCTGCCCGGCAGGGCGCGCACGCGCTGTTCCTTGATCTTGGCGATCTCGGCGGCGGTCAGCGGCTTGTCGCCGACCACGGCCTTGGCTTCCTTGAGGATCTCGGCGGCCGATTCGGCGGTCTTGTCGGTCTGCACCGGGGCGAAGAACAGGAACGGGCGCTGGCCGATCGCGTCGATCATGAAGCTGTTGGCGCCGTAGGCCCAGCGCTTGTCCTCGCGCAGGTTCATGTTCAGTCGCGAGGTGAAGGTGCCGCCGAAGGCGCCGTTGGCCACGCCGATCGCCAGGTTGTTCGGCGCCTTGGTCGAGGGCGCCAGCAGGCCGGCCAGGATCAGCGACTGCGGGGCGTCGTCGCGGTTGATCAGGAACACGCGCGGCTTGGGCTGCGCGGCCACCTGCGGCAGGCTCTTGGTCGGGCGCTTGCCGGCCGGGGCCTGCCAGTCGCCGAACGCGGCATCCAACTGCGGGATGATCTTGGCCAGGGTGGTGTCGCCGGCGACCAGGATGCGCACGTTGTCCGGACGCAGCCAGTTGTTCTGGAACGCGCTCAGATCGCCCGCGGTCAGGCTCTTGATCGCCGCCTCGGTGCCGGTGCCGGTGAGCGGCACGCCGTACGGATGGGTGGGGCCGTACAGCAGCGGCGGCAGGGTGCGCAGCGCCAGGCCCTGCGGCTGGGTCTTCTCCTGCGCGATCGAGGCCAGCCACTGGCCGCGGATGCGCTCGATGTCGTCGGCCTTGAACGCCGGGTTGCGCACGATGTCGGCGAACAGCTCCAGCGACGGCGCCAGCTGGTCGTTGAGCGCGTTGAGCGAGGCGTCGCAGCTGTCCAGTTCGCAGGACACGCTGGTCATCGCGCCCAGGCGCTGGCGGCGCTGCGCCACGTCCACCGAATCCAGGTTGCGGGTGCTCTCGTTCATCAGCGCCGCGGTGAAGTTGGCGGTGCCGAGCTTGCTGCCGCGGTCGGTCGCGTAACCGGCATCGAACAGCATCTGGATCTGCGTGACCGGGATGGTGTGACGCTCGGCCAGCACCACCTCGATGCCGTTCTTGAGCTTGCCGCGCTGCAGTTGCGGGAAGCTCAGGCTCGGGAACTGGCTGGTCTCCGGCACGCCGGCCGCGCGGTCCACCTGCGACTTGCCGACGCTGTAGTTGCCCTTGGCCGGCACCTTCGGCGCGGGCTTGCCCGGGGCCGCCGGCAGCGGCTTGACCGCCTTGTCCTCGGCCGCCGGATCGAAGCCTTCCGGCGCCGGCAGCACGGTCAGCAGGTAGTCGCCCTTGCCGAACCAGGTGTCGGCGGCCTTGCGCACGCTGGCGACGGTGGCGTCCTGTGCGCGCTGCAGGTCCTTCTTGTAGGCGCCCGGATCGTTGCGGTAGACCTGGCCCTCGGCCAGCACCGTGGCCTTGCCGCCGAAGCCGCCGACCTTCTCCAGGCCGCGCACGAAGCCGGCGCGGTAGCCGACCTGCGCGCGCTGCAGTTCGTCGGCGGTGGGGCCTTCGGCCAGGAACTTCTGCAGTTCGTCGGCGATGGCGGCCTCGACCTTGGCCGGGTCCACGCCTTCCTTCACGTCGGCGGTGATCTGCAGCTGGCTGGCCAGCGCGAACGACTGCAGGCCGGCGGAGACGTCGTCGGCCAGCTTGTCGCGGTAGACCAGGCGCTGGTACAGGCGGCTGGTCTTGCCGCCGCCGAGCACGGTGGTGGCCAGGTCCAGCAGCACCGCGTCGTCGGTGCCCAGTTGCGGCGCCACCCAGGTGCGGTAGATGCGCGGCTGCGCGACGTGGTCGTGCTGCACGCCGCGGGTCTGCTTGGCCAGCGGGGTGATCCACGGCTGCTGGCGCGGCACCGGGCGGCCGGCGGGGATGTCGCCGAAGTACTGCTCGGCCTTGGCCTTGGCCTGCGCCACGGTGATGTCGCCGGCCAGCACCAGGGTGGTGTTGGCGGCGCCGTAGTTGTCGTGGAACCACTGTTTGACGTCGTCCAGCGAGGCCGCGTCGAGGTCGGCCATCGAGCCGATGGTGTCGTGCTGGTACGGGTGGTTGGCCGGGAAGATGTTGGCCAGGATGTTCTCGTCGACGCGGCCGTAGGGGCGGTTCTGGCCCTGGCGCTTCTCGTTCTGGACCACGCCGCGCTGGGTGTCCAGTTCCTTCTGACCGATCGCGCCGAGCAGGTGGCCCATGCGGTCCGATTCCATCCACAGCGCGGTGTCCAGCGCGGTGGTCGGCACGGTCTCGAAGTAGTTGGTGCGGTCGAACCAGGTGGTGCCGTTCATGTCGGTGGCGCCGACCTTCTCGAACGGCTGGAAGTAGGTGCCCTTGTGGTTCTCCGAGCCGGAGAACATCAGGTGCTCGAACAGGTGCGCGAAGCCGGTCTTGCCGGCCGGCTCGTCGCCCGAGCCGATGTGGTACCAGATGCTCACCGCCACCACCGGCGCCTTGTGGTCCTCGTGCACCACCACGGTCAGGCCGTTGGGCAGGGTGAAGCGGGTGTAGGCGATCTCCGGCGCGGTCGCCTGGCCCGGCGTGGCCGCGGCCAGGGCCGACGGCGCGGCGACCAGGGCGGCGCCGGTGCCGAGGGTGAGGATGCTGGAGATCAACAGCGACAAGGGACGGAGCATGGGCCGGGCCTGAGTGTGGACAGTGCGCCAGCATAGAGGGGCGGCGGCGGCCGCGGGAACGTGACTGATGGCACACCGCGCGGCGCCGCGTGGGCGGCCGGCCTCGCGCACGGCCCGCGCGGGAGAAGGGCCGTGCGGGTGGCGTCAGGGACGCAGCGGCGCGCTCAGCGTGCGGCGCAGAAGCCGAACTCGGCAGTGGCGCCGGGGGCCAGGGTCTTGTTCCAGTCCACGCCGCTGGCGCTGAGCGTGGTGCCCGACTGCGTCCAACTGGCGTTCCACAGGTTGTTGACGGTGCCGCTGATCGACAGGGTGACGCTCCAGTCGCCGCTGCTGCCGCCGGTGTTGGTCACCTGCACGCGGTTGCAGTAGCCGGCGTTCCAGTCGCTGTCGACCAGCACCTTGGTGCTGAAGCTGCTGCCGGACGGCGGCGGCGTGGGCGTGGTGCCGCCGCCATTGCCACCACCGTTGCCACCGCCACCGTTGCCACCACCGCCACCGCCACCGCCCGTGCTGCTGCCGTCACTGTCCCACAGCTTCTTCAGCAGGGTCACCTTGTCGGTGCGCACCGTGCTCCAGTCGTCGTTGAGGATGCCGCCGGTGTCGCCGCTGTTCGGGTTCCACGACCAGTAGAAGCCGCTGTGGATGCCCTTGCCGATCAGGTAGTCGACCAGCGCGTTCTGCCACTGCACGTCCAGCGGATTGCCCTGGCCGTACTTGCCGCCGAACTCGCCCAGCAGCAGCGCGTGGCCGGCCTGGGCGAACTGGCCGAAGTGCTGCTCCCAGATCGCCGGCATGTTGGCCGGGAAGTTGGACGCGCTGAAGTACGGCTGCATGTAGACGTCCGGTCCGTACACGTGCGGGGCGAGCAGCAGGCGGTTGGCCGGGATGGCCAGCGGGGTGCAGGCCAGCGGTTCCAGGTTCTCGCCCCAGAAGTGGGCGGTGTCGCTGGAGCAGGTGGACGTGTTGGAAATGCCTTCGACCACGATCAGCCAGTTCGGCGCCGCGTTCAGCACCACCGCCGACGCGCGTTCGGCGGCCTTGTTCCAGTCGGTGGCGGCATTGCCGCTGCCCCAGGTGGCGGCGCCGTGCGGCTCGTTCTTCAGATCCAGGCCGATCACCCCCGGCACCGACGCGTAGCGCTTGGCCACGAAGCTCAGATCATTCAGCCATTGCTGCTCGCTGTAGCTGCCGGTGTACCAGAGTTCGGAGATCGCGTTGCAGTCCGGGGTGTGGTGGTCGAGCAGCACATACATGCCGCGGCTGCTGAGTTCGTTGATCACCTTGTCGAGCAGCTGCAGCGAGTTCAGGCCCTGCAGGTCGGGATTGCGGCTGTAGTCGATGCTGCCGGGCGATACCGCCTGCAGCGTCTGCGGGCAGAACGGCAGGCGCACGGCGTTGAAGCCCAGGCCCTGCATCTGCGTGATCATGTCCTTCCAGTTGCGCGCCCACAGACCGTGCACGGTGTGCTGCGAGGTCTCGAAACCGAACCAGTTGACGCCGCGCAATTGCACGGCGTTGCCGGCGTCGTCCACCACCTTGCCCTGGTTGATGGCATAGCTCCAGGCCGAGCCGCTGGCGACCACGAGCGCCGCGGCCAGCAGGCAGCGGGTAATGCGGGAATGCAGGGATCGGTTCATCGCGATGCTCCGAGGGTGGCCGGTGCGGAGTGCGCCGGCCAAGGGGGCGGATACTTGGCGGCGATGATCGGCAGTGTCCGCCATGGCGGCCGTGACTGCCGTTGCAGAAGACGGGCTTGTCCACGGATTGCGCGCGGGAGCTGTGGTGATGTCCACGGGCGTGCCGTCGCCTGGTGAAAACGCCAACGGCAGCGTCGTGGGACGCTGCCGTTGAGGTTGCGCCCCGCGCGCTGCGCGGGGCGATGGCGCCGTCTTCAGCGGGCGGCGCAGAACCCGAACTCGGCGGTGGCGCCGGGGGCCAGGGTCTTGTTCCAGTCCACGCCGCTGGCGCTGAGGGTGGTGCCCGACTGCTTCCAGGTGGCGTTCCACAGGTTGTTGACGGTGCCGCTGATGGACAGGGTGACCGCCCAGTTGCCGGTGGCGCTGCCGCTGTTGGTCACCTGCACGCGTTCGCAGTAGCCGGCGTTCCAGTCGCTGTCGACGATGACCTTGGTGCTGAAGCTGGCGCTGCCCGGGGCCGGGGTCGGCGTGGGGGTCGGAGTGGGCGTCGGCTCCGGGGTGGGCGTGGGCGTCGGAGTGGGTGTCGGCGTGGTGCCGCTGGTGTCGCCCCACAGCCGCTTGAGCCCGGTCATCTTCTCGGTGCGCACGGTGGTCCAGTCGTCGTCGAGCACGCCGCCGGTGTCGCGGCTGTTCGGGTTCCAGGCCCAGTAGAAGCCGCTGCGGATGTTCTTCTTGATCAGGTAGTCGATCAGCGCCTTCTGCAGGATCGGGTCCTGCGCCTGGTTGCGGCCTTCGTTGCCGCCGAACTCACCGATCATCATGGTGTAACCGAGCTGGGTCAGCTGGCCGAACTGGCGCTCCCAGATCGCCGGCATGTTGGCCGGGAAGCTGCTGTCGCCGAAGTAGGGCTGCCAGTTCACGTCCGGGCCGTACACGTGCGGCGACAGCAGCAGGCGGTTGGCCGGCACGTTGAGCTTGGTGCAGGTCAGCGGTTCCAGGTTGCCGCCCCACCAGTAGCCGTAGCTGCTGGAGCAGGTCGGGTTGTCGGTGATGCCCTCGACCACGATCAGCCACTTCGGCGCCACCTTCAGCACCGCCGCCGAGGCGCGCTCGACCGCCTTGTTCCAGTCGGTCTTGAGGTTGCCGGTGCCCCAGGTGTTGCGGCCGTTCGGCTCGTTCTTCAGGTCGATGCCGATCACGCCCGGCACCGACGCGTAGCGCTTGGCCACGAACGTCAGATCGCTGAGCCACTGCTGCTCGCTGTAGGAGTCGGTGTACCAGAGCTCGGAGATGCCCTGGCAATCGGGCGAGTGGTGGTCCAGCAGCACGTACATGCCGCGGTTGCTCAACTCGTTGACCACCTTGTCCAGCACCTGCAGCGAATTCAGGCCCTGCAGGTCCGGGTTGCGGCCGTAGTCGATGCTGGTCGGCGCGACGCCGCGCAGGGTCTGCGGGCAGAACGGCAGGCGCACGGCGTTGAAGCCCAGGCCCTGCATCTGCGTGATCATGTCCTTCCAGTTGCGCGCCCACAGGCCATGCACGGTGTGCGCGCTGCCTTCGAAGCCGAACCAGTTGACGCCACGCAGCTGCACCGCGTTGCCGCGGTCGTCCACCACCGTGCCTTTGCTGACGGCGTAACTCCAGGCCGAACCGCTGGCGGCCAGCAGCGCGGCGGCCAGCACGCAACGGGTGATGCGGGTGAGAGGGGACATCGACATCTCTGCAGGTCTCCGGAAGCGGGCCGGCCCCGCAGTCGGAGCGGCCCAGATGAGGGTAGGGGCAACGGGCGCCGCGCCCGGCTCGGGTGGAAGCCGGGAGGCGCTCGCGGATCGGCGTGGCCACCGGATCGGCGCGGCCCCGTGATGCGCGAGCGCGGCATTAGAGCATGTTCAGGTTCGTATTTGAGCGGTTTATCACAATAAATTTTTGCGACAGCGCACGTCTGGCGGGTGCCCGGCCCTCGCCGGTCCCGCGGCCGCCTCGCTACACTCGGCCGCTCATGCCTGCCGAGAGGGATCTTCGTGCAACGTCCAAACCTGTCCTTCGCAGTGCAGTGGCCCCATTGGCGCCCCGATTCCGCCTTCCGCGCGCGCCGCGGCGCCGGCGCAGCGCGGCGCGCGTGAGTCGGGAACCGCTACCGCCGTCCGCAGCGCCGGCGCCTGCCCCGGCGGTTGCCGCCGGGGCCGCGGCGGCACGGATGGGCGAAGCTGCGGCGGTCGCCCCGGCGGACACCGCGGCCGCTGCGTGCGCGCAGCCGGATGGCGTGCCCCCGGGCAATGGGGCGCCGCGCTGGTTGGTCCGCAGCGGCGTGGTGCTGGCGTTCGCGATCGTCGGGCCGCTCCTGGGCACGCTGGTCGTCGGTCTGCCGTTGGCGTTTTTCTGGACGTGGGGGCAGCCCGGCGGCTTCGGCGATGCGCTGCCGCTTCTCCTGCTCATGGCGTTGATGTCCTGCATCTTCGGCGCGTTGCCGGGGCTGTTGACCGGCCTGTTCGCCGCCTATGCCTGGCCCCGCCTGCGTGGCTGGCGCGCGCATCTGCTGGTGGGGATGATCGGTGCCGGCATGTCGGCCGTCTGCGTCGGTGCGCTCATCGCCTGGATCAACAGCCACCGCGACGCGTTCCGCGAGCCCGGCAGCTGGCTGGGATCTTGCGTGCTTGCCGGGGGCGTCGGCGCCATGCTGCTCTCGCTGGCGCTGGATCGGCTGCGCGGACGCTGAGCGCTGCCGCGGCCCGGCCGGTGCTGGCCTGGGGCCGCGAGGGGGGCGCCAGCCGGCCCGCGGGCTCCAGCCACGGAAGTCCCGGGCGAGCGTCCATTTCCTCGCGCGTCCCTGCTACGCCCACGCGCAGCGGCACGCGGCATGCGCGCGGATGATGGCGCGCCCCACGACATCAGCGCTCGAACGACCGCGCGCGCCCAAACCGCCCCGGCCCCTGCCGATCGCCTGGCCGCGCCGCTACACTCGAGGTTCTTTGTGTCTGCCGAGGGAACTCCGTGAAACGACCGATCGTGAGCCTGCTGGCGCTTGCGCTGTCCGGCGCCGGCCTGGCGGCACCGCCGCCCGCACCGACCTTCGACACCAAGCGCTTGTCCGCCGACGTCAAGACACTGGCCTCCGACGCCTACGAGGGCCGCGCCCCGGGCTCGGCGGGCGAGGAGAAGACCGTGGCCTATCTGAGCGCGCAGTTCCAGGCGGCCGGCCTGCAGCCCGGCGGCGACCTGCGCGACGGCAAGCGCCTGTGGACCCAGGCGGTGCCGCTGCGCCGCGCCGACATCGTCGGTACGCCGCAGCTGGCCATCGCCAGCGGCGACCAGCGCCAGGCCCTGACCCAGGGCCAGCAGATCGCCGTGCGCGCCGCGCTCGACGGCAGCAGCCAGGTGACCCTGGACGGCGCACCGCTGGTGTTCGTCGGCTACGGCGTCAAGGCGCCCGAGCGCGGCTGGGACGACTTCAAGGGCGTGGACCTGAAGGGCAAGATCGCGGTGGTGCTGATCAACGACCCCGATTTCGAGACCGGCAAGGGCGCGTTCGACGGCAAGGGCATGACCTACTACGGCCGCTGGACCTACAAGTTCGAGGAAGGCGCGCGGCAGGGCGCGGCCGGCGTGCTGATCGTGCACGAGACCGCACCGGCGTCCTACGGCTGGGCCACCGTGGCCAACTCCAATACCAACAGCATGTTCGACGTGGTCCGCGACGATCCCAAGTCGGTGCACCCGGAGCTGGAGGGCTGGATCCAGCGCGACCTGGCGGTGGACCTGTTCAAGCGCGCCGGGCTGGATTTCGATGCGCTGAAGAAGCAGGCGCAGTCGCGCGACTTCAAGCCGGTGGAGCTGAAGGGCGAGCGCCTGTACGCCGACTACGCGGTGAAGTCGGAGGTGATCACCTCGCGCAACGTGGTCGCGCGCCTGCCCGGCAAGACCCGGCCGGACGACACCCTCATCTACACCGCGCACTGGGATCACCTGGGCGTGGGCGCGCCCGACGCCAAGGGCGACCGCATCTTCAACGGCGCGCTGGACAACGCCAGCGGCGTCGCCGCGCTGCTGGAACTGGCCCGCGCCTTCGCCAAGGGCCCGGCGCCGCAGCGCTCGGTGGTGTTCATGGCGGTCACCGCCGAGGAGAAGGGCCTGCTCGGCTCGGAGTACTACGCCTCCAAGCCGCTGTATCCGCTGGCGCGCACGGTGGCGGTGATCAACATGGACGGCATGAGCCCGTTCGGGCCCTCGCGCGATTTCGGCATCTACGGCACCGCCAAGCTGGAACTGCTCGACGACCTCAAGCGCGTGGCCAAGGGCTGGGACCTGCGCTACACGCCCGATCCGAAGCCGGAAGCCGGCTACTTCTTCCGCTCGGATCACTTCTCCTTCGCCAAGCGCGGCGTGCCGGCGCTGTCCTTCGCTGCCGGCCAGGACTGGGTGGACGGCGGCGTGGCGGCCGGCAAGGCCGCCTCGGACGACTACACCGCCAAGCGCTACCACCAGCCCGGCGACGAATGGCAGCCGAACTGGACCTTCGCCGGCGCCGCGCGCGACATGCAGGTGCTGTACACGCTGGGCGAGGAACTGGCCAATTCGACGCAGTGGCCGAACTGGAGCCGCGACTCCGAGTTCCGCGCCACCCGCGACGCCAGCGCTGCGCAGCGCCAGGCGGCGCCCGCCAAGCAGTGAGCCACGACCCGTTGCCGCCTGCGTCGCAGGCGGCCCCGGACGCACGCGCGGACGAGGTCGACCCGCTCGACGCGGAAGCGGGCAACGACCCGCTGCCGCGCTGGCTGGTCGGCGTCGGCGTGGTCACGACCTTCCTGTTCGTCGGCCCGCCGCTCGGGACCGTGGTGGTCGGGCTGCCGGTGGCGATCGCGATGACCTGGGGAGAGGGCAGCGGCGCCCCGCTGCTGCTGCTCCTGCTGATGGCGACGTTTTCCTATGTGTTCGGCGCCTTGCCGGCGCTGTTGACCGGTCTGTTCGCCGCACGCGCCTGGCCGCGCCTGCGCGGCTGGCGCGCGCATCTGCGCATCGGCCTGATCGGCGCCGGCACCTCGGCGGTCTGCGTCGCCGCGGCGTTGGCCTTGTTCGACAGACGCGACGACCCGTCCCACCAGGGCGTCATCGCGGTGGGCCTGTGCGCCCTGGCCGGTTTCGTCGGCGCCGCGCTGCTGTCGCGCGCGCTGCAATTCCTGCGCGGCGGCTGAGCGCCGCCGCGGCTCAGCCGGCGCTGGCCTGCTGCAGCGAGGGGGTGCGCCAGCCGGCGCGCACGCCCCAGAAGTAGAAGCCCAGCGCGACCACGCCGACCACCACCAGGTCCGGCCCGTAGGACAGGTAACCGTGGCCGCCGAAGGTGGTGCTGCCGGCCCACGATAGCAGGGCGATGGTCGGCAGATAGGCGATCAGCCAGCTGGCGCCGCGCAGGTGCCGGCGGAAATCCTTCCAGCCGTCGCGCTGCTGGTAGTAGGCGTACACCGGCAGGGCGACCAGCATCAGCAGGATGATCTCGCCGGTCAGCGGCCAGCGCGCCCAGTACAGCAGTTCGGTGGCCAGCACGAAGGCGGCGGCGGCCAGCACCGGCAGGCCGGCGATGCGCAGCGGGCGGTGCATCTCCGGCGCGTGCTTGCGCAGCGCCATCGCGCTGATCGGGCCGGTCAGATAGGAAATGATCGTCGCCACCGAGATCACCGCCGCCAGCGTGCCCCAGCCGCGGAAGAAGAACAGGAACAGGTAGGACACCAGCAGGTTGAAGAACATCGCCGGGCGCGGCACGCCCCAGGTCGGATGGATCCGGCCCAGCACCTTGGGCATGGTGCCATTGCGCTCCATGCCGTAGATCATCCGCGCGGTGGTGGCGGTGTAGGTGATGCCGGTGCCGCTGGGGCTGACGAAGGCGTCCACGTACAGCAGCATCGCCAGCCAGTGCAGGTTGACGATGATCGCCAGCTGCGCGAACGGCGAGCGGAAGTCGATGCCGTGCCAGCCGGCCTTGGCCAGCAGGTCCGGCGGCACCGCGCCCAGATAGGCGACCTGCAGCAGCACGTAGACCACCGTGGCCAGCGCGATCGAGCCGAGCACGGCGAACGGGATGCTGCGCCCGGGATTGCGCGCCTCGCCGGCCAGGTTCACCGGGCTCTGGAAGCCGTTGAAGCTGAACACGATGCCGGCGGTGGCCACCGCGGTGAGCACCGCGGCGAAGTCGATGGTGTGGCTGCCGCCGTGCAGGCCGACGCTGAAGTTCTCGCTGTGGAAGCCGCTGGCGATCAACGCCACGCCGGTCAGCGCCGGCACCACCAGCTTGAACACGGTGATCAGGCTGTTGGAGCGCGCGAACAGCTTGACGCTCCAGAAGTTCAGCAGGAAATACACCAGCACCAGCACCGCGGCGATGCACAGGCCGGGCACCGACAGCTCGCCGGCGCCGCCGGGCTGCTGCACGTACAGGTCCTGCGCCCACTGCCAGGGCCAGGACGCCATGTACTGCACCGAGGCCTCGGCCTCCACCGGGATCACCGACACGATCGCGATCCAGTTGGCCCAGCCGGCGATGAAGCCGACCAGCGAACCGTGCGAATAGTGGCTGTAGCGGACCATGCCGCCGGACTCGGGGAACATCGCGCCCAGTTCGGCATAGGCCAGGGCGATGGTGGTGACGATCGCCGCGCCCAGCACCCAGGCCCAGATCGCACCGGGGCCGGCCAGCCCGGCGGCGCGCCAGGCGCCGAACAGCCAACCGGAACCGATGATCGAACCGAGGCCGGTCAGCATCAGGGCGAACGGGCCGACATCGCGGCGCAGGGCGGTTTGGGTCATGGCGGGTCCGGCGGCGGCGGGAAGCGGGGGATGATCGCATAAAGCCGGGAATGGGGATTGGGGAATGGGGAATCGGAAAAGCGGCGTGTCGTTGGCTGAACGTTCCCGGCTTGCGCTCAACGATTCTCCATTCTCCATTCCCGATTCCCGGCTTACGCAAGCTTTACGCCCCAGGCCCACTTCCGCCATGGAACGCTTACGCGGCACGCGCGCAGACTGCGCCACGTCCTTTCCGTTGGATGTGTTCCATGTCGATTCTGCTGATCCAGGGCCCGCATCGCGATGCGTCGGCCATCGCCGCGGCGCAGTGTCTGGCCGCTTCCCATGCCGCGCAGGTGGTGCCGGTGGCCTGTGCCGATGCTGCGCAGATCGTGGCGCGGCTGCAGCAAGGCGCGTGCGACGACACCGAGCTGGTGCTGCTGGATTCCGGCGAGTTGCCGGCGTCGGAGCTGGCCGACCATGGCGCGCAGTTGTGCGCGGCGCTGGACGCGCTGGGCCATCCGTACATCGAGGTGCACGATGCCAGCGCGCAGGCGCTGGAACCGCTGCTGCATCCGCGGCACATGCCGTTGCTGACGGTGATCGCCAACGGGGCGCTCGCCGACAGCTACGCGATCGCCCTGGGCGTGGCGCAGCGCCGGCTCGGCGCGCGCGCGGCGCTGGCCAACTGAGGGCGCCGCCATGTCGATCCTGTTGCTCCGTGGCCCCGACTGCGTGGCCGGCCATCGCGGCCGCCCGGCCCGCATCGCCCCACCGGTGATGCGGCAATTGCTCGCCCATGCCGGCCGCGCCGGCAAGACCCTGGCGGTGCGCGGCTGCGCCAGCGAGCGCGAACTGCTGCAGGCGCTGGCCCAGGCCGACCAGGCCGGGGTGGAGATGCTGCTGCTGGATCCGGGCGCGTGCTCGGACAGCGCCATCACCGCCGACGCGGTGGCGCACCTGCGCCGGCCTTACGTGGAAGTGCACGACGATGCCAGCGATCGCCGCGAAGCCTGCCTGTGCGCGGCGTCGGGGCAGCGCCTGGGCCAGGTCGGCGGCTACTGCGCGCAGGGCTACGCGCTGGCGCTGTCGATCGCGCTCGAACATCTTGGCTGCAACGGCTACGAAGGCGATGTCCACGTCGGCACCTGAGCGCGCGCGCCACTACCTGGCCGACTACGAGGCCTACAGCTTCGGCCAGCGCGTGGCCTGGGGCACCCTGGCGCACACCTGGGCCGAGCCCGCGCCGCTGGACCCGGAGCGGCTGCTGTGTCACATGCGGGCGCAGGCGGCGCAACGCCACGGCGTGGACAGCAGCGAGATCCGCATCCGCAGCGTGAGCCGGCTGTAGGGCGCGCTGTCGCCTGGAATGGCGCCGCCGCCTCGGCGTGCGGCTGGGCTGCGATTTCGTCCTGCCAAGGCCCGGTCCCATCCTCGCCAGCGGCGGTTTCGTCGCACGCCGCTGGCGCCGTGCGACGCCGCGGCTATCCTCGCCGGAACTACCCAGTCCCCGGCCGCCATGCTCGCCAGCCTGTTCTTCCTCGTTCGCCTGTTGTGCGCCTGGGCAGTGGCGGTGGTTGTCGCCGCCTTCGTCTGGGCCGGGTTGTTCTACGGCATGAATTCCGGACCGGGCTGGCTGTTCGGCCTGTTGGCGATGCTGTTGATGCTGTCGGCGCTGATCGCCGGCATCACCCACCTGCGCAAGGTCTGGCTGATCGCCGGGCGCCTGGACTGGGGCACCCTGGCCAGCCGCCAGCGGCGCCAGATCGAGATCCCGCTGGACACCCATGAGGCGTTCGCACTGCTGGATGCGGCGGTGCGCGAGCTGCCGCGGGTGGAGGAGGTGGAAAGCACGCTGGACAGCCTGCAGGTGCGCGCCAAGGTGCGCCGCATCGATCCGTACAACGGCCGCCCGCCGTCGCGCTGGAACCTGGCCGCGCGCTTCGCGGTCAAGCGCAACCAAGTGGTGGCGACGGTGACCCCGGGCACCGGCACCAGCAGCCTGACCCTGCTGCTGGAGCCGGATGCCAGCGCCTGGATCGACCTGTTCGCGGTCGACGAGGGCAGCAACTACGAGAACGCCGAAGCCCTGGGTCGTGCGCTGGCGCGGCGCGTGGCCGAGCTGCGCCGCGACGAGCAGGCCGCCGCCACACAGGCCGCCACCGAGCAGGAGCTGACCGTGGCGCGGCTGAACCTGCTGCACGCGCAGGTCGAGCCGCACTTCCTCTACAACACGCTGGCCAGTGCACAGGTGCTGGCGCGGACCGATCCGCCGCGCGCCGACCTGATGCTGGGCTATCTGATCCAGTACCTGCGGCGTTCGCTGCCCAGCACCGAGGACGCGATGAGCTCGCTCGGCGACGAACTCGAGCGGACCCAGGCCTACCTGGAGATCCTGCGCATCCGCATGGGCGCACGCCTGCAACTGCAGGTGCAGGTGCCGGAGACGATGAAGACGCTGCCGCTGCCGTCGATGATGCTGCAGACGCTGGTGGAGAACGCGATCAAGCACGGTCTGGAACCCAAGCCCGGCGGCGGCACCATCTGGATCCTGGCGCGCGCGGTCGACGACCACGTCACCCTGACCGTGGCCGACGACGGCCTGGGCTTCAACACCCAGTCCAGCGGCACCGGCATCGGCCTGAAGAATTTGCGCGAGCGCTTGCGCCTCACCTATGCCGGCGCGGCGAGCTTCGCCATCGTCTCCAACTTCCCCAGCGGCGTGGCCGCCACCATCACCCTGCCGTGGCCGGCGGGGACGACGCAGACACCGCCGCCAGCGCCGGCAGCGGTGGCGATGCACACGGGAGCGCACCATGACTGACGCGATCGTCGCCGAGGACGAAACCCTGTTGCGCGATGCGCTGGTCGCGCTGCTGGGCGAGGTGTGGCCGGAGTTGCGCATCGTCGCCGAGTGCGAGGACGGCGCCAGCGCGCTGGAGCGGCTGGCCGAGCTGCGCCCGCAGGTGGCGTTCCTGGACATCCGCATGCCCGGGCTGAGCGGCATCGAGGTGGCGCGTGCGCTGGGCGAACTGAGCCCGCACACGCAGGTGGTGTTCGTCACTGCCTACGACCAGTACGCCATCGACGCGTTCGAGCACGGCGCGGTGGACTACCTGCTCAAGCCGATCGTGCGCGAGCGCCTGCAGGCCACGGTGCAGCGGCTGCAGGCACGGGCGGCGCAGGGGCCGGATCCGGCGGTGCTCGACGCGCTGCTGCTGCGTCTGCAGCAGCGCCCGGCCGCGCCGTCGGCGCCGCCGCCGCTGGCCTGGGTCACCGCCAGCAGCGGCCGCGAGACGCGGCTGATCCTGCTCGACGACGTGCTGTATTTCCAGGCCGACAGCAAGTACACCACGGTGCTCACCCGCGACGGCGAGGCGGTGCTGCGCACCTCCTTGCGCGAGCTGCTGGACGTGCTCGATCCGGCGGCGTTCCGGCAGATCCACCGCTCCACCATCGTCAACCTCAAGGCGGTGGCCTCGGTGGTGCGCGACGACACCGGCAAGGGCCGGCTGAAGCTGCGCCACCGCGACGAGGTCCTGACCGTCAGCCAGCCGTACATGAGCCTGTTCCGCGGCATGTAGCCGCGCATTCCCTCGCTTCGCACTGGAACAAGGAATCTCCGCCATGCGTCTGCTCTCCGTGCTGTGGTCGTGCCTGCTCGGCCTGTTCGGCTGCCAGGGACATGCCGATCTCGACCTGTCCATGGGCGCCCGCCGCGAGACCGTGGTGCAGGCCAGCGAACGCGGCGTGCCGCTGCTCTTCAGCCGCACCACGTATCGCGGTGGCCTGGCCACGTTCCGTTGCATCGACAGCCGCAGCGGGCGCTGCCACTACCGGGTCTACGCCGCCTGCACGGCATCGCCGCAGGCCAGCGGCGGCGATGGCGCTGCCTGCAATCCGCACGTGCTGCAGGCCTTCGATCTGGCGATCGGTCAGCGCCGCGAGATCGCCGGGCTGCCACGCGACTTCCGCCAGTGCGTGGTGTCGGATGCACCGGCGTCGGCCTGCGGGCGCGAGTGAGAGGCGATAGCGAACGGCTGGTCGATACGATCTTCCGACACATCCAGCGATGTCACGATGGCCGCGGCTGTTGTGGGAGGGACTTCAGTCCCGACGCGTCTGCAATGGAACTGCCGGATGGCGTCTTGCGTCGCTACCGAAGTGGCTCCCACACCGACATTGCCGCGGAGCTGTCGGACGTCGCGCGTCGCGGCTGAAGCCGTTGAGAGGCATTGCCGCAGAGCCGTCGGACGACGTCATGCGTCGCGGCTGAAGCCGTTCCTGCGCGATGCCTCGTTGCGGTCCGAAGATCGGCACCGTCGGAGCGGCGTCAGCCGCGACCCGGATGCGAGGTCGACCGACGCATCGCGTCGCCGTATCCGCCCTTGCATCCGACTGTCGCAATCGGATCGCTGCCGTTGTGGGAGGGACTTCAGTCCCGACGCCTCCGCAACGGAGCCGCCGGATGGGCTCTCGCGTCGCGACTGAAGCCGCTCCCACAGGACGCTGTCCCGCGATCCCACAGCACGCTGGCACGAACGGCGTCGCGTCGTGCGCAATGACGCGCACCCACTCAGTAATCCACGCCCACCGAGAACAATAGCGTGCGCGGGTCGCCCAGGGCCACGGCGCGCTGCAGGCCGCCGGTGAAGTAGTCGCGGTCGAAGGCGTTCTTCAGGTTCAGCGCGTAGCGCCAATGGCCCTGGCGGTAGCCCAGGCCGGCATCGAATACCAGGTAGCCGGGAATGCGATGGCCGTAGGCGGTCTTCTCGCCTTCGGCGCGGGCGCCGCCGCTGACGCTCCAGCCGTCGGCCGCGCCGTGGGCGGTGTACTGCAGCCACACAGAACCGCTATGCCGCGGCACGTTGTTCAGGCGGCTGCCGACGCTGCTGACACGCTGGCCACCGTCGTCGGTGACCACCGCATCGGTGTAGGCGTAGCCGCCGAACAGGCTCAAGCCGTTGCCCAGGTCGGCGGCGGCGTTGAGCTCCAGGCCGCGGCTGCGCTGTTCGCCCACGGCGATGCTGTAGCCGTCGTTGAACGGATCGGTCTGCAGCACGTTGCGCCGGCGCAGGTCGTACAGCGCCATGCTCAGGCTGGTGCCGCTGCCGACTTCCATCTTGACGCCCAGTTCCACCTGGCGCCCGCGCTCGGGATCGAACTGCGCGCCCTGCGCATCGACGCCGACGTTGGGATAGAACGAGGTGGCGACGCTGACATACGGGCGCAGCCCGCCACCGGCGTCGAACATCAGCGCTGCCGAGCCCGTCGTGGCACTGTTGTCGGTGCGCGTGTCGCTGCCGGCCAGCCGGTCCTCGCTCTGGTTGCGGCTGCGATCGTGGCGCAGGCCCAGCAGCAGTTGCCAGTCCGGCGCGAACTGGATGCGGTCGCGCAGGTACAGGCCGCCCGAGGTCACCACGCTGAGGTTGTCGCGGGTGGGGCGGGCCGGGCAGGTCACGGCGCTGCCGTAGACCGGCGCGTACACGTCGAGATTGCCGACGCGGCAGGTCGACTGCACGTTCCATTCCCAGGTCTTGAACGCGTCCAGGCCGGCGGTGACGGTGTGCTGCCAGGTGCCGGTGGCGAAGCCGCCCTGCAGGTAGGTGTCCTGCACCCAGGTGCGTCCGTCGAACTGTTGCTGGGTGGCGGTACGGCGCAGGGTGCGCAGGTTGGCGGCCAGGCCGTTGTTGGCGATCAGGAAACCGTCCAGGCCGAAGCTCTGCCAGCGCGCGGCATGGTGCAGGCTCCAGCCGTTGTCGAAGCGGTGATCGAGCACGTAGCCGATCCGGCTCTGATGGCTGTGGTACGGCCGCTGCCCGGGTTCGCCGGTGAACAGCGCGCGGTCGATCCTGCCGTTGCGGTTGGGTTCGGCGCTGCCTTCCCAGGGCAGGCCCTGCTGGCGGATGTAGTCGCGTTCCTGGTAGCTGGTCAGCAGCACGAAATCGGTGCGCGGGCCCAGGTCCAGCGACAGCGAGGGGGCGATCCAGCGGCTGCGGAAGTACACGTGGTCGGACGGGTCGTCGCTGTTCATCGCCAGCGCATTGAGGCGCAGTGCGACCTTGCCATCGGCCGACAGCGGCTGGTTGAGATCCACGCTGCCCTGGCGCAGGCCGTCGCTGCCCACGCCCAGGTCGACCCGCCGCATCGGCTCGGCGCCGGGACGCTTGCTGATCAGGTTGACCAGGCCGCCCGGCAGCACCTGTCCGTACAGCAGCGAAGCCGGGCCTTTCAGCACCTCCACCTGCTGCACGCCGAACAACTGCTCGGCCACGCGGTTGCTGTCGGCGGTGCGCAGGCCGTCGACGAACAGCGCGTCGGAGGCGGTCTGGCCGCGGATGATCAGGTCGTCCCAGCCGCGCCGGCCGTAGGTGTTGGCGACGACCCCGGAGACGTTGTGCAGGGCATCGGACAGGGTGCGCGCCTGCTGGCTGTCCAGCAGCGCGCGCGGCACCACGGTGATCGAGAACGGCGTCTGCGCCAGCGGCGCATCCGACTTGTCGGCCTGCACCGGTCCGGTGGCGCGGAAGCCGCTCTGCGCGTCGGCGCGCACCTGCACCGTGGGCAGGGCGGTCGCCTGTGCGGCATCGGCGCCGCTGTCGGCGTCCGAGACGGTGTCGGCACTGGCGGCGTGCGCAGGCAGGGACAGCGCCATGCCCAGCAGGCAGGCGCACGAAAGGGGATGCAGTGTCATCGAGACCGTGGGGCGAAAGTTCTAATCGAGAATGATTATATTTCGCGAAACGGGCGTTGGGAATGCCCTGTGTCACCGCGGTCGGCCGACGCCGGCTGCGTCGGGTCGGTGCGGTTTGACTGGGGGCTGGCATCGCCGTGGCGTTGCGCCCTTGCGGCGATCGCGGGCGTGAGCGAACACGCCGTCGGACGCGCGGATCGCGACCGACTGCGCGCGTGTTGCGCCAGTGTCACGCCCGCGCGTGATGTCGGATCGGCGGGCGCGCCGTCTATCGCAGACGGCGCGCGTGAGATGCGTGTGCGGCGGACTCAGCCGGCGACGCGGAACACGCCGGGCTGGCCGCCGGGTGGCGTGCCCTCGAACTGGATCAGCGAGGCGACCAGTTCGGCATGCAGGCGGATGCGGCCCATCTCGCGCATGATCCGGATGTCCTCGTGGCGTAGTTCGCGGTTGGCCACCACCTCGCGCTTGTAGGCGAGGATCTCCGGATACTTGCGCGCCATGTTCAGCGCGTCGGCCACGCACTCCACGGTGTCGGCATCGGCCGACAGCGGTTCGCGGCTGTTGAACGCGGTGAGCCAGCGCTCGAAGCCGGCGGTGCGGTCGAACATGTTGGCGATGAACCAGATCACGAACAGGATCGCCACCCACGAGGTGACCACGATGACGATGCGCGAGAACGTCAGGTGGTAGTCGTGCTGCCACAACTGCGCAGTGATCACGCCGAGCAGGATCAGCGAGATCGCCTGCCAGCCGATGATCGACGCCACCAGCCACTGCTGCTTGGCCTTGGCCAGCAACGCGACCTCTTCGCGGATCTGCGCCTCGCTCTTGTGCTGCCAGTGCGCGACCTGTTCGGGAAACGAGCGCTGATGCAGCGCGTTGTCCTCGAGCAGCAATCCCAAGCCTTTGAACAGAGCGAGCATGACGGGCTCCTTGCAGATGCGGTGACGGACGCGGAACGTCGGTTGGCGATCTTGAGGCAGCTTCTTTCTAGCACAGCGGCCGCAAAGTGCATGCTGCGGTCGCACATGCGGCGCGGCAGCGGCGCGCCATACGCCATCGCACGGCGCTCGCGCCGCTTTCGCTACCATCGGCGCATGCCCCCGCTGCTACGCACCCTCTCCGCTCCGGCCACCGCGCAGATCCGCCGCTGGGTGCTGGGCGCGTTCCCGCGCGAACGCGACGCCATCGACTACGACCAGCCGCTCGGCGATGTGGGCCTGTTCGGTCCGGACAGCGTCACCTGGCGCATCCATGCCGAGTTTCCCGGGATGCTGGCCGGCGGGCTGTGTGCGCTGCTGCTGCAGACCCTGCATCCGCTGGCGCTGGCCGGGGTCTACGACCATTCCAACTTTCGCGAGGATCTGGTCGGGCGCCTGCGCCGCACCACCCACTTCGTCGCCGCCACCAGCTACGCGCCCACCGACGCGGCGCAGCGCCAGATCGCCCGTGTGCGTGCGATCCACACGCGGGTGCGCGGCCACACGCCCGACGGGCGCGCCTACGCCGCCGACGATCCGGCGCTGCTGACCTGGGTCCACGTGACCGAGGCCTACGGCTTCCTGCAGGGCTACCGCCGCTACTGCCGCGCGGCGCCGGCGGCGATCGCCGACCGCTATTACGACGAAGGCCGGCGCGTCGCCGAAGCGCTGGGCGCGCGCGACGTCCCGGCCAGCGAGGCGGCGGTGCTGGACTATTTCGAGCGGCAGCGGCCGCTGCTGCGGGTGGATGCGCGCTCGCGCGAGGTGCTGGCGGTGCTGTCCGGGCTGCGTCTGCCGGTGCCGGCGCCGGGGCTGTCGCGCGAACTGTTCCTGGGCGCCGGCGCGGCCTTGCTGCCGCCATGGGCCAGCGCCCTGCTGCGGCAGGCACGGCTGCAGCGCACCGGCCCGACGGTGCCGGCCTGGTTGCTGCAGCAGGTGGCGCCGCTGTTCCGGGTGGCGCTGCACGACGGCATCGCCGCGCGGGCGTGCCGACGGGTGGGGCTGACGACACAGGCACTGGCGCAGTGGCCGCAGCGGACTGAATGATTTATCCGCATCGCTGAACGCAGCATCGCGTCACGGGCGGTCAAGATCGCCGGTCCCAGGCCGCTGTATCCAGCATCTACGCCGCACTCCCGACCCTCGATGCCGCCGAACCCGCTCGCCGACAGGAAGCGTGACCGTCGCTTTCGGCACAGCCTGCGGCGCGTCACGCGCGCGCCGTTGCGGGCGATCGCGACCTGGGGCGTGGCGCTGGCGATGCTGCTGGCCGCCGGCCTGGTGCTGGTGCTGGCGCAGGACCGCCACAACCGCCTGGCCGCAGCGCAGCGGCAGAGCCTGGCCCTGGCCACCGGCAGCGACCGCCTGCTGCAGTTGCAACTGGACAATCTCGGCCAGGCCCTGCATGGCGAGGGCCTGAGCGCGCAGGCGCTGCTGGCGGAGACGCCGGTGCGGGCGCCCGAGCTGATCGCCGCCTCGCTGCACGGCCTGCAGGCGCGGCACCCGGAACTGCGCGACGTGGCCCTGCTGGATGTGCAGGGCCAACGCCGCTTCGGCGGCACGGGCGATCCGCAACTGCGCGCATGGATGCCGCGCGCGCGCTGCGGCGACCGGGTCTGCGTGAGTCCGCCAGTGCGCCTGGCCGATGGCGAGGCGGTGGTGCGCGTGGCGGTCCCGTGGGGGACCGATGGCTGGGTCGAGGCGCAATGGCGGGTGGCCGCGTTGCAACGCATCGTGCGGGGCACCGACAGCGGGCGCGACGGCATCGTCGCGCTGACCGACGCGCAGGGCGTGCTGCTGGCCGCCAGCCGTCCGCTCGCGGCCGGCCAGCCACGCCTGCCGATCGCGCTGGCGCAGCCGATGCCGCACGGCGGCGCCCTGGGGGTACGCCGCGATGTCTTCGACGGGACACCGCGGATCCTGGCGCTGAGCGGCGGCGGTGCGTATCCGTTGCTGGCGGTGGCTGGCGTGGGGCTGCGCGAGACGCTGTCCGGCTGGTGGTGGTTCGCCGCGGCGGCGGCGCTGGTGTACGTGCTGTACCTGCTCGGCCTGGCCTATCTGCTGGTCAGCCTGCGCCGTGCCGAGCGTCGCCAGCGCCACCTGCTGCAGCGCCTGCGCCGCGGCGACGAGGATCTGCGCCTGGCGCACGGCATGGGCGGCATCGGCACCTGGCGCGTCGACATCGCGCAGCGTGTGCTGCGCCTGTCCGAACCGACCGGCGCGATGTTCGGCCTGCAGCGCATGCAACTGCCTATCGAGGCGTTCCTGGCGCGGATCCACGACGAGGATCGCGCACGGGTGACGCAGCTGTACGAGGACGCTGCGCAAGGGCGCGCGGAGTACAACACCGTCTATCGCATGCACCTGCCCGATGGACGCCTGCGCTGGCTGGCCGCGCGCGGCGCGCTGGTGCACACCCGCGAGGGCGTGTGCATGACCGGTGCGGTGCAGGACGTCAGCGACCGGGTGGCGGCGCACGCGCGCCTGCTCGATGCCGAGCGCCAGTTCCGCCTGGTGTTCGATCGCAATCCGTTGCCGTACTGGGTGTTCGCCGTGGACAGCCTGCGCTTCCTGGAAGTGAACCAGGCCGCGGTGCGCCAGTACGGCTACAGCCGCGAGGAATTCCTGGCGATGGACCTGCGCGACCTGCGCCCGGCGGAGGATGCCGAGCGCTTGCTGCAGGACGTGCGCAAACCGCGCGAGGGCTTCGACGCGCCGAGCGTGTGGACGCATCGGCGCAAGGACGGCAGCCTGCTATCGGTGTGCATCCACAGCGCCGACCTGGAGTTCGGCGGCGTGCCGGCGCGGCTGATCCTGGCCGAGGACGTCACCGAGCGCCTGGCCCACGAACGCGAACTGGCCTATCTCGCACGCCACGAATTCAGCACCGGCCTGCTCAAGCCGCGGGCGCTGGCCGAAGCCCTGCGCGCGCAGCGTGGCGGCTACGCCATCGCCTACGTGCAGGTGCGTGGCCTGGCTCTGATCGGCGACACCCTCGGCCGCGCCGCCGGCGACGCGGTGCGCAGCGCGGTGGCCGGGCGCATCCGCGCGCTCGGCGAGCGCTTCGGGCTGAGCGCGCACCAGCCGGCGCAGGACTTCGTGCTGGCGATCCTGGACCCGCAGGCCCTGCCGCTGGCCTTGCAGGCGCTGCAGGAGGCGCTGTACGCACCGGTGCAGGGCGGCGAATTCGCTCAGCAGTTGCAGGCGCACATCGGCGTGGCGCTGTGTCCGGACGATGCCGCCGATGCCGACGAGGCGATCGGCAGCGCCGCGCAGGCCGCGCATGCGGCGCAGGCAGAGGGCCGCAGCCTGGTGCGCTTCGACCGCGCCATGGCCGCGCGCACCGGCGAACGCCTGCGCCTGGCCGGGCGCATCCAGCAGGCGATCGAGCGCCAGGAGTTCGAGCTGTATTTCCAGCCGATCATGGACGCCGTCAGCGGCGCGCCGCGCGAACTGGAAGCCCTGATCCGCTGGCCGCAGGCCGATGGCGGTTTCATCGCGCCGGATGCGTTCATCCAGTTGTGCGAGGACACCGGGCTGATCCTGCCGCTGGGGCGCTGGGTGATGCGCGCGGCGGCGCGGGCGCGCCGCGCCCTGGTCGAGCACGGATGGCCGGACCTGCCGGTGGCGGTGAACGTGTCGGCGTTGCAGTTCTTCGATGGCGATCTGGTCGCCGACCTGGTGCAGGCCTGCGCCGAGGCCGGGCTGGCCGCCAACGGCCTGCAATTGGAGCTGACCGAGAGCAGCCTGATGCGGCAGCCGCAGCAGGCCGGCGATGTGCTGCGGCAACTGCGCGCGCTGGGCGTGCGCGTGGCCCTGGACGATGTCGGCACCGGCTTCTCCAGCATGGCGTATCTGCGCGACCTGCCGCTGGACACGCTGAAGATCGATCGCAGCTTCGTCGCCGAGGTGGACCGCGATCCACGCAACGCCTCGATCTGCCAGGCGCTGCTGACCCTGGGGCATTGCCTGGGGCTGGACGTGGTCGCCGAGGGCGTGGAAACCGAGGCGCAGCTGCGCTGGTTGCGCACGCACGGCTGCGGCGGCGTGCAGGGCTATCTGCTCGGGCGTCCGGCCCCGTTGGCGGATGTGCTGCAGCGGTTCGGCGCGGTCACAGCATGAGTTCCACGTCGTGGCCGCTGCCCGGTGCCGGCAGCGGCTCGCCGTCCCAGTAACGCCGCAGCGGTTCGCGCACCAGGTCCAGCGCGGTGGAGGCACCGCGCGCGCCCGGATAGCGCTGCAGGTTGCGCGACTGCAGCGCGAGCATGCGCCGGTCCTGTTCGCCGACCCGGCGCAGCAGCGGCCACACCAGCAGCCGCACCGCCCACACCGGCGCCCAGCGCCCCTCCACGTGCAGGCTGGCGAAGACGTCGGTGCTGCGCGCGTCGAGCGGGGTGAAGTGCAGGCTGATCCGCACGCGGCCGCCGCGCGCGTAGCGGTACTCGATCTGCGCGCTGCCGGGCGCGGCGAAATGCGCGCGTTCCAGGATGCGCGGCGACTCGAACAACCGGTACAGCCAGCCGCTCTGCGCCGCGGCGCCGCGGTAGTCGACGTGGAAGCCTTCGTCGGTGTGGCGCAGCTCGGCGCGCATGGCGGTGCGCGCGCCGCCGCGCCGCACCAGCCCCGGATGCAGCAGATGGGTGTGCAGCGGGTCCAGGAAGTTCTCCAGCGCATCGACCACGTGCGCCTCCCAGCGCGTGCGCCACAGGAAGCGCCGCGCCGACGGCTGCAGCGCCTGCACCAGTTGCGAGGGCGCGTCCTCGCCTTCCGGATCGGGACGCAGCCAGATCAGGCCGTCGTGCTCGCGCGCGGCGAAGGCGCGGACCCGCACCGCCGGCGGCGCCTGCCCCGGCGGCAGGCCGGGGATCTCGCGCAGGGCGCCGGCGCGGTCGAAGCGCCAGCCGTGATAGGGGCAGGACAGGCCGTCGCCGGTGGCGCAGCCGGCCGACAGCGGCGCGTGCCGGTGCGGGCAGCGGTCTTCCAGCGCCAGCAGGCCGCCATCGGCGCAACGCGCGATCGCCGCATGTCGGTCCATCACCGACACCGCCAGCGGCTGGCGCCGCAACGCCGCGGCGGGCGCGACGGCGAACCACTGCCGGTACAGGGACGGATGCCAGGCGCTCATGCCGCCGGCGCCACGCGCGTGGTGTGCCGCGCGCCGCGCGCGTTCATGTGATGGTGGTGCCGGCGACCCGGTTGCGGCCGGCGCGCTTGGCCGCGTACAGCGCCTGGTCGGCGGCCAGCACCAGGGTCTGCCAGGACGCCTGCGCCCCGGGCGACAGACAGTAGCCGATGCTCACCGTGCACACCAGCGGCGCCTCCGGCGCGGCATCGATCTGTTCCTGCTCGATGCGCCGCCGCAGGCGTTCGGCGAGATCGCGCACCGACGCCTCGTCGCCCTGCGGAATCAGCACCATGAACTCCTCGCCGCCGATGCGCGCCAGCAGGTCCGGCATGCGGATGTGCTGCGTCAGGGTCTGCGCGATGGCGACCAGCACCTGGTCGCCGACCGCATGGCCGAAGCGGTCGTTGATCGCCTTGAAATGGTCCACGTCGATCATCAACACCGCGATCGACGCCCGCTTGCGTGCGGCATCGAGGGTCGCCGCCTCGCCGCGCTCCCACATCACCCGGCGGTTGGTGACCCCGGTGAGCGGATCCTGCGAGGCGTGCCGCCGCAGTTCCGCGTTCATTTCGCGGGTCAGCATCCACAGGAAGCCGGGGGTGATGCTGGCGGTCAGCACGATGCGCGAGAGCAGGCCGAAGTTGGTGGTCGGGTCGTAGCTGGTATCGACGTCGGGATGGACGGCCCACCAGACCACCCGCAGCCCGACCATGCCGGCCCACAGGAAATGGAAGACGGCCGTGAAGCGCGCCGGCGTGCGCACGGTGCTGTCGGCATGGCGCCACAGCGCCACCGCGGTGGCCAGGGTCAGCATGCCGCGTACCAGGCCGCCGAAGATCACCATGATGCGGTGATCGAGGCCTGTGTAGTGCAGGCTGTAGAGTTCCAGCACGCAGAGCAGCGCGACCGGGACCAGCAATGTCCACTGCAGCAGCGGGCGTCGCAGGTAGGCGTTTACCGCCAACAGCGTCAGTGCGGTGGCCACGTCGAGGGTGACGTTGCCGGCGGGCGCGACCCAGACGTCCATGTAGTGCCAGGCCGGCGCCAGCAGGGTGCCGAAGCCCAGGGTGAACACGGCGTAGCTCAGCGTCAGCAGCAACAGACTGCGGGCGTGCCGTTCCTTGCGGCCGGTGACGTACAGCGCCAGGAACATCGCCGAGGACACCGCCGCGAGCAATGCGTTGACGATCAGCAAGGTGCCGGCATGGGCCAGATGCGCAATCCATTCCACAGATGTTCCGGGCCGCAGCGGCGATGAGGTGTTGCAGATGCAGCAAAGTATATGCCAGTGCCAGTGTCGGGCAGCCGACGCGGCATGCGCGATCGACGCTGAAAACGATTACGGCCCGCCTTCGGGCTTGGCGCTGCTTGGCCTCACAGCCGGTACTGGCGCATCAGCGGGACACCGATGCGCCGGGTCAGGGCGCCGAGCGCGGCGATCGGCTGGCGTCGCCGCAGCGGCAGGTGGCGCGCATCGACCGCGCTGTACTCGATGACCGGCATGCCGCCGCGCTGGCGCTTGAAACTGGCCGCGCCGGCGCTCTGGTTGAGGCGCTGGCCATACCGTCGCGCATGGTCGATGCCGCAGGCGGTGAGGGTGCGGTACAGCGCCAGCCGCTGCGGCAGCTGCAGGTCGTAGCCGACGATCGGTGCGGTGACGGTGCCGCCGACGCCGAACAGGCCGGTGATGCAGACCAGTTGCCCGTCGCCGTCGCGGAAGCCGTCGAAGCGCAGCAGCCCGGCGCGGTGCCAGGCGCGCAGGAAGCCGGCGTGGTAGGCCGGATTGCAGTGCGAATATTTCTCCAGATACAGCTGCGCATACAGCGCGGCGATGCGCGGATAGTCGGCCTCGCCGATGGCGTCGTTGCCGCAGCGCTGCAGGTCGCGGCGCTCGACCAGTTTGAGGTCGCGGGCCAGGTCGCGATGACGCAACAGTCGCGGCCAGTCCTCGTACAGGTAGACCTGGCGGCTGCCGATCAGGGTGAAGCCTTCGGCCTGCAGCGCGTGCAGCCACTGCGGCGTATCCACCGCGTTGAGCGAGCGGAACCACAGCGCGTGGTCGGGCCAGCGCGCGCGTGCGACATCCAGCAACGCGCGCAAGCCGCTCGGCGGCAGCGGCGGGTACAGGTTGGTGGACAGCAGCCAGTTGTTGAGGGTGACCGCGCGGTCGATCCGTGCCCAGTCCAGCCAGGCGCCGATGCCGCCGCACAGGCCGCGTACCGGCGCGGCCAGCGTGCCCGGCAGCAGCCGTGCGGCCTCCTCGGCAGCGTAGTCGGCGTAGGTGGTGCGCGGCGAGCACACCCAGGCGTTGCCGGGGTGGCGTTCGCCGACCGTCACCGGCAGCGCCAGGTCGCCCGCCTGCAATACCTCGATGCGCGCATGTGCGTTGTCGGCCAACTGCTGCGCGTCGCCGCCGGCATGCAGCGCGGCGAAGCGTTGCAGCTGCGTGGCGTAGTCGGCGGCTGCGGCGGCGGCGTCGCCATGGCTCATGGCGGCGGCAGTGCCTCGCCGTCCCACTCGGTATCGCGGGTGGCGGCCTCGCGCACGCTGCAGCGTTGTGCCAGCGCCAGGCGCGCGTGGCTGCCCAGGTCGCACAGCGTGCCGACCAGCGGCCAGCGGTCGCCGCGTGGCGCCAGTACGTCCTCGGCGCGCGCGTAGTCGCGGCGCCACTGTCGCAGCCGGCCCTGGCCCAGCGCCGCCGGCAGTGCCACTCCCAGCATCAGCGTGCCCAGCATCGCCGCGCGCTCGTCGGCCGGGCGCAACGGCGCGGGCGCTGCGCCCGCGTCGCCGCACAGCAAGGCCACCAGCGGATCGGTCGCGGCGAACAGGTGCAGGCCGCTGGTCGCGCGCGGATTGCATTCGATCACGCTGCAGCGCCCTTGCGCGGACACCATCCAGTCGAAGGAAATCTGCCCAGTGAAGCGCAGCGCCTGCACCAGTTGCGCGGTGAAGCGCTCGATCTGCGGATCCGGCGCCGCGTCGAAGTAATAGCTGGAGCTGCGCCGCAGCCGATAGCGCGGGCGGTACACCGCATGCGCCAGCAGCACGCCGTCGCGCGCCAGCGCATACGAGCAGCGCTCCTCGCCCTCACAGTAGCGCTGTGCGACCCAGTCGCCCTGCGCGGGCAGCGGCGTGGCATCGGCGGTCACACCGTCCGGATAGAGCCGCACATGCACGCCGAAGCGCGAGAATTCCGGTTTCAACACCAGCGGCGTGTCGCCGGCCCACTCGCGCGCCTGCACCAGGTTGCGCACGCGCACGCTGGCGGGCACGTCGATGGCGCTGTCCAGGCCGCGCGCCAGTGCCATGAAGGCGTACTTGCTGTGCAGCGTGCGCAGCGTGTCGAAGTCCTGCAGCGGCAGGTGCAACTGCGTCGGCAGCGCGCCGCGGTAGCGGGCCAGGTAGAACACTTCCTCGCAGGTCGGCACCAGCACGTCGATGCGCTGGCGGGCGAGCACGCCATTGAGATCGGCCAGCCAGGCGCGCGGCGCATCGCGTGCCGGGGCGACGCGGTGATGCGCGGTCACCGCGCGCGACCAGCCGGAGATGCGACTGGCGACGCTGTCGGCCAGGTGCACCCGCCAACCCTGCGCGGCGAAGCGGCGCGCCAGGTCCAGGGCGACCGGCGCGCGTGCGCCGGTGATCAGCACGCCGGGGGCCTCAGCCATGCGGGTGCTCCGCCGGTGCCGGCCGCCATTGCCGACAATGCGAGGGCACCAGGCGCAAGCCCGGCTCGGCCTGGCGCAGCGCATGCAGCCGCGCCAGGGTGTCGCGATAGACGCGATGCTCGCCGAGCAGGTGGGTGACCAGGGCTGGCGGCGGCGTGCCGTCGGCGAGCGCAGCGCTGGACCAGGCCGCATCGGCGATCAGGAACACCGGGCCGTGCGCGTCCTCGAACCACAGGCCGTAGTGGCCGGGCGCATGTCCGGGCAGCGGCACCAGCAGCACGCTGTCGTCGCCGAACAGGTCGCGCGGCGTGCCGAAGTCGCGCAGCGCGGCGGGCGGCAGCGCCGCGGGCAGCGCCTCGATCCAGTGCATGCGCGGGCGCGCGCCGTGCAGCAGTGCCGGCAGGAAACCTTCGCGCAGCGCGGCCAGCCGGCCGCGGCGCTGCAGATCGTCCCAGGCCTTTTGCGCGCAGGCCAGGCGCGCGTGTGGGAAATCGGCGACGCCGCCGACGTGGTCGCCATGGAAATGCGACAGCACGATCCAGCCGATGCGGTCCGCATCCACGCCGTCGCGGGCGAGTTGTTCGCGCAGCGATTGCCCGGGTGCCAATTGCACGGGCGTCAGCCAGCGGTACAGGCGTTCGGGAAAGCGCGCGGTGGCATCGAAGAAATGACGGGCGTAGCCGGTGTCGAACAACAGGTCGCCCTGCTGCGGATGCTGCAGCAGGGCCGCCAGCGCCGGAAACGGACATGGCGCCAGCGGCGCGCCGCGGCGCGTGGCGCGCTCCGGATGCGTGCAGTGACCGGCTTCGTACAGCCGCCACTGCAGCCTGGGTACGCTCATGGCCGCCCCAGCGCGGCCAGCCCGGCCTCGGTCGACAGCACGGGCGCATAGCCGAGTTCGCGGCGGGCGCGGCCGATGTCCAGCGTCTGCGAATAGCCGAGCACGCCGATACCGTAGCGGCTGAGCCGCGGCTCCGGCTGCCCGCGCCGGCGCAGCGCGATCTGTTCGCCGAGCGCGGCCAGCGCCAGCGCCGGCCCGCGCGGCACCGACAGCAGCCGTACGCGCAGGCGCAGCACCGCGAACAGTTCGGTCAGCAGGTCGCGCACCACGATCGGCACGCCGTTGCTGATGTTGTAGGCGCGGCCATCGACGACGTGCTCGGCGCGCAGCGCGGCCAGTGCCGCGGCCACCGCGTTCTCCACGCAGCACACGTCGATCATCGCGCGGCCGCCGTTGACCAGCGGGAACCAGCCGCGCTGCGCCACCGCCAGCAAGCGCGGCACGATCGCGTTGTCGCCATGGCCGAACACCGCGCGCGGGCGCAGCACCACCGCCGGCAGTCCGGCCGCGGCGGCGGCGCGCACCTTTTCCTCGGCTTCCCACTTGGTCTGTGGGTAGCCGCCGATCCAGCGCGCCGGCGGGGTGAAGTCTTCGGTGATCTGGTATTGATCGGCGAAGCGGAAGTAGATGCTGGGCGAACTGAAGTGCACGAAGCGGCGCACGCGTGCGGCCAGCGCGGCGGCGAGCAGGCGTTCGGTGGCGACCACGTTGGCCAGGCGGAAGGTCTCGGCGCTGGCCCAAGGTGCCGACAACGCAGCGCAGTGGATCACCGCATCGCAGCCGCGCAGCAACGGCGCCAGGTCATCGCGACACAGCTCGGCGGGCACGACCTCGATCCGCGGATCGCCAGCGAAGGCCGCCAGCTTGGCGGCGTCGCGACCGCTGGCGCGCACCGCTACGCCGGCATCGGCCAGGGCGCGCACGATGTAGGCGCCGATGAAGCCGGACGCGCCGGTGACCAGGACGCGTGCCATGTCAGTAACGCAACACCGCGCCGCCGAACGCCAGCCCGGCGCCGGAGCCGACCAGGCCGATCAGGTCGCCGCGGACGATGCGGCCGCTGTGGATCGCCTGGTGCAGCGCACTCGGAATGGAGGCCGCCATCTGGTTGCCGCGCTGGCCGATCACCTCGATCAGCGCGTCCGGCGCCAGCCCCAGCGCCACGCGCAGGTGACGCAGCGCCTTGGCGCTGGCCTGGTGCGGCACGATCCGCCGCAGCTGCGCCAGATCGACCCCGGCCTGCGCCAGCAGCCGCTGCAGGAAACCGGGCAGCTTCGCCGCGGCGAGGCGATAGGTGGCGCGGCCGTTCATTTCGAATTGCGAACCGGCGCGCAGCGCCTCGACACCGTGATCCAGGCGCAGGCGGGTGCCGCCGGCGCGCACGCGGCAGTGGTCGATGCCTTCGGAATAGGTTTCCAGCCGCGCCGCCAGCAATTGCGAACCGCTGGCGCCGTCGTCGGCGCCGAGCACCACCGCGGCGGCACCGTCGCCGAACAGCGGCGCGGTATCCGCATCGTCCGGATTGAGGCCGACGCTGGCGATCTCGCTGGAGACGATCAGCACGCGGCGATGGCGGCCGGCGGCGATCGCGCAGGCGGCCAGGTCGAGCGCGGCGATGAAGCTCAGGCAGGTGGCGTTGATGTCGAAGGCGGGGATGCCGCTTCCCTGCAGGCCCAGCCGCGCGTGCAGCAGTGCCGCGCTGCACGGGATCGCCTGTTCCATCAGGCTACAGGCGCTGATCACGCAATCGACCTCGTGCGCCTGCAACTGCGCCGCCTGCAGCGCCGCGCGCGCGGCGCGTTCGCCCATGAACATGGCCGGCTCGTCGGCGCCCGCGTAGTGCCGCGTGGCGACCCCGGTATGCCGCAGGGTCCAGCCGGCGGGCTTGCCCCAGCGCCGGTCGAAGGCCTCCGCCGGCACCTGCTGCGCGGGCAGATACTCGCCCGTGCCGAGGATGCGCAGCGCGATGGGCCTGCTGGTGTGGACGCTCATCCGTAAAGCTCGCACAAGGGGCGCGCAGCGTACTGCCAGCGGCTCGGCGCCGGCAACCGTTCTTGCGAAGATCGCGCCGCTGTCTGCGGCTGGCGACCTCAGACAATCCTCAATCGCGCGGCGACCTGGCGAAATACGTGGGCGCTTCGACAAAGCCTTCGCGCCGATAGAAGGCGTGCGCGCGTTCCCGCCGGCTGTGGCAGTGCACCTCCAGGCGGTCGCAGCCGCGCTGCCGCGCCAGCGCCTCGCCCTCTGCCAGCAAACGCTGTCCCACTCCGGCGCCGCGCGCGCGATCGTCGACGCAGAAATAGCTGATGCGGCAGATGTCGCCGGCCAATGCCAACTGCGGCAGAAAGTGCAGCGACAACACACCCAGGATGGCGTCCCCTGCGGCGGCCAACAGCAAGGCCGCGTCCGGATGTGCCAGGAGCTGCGCCAAGCGCGCCTCGATGAAGTCCTCGGTTCCGGCGTAGTCCAGTGCCGCCATCAGCGTCACGATCGCCTGCCGGTCCGCCATTGCCGCGTTCCTGATGTCCAGGGTGCCGTTCTCGCGCATTTGCAGACAGTAGGAAGTCGCCCGCGTCGGGCGCAACCGCTTTGCCGACCCGACGCAATCTGTGCGGAAATGGGCGGCGCGTTAGCGCCCGCGACGCTGCCCGTACCAGAAGCCAAGTCCGTCGCGCGAGCGCAGCAGGCTGCGGCCGCGGCGCAGCAGGCGCAACAGCAGCCCCAGGTGCTCGCGCTTGCTGAAGCTGCGCAGCTTGCGGTCGGAGGTGTGCACCGGCTCGCGCAGGATCACGAAGCGTCCCTGCCGCGCCAGTGCGCGGCTCAGCGCCACGTCCTCGCCGGCGTAGTAGCGCTCGTCGAAGCCGCCGGCGGCGACGAAGGCGCTGCGCGTGCAGAACAGGAAGCAGCCGGGGGCGATGCCGGTGCAGCGGAACAGCCAACCGAACAGCGCCTGGGCCATGCGTTCGTGCCAGGCGATGTCGCCGAGCAGGCGCACCTGCGCGCCGCCGCCGACCGCGCCGGTGCCGAGCGCGCGCAGCGCCGCGGCCAGCAGCGGGGTGTTGACCCGGGTGTCGGCATCGACGAACAGCAGATGGCGGCCGCGGCTGGCGGCGGCGCCGGCATTGCGCACGGCGGCGATGTGCCGCAGTTCCACCTCCAGCACCTGCGCGCCGTGCCGGCGCGCGATCTCGGCGGTGCCGTCGCGGCAGGCATCGGCCACCACCAGCGTCTCGCAGTCCAGCCGCAGCGCCTGGGCGGCGACATGCAGCGAGGCCAGCGTGTCGCCGATCAGGGCGGCTTCGTCGTGCGCGGGGACGATGAAGGAGATCACCCCCGCATCATGCGGGGCCGGGGCGGCGCGGGCAATCGACCCGCGCCGCGGCCGGGGGCGCGGTTCAGCCCTGCAGCGCGCCGCGCGAGGCGGCCGGGTAGCGATGGCCGGCGGCGGCGTCGGCCGGGAAGATCGCCTCGATCTGCGCCAGTTCCTCGGTGCTCAGCTTCACCTGCAGCGCGCCCAGGTTCTCTTCCAGGTAGGCCAGGCGCTTGGTGCCCGGGATCGGCACCAGGTCCTCGCCCTGCGCCAGCACCCAGGCCAGCGCCAGTTGCCCCGGGGTCACGCCCTTGGCCTGCGCCAGCTCACGTACCCGCTCCACCAGCTGCAGGTTGCGGTCGAAGTTCTCGCCCTGGAAGCGCGGCGAATGGCGCCGGTAGTCGTCGGCCTCGAAATCCTCCGGCGAGCGGATCGCCCCGGTCAGGAAGCCGCGGCCCAGCGGCGAGTACGGCACGAAGCCGATGCCCAGCTCGCGCACCGTCTCCAGCACGCCGTCGTGTTCCGGGTCGCGCGACCACAGCGAGTACTCGCTCTGCAGCGCGGTGATCGGATGCACCGCGTGCGCGCGGCGGATGGTGGCCGCGGCGGCTTCGGACAGGCCGAGGAAGCGCACCTTGCCCTGTTCCACCAGCCGCGCCATCGCCCCGACCGTGTCCTCGATCGGCACGTTCGGATCCACCCGATGCTGGTAGTACAGGTCGATGTGGTCCACGCCGAGTCGGCGCAGGCTGGCCTCGCAGGCGGACTGCACGTACTCCGGGCGGCCGTCGATGCCACGCGCGGCCGGGTCGTTGGGGTCGAGCTTGATGCCGAACTTGGTCGCCAGCACGACCTGGTCGCGGCGCCCGGCCAGCGCCTTGCCGACCAGCACTTCGTTGGTGTGCGGGCCGTACATGTCGGCGGTGTCGATGAGGCTGACGCCGTGCTCGATCGCGGCATGGATGACCGCGATCGAGGCGGCGTCGTCGCTGCGGCCGCCGTAGAACGCGCTCATGCCCATGCAGCCGAGGCCGAGGGCGGAGACGCGGGGGCCGTTGCGGCCGAGGGTGCGGGTTTGCATGGAGGATGCTCCTGAGGGGGAGGGGAGGGAAAGCGTGGCCGCCGGGCGGTTCGCTCAGGGTGAGGACGGGCCCAGCGTGTCGCGGGCGACGGCCAGGGCGTTGAGCGCGGTCGGGAAGCCGACGTAGGCGTACAACTGGTCGAGCACGGCGAAGATCTCCGCACGGCTGGCGCCTGCCGCCTGCGCGGCGCGCAGGTGCAGACGCAATTGCGGTTCGGCTTGGCCGAGGCTGGCCAGCACCGCGACCGTGACCAGTTCGCGGGTCTTCAGGTCCAGCGCGCTGTCGGGCCGGTAGATCTCGCCGAACGCGATGGCCGCGCCGCGGCCGGTGAGCGCGGTGTCCGCGTCGTCGGCCAGGGCGCGGATCGCCGCGCCCTGCTGCGGGCCCATCAGCGCGGCGATCTGCGCGATGCCGGCCGCTTCGGCCTCGGCCAGGGTCATGTTGCTCGGCAACGCGTTCGCGATGGATGCCATGGAATGGTGCTCGTGTGCGAAGGGGCAGGACGCCGCGCTCAGCGCGGCTGGATGCGGGTGCCGCCGCTCAGCAGCGCCTGCGGGTTGGGCGAGGCCAGGAAGTCGTGCGGGAAGCCCAGTTCGATCGCGCTGGCGGCATCCAGCCGCTGCAGCGCCTCGGCATCCAGGTGCAGGGTGAGTGCGCCCAGATTGTCCTGCAATTGCGCCACGCTGCGCGCGCCGACGATCGGCATCGCCCCGCGCGCCAGCAGCCAGGCCAGCGCCACCTGCGCCGGCGAGCGCTGCAGCTCGGCGGCCAGCGCCACCACCGTCTCGGCGACCGCCAGCGCGTGTTCGTTGAAGGTGCGTTGCGAATGCGCGACCTCGGCGCGGCCCACGCCATCGACCTGCGCGCCGCCGGAGGCGGCCGCGCGCACCCGTGCCAGATCGGCGGCGCCGTACTTGCCGGTCAGCACGCCCATCGCCAGCGGCGACCAGGCCAGCACCGACATGCCCAGCGCCTCGGCCATCGGCACCAGTTCGCGCTCGACCGTGCGCTGCGCCAGCGAGTACTCGATCTGCAGGGCGACGAACGGCGTCCAGCCGCGCAGGTCGGCCAGGGTCTGCATGCGCGCCACCTGCCAGGCGGGGGTGTCGGAGATGCCGGCGTAGAGGATCTTGCCGGCGCGCACCAGGTCGTCGAAACCGCGCATGATCTCGTCGATGCCGGTGGTGCCGTCCCAGGCATGCAGGTACAGCAGGTCCAGATAATCGGTGCCCAGCCGCGCCAGGCTGGCGTCGACCGAGCGCAGCAGCGCCTTGCGGTGGTTGCCGCCGCCGTTGGGGTCGCCGGGGAAGGGATTGAGCGCGAACTTGCTGGCGATCACCAGGCGGTCGCGGCGGCCGGTGACGAAGCGGCCGAGCAGGGTCTCGGCGCTGCCGTTGGTGTAGATGTTGGCGGTATCGAGGAAGTTGCCGCCGGCATCGACATACAGGTCGAACAGGCGGCGTGCCTCGGCTTCGTCCGCGCCCCAGCCCCAGTCGGCGCCGAAGGTCATGGTGCCCAGGCACAGCGGGCTGACGCGCAGGCCGGAACGGCCGAGCAGGCGGTAATGGTCGAGGGCCATCGCGGCGATCTCCAGGTGAGGGTGCGGGGCACTGTAGGCGCCGCGTCGCCCTGGATAAATCCTGGTAATCCGCATGGGCTTTGAAGCTGTGCTACACAATGACCGGCGCCTGCCGCGTCTGTCCTCCCTTGCTGCCCGCCCGCCATGCACCGTCCCTCGCCGCTGTCCGCCGTCGTCGCCTTCGTCCGGGTCGCCCACCATGGCAGCTTCACCCGCGCCGCCGCCGAGCTGGGCGTCTCGCCCTCGGCGCTGTCGCAGACGCTGCGCGCGCTGGAGGCGCAGCTGGGCGCACGCCTGCTCAACCGCACCACCCGCCGGGTCGGCCTGAGCGAGCATGGCGAGCGCTTCCTGCAGCGGGTGGCGCCGGGCCTGGCGCAGATCGATGCGGCCTTCGCCGACCTGGATTTCCTGCGCGACCGCCCGGCCGGCACGCTGCGCATCAACCTGCCGCTGGTGGCCGCCGAGCAACTGGTGTGTCCGCACCTGCCGGCGTTCCTGGCGCGCTATCCGGAAGTCAGCGTCGAGTTGTATTCGGACCGGACCCTGGCCGACATCGTCGCCGGCGGCTTCGACGCCGGCATCCGCCTGGGCGAGAGCCTGGCGCGCGACATGATCGCCGTGCCAGTGGGCCCGCCGCAGCGGCAGACGGTGGTGGCCGCACCGGCCTACTTCGCCGCGCATGGGACGCCGCAGACGCCGGCCGAACTGGCCGAACACGATTGCATCCGCTGGCGGCGCACCGACGGCCGCCTGCAGGCCTGGGAGTTCACCCGCGACGGCCACGATTTCCTGGTCGAAGTCGCCGGGCGCCTGGTGGTCAACGACACCGCGGTCGGCCTGGACGCCGCGCGCCGTGGGCTGGGCCTGGGCCAGGCGTTCGAATGGCAGGTGGCCGCAGACGTCGCCGCCGGCCGCTTGCAGCAGGTGCTGGACGACTGGCACGCGCCGTTCGCCGGCTGGCACATCTACTACCCGGCGCGCGAGCACCTGCCGCCGAAGCTGCGCGTGTTCATCGACCATCTGCGCGCGGCGCATGCGGTGGGTGGCCCGGCATAGCGCGACGGTGCTGGCCGAGGGCCGGCGCATGGCGAGATCGGGATGCAGAGAACACGCGGCAGCGCCGCAGCGCGAGGGCATTGTCCCCTCGAAGACGCGCCCGACCGGCAAGGCCGGGCGCCGCAGGGGCATCGCCTCGCCCGGAGACCGCTGCGATCGCGATGCAGGGTGCCGCCCTTTGCGGGCGGCACCGCCGGGCTCAGCCCTTGAGCTTGGCCGCGAACTCGGCCACGCGCTTGCCGAGCAGGCGCGCGGTCTCCAGGTCGCCGCTGCGCGGCGCCTCGTCCGGCGAGGCGTCGGACGGCGAGATCGCCAGCGCGCCGCCGGAGCCGGCGGTCCAGTTCACGTCGTCCGGGCCATGCGCCTTGGTGTTGGACGGCAGCAGGCCGGTGCCGACCCATATCTGGCCGTGCTGCTGGGCCAGGGTCCAGAAGTATTCGATGGTGGCGAACTTGTCGCCGTTGACCGAGGCCGAGTTGGTGAAGCCGGCGGCGATCTTGTCCTTCCAGGCCTGCGCGAACCACGGCTTGGAGCTGGCGTCGGCGAACTTCTTGAACTGCCAGGCCGGGCCGCCCATGTAGGTCGGGCTGCCGTAGACGATGGCGTCGGCCTGGCCGATGGCCTCCCAGGCGCCGTCGGGCAGGTTGCCGTCCTGGTCGATGCGGTACAGCGTGGCTTCGCCGACGCTGGCGGCGCCGGCGTGCACGGCCTCGGCCTGCTTGACGGTGTGGCCGTAGCCGCTGAAGTAGACGATCGCGATCTTGCTCATGCGCGGACTCCTGAAGGTGAGGGGAAAAGCGCGGGCATTGTGCGCATGCGCGGCCGCCGCGATCAGCGCCATCGGCGGGATGTTGTGTCCGGTCCGCGCGCCGCGGTTCAGCTCTCGGCCGGGGAGCGCATCGTGCGATCGATGCCCACTTCGACCAGGTAGTCGATGAAGCTGCGCACCTTCGGCGCCAGGTGGCTGCGGCTGGCGTACACCGCGTAGACGCCGATCGGTCCGATCTCATGGTCGGGCAGCACCCGCACCAGGCGGCCGTCCTCCAGCGCCGCTTCGGCCATGAAGTCCGGTTGCACGGTGACGCCCATGCCGGCGATGGCCGCCTCGCGCAGCACGTCGCCGCAATTGGCGCGCAGGGTGCCGGCCACCCGCACCTGGGTCGCCCCGTCGGGGCCGTGCAGGGTCAGGTCGTCCTGCACGTAGCTGTAACTGAGGAAGGCATGGCCGGCGAGGTCGGCGGCCAGCTGCGGGGTGCCGGCACGCGCCAGGTAGTCCGGCGACGCGCACAGGAACGCCTGCACTTCGCCGAGCTTGCGCGCGATCAAGGTGGGCGCCACCTGGCGGGTGATGCGGATCGCCAGGTCGTAGCCTTCCTCGACGATGTCCACCAGGCGGTCGGACAGCGACAGATCGAGGGCGACCTGCGGATAGCGCGCGCTGTAGCCGGCCAGGCGCGGACCCAGCCGGGCGACGCTGAAACTGAACGGTGCGTTGATCCGCAGCGTGCCGGAGGGCGTCAGCGCCTGCTCGCCGACCGCCGCCTCCATGTCGTCGAACTCGGCCAGCAGCAACTGGCAGCGCTGGTAATACGCCGCGCCGACACTGCTCGGGCTGACCCGGCGGGTGGTGCGGTTGAGCAGGCGCGAGCCCAGGCGCTGTTCCAGCCACGCCACCTGGCGGGTGACGCTGGCGGTGGAAATGCCCAGCGCGTCGGCGGCGGCGTTGAAGCCGTTGCGGTCGACCACGGCGACAAAGACCCGCATCGCCTCCAGCGTGTCCATTGTTTCGGTTCCTGAAATGGATCGTCGGCGGCAGGGTAATTTATTCCCGCAGATGGCGGAAATACCCTGGTCGTCTGCACGAACGCCCGGCGCTGGCCGCGCGCGCCACCGTGCCGCCCCCCACTGTGGAGACCTGCCATGGCGCGTTTGCCTTCCCTGTACATCTCGCACGGTTCGCCGATGACCGCGCTGCAGCCCGGCCTGGTCGGCACGCGGCTGGCCGAACTGGCGGCGACGCTGCCGCGGCCGCGCGCCATCGTGCTGGCCTCGGCGCACTGGCTGGGCCGGCGGCCGCTGGTCGGCGCCGCGGCGCAGCCGCAGACCATCCACGACTTCGGCGGCTTCCCGCAGGCGCTGTACGCGATGCAGTACCCGGCGCCGGGCGCGCCGGCCGTGGCCCAGCAGGTCGCCGAGCTGCTGGCGCAGGCCGGGCTGGCGCCGGTGCTGGACGAGCGTCGCGGGCTGGACCACGGTGTGTGGGTGCCGCTGTCGCTGCTGTACCCGCAGGCCGACATCCCGGTGGTGCCGCTGTCGATCCAGCCGGAACTCGGGCCGGAGCACCACCTGGCGCTGGGCCGCGCACTGGCGCCGCTGCGCGAGGACGGCGTGCTGGTGATCGGCTCGGGTAGCATCACCCACAACCTGCACGACTTCGGCCGCTACGCCGAGGGCAAGGAAGTGCCCTACGTGCGTCCGTTCATCGAATGGACCGAGCAGGCGTTGCGCCGCGACGACGTGCCGGCGATGCTCGACTACCGCCGGCAGGCGCCGTTCGCCGAGCGCGCGCATCCCACCGACGAGCACTGGCTGCCGATCTATGTGGCGATGGGTGCGGCCGGCGCGGACGGGCTGGGCGCGCAGCGCATCGATGCGGGGATCGACGCCGGCCTGCTGGCGATGGACATCTACCGCTTCGACGGCGCCGCAGCGCGCGTGGCGGCCTGAACGCCAGGAGATCGACCTGAGCGGTTCATCGCGGTGAAGGCCGCAGCGCATCCGCGTCTCACCGTTTGAGACGCGGACCCGGCATCGTCGGCCGGTGAATACCCTCGAAAAACTCGCCGTGCTCGCCGACGCGGCCAAGTACGACGCGTCCTGCGCCTCCAGCGGCGCCGACAAGCGCCATTCGCTGCGCAGCGGCGGCATCGGCAGCACCGAGGGCATGGGTATCTGCCATTCGTACACGCCCGACGGGCGCTGCGTGTCGTTGCTGAAGATCCTGCTGACCAACTTCTGCGTCTTCGACTGCGCGTACTGCGTCAACCGCGTGTCCAGCAACGTGCGCCGCGCGCGCTTCACCCCGGCCGAAGTGGTCAAGCTGACCCTGGATTTCTACAAGCGCAACTACATCGAAGGCCTGTTCCTCTCCAGCGGCATCATCCGCAACAGCGACTACACCATGGAGCAACTGGTGGAAGTGGCGCGGCAACTGCGCGAGGAGCACCGCTTCGCCGGCTACATCCATCTCAAGACCATTCCCGACGCGGCGCCGGAGCTGCTCGCCGCCGCCGGCCGCTACGCCGACCGGCTCAGCATCAACGTGGAGCTGCCGACCGAGCGCGGCCTGGCGCAACTGGCGCCGGAGAAGAACGTCGGCGGTATCCGCGCGGCGATGGGCGAGTTGCGCTGGCGCATCGAGGAGAGCAAGGAAGCACGCAAGGCCGAGGCGCGGGTGCGCGCCAAGCCGCCGCGTTTCGCCCCGGCCGGACAGAGCACGCAGATGATCGTCGGCGCCGACGGCGCGGACGATCGCGCGATCCTGCACACCAGCCACAATCTCTACGGCAACTATCGCCTGCGCCGGGTCTATTACTCCGCGTTCAGTCCGATTCCCGACGCCTCGGCCAAGCTGCCGCTGCTGGCGCCGCCGCTGCAGCGCGAACACCGCCTGTACCAGGCCGACTGGCTGCTGCGGTTCTACGATTTCTCGGTGGAGGAGATCGCCCCGCCTGCGGCCAGCGGCATGCTCGATCTGGACGTGGACCCCAAGCTGGCGTGGGCGCTGCGCAACCCGGAGCGATTCCCGGTGGATCTCAACACCGCCGCGCGCGAACTGTTGTTGCGCGTGCCGGGGCTGGGCACCCGCAACGTCGAGCGCTTGCTGCTGGCGCGGCGGCATGCGCGGCTGCGGGTCGAGGATCTGGCGCGGCTGCGGGTGCCGCTGAAGAAGTTGCTGCCGTTCGTCAGTGTGCTGGACCACCATCCGCGGCAGCGGCTGGACGATCCGCAGCGGCTGCGTGCGCAACTGGCGCCGGCACCGCGGCAGGGGGGCTTGTTTGATTGACGCGGTGGGGTGGGGTGTTGCCATGCTTGCTGCAACGGCAACGGCAACGGCAACAGCAAAGGCTTTCGCGCCTACGGGCGCGAGTGACTTTTGTCTTGGCAAAAGTCACCAAAACCGCTCCCGCCTGACACGAGCCGGTGCGATACGGCCGCACCGGTCCCCTGCGCTCCTCGCGGCGAGCGGCACGGCGCCCAAACTCGCTTCGCTCAAACAAGGGCGCCTCTTCGGCCGCTCGCCACTCCGGTGCTCGGCTCGCTTTAAGGCGGGAAGTTTTAAAAGCAACATCACGAGCAACAGCAACAGCAACAGCAACAGCAACAGCAACATCTGCACGCGCGGCGATGGTTGCGGATGCTGTGTTGGCGGTTGTGTTGCTGTGTTCTGCATTCGTTTCGGTGAGCTGATGCGTGGAGCGGTGCATGTTCCAGGCTGAGGTGGCGCCGCCGTGGAGCCTGGAGGCGTGGCGGGCGGTGGCGCGGGCGGCGTGGTGCGCGCAGGTGGCGCCGGAGACGCTGGCCTGGGACGGCGATGCGCAGGGTGGGCTGCTGGTCGGGACCGACGTCGCGATGTTGCCGGCGCAGGTGCCGCCGCCGCGGGTATCGGCCGAGTTCCTGGCGCTGGCCGGTGCGGTGCTGTGCCATCGCGATCCGCAGCGGCACGCGCTGCTGTACCGCCTGCTGTGGCGCATCGCCGGCGGCGAGCGCGCGCTGCTGCAGCGGGTCACCGATGCCGACGTGCACCGCGCCCAGCAATGGGCGCAGGCGGTGCGCCGCGACAGCCACAAGATGAAGGCGTTCGTGCGCTTCCGCGAGGTGCCGGGCGAGCAGGAGGCCTACATCGCCTGGTTCGAGCCGGAACATCACATCGTCGATCGGGTGGCGCCGTTCTTCGCGCGGCGCTTCGCCGGGATGCGCTGGGCGATCCTCACTCCGTACCGCAGCGTGCGCTGGGACGGCGAGACGCTGCAGTTCGGCGCCGGCGCCCAGCGCGCCGATGCGCCGGCCGACGATGCGCAGGACACGCTGTGGCGCACCTACTACGCCAACATCTTCAACCCGGCGCGGCTCAATCCGACGATGATGCGCCAGGAGATGCCGCAGAAATACTGGAAGCACCTGCCGGAAGCGCAACTGCTGCCCACGCTGATCCGCGACGCCGGGCAGCGCGTGCGCGAGATGGCCGAGCGCGCGCCCGAGCCGGTGCGGCGGCGCATTCCCGCGCCGGCACCGGCGCCGGTGGTGGCCGCCGACGACAGCCTCGACGCGCTGCGCGCGGCGGCGCGCGACTGCCGCCGCTGTCCGCTGTGGCAGCCGGCCACCCAGACCGTGTTCGGCGAAGGTCCGCAGGATGCCGCGGTGATGGTGGTGGGCGAGCAGCCTGGCGACGAGGAGGACCTGAGCGGGCGTCCCTTCGTCGGCCCGGCCGGGCGCTTGTTCGACCGCGCGTTGCAGGAGCTGGGCGTCGAACGCGCAGGCCTGTACGTCACCAACGCGGTCAAGCATTTTCGTTTCGAGCAGCGCGGCAAGGCGCGGCTGCATCGCAATCCCGAGCGCGCCCATGTCGAGGCCTGCCGGATGTGGCTGGCCGGCGAACTGGCGCGGGTGCGTCCGCGCATCGTGCTGTGCCTGGGCGCGACCGCGGCGCGCGCGGTGCTGGGAAGCGGCTTCAAGCTGATGGCCCAACGTGGGCAATGGCAGGCGCTGGACGACGGCACCCGCGCCCTGGCCACCGTGCATCCGTCGTGGGTGCTGCGCCAGCGCGGCGGCGAGGCGGGCGTGGCCGCCTACCAAGGCTTTGTGGATGACTTGCGTGTGCTGGCAGCGCAGGTGCCGATGCCGCACGCAGGCGGTGCTGGCGACTGACGGTACGTGCGCGTGGTCCGGGCATTGTCGGCGTGGCGCGCGATCGCCGTTGGCTGCATGGACGTGCAAAACGGGGACGGCCGTAGCCGCCCCCGCGATGCCAATGCACCCCCCGACGCGTGCTTACGGCATCAAAACCTTGTCCACCACGTGGATCACGCCATTGCTCTGCATCACGTCGGCGGTGGTGACGTGCGCCGTGTTGCCCTTGCTGTCGGTGAGCGTGACCTTGCCGCCGCGGGTCTTGGCGATCAGCGTTTCGCCCTGCACGGTGGTCAGCTTGGCGCTGCCGCCGCCGGCCTTGATCTGCGCCAGCAGTGCCGCCGCATCGAGCTTGCCGGGGACCACGTGGTAGGTCAGCACCTGGGTCAGCTTTTCCTTGTTCTCCGGCTTGAGCAGCGTGTCGACCGTGCCGGCCGGCAACGCGGCGAAGGCGGCATTGGTCGGTGCGAACACGGTGAACGGGCCGGCGCCCTTCAGCGTGTCCACCAGGCCGGCGGCCTTGACCGCGGCGACCAGGGTGGTGTGATCCTTGGAGTTGACCGCGTTGTCGATGATGTCCTTGGTGGCGTACATCGGCGCGCCGCCGACCATCGGATTCGGCTTGGCTTCGCTCATCGCGGCGTGGTCGTGCATCGCGGCCTGGCTGGGGGCGGCCATGGCGGGCAGGGAGACGAGGCCGGCGAGGGCCAGGGACAGCAAGTGGATCTTCATGGGCTTGCTCCTTGAAAGGGATGCGCGGCCAGTCGGCCGTGCACCTGTCTTTACGCGGCCTGCGCCGCCGCGGTTGCATCACGCCGTCCAGATAATGCTGAACAGAAGAGTTGGCGGGTACCGCCGCTCGCATCCAGGGCGGTTCAGGCGAGTGCCCTGTCGCACGGTGGTGCAGCTCTAAGGTCGGGCAGCGCTGCGGCGAATGGTCTACCCGAGTGCAGGTAGTGCGTCATTGTCGGCCTGCATCGATGAGATCACCGACACTGAGAAGGGATGTCCATATCCTCGAATTGGGCTGCCAATGGCAGAACGCCAGCCTCAAACCTGGCGCCACGCAAGTCGCATTTCTTGAATTTCGCATCGGCAAAGATGCAGTTGATGAATGTCGATGCTCTGAATTCGACTCTGTCAAAGACAGCGCCGGTAAAATCGCAGTCTATGAATTTTACCCGGCGGCCGCCGTACTCCACTCCGCAAGATCCACCGGAAAATCTGGCTTTGACGAAATCGGTTTTTTCGCAGATCGCATCATCCATGTTGATCACAAGCTTGCTTTTTGAAAAGTTGCAGTTTTTTATTTCCGATCTGCACAAAAGGGCTCCGTTCAAGCTGGCACTTTCGAAGCTGACATTCATGAAGGAACTATCGTTCGCACTTCCCGATATTTTCGAGTAAGACAGGTCGGTGTTGCTGATCCTCGATTCGAAGAGATTTGCGGCTTTTAACTGCTCCAGGATGGCAGATGGGCCGATGCTGATGCCGGAAAGATCAGCGTCGCGAATGATCGGTCGTCCAGCCGCGATCGAATCGATGCTGTCGATGATGCTCGCCAGATATTCATGGTTTCGCCATTTGGCGGTTGTGTTTTTCATGGGTGGCCGCCTCGGCGATGAATTGGCGGCATGCTATCTGCCATGCCGTTATGGTTGAGCGCGGCTGCAGCTTCGGACGCGCCGCGACGTCCGCACCCTGAGTGGCTGTCGGGCTCAGGGTCCAGGACCGATGATCGGTGTGTCGGAAATGTTTGTCCTGTTGGTTGGCCGGGATCATCCCGGCGATGCCGTTCTCGGAACGTCGCTTTGCGCTGCCGGCACGCGCTGGAGGGCCAAGGCGCGCCGGCTCAGCGGCGCTGCAGCACATAGCTGTTCTCGAAGCCGTGGGCGCAGCCGAGCACATGGAAGTCGCCGAAGTAGCCGGCGGCGCGCAGCAGGTCCACCGCGGGACCGACCTCCGGCGAGTATTCCCAGTCGCCGTAGTCGTCGAACACCACGAACCCGCCGGAGACCACGCTCGGCCCGTACAGCAGGAAATCCAGCAACACGTTGCGCCCGGTGTGGCCGCCGTCGATGTGCAACAGCGCCACCTTCGGCTCCATGGCGTAGAAATGTTCGGCGCAGAATTCGGAATAGCCGCGGATGAAGCGCGCATTGGGCAGCAACTGCTGCCGATAGTGGTTGAATTCCTCGAACTGATTCGGCAGCGCGAACGGATCCATGCCGATCACCCGGCGCTGGCGGCCAGACACCTCGTTCATCAGCACCAGCGACTTGCCCTTCCACACCCCGATCTCCACCAGATCGCCCGGCACGCCCTCCAGCAGCAGGCACAGATAACCCAGCAGCCGCACATGGTCGTGGAAGGACAGCTCGCGTCGCTCCATCGCGTGCTCGGCCGGCAGGCCGGCCTGGGCTTGGACGAAGTGGTCGCCGATCAGGTCCCAGATCCGCGGAATGCTGCCTTCGGCCGCGTGTTCGTCGATGAAGCGGTTGAGTTCCTGGATGGTGAGCATGCGGTCTCCGGCCGAATGCGCCGGTCCGTCACCGGCGCTGCAGTCGGATAGTAGCTCCAGCGCTGCCCCGGACGCCGCCATTTTGCATATGTCATGCCGGCGAGTGCGCCAAGTGCTGCCGGAGCATCCTGTAGGCGACGCACGCTCATGCCCGGCAGGGCCGTCGCGAGCCGTCGCCGTTCACACTGACTGGCAGCGCGCTCCCCTACGCCGGAAGGGATCAATAGGGTGGGTATTGGCCACAAATCAGGTTTTGCCCGGCATCCCTTCCCTTGGCGACGGTCGATTCTGTGGGTGCGTGGCCTTCGCCAACCGCGATCCGGTCCTAGTCGATCAACTGGAAGCCGCTGGTTTCGCCAGTGCAACGCGATCGGCATCTGCCGTCGACCGGGATGCAAGGACATGCCAAATCAACCGCACGATCACATGTAGAGAGAGGATGACATGAAGTACTACCACTACGGCCCAATGTCGATTCTGAGCAAGGTGAAGCGACTGGGCGGCAGCAAGGGATGGGAGTTCATCGAAAGCGCGCAGGATCAGTCGGAAGGAAAGCCGAAAGCGTGCTATGTCACACGCCTTTCGCCGGCGCAACTTGCCGACAACAGTAACCCGGTGGCGCGGGTGCTGGGCCTGAAGGCGACGCCGGGCGATCGCTGGCTGTGCTTTGAGATGGACTTGCCCGATGCCTGGGAAGAAAAAGGGGCTGCCGTGCTGGTCACGCCCATCAAGGGGGACAGAGGCAAGCAGGGAATCGCCCTGTTTCTTACCAAGCAAAACGGCTACGACGCGAGTATCGATGAAGGCGTGGACCCACGTAGCGACTACATCTATATCAATCGTGCGTACTGCACGCAAATATGGACCATCAGTACTGGCACGGGGAAAGGCAAGGCATTCGAACCCTACAAGCCGTAGTCGATCCGGTTCTGCGCCTGCTCGCTGCGCACGTTTTCGGCACGATGCGTGCGTGCGCGCATTTTGCGGACGCAGGGAGCGATGTGCCGTCGTTCCGCACCTGTGTTGCGTCAGGGAACATGGACGGATCGTGCGCCGCTGGGCGCGATGCAGCCAGCGAGACAATGCGGCCGTGCGGCCACCATCGGTCGGTGACACACCGGGGGCGTCCATATCCGGACGGGATGGACGCTGCTTGGTCTGGGGCGAGCGCTGCTTACCTGGCGCGCCAGGTGGCGGCCACCCGTCCGGGCTGCAACATTGCGACATCAGCGTCCGGCTGCGCCGCACCACTGGACATCGCCGCCGCGGTGCGCTTTGCTTGCAGGCTCCCCCATTCATGGGCGGCGCCGCCGGCGTGGCGCCGCCGTCCGGACGAGCATGCATTCGATCGAAGTGGTCTTGGCGATGTTGCTGGCCGTGGTGGCCAGCGGCTACCTGGTGCGCGTACTGCCGTTTTCGCTGCCGTTGCCGCTGGTGCAGATCGGCCTGGGCGCGATCATCGCCGGCGTGTTCAAGAAGGGTTATGCGCTGGAGCCGGAGCTGTTCTTCCTGCTGTTCCTGCCGCCGCTGCTGTTCCTGGACGGCTGGCGCATCCCCAAGCAGGGCCTGTTCCGCGACAAGGGCGTGATCCTGGAACTGGCGCTGGGCCTGGTGGTGTTCACCGTGATCGGCGCCGGTTTCCTGATCCACTGGATGATCCCGACCATGCCGCTGGCGGTGGCGTTCGCGCTGGCCGCGGTGGTGTCGCCGACCGATCCGATCGCGGTGTCCTCGATCGCCGCGCGCGCGCCGATCCCCAAGCGGCTGATGCACATCCTGGAAGGCGAGTCGCTGCTCAACGACGCCTCCGGCCTGGTCTGCTTCCAGTTCGCGGTGGCCGCGGCGATCACCGGCACGTTCTCGCTGGCCGATGCCTCGCTGACCTTCCTGTGGGTGGCGCTGGTCGGCGTGGCCGCCGGCATTGCGGTGGTGGTCGGCACCAGCCTGGCGCAGCGCTGGGTGTGGCGCCAGGTCGGCGAGGAGCCGGGCGCGGCGATCCTGGTCAACCTGCTGCTGCCGTTCGCCGCCTACCTGCTGGCCGAGGCGATCAACGCCTCGGGCATCCTCGCCGCGGTCGCCGCCGGCATCGCCATGAGCTACGTGGAGCTGAGCGGCCGCGCGCCGGGCAGCATGCGCGTGCAGCGCTCGGCGGTGTGGGACATGGTGCAGTTCACCCTCAACGGCATCATGTTCGTGCTGCTCGGCGAGCAGTTGCCGGGCATCGTGCAGGGCGCCATGCACAACATGGACGAAGCCGGCCACCTGGACCCGTGGTGGCTGCCCGCCTATGCGCTGGCGATCTACGTCGGCCTGCTGCTGCTGCGCTTCCTGTGGGTGTGGCTGTCGCTGCGCTGGACCCTGCTCAAGGCGCGCCGTCGCGGCGAGGACCGGCAGAGCCCGCCGTGGCGGATCGTGGTGGCGACCTCGCTGGCCGGCGTGCGCGGCGCGATCACCCTGGCCGGCGTGCTGACCCTGCCGCTGGCCCTGCCCGGCGGCGCCGCGTTCCCGGCGCGCGACCTGGCGATCTTCCTGGCCAGCGCGGTGATCGTCACCTCGCTGCTGGTCGCCAGCATCGGCCTGCCGCGGTTGCTGCGCGGCCTGGAGTTGCCGGAAGAGCCGACCGATCGCCTGGAGGAAGACCTGGCCCGCCGCGAGTCCTCGCGCGCGGCGCTGGCGGCGGTGGAGAAGCTGCGCCAGCGGCTGGTGCAGGACAGCGAGCACGCCGATCTCTACAACGAGGCCGCCAACCGGGTCAGCGCGCTGTACCAGCGCCATCTCGACCATGGCGAGGCGATGGAGAGCGATCCGGAGGAGGCGCGGCGCCTGGACGCGGTGCTGCGCCAGCTGCGGCACGCCGGCCTGCAGGCCGAACGCCAGGAACTGTTCAAGCTGACCCGCCAGCGCAAGATCTCCGACGAGATCGCCCGGCGGCTGATCCGCAACCTGGATCTGCTGGAGGCGCGGCGCAAGAGTTGATCGACGGCCGGGAATGGGGAGTCGGGAATGGGGATTCGTGAAAGCGGCTTCCTGGCGTCGTTTTGGGCTCGCCGCGATGCCACTTTCGGCGCGCGCCGGTTCACTGCTCGTCGCTTTCTACCCGCCAGGGGCGCACGCCGGCCTGCGCCCCTGGCGCTGTGTGGTCTGTTGCAAGCCGCGTGGCTAGCGCATCGCGCTAGGCGTCCTCGGCCAGCGGCGGCAGCCGTCGCGGCACCGGGGTCGACTTCACGATGGCGGAGTTGGTTTCGGCGCGATCGGAGACTTTTGCCAGGATGCTGTCCAGGTGCGCGATGTTGCGCAGGTACAGCCGGCAGATGAAGCAGTCCTCGCCGGTCACCTTGTCGCACTCGACGAATTCCGGGATGCGCTGCAGCAGTTCCTCCACCAGGTGCAACTGCCCCGGCAGCGGTTTGACCCGCACGATCGCCTGCAAGGTGTAGCCCAGCGCGCGCGGATCGAGCTCGACCGTGAATCCGGCGATCACGCCCTGGTGCTGCAGCCGGCGCACGCGGTCGGCGGTTGCCGGGGCCGACAGGCCGATCTGCCGGGCCAGTTCGCTGGTCGCCATGCGCGCGTCTTGCGCCAATGCAGCCAGGATGGCGCGGTCGATCGCGTCGAGTGGGGCGATGGCGGGAGGGGAAAGGCGGGTTTGCATAGCGGCCTTCCTTTTTTAGGTGAATTCCGTAATTCGCCTAAGTTTAAGCATATATTCGCGGAATTTCGGTTTCTACAATGACGGCTGTTCGCAGCATTGAAAGGAACCGGGATGGCCTCGAACGAGATTCGCCGTGGTGCGGCCGAGATGGTCGTGGCCATGCTCATGTCCGGCACGATCGGCTGGCTGGTGGTGTCGTCGCGGCAGTCGCCGGTCAATGTGGTGTTCTTCCGCTGCCTGTTCGGCGCCGCCACCCTGCTCGTGCTCTGCGCGGCGCTGGGCCTGTTGCGGCGCAAGGCGTTCTCGCCGCGGATGCTGGCGCTGGTGCTGCTCGGCGGGATCGCGATCGTGGGCAACTGGCTGCTGCTGTTCGCCGCCTACGGCCGCGCGTCGATTTCGATGGCCACCGCCGTCTACAACACGCAGCCGTTCATGCTGGTCGGGCTCGGCGCGCTCGTGTTCCGCGAGCGCATCAGCGCCTCGACCGTGGGGTGGCTGGCGGTGGCGTTCGTCGGCCTGGTGGGCGTGGTGCGCATCGCGCCTGCGGTGCTCGCGGTGCCGGGCGAGTACCTGCAGGGCGTCGCCCTGGCGCTCGGTGCCGCGTTTCTGTACGCGGTGTCGTCGATCGTCACCAAGCACCTGAAAGGCACGCCGCCGCATCTGCTCGCGCTGCTGCAACTGGGCATCGGCATCGTGTTGCTGGCGCCGTTCGTGCATTTCGATGCCTTACCTGCCCGTCCCGGCCAGTGGCTGGACCTGGTCGTGCTCGGCGTGGTCAACACCGGGGTGATGTACGTGCTGCTGTACGGCGCCATTCAGGCGCTGCCCACCGCGATGATCGGGGCGCTGTCGTTCATCTATCCGGTGGTGGCGATCGCGGTCGATCGCATCGCCTTCGGGCAGTCGCTGGCGTGGACGCAGGTACTCGGGGCGCTGCTGATCCTGCTGGCGGCGGCCGGGGTCAACTTCGGCTGGCGCGTGCTGCCGTGGCCGCGCCCTGCGCGACCGGCCGTCGTCGACGTCGACACCGGACAAGGCTAACCAGGCGTCGCCACGGCCAAGACGGTCACGTTGCCCTGCGTGTGCAGGCACTGGCCGACGTACTGTCCCGCACGCGGGAGAGTGCTTCCGCCGGATCGGGATTTATCCATCACGAGCCGGCTTCTACCCTGGGGGCCGTTTCCGCAGCCGCCGCGCGCCCAGGGAGTTCCCGTGTCGCCGATCATTTCCGTACAACACCTGACCAAGACCTACGCCGGGGGTTTCCAGGCACTGAAGGGCATCGACTTGGAGATCCATCGCGGCGAGATCTTCGCCCTGCTCGGTCCCAACGGTGCCGGCAAGACCACGCTGATCAGCATCATCTGCGGGCTGGTCAATCCCAGCAGCGGCCGGGTGCTGGCCGATGGCCACGACATCGTGCGCGACTACCGCGCCGCGCGCGGCAAGATCGGCCTGGTGCCGCAGGAACTGGCCACCGATGCGTTCGAGACGGTGTGGGCGACGGTGCGCTTCAGCCGCGGCCTGTTCGGCAAGCCGCGCGACGACGCCCATCTGGAGCGGGTGCTGCGCGAGCTGTCGCTGTGGGACAAGCGCGACAGCCGCATCTCCACCCTGTCCGGCGGCATGAAGCGGCGCGTGCTGATCGCCAAGGCGCTGGCGCACGAGCCGTCCATCCTGTTCCTGGACGAACCCACCGCCGGGGTCGACGTGGAGCTGCGCCACGACATGTGGCAGATGGTGCGGCGCCTGCGCGAGCAGGGCACCACCATCATCCTGACCACGCACTACATCGAGGAAGCCGAGGACATGGCCGACCGCGTGGGCGTGGTCAATCGCGGCGAACTGGTGCTGGTGGAGGACAAGCGCACGCTGATGCGCAAGCTCGGCAAGAAGCAACTGGCGCTGACCCTGCAGGCACCGCTGCACGCGTTGCCGCCGGCGCTGGCGGCGCAGCCATTGGAGCTGTCCGCCGACGGCACGACACTGACCTACACCTACGACGCGCAGGCCGCGCAGACCGGCATCGGCCCGCTGCTGCGGCAACTGGAGGCGCAGGGCGTGGAGATCAAGGATCTGCAGTCCAGCGAGAGTTCGCTGGAGGAGATCTTCGTCAACCTGGTGCGGCCGGCATCGGCCACTGCGGAGGTGCGCGCATGAACCTGCACGCGATCGCCGCGATCTACCGCTTCGAGATGGCGCGCACCTTCCGCACGCTGACCCAGTCCATCGCCTCGCCGGTGCTGTCGACCTCGCTGTACTTCGTGGTGTTCGGCGCGGCGATCGGTTCGCGCATGGGCGCCATCGACGGTATCAGCTATGGCGCCTACATCATCCCCGGGCTGGTGATGCTGTCGCTGCTCAGCGAAAGCATCTCCAACGCCTCCTTCGGCATCTACATGCCGCGCTGGGCCGGCACCATCTACGAGGTGCTGTCGGCGCCGGTGGCGTGGTGGGAGGTGGTGATCGGCTACGTCGGCGCGGCGGCCAGCAAGTCGGTGCTGCTGGGCCTGCTGATCCTGCTCACCGCACGCGCCTTCGTGCCGTACGAGATCGCGCATCCGCTGTGGATGTTCGGCTTCCTGGTGCTGACCGCGCTGACCTTCAGCCTGTTCGGCTTCATCATCGGCGTGTGGGCCGACGGCTTCGAGAAGCTGCAGGTGATCCCGCTGATGGTGATCACGCCGCTGACCTTCCTCGGCGGCAGTTTCTACTCGATCAACATGCTGCCGCCGCTGTGGCAGAAGATCAGCCTGTTCAACCCGGTGGTGTACCTGGTCAGCGGCTTCCGCTGGGCGTTCTACGGCAAGGCCGACGTGCACATCGCGGTCAGCCTGGGCATGACCCTGGCGTTCCTGGCGCTGTGCCTGGGCGTGGTATGGGCGATCTTCCGCAGCGGCTATCGGCTCAAGCCCTGAGGCGGCAGCGGGGGCCGCGGCGTGCGGCCGTGCGTCGCAGCAACATGCCGGCAGGCGCGGCGCCTGCCGGCGGTCGCGATTACTTGGCGTCGAGCCAGAAGGCTTCGACCGTGCCCTTGACCTTCATGGTCATCGGGTTGCCGCGGCGGTCGCGCGCCTTGCCGACCTGGACGCGGATCCAGCCTTCGCTGATCGAGTACTCCTCGACGTTGTCGCGCTCCACGCCGTTGAAGCGGATGCCGACGCCGCGCGACAGCGTCTCGGCATCGTGGAAGGGGCTCTGCGGGCTGACCGCCAGGCGGTCGGGGGGCGTGTCGGACATCGTGGTGGCTTCGCGTGGCGGCGGACAGCGCCGTCTTCCGGGCTGCGAAGGATAAACGCCTGCGGCGCCGTTGCCGAGTTCCGTGCGCTTCCGTCGCCGCGGCGGGCACGGCACACTTGCACCTTCCCTTCCATCCGCCGGCTCACGCCATGCCCGACAACAGCACCGATTACGACGATCCCGACGATCTGCACGACGAGCTCGACGACGATCCGGACACCCAGCAAGGGCTGATCTGGAACCTGCTGCTGCTGATCAATCCCGGCGACGAGGAAAGTGCGCTGCGTCAGTTCAACGCGTTCCGCGAAGCGCGCGCCGAGCACGAGGGCGAAGAGAACGACGGCTGGTTGTGGACGCTGAAGGATGCCATCGACTGGAGTGCCGGCTTCTACGTGGACTGGAAGGACACCGAGTCGCTGATCGGCGCGATCGACGAACTGGCGACGCGCTGGAACCTGCGCATCGATTGGGGCGGCGACGTGGACGACGAGGACTTCCTCGACAGTCATGACGTGCCGGCGCTGCTGAACGTGGCCTACGACCGCCTGCGCGAACACGGCTACACCCTCTGGTGCTGGGACACCGAGGGCGATGCGTACGCCGGGTGGATGGCGCTCAGCCGCGACGACGAGGACATGCGGCGCCTGGCGGCGCTGCTGGACATCGAACTGCGCCCGGGCAGCGATCCGTTCTAGGCGGACGTGGCGCCACCGTTCACGGCGCCTCGCCGCGCGCCTGCGCACGTGCATTGCGGATCAATGCTTTCAGCAGCTCGCGGTCGCTGTGTCGCGAGACCGGCACCGCGCCCAGACGGATCGCGTCGTCGCGCAGGGCGGCGGGCACGTCGTAGTGCGCGCCGCTGAGCTTGTTCTGGAAGGCGCGGCGGGGGATGCCCAGCCGCGCCGCCATGGCGTGCAGTTCGTCCAGCGTGTCGGCGAGCAGGTGGCCCCAGCGCTGGCCGCGCCAGGGATGCACCGCATCGTCGATGTAGACCGCCACGCGCCAGGTCAGGCCGGCTTGTGCGTGCCGTCGGCATCCGCCACGGCGTCGGTCGCCGCGCTGCTGTCGGCCTTCACCGGGTCGGCATCGCTCGTCTTCTTCTCGGCGTCCGCATCCGCATCCGCGTCAGTCTCGTCCTCGTCCGCATCCTCTGCCGTGCCGTCGCCCGCCGCGAACTCGGCAACCAGCGCGTCCAGGTACTCGGCCGGGGTCTGGCCGGCCTCGGCCGCCAGCGCGTCGATCATCTGCTGCAGCTGCGTGGAGTAGTCCAGGGTGATGGTGTTGCCTTCCTGCTCCTGCAGGTTGGCCAGGTGCTTGAGCATCGCCAGCATCGGCACCGGATTGTCGGCATTGCCCATGGTCTGGCCACCGACCGACAGCAACCACTGGCGACCCTGCAGGCCGATCGCGGCCAGCACGCGGCCGCTCTCGTTCTGCAGCACGGCGTGGTTGGCGATGGGCTGCTCGCGGCCCAGGCGGGCGAAGGGGCGCGGCGACTGCTGCTTCTTGCGCTTGTCGCGCTTGGCTTTGGATTGCTTGGACACGGCGGTCTCGTTGGCGAAGTGGCGGCCATTGTAAGCGCCGCGCCGTGTGCGGTCCCGCCGGGCCGGTGCGGTGCGGCGCGGTCGTCGCCCGCGCGCGCGGTGGCGGCGCGGTCAGCGCGTGTTGGTCGCTGCCGGGGTCCCGCCGGGGGCGGCGGTGCTCGCCACCGGTGCGCTGCCGTTGATGCTGCGCAAGGCATCGCGCGCGGCCGCGGCCGCGGCCTCCGGCGAGGTCGTGCGCGGCTCGGCGATCTGCACCGAGGCCTTGCCGGAGGTCGCGGCCGCGGCCGTCGGGGCAGCGCCGTTGCTGGCGGCAGGCGCCGCCGCGGGCGCGCCCTTGCCGGCGGCCGCCGCGTCGCTCAGGTCCGGCACCTTGGTGTCGGCGTCGGGCTGCACCGTGCCCAGGGCGACGCTGTGGTCGCCGTCGGCGGTGGCGGCGTCCTCGGCATCCTTGGTCATCACCACGATGCTGATGCGGCGGTTGATCGGATTGTTCGGCACCTGCTTGTCGAACAGCACCGAGGAGGATAACCCGACCACGCGCGAGACCTTGTCCTCGCCCATGCCGCCGGCGACCAGTTCGCGGCGCGCGGCATTGGCGCGGTCCGCGCTCAGTTCCCAGTTGCTGTAGCCGTTCTTGCCGCTGTACTGGGTGACGTCGGTGTGGCCGGTGATGCTGATGTGGTTGGGCACCTGGTTGATGAAGCCGGACAGCTCGTGGAGGATGCCGCGCGTGTAGGGCTTGAGCACCGCGCTGCCGATGTCGAACATCGGCCGGTTCTCCTTGTCCACGATCTGGATGCGCAGGCCGTCCGGGGTCAGGTCCAGCAGCAGTTGGTCTTTGAACGGTTCCAGCGCCTGGCTCTTGTCGATGGCTTCCTTCAGCTCCTGCATCAGCGTTTCCAGGCGCTCCTTTTCCTTCTCGCGCTGACTGCTCTTGCTGTTGTCGTCGCCCTTCAGGCTCTTGCTGCCGAACGGATCCTTGTTGTTGCCGCGCTGCATCTCGCCGGCACCGCCGAGCTTGATCATCGAGGTGCTGGCGCCGCCGGGGCCGGCCATGCCGGGACTCGGCGCCGGGCTCTTGCCGGCCAGCGGGCTGGGATTGCGGAAGTATTCGGCGATCGCCGCGCGCTGTTCCTTGGTGGTGGCCGCCACCAGCCACAGCACCAGGAAGAACGCCATCATCGCGGTCACGAAGTCGGCATAGGCCACCTTCCACGCGCCGCCGTGGTGGCCGCCGCCCTGGACCTTCTTGACCCGGCGGATGACGACGGTGGATTTGGTCTCGGCCATGACCGCGTTACTTGATCGTCTTCAGATGCGATTCGAAGTCGGCGAAGCTCGGCCGCACGTCGGTCGGCAGGGTCTTGCGCGCGAATTCGAGGGCGATCTTCGGGTTGTAGCCGCGCAGGCAGGCCAGCAGCGCGGTCTTCACCGATTCGAAGATGCGGCTGTCCTGCTCGGCGCGCGCTTCCATCGCCGCCGACAGCGGCGCGACGAAGCCGTAGGCCAGCAGGATGCCGAGGAAGGTGCCGACCAGCGCCGCGCCGACGTGGTGGCCGATCTCCTCGATCGGACCGCCGATCGAGCCCATGGTGATGACGATGCCCAGCACCGCGGCGACGATGCCGAAGCCGGGCAGGCCGTCGGACACCTTGCTCAGCGCATGCGCCGGCGCCATCGCCTCGTGGTGGTGCTTCTCCAGCTCCAGCTCCAGCAGCGGTTCCAGTTCGTGCGGCTCGATGTTGCTGCCGATCATCAGGCGCAGGCAGTCGGTGATGAAGTCGAGCAGGTGGTGGTCGGCCAGCACCTTCGGGTAGTTGCCGAAGATCGCGCTGTCGGCCGGGCGCTCGACGTGGTCTTCCAGGGCCATGAAGCCGTCGCGGCGCGCCTTGTTCAGCAGTTCGTAGATCAGGGTGAGGGTGCTGCGGTAGTCGTCGGCCTTGTACTGCGGGCCCTTGAACACGCCCAGCACGCCGGAGAGCGTCGCCTTGACGATCTTGCCCGGGGTGCTGACCAGGAACGCGCCCAGCGCCGCGCCACCGATGATCATCAGCTCGTAGGGCTGCCACAGCGCGCCGAGTTTGCCGTGCGACAGCACGTAGCCGCCGACCACGCTGATGATGACGACGATGAAGCCAACGATGATGAGCATGGCGGGGCAGCCTGCGGGCCGAAGCGGGGACGCTCTAGATGTCGGCCCCGCCGCGCCATTCTGAAGGTGTGAACTGTGCCGGGTTTTTGGCGGCGGCCGCGCCAGCGCCGGTCTTCAGCCGGTCATGCCGCTGTCGTGGCGGACGCATTTGAGGGTCTCGCCCAGGCCGGCCAGGGTCAGTGTGGCCTGGTCCGGCTGCGACTGCCGGAAGGTATTGCCCAGGGCGTCGGTGTAGCGCGCGCCGGTGGCGCCGCCGGCATCGGTGCGCTGCATGTCCAGGCGGGTGCCGCGCACCTGCAGGGCCAGGCGCTCGCGCGCCGGATCGGCGGCCGCCTGCACCAGTTCCTCGCCGCAGCGCCACTGCATGGGCAGGGCATCGGCCTGCAGGCCGGGCGCGGCGGCCGGTGAGACCGCCGCCGCGGGGGCGGCCTGCATGGGCGGGGTGGGGCTGCGCTGGCAGGCGGCCAGGAGGAACAAAAGGGGAAGCGACGAGGTACGCATGCCGGTGGTCTCCCTGTGGCGGCGCGGCTGCGCCGGAATCAGGCCGGTTCGGTCTCGCCGCCGCCGCGGTGCAGCGGGTTGGGCAGCGCCTGGCCCTGTTCGGTGAACTGCAGCGACACCGAATTCAGGCAGTGGCGCTCGCCGCTCGGCGGCGGGCCGTCCGGAAACACATGGCCGAGATGGCTGTCGCAGCGGGCGCAGACGATCTCGGTGCGGATCATGCCGTGGCTGGTGTCGCGTATCTCGCGCACGTGGTCGGGGTGGTAGGGCGCGAAGAAGCTCGGCCAGCCGGTGCCGGAATCGAACTTGGCGCTGGAGCGGAACAGCGGCAGCCCGCACATCCGGCAGGTGTAGACGCCCTCCAGCTTGTTGTCCAGGAACACGCCGCAGAACGGCGCTTCGGTGCCGTGCTGCAGCAGCACCCGGCGTTCCTCCGCGTTCAGTCCGCCGATCAACTGCTCGCGCTCGGCAGCGGTAGGAGGCGTGAGGTCGAATCGGCTCATGGCGGGGCCCGTGGCTGGAGGAGGGGAAAACAACATGAGGGCTGTACGGGGTGGATCAAGCGCGCCGCGCCGCGTCGACGCCGAGTCGGCGATGCGCTAGCGTGGAACGCTCTCTTGCGGCCCGTCGATGGAGCCACCGTGAAGCGCCTGCTGCCCTGCGTTGCCATCGCCCTGCTCGTGCCGGCACTCGCCGCCGCGCAGAGTCTCCAGCCAGTCCCCGGCGCACCGGCCGGCAATCGCGACGCCAACACCCTGCAGTCCGCGCCGCCGCCGGCGCCCTCGGTGGCCAGCCGCCTCGACGAGCGTCCGCCGGCCTCGACGACCGCCCCCAAGGCCGCGCCGGTGCCCTCCAGCCTGGACGACCGGCCGCAAGGAAAGGCCCGGCACACGCGTCCGGCCAGTCCGGCGGTACCGGCCGCCGCGCTCGCCGACCCGTCCGCACGCCGCCCGGTCCGCCTCTACGACCGCCGCGGCCAGCTGGTGCCGGGGGCGATGCAGGTGGGGCCGAACCGCGCGCTGGATACCCGCACCGGCCGTTACTACGACACCGTGCCCAGCGGCGACGGGGTCCGCATCCAGGACTGAGCGCCTGCGCCCCGGCGGCGAACGCGCGGCGAACGCCGCGTGGCCGCCATCCTCACAAATCGGTTCCTAGACTGGCGAACCGGCCGCGACTGCCGCGGCGCCACGTTTTCGCAGGAGAACCGATGAGCAAGCTTCCCGACAACACCCTGATCGTCGTCGCCGACCGCACCAGCGCGCGCCTGTTTCGGGTCAACCTGGCCGGCGAGACCGCGCTGCTGGAGCAGACCGAAGTGCTGAACCCGACGCCGATCGAGGGCGTGGAGGACGGCGACCGGCCGATGACCATGGATGAAGCCGGGTTCGTGCGTCAGATCGCCGAGCGCCTGTACCAGGACGCGTTGCGCGGCGATGTCGAGCACCTGATGCTGGTCGCCGACCCGCACACGCTGGGCCAGTTGCGGCCGCTGCTGCACAAGGAGGTCCAGAAGCGGGTGGTGGCCGAACTAGCCAAGAATCACGCCAATTCCTCGCGCGACGACCTCGAGAAGCTGCTGGTCTCCTGACCCGCATGCATCCGCGCGAAGCGCTCAGTCGGCGATCGGCAGGCTGAGCGTTTCCTTCACTTCCTCCATCACGATGTAGCTCTTGGACTCGCGCACGTGCGGCAGGGTCAGCAGGGTGCTGCCCAGCAGCTTGCGGTAGGACGCCATCTCGCTGATGCGGGCCTTGAGCAGGTAGTCGAAGTCGCCCGAGACCAGGTGGCACTCGAGCACGTTGGGCAGCTTCAGCGCGGCGCGGCGGAACTCCTCGAAGATGTCGCCGGACTTGTAGGCCAGGCTGATCTCCACGAACACCAGCAGGCTGGCCTTGAGGTAGTGCGGGTCCAGCCGCGCGTAATAGCCGGTGATGGCGCCGTCGCGTTCCAGCCGGCGCACCCGCTCGGTGCACGGGGTGGTGGACAGGCCCACCCGCTCGCCCAGTTCGGTGAAGGAGATGCGCCCTTCCTGCTGCAGGATGCGCAGGATCTTGCGGTCGATCTTGTCCAGTTCGCGAAGCCGTGCGGCCATGCGTGGCGGTCTCAGGGGTTTGGCCTGCCGAGTCGGCAGAAGTCAGGGGAAAATCCTGGGTTCTGCTGCCTATACTGCACCGAACTTCTGCCCTGGCGCCATCCAGCCAGGGAATTGATCCGAACGGAGTAGGCGCATGCGGGTTCTGGTTCTCGGCAGCGGTGTGATCGGCACGGCCACGGCGTGGTATCTGGCCCGCAGCGGCTGCGAGGTGACGGTGGTCGACCGCCAGCCGGCGGCCGGGCTGGAGACCAGTTATGCCAATGCCGGCCAGGTCTCGCCCGGCTACGCCTCGCCGTGGGCGGCGCCCGGGGTGCCGCTGAAGGCGCTGAAATGGCTGTTCCAGCGCCATGCGCCGCTGGCGATCACCCCGACCGCCGATCTGCAGCAGTACCTGTGGCTGGCGCAGATGCTGCGCAACTGCACCGCCGAGCGCTACGCCATCAACAAGGCGCGGATGGTGCGCCTGTCCGAGTACAGCCGCGACTGCCTGGACCAGCTGCGTGCCGAGACCGGCATCGCCTACGAAGGCCGCCAGCTCGGGACCACCCAGTTGTTCCGCACCCAGCAGCAACTGGACGGTGCGGCCAAGGACATCGAGGTGCTGCGCGAGTACGGCGTGCCCTACGAGCTGCTGGACCGTGCCGGCATCGCCCGGGTCGAGCCGGCCCTGGCCAACGCACCGGCGACCCTGGTCGGCGCGCTGCGCCTGCCCAACGACCAGACCGGCGACTGCCGCCTGTTCACCCAGCGCCTGGCCGCGATGGCCGCCGCGGCCGGCGTGCAGTTCCGCCAGGGCGAGACCATCGAGGCGCTGCAGGCCGATGGCGACCGCATCGATGGCGTGCGCATCGGCGGGCGGGTGGAGCGGGCCGACCGCTACGTGGTCGCGCTGGGCAGCTATTCGCCGGGCCTGCTGGCGCCGCTGGGCATCCGCCTGCCGGTGTACCCGCTGAAGGGCTACTCGCTGACCCTGCCGATCCGCGACGCGGCGCTGGCGCCCACCTCCACCATCCTCGACGAGAGCTACAAGGTGGCGATCACCCGCTTCGACGCGCGCATCCGCGTCGGCGGCATGGCCGAACTGGCCGGTTTCGACCTGTCGCGGCCGGCACGGCGCCGCGTCACGCTGGAGAAGGTGGTCAACGACCTGTACCCGCGCGGCGGCGACCTGGCCGCGGCCGAGTTCTGGACCGGGCTGCGCCCGGCCACCCCGGACGGCACGCCGGTGGTCGGCGCCACCGGCTACCGCAACCTGTTCCTCAACACCGGCCACGGCACGCTGGGCTGGACCATGGCCTGCGGCTCGGGCCGCTACCTGGCCGACCTGATGGTCTCGCGGCAGCCGCAGATCAGTGGCGAGGGCCTGGACATCTTCCGTTATTCCCGCGGTTCCGCCGCGTCCGTCGCCGAGGCCGTCGCGTGCGCCCAGCCCGTGCATTGATCGATCTCGCCGCGCTGCGCCACAACTACCGCCTGGCCCGCCGGCTGAGCGGCGGCAAGGCGCTGGCGGTGGTCAAGGCCGATGCCTACGGGCACGGCGCGGTGGCCTGCGCGCGCGCGCTGGACGGCGAGGCCGACGGCTTCGCGGTGGCCTGCATCGAGGAGGCGCTGGAATTGCGCCAGGCCGGCATCGCCGCGCCGATCCTGCTGCTGGAAGGCATCTTCGACGCCGACGAACTGCCGCTGGTCGCCGAACACCGGCTGTGGTGCGCGGTGGCCTCGCCCTGGCAGGTGGAGGCGATCGCCGCCTTCGCCGCACCGCAGCCGCTGTGCCTGTGGCTGAAGCTGGACAGCGGCATGCACCGGCTGGGCCTGGCGCCGGAGGAATTCCGCGCCGCGCACGCGCGCCTGAGCGCGCTGCCGCAGGTCGAGCGGCTGGTGCTGATGAGCCACTTCGCCCGCGCCGACGAACTCGATAGCGCGCGCACCCGCGAGCAGGTGGAGGTGTTCCGTCGGGCCACCGCCGGCCTGGCCGGCGAGACCAGCCTGTGCAACTCGCCGGCCCTGCTCGGCTGGCCGGAGCTGCGCAACGACTGGGGACGGCCGGGACTGATGCTGTACGGCGCCGACCCGTTCGCCTCCGCGGCCGCGCTGCCCGGCGAGCTGCGCCCGGTGATGACCCTGCAGTCCAGGATCATTTCCGTGCGCACTATCGCGCCGGGCGAGCCGGTCGGCTACGGCGCGCGCTTCGTCGCGGCGCGTCCGACCCGGGTCGGCGTGGTGGCGATCGGTTATGCCGACGGCTATCCGCAGTTCGCGCCCAACGGCACCCCGGTGCTGATCGACGGCGCGCCCGGCGCACTGATCGGGCGCGTGTCGATGGACATGCTGACCGTGGACCTGACCGACCACCCGCAGGCCGGGCTCGGCAGCGAGGTGCAGTTGTGGGGCGAACAGCCGCGCATCGACGCGCTGGCCGGGCGCTGCAGTTCCAGCGCCTACCGCTTGCTGTGCGGCCTCAAGCGCGCGCCGCGCGTCTATCTCGACGCGTAAGCCAATGGCTGACGGCGCCGGCGCGATACCGGCGCCGCGCGTGCGGCCTCAGCGCTCGGCGACTGCGCTGTCCTTGTTGCGGAACTGGCGGCGCAGCCAGTCGTCGAGCATGCGCTTTTCGTAGCGCAGCGGATCGGTGCTCAGGCCGACCGAGCTGTTGTACAGGTAGCTGGGGTCCATCAGTTTCGGCTGGCCCTGCGCGATCACTTGGCCGTCGGCGCCGTACAGGGTGAAGTCGAGGCTGATCCGCGGCGGGTACAGGTCGCGCATCACCCGCACGTCGTTCCAGTTCGGGCCGTGCCACGGCTCGAAGTCGCCGGCGCGCTTGATGTCGGTCAGCTTGATGTCCAGGCGCTGCCCGGGCTGCAGTTGCTTGGCGGCCTGCTTCTGCAGGTAGGCGGCCAGGTCCTGTACCCAGTCGCCGCGTTCGGCTTCCCAGCGATTGCGGCTCTGCCGCAGTTCGCTGAAGGTGGACGGGTCGGCCCAGCTCACCTGCACCGGGCCGTCGCTGACGAGGCTGCGCGGCGCCTGCGGGTCGGTGACGTTGCGGATCTCGGCGGAGGCGCCGCCCGCCCACAGGCAGGCAACAGCCAGCGCCGTCCAGGCATAGCGGATCTTCATGGCGGATCTCCAGGAGGCGTACGCGCAGTGTGTGCCTGTGCCGGCGCGCCCGCAATCGCGGCGAGGCGCGCGGCGGCGACCGTTGGCCGCGGATTCATCCGCCCGGCATGACGGACGGCTCACATCGCCTCGCCGCCTGCTTCACGGCGCGCGCGGGAGCATGGCCGCCACTCGAGCACGACGGGGATCGCATGAAGACGCCGCTGTTCCACCAGGCCCACACCGGCAGCGATGTGCGCCTGCAGTTCATCGACTGGGCCAAGCGGCATGGGCACAGCCCGGCCAGCGGTGCGGCCGCGTTCGTCGAGCACCAGGCCAACCTGGACGAGGCGGCGCGGCAGTTGCGCCTCAACCCCGGCGACGACGTGCGCCATCTGCTGCGGCGCTACTTGGTCTCGCTTGGCGAGGCGCAGGACGTGGCCGTGCAGTTCCCGCCCAGTTACCACTACCGCAGCCCGCAGGGGCAGAGCTTCCGCTACACGCTGACCCTGGTGCTGGCCGAGGACGGCGTGGAGTGGAAGGCGCGGGTGTGGACCGGCCTGGAGTACCTGGGCCTGATCGTCGGCCGCGGTGCAGGCCCGCGCGCCAACTACACCCGCCTGGCGCGGATGGCGGTGGAGCACGAACTCGCCGGCGACGCGCCGCGTTTCACGCTCGGCTGAGTAATTCAGGAACGTTGTCATGTCCGTCGTCAGCGCACCCGAGCGATCCGTGGTTCCCGAAGAATGCCGCCGGCAATGCCGGCAGCTGGGGCCGGCGCGCGTGCAGCAGTTGCTGGAATCCTCTTCGCCGCCGCCGTGGCGCGAGGAAGCCGAGCGTTGGCTGGAAGAGCAGGCCTTGCGCAGCGCGCGCCTGACCCAGTGGATGGTGCTCGCCGGCATCGGCCTGTCGTTGCTGGGCATCGTGCTGGTGATCGCGTTCTTCTGGTGACATCGTTCGGGCAGGCGCAGCACAGGTGCTGGCTTGACGGCGGCGGAGTGGCTTAACAAGATGGGGGTTTACGCCTTGCCGCTCCTGGCGCATCGTCGTTGCGCCGCGGATGCCGGGCACCGTCTTCATCCGTTGCCGTAGGCCGCTTCCAGAGCTAGTCCGTCATGCATGCCAGTCCAGACTCCACCGCTTCCTCGTTCGCGCAGGCGACGGACCTGCAGTACCGCGAGATCTTCGACAAGATCGATTCCGGCTTCTGCGTGATCCAGATGCTGTTCGAGGGCGAGCGCGCGGTCGATTACGTGTTCCTGCAGGTCAATCCGGCCTTCGAGCGCGAGACCGGCCTGCGCGATGTGGTCGGGCGGCGCATGCGCGAGATCTCGCCGACCCACGAGGAGCACTGGTTCCAGCGCTACGGCGCCGTCGCGTTGACAGGCCGTCCGGACAAGTTCGAGAACTTCGCGACTGCGCTGGACCGCTGGTGGGCAGTGGATTCGTTCCGCGTCGGCGCGCCGGAACTGCGCCAGGTCGCCGTGCAGTTCCTCGACATCACCGAGCGCAAGCGGATGGAGCGCGACCTGGCCGAGAGCGAGGCGCGCTTCAGCGCGCTGGCAGAGGGCCTGCCGATGCCGGTGTGGGTGCTGGACGCCCAGGGCGAAATGCGCTTCACCAACACCGCCTATGCCGAATTCTTCGGCATCGATCTGGACACCGATGCTGCGCGCCCGGGTTGGGGCGACGTGCTGCATCCGGAAGACGTGGGCGTGTTCGCCTACGAATTGCGCAACGCGCTGCACGACCAGCGCAACCTGCGCGCGCTGGTGCGCGCGCGCCGCCACGACGGCGAGTGGCGCTGGGTGGAAATGACCGCGGTGCCGCGCTATTCCGCCGAGGGCCAGTTCATCGGCCTGGCCGGCAGCAGTCCGGACGTCACCGAACGCCGCGACATCGAACTGGCGCGCGAGCAACTGCTGGAATCCGAGCGCAGCGCACGCAACGCCGCCGAGAGCATGGCACGGCTGAAGGACGAATTCCTGGCGACGCTGTCGCACGAACTGCGCACGCCGCTCACCACCATCCTCGGCTGGAGCGACCTGCTGCTGCAGCGGCTGCCGCCGGGCGACCCGAGCAGCAAGGGCCTGTCGGTGATCGCCAGCAGCGCGCGCGCGCAGCAGCGGCTGATCTCGGACATGCTCGATCTCAGCAGCATGCTGCTGGGCAAGGTGCAGTTGGAAGTGGAGGCGCTGGACCTGGCCGAACAGGTGCGCGAGGCGATGCGCGCGCAGGAGCCGGTGGCCGAAGGCAAGGACCAGGCGCTGACCCTGCAGGCGCCTTCGCAGCCGTGCATGGTGCTGGGCGACGCCACGCGCCTGCAGCAGGTGTTCTGGAATCTGTTGTCCAACGCGATCAAGTTCACGCCCGCGCACGGGCGCATCGCCCTGGCGATCGCGCTCGACGACGATGGCGAGCACGTCAGCGTGGCGGTGCGCGATTCCGGCGACGGCATTCCGCCGGAGTTCCTGCCGCATCTGTTCGGGCGCTTCCGCCAGGCCGACAGCACTACGACACGCCTGCACGGCGGCCTCGGCCTGGGCCTGGCGATCGTGCAGCAGCTGGTGGAAATGCACGGCGGCCAGATCAGCGCGGCCAGCGAAGGTCGCGGCTGCGGCTCGGTCTTCACCGTGCGCCTGCCGCTGCACCGCGATGCGCCGGGCTCGCGCCCGCTGCGCGAAGTGCGCGCGTTCGCGATGGCCGAACAGGTGGTCGAGGCGTATTCGCTCAAGGGCGTGCGCCTGTTGGCGGTGGAGGACCAGCCGGACATGCTCGACTACCTGCGGCGCCTGCTCGAGGAGCAGGGCGCGGAGGTGGTCGCGGTGGGCTCGGCCAGCGAGGCGCTGGAGGTGCTCGACGGCGGCGGCCATGCGGCGATCGACGTGATGGTCACCGACATCGGCATGCCGGGCATGGATGGCTACGGGCTGATCCGCACCGTGCGCGAGAACATGGGCCTGGGCGCGGACGAACTGCCGGCGGTCGCGGTGACTGCGCTGGCGCGTGCCGACGATCGCCAGCGCGCGCTGCAGTCCGGCTTCCAGGAACACCTGGCCAAGCCGTATAGCGTGGCGCAGCTGGTCTCGGCGGTGCGCTTCGCGCGGCAACGTTAGCGCGGTCTTGCCCGCCGGCTCACGCGGCCGGCGTTAGGGTGCTGCGGTTCCCCCTCAGGAGTCCGCCGATGACCCAGTTTGCCGAGCGTATCCACACCGACCAGGCGCAGATCCAGGCGCTGGAAGCGTTGATCCTGCAACTGCCCGGGCAGGCGCATGTGCGCATCGAATTGCACGACGGCAGCGTGTGCTTCGGCACCGTGTCGGTCCGGCCCAGCATCCAGCAGTTCCGCGACGCCGATGGCAACGAGGGCAGCAATGCGCAGGTGCGCATCGACGACCTCGACGACCTCGACGATCCGGCCCGGCACCGCTACCTGTGGCTGGACGAAATCCGCAGCGTGCGCCAGTTGCCGGCACGGCCCTGGGAGACCGATCCGCGCGGCGACGCCTCTTGACGCATCTTTCACTTTTTTCGCGTCGGGCCTGTGCATCATCGGCGTTCCCCCGTGTTCCCGGATATCCAAGACACATGGCCATGTCTTCGCCGATTCGCGCCCGTTGGGTGTTGTGTGCGCTCAGTGCCGCCCTGCTCGCCGCCTGCGGCGACACCGCCAAGCACTCCATCGAGGAGGGCATGGGGCCGGATCCGGTGTTGCCCGATCCGGTCAAGCGCATGATCCCCACGGTCAAGGTCGCCGAGGTCAAGCGCTGGGCCGATGGCGCCGCGCCGGTACCGGCCGCCGACCTGGCGGTGCAGGCCTTCGCCCGCGACCTGGACCATCCGCGCTGGCTGTATGTGCTGCCCAACGGCGACGTGCTGGTCGCCGAGACCGCCGAGCCGCCGGCACCGGAAAAGGAGAGCAGCGGCCTGCGCGACAAGATCCAGGGCGCGATGATGGCCAAGGCCGGCGCCGCCGTGCCCAGCGCCAACCGCATCACCCTGCTGCGCGACGCCGACGGTGATGGCGTCGCCGAAGTGCGCACGCAGTTCCTCAAGGGCCTGTATTCGCCGTTCGGCATGGCCCTGGTCGGCGACCGCCTATACATCGCCAATGCCGATGCCCTGGTCAGCTTCCCGTACAAGGAGGGCGACACCCAGATCACCGCCGCGCCCAGCTTCGTCGCCAACCTGCCCGGCGGCATCAACCACCACTGGACCAAGAGCCTGCTGGCCAGCCGCGACGGCAAGAAGCTGTACGTGGGCGTCGGCTCCAACAGCAACGTCGCCGAGAATGGCATGGAGCAGGAACTCAACCGCGCCGCGATCCTGGAAGTGGACGCCGCCAGCGGCGCCACCCGCGTGTTCGCCAGCGGCCTGCGCAATCCGGTCGGCCTGGCCTGGCAGCCCGGCACCGACACGCTGTGGACCGTGGTCAACGAACGTGACGAGATCGGCAGCGACCTGGTGCCGGATTATCTGACCTCGGTGCGCGAGGGCGGTTTCTACGGCTGGCCGTACAGCTACTACGGCCAGCACGTGGACGAGCGCGTGCAGCCGCAGAACCCGGAGATGGTGGCCAGCGCGATCAAGCCGGACTACGCGCTGGGCGCGCATACCGCCTCGCTGGGCCTGGCCTTCTACGAAGGTGCGCTGTTGCCGCAGCCCTACCGCGGCGGCGCCTTCATCGGCCAGCACGGCTCCTGGAACCGCGACCCGCCGTCGGGCTACAAGGTGATCTACGTGCCCTTCGCCAACGGCAAGCCCAGCGGCAAACCGCAGGACGTGCTGACCGGCTTCCTCGACGCCGAGGGCCGTGCGCAGGGCCGCCCGGTCGGCGTGGCGGTGGACAAGCCGGGCGCGCTGCTGGTCGCCGACGACGTTGGCAATGTGGTGTGGCGGGTGACGCCGAAGCCGGGGAAGTGAGCGGTCTGGTTAGCCGCGTGTTCCGCATCGATCGTAGAAGCGGCTTCGGCCGCGGTGCGGGGTTCATGGTCGCGATGCGGGATTGATGGCTGCGACGTGGGCTTCATGGTGAAGCCCGATCGCGGCTTGGGCCGTTCCTGCAAAGGACCACTGCGGAAGGTGTGGCGCGTGCCCCCAGGGCTGCTGCAGCGCGCATCTCATTGCGCGGCCGCGTGCTTCGAAAAACATGCGCAGGCCCCCATAGGAGCGGCTTCAGCCGCGACGGGCCTTACAGGAAAACCACGACCGCAGCCGCTTCCTGGAAGCAGGCCTTGTTTGCTGCAATCGAAAATCGCGCGAGTGAGCGCGAGGGCAAATCCATCTCTGCTAACGCGTGCAGGAGCGGCGTCGGCAGCGGCCGGGATGCGCCTGGCAAGGCCCGGTCGCGTCCGACGCCGCTCCTGCACGATTGATTGACCGAGCCGAAAGCCCGGCGTCAGTGCTCCACAGGCGCCGGTTCCACACCGAAGCGGCGGGCGTAGCCGCGTTCGTTGAAGACGCGCTCCACTTCGGTGTCGCCCAGTTCCGGGGCGGCATAGACGGCATACACCACGCTGCCGTCGTCGCGTGCGCCGCGCTGGTGCAGGCGGTAGCGCGGACGCCCGGTGCCGGTGTTCTCCGGGTAGTGCAACGGCGGCTGGCTGCCATCCAGGTCCACTTCGCTGTTGTCGACGACGCCGCCGATGAACACTGCGCGCATGCTGCCTCTCCGGTCATTGGGTGCCTTGCAGCCTAGGCGCGGCGATGTTGCCGAAACATCAATGATGCGTTGGATTCGCGCAAAACCGGGGTCGCCGCGCACTGCCGGTAGAATGCGCGTCCCTGTTCCGATGACTCACGCCCGATGCCGGCTGCGCAAGACGCCCCCCTCGACACCCTGTTCCTGCCGTTCGCCCAGGGCGTGCTGCGCTGGCCTGACGGCAAAGTGCTGTTCCTGCGCGCCCGCGACGGCTGGGCGCTGCGTCAGCACGCGCAGCCGCCGCAACTGGTCTGCGAGCAGGACTACCGGCCGTTCGCCAGCACGCTGCAGCAGGGCGGCTGGACCGTACGCGCCGAGCAGGACGGCGCCGCCGACGCCGGCGGCTACGCGCTGGTGCTGGTGCTGCCGCCGCGCCAGCGCGAGGAAGCGCGGGCGCTGCTGGCGCGCGCCGTGGCGCTGGCCGCGCCGGGCGGCGTGGTGGTGGCCTGCCAGGCCAACAACGAGGGCGCGCGCTCCGGCGAGGACGATTTGCAGCAGCTGGCCGGCCTCGGCGGCAAGCTGACCAAGCACCACTGCCGGGTGTACTGGACCGCGCCGCTGCACGGCGGCCACGACGCCGCGCTGCAGCAGCGCTGGGCGAAGCTGGATGCGGTGCGGCCGATTCTCGACGGTCGCTTCCGCAGCCGCCCGGGCGTGTTCGCCTGGGATCGCATCGACCCGGCCTCGGCGCTGCTGGCCGAGCACCTGCCCGCCGATCTGCGCGGCCGTGCCGCCGATCTCGGCGCCGGCTACGGCTACCTGTCGGCCGAACTGCTGGCGCGCTGCCCGCAACTGATCGCGCTGGATCTGTTCGAGGCCGACGCGCGCGCGCTGGCGCTGGCGCGCGCGAATCTGGCGCAGGCACCGGCCGGCCCGACGCTGGGCTTCCACTGGCACGACGTGACCACCGGACTGCCGGGGCAGTACGACGTCATCGTCAGCAATCCGCCGTTCCATGCGCCGGGGCGGATGGAACGGCCGGACATCGGCCGGCGCTTCATCGCGGTGGCGGCGCAGGCGCTGGCGCCCGGCGGGCGGCTGTTCCTGGTCGCCAACCGGCATCTGCCCTACGAGGCGGTGCTCGACGCCAGCTTCGGGGAGACCGAGGTGCTCGCCACCCGCGACGGCTTCAAGCTGATCCACGCGGTGCGCAGCCGTGCCGGAGCGCGCCGATGAAACTGGTCAAGCACCTGGCCAACCTGGGCTACGGCAGCCGCAAGCAGGTGGCGCTGATGTTCCGCGAGGGCCGCATCACCGACGCCGAGGGCGAGGTGCTGTATGCCGACGACCAGGTGCCGCACGCGGCGATCCGGGTCGACGGCGAGCCGCTGGACCCGCCGCCCGGGCTGATCCTGGCGCTGCACAAGCCGGTCGGCTACACCTGCTCGACCAAGGATCCGGGGCGCATCGTCTACGACCTGCTGCCGCCGCGCTTCCGCCTGCGCTCGCCGCTGCTGTCCACGGTGGGGCGGCTGGACCGCGACACCAGCGGTCTGCTGCTGATGACCGACGACGGTGCGCTGCTGCATCGCATCGTCTCGCCCAAGGCGCGGTTGGCCAAGGTCTACGAGGCCACCCTGGCCGAGGACCTGCGCGGCGACGAGGCCGCGCAGTTCGCCAGCGGCACGCTGCTGCTCGACGGCGAGACCACGCCGCTGCTGCCGGTGGAACTGGAGACGCTGGGACCGCGCCAGGTGCGCGTGGCCCTGCACGAAGGCCGCTACCACCAGGTGCGGCGCATGTTCGCCGCCGTCGGCAACCACGTGGCCGCGCTGCACCGCAGCCGCATCGGCGGCTTCGGCCTGGACGATCTGCCCTCGGGGCAGTGGCGGGTGCTGGAGGCGGCGGACGTGGCGGTGCTGTTCGAGGGCCGGGATTAGGGAGTCGGGATTGGGGATTGGCAAAAGCGCGTGGCGCCACGCCCCGTCGCAAATCCCGCTTCTACGAATCCCGAATCCCAAATCACGAATCCCGCTCCCCAACCGCCCGCTTCCAGCCCTCCAGCCCCAGCTTCTCCAGGGTCTGCAGATTGCGCTCGACGATCACGTCCGCGTCCGGGAAGGCGGCCACTGCGCGTTCCACGCTGTCCTCGCGCAGCAGGTGCAGGGTGGGGTAGGGCGCGCGGTTGGTGTAGTTGCCGATATCGTCCGGCGCGGTGCCGGCGAACTGGTACTGCGGATGGAAACTGGCGACCTGCAGCACGCCCTGCAGGTCCAGCGCCTCGACCGCGGCGTCGGCGTTGTCGAGGAAGTCGTTGTAGTCCAGGAAGTCCTGCAGCACGTCCGGGTGCACGATCAGCGTGGTGTCGATCTGCTCGGCCGGGGTGTCGCGCAGCAGCACCAGTTCTTCGGCCAGTTGTTCGAGCAGCGCCTCGGGCGTACTGGCATCGCTGAGCACGAAACGCACCTGCTGCTTGACGTACACCGCCTTGGCGAACGGACACAGGTTCAGCCCGATCACCGCGCGCTCCAGCCATCGGCGGGTCAGGGCGATCGGGTCGTCGGAGGCGGGGGCAAGCGAGGTGGGAGGCATGGCGTCGGCGGCGGCGAAGGGGCGGCGCGCGTGGGCACGGGGCCGCGCGCGGCGGCCAGTGTATGCCGGATAGGCGCCGGTGGCCGGGGTTACGGTGCGTTCCAGCGGTTGTAGGACACGTCCAGCCACGGCGGATGCTCGGCATACATCTCGCGGATCAGTTGCTTGGTCAGTTCCACCAGGCCGGAGTCGTCGTTGCGGCGATAACTCATGATGATCGGCGAGGTGGCGTGTTCGTCGTCGATCAGGCGGTAATGCAGGTCGCTGCGCATCGACCGCGCCGAGGCCGGGATCAGGCAGATCCCGCTCTCGGCCGCGACCAGGCCCAGCGCGGTCTGCAGCTCGCGCACCTCCTGCAGTTCGCTGGGATGCGCGCCGTGATCCTGCAGCAGCGACAGCACCTGATCGGCGAAGCTGGGGCGCGGATGGCTGGGATAGAGCAGCAGCCGTTGCCCGGCCAGCGCCGCCGGCGGCAGCGGCGCGTCCTCCGCGGCCAGCGGGTGTTCCATCGGGATCGCCGCGACCAGGCGCTCCTCGCGCAGGACCAGGCGTTCGACATGCTGGTCGCTGCTGCGCACGCGGCCGAAGCCCAGGTCGATGCGGCCTTCCTTCAGCGCTTCCACCTGCTGGCTGGACATCAGCTCGACCAGGCGCACTTCCAGGTCCGGTCGCGCCTGGCGCAGGCGCCGCACCACCGTGGGCAGACCGCCGTACAGGGTGGAGGCGACGAAGCCGATCGAGGCCACGCGGCGCTCGCTGCGGCCGAGCCGGCGCGCGGCCTCGGTCATCTGCTCGACCCGGCCCAGCACCTGCAGCGCTTCCTCGTAGAACAGCCGTCCGGCGTCGGTGAGACGCAGCGGGCGGCTGCGCCGCACCAGCAGCGGCACGCCCAGTTGCTGTTCGATCTGCTGGATCTGCCGGCTCAGCGGCGGTTGCGCGATATGCAGGATTTCTGCGGCACGGGTGAAGTTGCGTTCGCGGGCGACGGCCACGAAGTAGCGGAGTTGACGCAGATCCATAGACGCTCGCTGTGGCGGAAAGTTACATGACATTCAAAGTATGCTGTGCTGCAGCAAATCATGAACGTCTAGGTTTCCCGCCATACTATATCTTCAGGGTATGAAATGGTGCTGCATTCAGTCTTGGACGGCAGTGCCGTGCCGGGCCAAGAATCGGCGCCATGTCACCGCACCCCACCACCGCCACCGTCGAACGCGTCGAGACGCTGCTGCTCGACCTGCCCACGATCCGCCCGCATCGCCTGTCGATGGCGACGATGCGCGGGCAGACCCTGATGCTGGTGCGCCTGCATTGCAGCGACGGCGTGGTCGGGCTGGGCGAGGGCACCACGATCGCCGGTCTGGCCTACGGCGCGGAGAGCCCGGAAGGCATGCAGTTGACGATCGACCGCTACATCACGCCGCTGCTGGTCGGGGCCGATGCCTGCGCGGTGCAGGCGCTGATGCAGCGGATCGGCGGCCTGGTCAAGGGCAACCATTTCGCCAAGTGCGCGATCGAGACCGCGCTGCTCGACGCCCACGGCCAGCGGCTCGGCCTGCCGGTGTCCGAGCTGCTGGGCGGGCGCCTGCGCGATCGCCTGCCGGTGGCGTGGACGCTGGCCTCCGGCGACACCGAACGCGACATCGCCGAGGCCGAACGCATGCTCGCCGAGCGCCGGCACAACGTGTTCAAGCTGAAGATCGGCACGCGCAGCGTCGCCGAGGACGTGGCCCACGTGGCGGCGATCAAGCGCGCGTTGGGGGCGCGCGGCGCGGTGCGGGTGGACGTCAACATGGCCTGGAGCGAGACCGAGGCGGTGCGCGCGCTGCCGGCGCTGGCCGACGCCGGCTGCGAACTGGTCGAACAGCCGGTGGCGTCGCTGGCGGCGATGCGGCGGCTGATGCGGCGCTTCCCGATCGCGCTGATGGCCGATGAGATGCTCAACGGCCCGGACAGCGCCTTCCAGGCCGCCCAGCAGGGCGCCGCCGACGTGTTCGCGGTGAAGATCGAACAATCCGGCGGCCTGTTCGCCGCGCAGAAGGTCGCCGCGATCGCAGATGCCGCCGGCATCGGCCTGTACGGCGGCACGATGCTGGAAGGGGCGATCGGCAGCATCGCCTCGGCCCATGTCTTCGCCACCTTCCCCCATCTGCAGTGGGGCACCGAACTGTTCGGGCCGCTGCTGCTGACCGAAGAGATCCTCGCCGAGCCGCTGCGCTACGAGGATTTCCATCTGCACGTACCGCGCGCGCCGGGCCTGGGCATCGCCCTGGACGAGGCGCGGGTGGATGCCTTCCGTCGCGACCGCCGCCGCGTGGCGGTGCCGGTCGCGCCCAGCCAGGAGCCATGACCATGCTGTTCCACGTGACCATGGAAGTGAACCTGCCCGGCGACATGCCGCCCGAGCGCGCCGAGCAACTCAAGGCGCAGGAAAAGGCGCGTTTCCAGGAACTGCAGCGCAGCGGCCAGTGGCGGCACATCTGGCGGGTGGTCGGGCAATACGCCAACGTCAGCATCTTCGACGTGGCCGACAACACCCAGTTGCACGCCCTGCTGCTGTCGCTGCCGCTGTTTCCCTACATGCGTATCGCCGTCACGCCGCTGTGCCGGCACCCGTCCTCGCTGTACGAGGACGATCGCTAGAACCGAAGCAACGACGCTTCCCTGGGGAGGGGAACGTCTCAAGGCAGCCAACGCCACCATGAGCAAAGAAGGGACCATACGATGAGCGTCAAGATTTTCGAGACTGCGAACGTGCAGGCATTTCTGCGGTCGGTCTGCGGTTTGGACCAGGCCGGCGGCGACGCACGGGCGAAGCAGATCATGCACCGGTTGTTGTCGGACCTGTTCAAGGCCATCGACGACCTGAACGTCACCCCCGACGAATACTGGACCGCCGTCGCCTGGCTCAACGACCTGGGTGCGGCCGGTCAGGCCGGGCTGATCTCGCCCGGGCTGGGCGTTGACCACTTCCTGGACCTGCGCCTGGACGCCATCGACGCCGAACTGGGCATCGACAATCCGACCCCGCGCACCATCGAAGGGCCGCTGTACGTGGCCGGTGCGCCGGTGGCGCACGGCTTCGCCCGGCTCGACGACGGCAGCGACGAAAACGGCCACACCCTGATCATGCACGGCACCGTGTACGCCGCCGACGGCCACCCGCTGCCCGGCGCCACGGTGGAGGTGTGGCACTGCGACACGCGCGGTTTCTATTCGCACTTCGATCCCACCGGCAAGCAGGCGCCGTTCAACATGCGCCGCACCATCGTCGCCGACGACAACGGCCAGTACCGTTTCCAGAGCATCGTGCCCAAGGGCTACGGCGTGCCGCCGGGCAGCCCGACCGAACGCCTGCTGTTCGCGCTCGGCCGCCATGGCCAGCGTCCGGCGCACATCCACTTCTTCGTCGGCGCCGACGGCCACCGCAAGCTGACCACGCAGATCAACATCGCCGGCGACCCGCTGGTCAACGACGACTTCGCCTACGCCACCCGTGACGGCCTGGTGCCGGCGATCGTCGAGCACAGCGACGCGGCCAGCATCGCCGCCAATGGCGTGGACGGTCCGTTCGCCGAGATCCATTTCGACTTCCGCCTCACCGCGCTTGTCGACGGCGTCGACAACCAGGCCAACCCGCTGCGCCGACGCGCCGCCGCCTAGGCGTCTGCTGCGCCAACCGCGTCCGTCGTCGTCGCGGCGGCCTGCCGCCGCGCACGGCCGCCGCCTTCCCCCAGGAGACAACGCCACATGTCCGCCGTCATCGACAAAGCGACCGCGCTCGACGACCTGCTCGCCAGCGCCGTGCAGGACGACCATGCCGAAGGCAGGTTCCGCTGCCGCCGCGACATCTTCACCAACGCCGACCTGTTCGAGCTGGAGATGAAGCACATCTTCGAGGGCAACTGGATCTATCTGGCGCACGAGAGCCAGATCCCCGCGCCGAACGACTACTACAGCACCTACATCGGCCGTCAGCCGGTGGTGATCACCCGCGACAAGCACGGCGAACTGCACGCGGTCATCAACGCCTGCGCGCATCGCGGCGCGATGCTGTGCCGGCGCAAGCACGGCAACAAGGGCAGCTTCACCTGTCCGTTCCATGGCTGGACCTTCTCCAATACCGGCAAGCTGCTCAAGGTCAAGGACGAGAAGACCACCCAGTACCCGCCGCAGTTCGGCCAGGACGGCAGCCACGATCTCAAGCGCGTGCCGCGCTTCGAGAGCTACCGCGGCTTCCTGTTCGGCAGCCTGCGCGAGGACGTGGCGCCACTGCACGAGTTCCTGGGGCAGACCCGGATCATCATCGACCAGATCGTCGATCAGGCGCCGCAGGGGCTGGAAGTGCTGCGCGGCAACTCGTCCTATGTCTACGACGGCAACTGGAAGCTGCAGATGGAGAACGGCTGCGACGGCTACCACGTCAGCACCGTGCACTGGAATTACGCCGCCACCATGAGCCGGCGCAAGCAGGAAGGCACCCCGGCGGTCGATGCCGGCAGCTGGAGCAAGAGCGTCGCCGGCGTGTACGGCTTCGAGAACGGCCACATCCTGCTGTGGACCAAGACCATGAACCCGGAAGTGCGCCCGGTGTACGCGCAGCGCGAGGAACTGGCGCAGCGCCTGGGCGCCGACCGCGCCGCGTTCATCGTCGAGCAGACGCGCAACCTGTGTCTGTATCCGAACCTGTTCCTGATGGACCAGTTCTCCACGCAGATCCGCGTGGTCAGGCCGCTGGACGTGGACAAGACCGAGGTCAGCATCTTCTGCTTCGCGCCCAAGGGCGAAAGCGCGCGCGACCGTGCGCTGCGCATCCGCCAGTACGAGGATTTCTTCAACGTCTCGGGGATGGGCACCGCCGACGACCTGGAGGAGTTCCGCGCGTGCCAGGCCGGCTACGCCGCCGGCGCGGCGCCGTGGAACGATCTCAGCCGCGGCGCGCCGTTGTGGATCGACGGCCCCGACGAGAATGCGCGGCGGATGGGACTGGCGCCGCTGCTGTCGGGCGAGCGCAGCGAGGACGAAGGCCTGTTCGTGCGCCAGCACGCGTACTGGGCGGAGGCGATGCGCGAGGCGATCGCACGCGAACGCGAGGGTACGGCATGAGCACCGACTACCAGACCATCTGCGCCTTCCTGTACCGCGAGGCGCGCCTGCTCGACGACCGCCAGTGGGACGAGTGGCTGACCCTGTACGCCGAGGACGCGGTGTACTGGATGCCGGCCTGGGACGACGACGACCGCCTCACCGACGATCCGCAGTCGCAGATCTCGCTGATCTACTACGCCGATCGCTCCGGGCTGGAGGACCGCGTGTTCCGCATCAAGACCGAGCGCTCCGGGGCCTCCACGCCGGAGCCGCGCACCAGCCACAACCTGAGCAACATCGAGGTGCTGTCCGAGCACGGGCAGGACATCGAGGTGCGGCACAATTTCCACACGCTCAGCCATCGCTACAAGGTCACCGACCAGTTCTTTGGCACGGTGACGCTGACCCTGCGCCGGCAGGACGACGCGCTGCGCATCGCGCGCAAGACCATCGTGCTGAAGAACGATTACATCCGCCAGGTCGTCGACGTCTACCACGTCTGATCGGCACGTACCTGCGAGCAACCGCCATGTCCTATCGCATCGCGCTGAATTTCGAAGACGGCATCACCCGCTTCATCGACTGCAACGACGGCGAGACGGTGCTCGACGCCGCCTTCCGCCAGCGCATCAACCTGCCGATGGATTGCGCCGACGGCGTGTGCGGCACCTGCAAGTGCCGCGCCGAACGTGGGCGCTACGATCTGGGCGAGGACTACATCGAGGACGCGCTCAGCGCCGATGAAGCCGCCGCCGGCATGGTCCTGACCTGCCAGATGCGGCCGCAGTCGGACTGCGCCGTGGCGGTGCCGGCGACCTCGCTCGCCTGCAAGACCGGGAGCGTGCACTTCCAGGCCACGGTGGCGGCGGTGGTCGCGCATGCCGACGCCGCGCTGGAACTGACCCTGGAAACGATCGGCCCGGCGCCGGCCTTCCTGCCCGGCCAGTACGTCAACATCGCCGTGCCCGGCAGCGGCCAGTTGCGCGCGTATTCCTTCAGTTCCGCGCCGGGCGCGTCCACGCTGACCTTCCTCATCCGGCGCGTCCCCGGTGGCCTGATGAGCGCCTACCTGGACACGGCCACGCCGGGACAGGTCCTGGACCTCAACGGCCCGCTGGGCAGCTTCTACCTGCGCGAGATCACCCGGCCGCTGCTGTTGCTGGCCGGCGGCACCGGCCTTGCGCCGTTCCTGTCGATGCTGGCGCAATTGCAGGCCAGCGGCTGCGCGCATCCGGTGCATCTGATGTACGGCGTGACCCGCGGCGCCGATCTGGTGCTGCTGGAGCGCCTGCAGGCGCTGGCCGAGCAGGCCGACTGGTTCACGTTCGATACCTGCGTGGTCGATCCGGCGGCGGCGCATCCGCGCACCGGCTACGTCACCGAGCACCTGCCGGCGCACGCCCTGCACGGCGGCGACGTGGACGTGTACCTGTGCGGACCGCCGCCGATGGTCGAAGCGGTGCGCACGCATTTTTCCGGCATCGGGCTGGTTCCGGCCGCCTTCCACTACGAGAAGTTCACCCCCAGCGCCGTGGCGCCGGTGCAGGAACGGGCCGCATGAGCGCGCGTTTCGCCGGCAAGGTGGTGGTGATTACCGGCGCGGCGCAGGGCATCGGCCTGCGCGTGGCCGAGCGTGCCGCCGCCGAGGGCGCACGGCTGGTGCTGGTGGACCGCGCCGACCATGTCGCCGAACTGTCCCAGGCACTGGCGCCGGCCGAAGTCGCCACGCTGGTGGCCGACCTGGAACACTACGAGGAAAACGCGCGGGCGATGCAGTTCGCGCAGGCGCAGATGGGCCGCATCGACGTGCTGGTGAACAACGTCGGCGGCACCATCTGGGCGCAGCCGTACCAGGAATACACCCCGGCGCAGATCGAGGCCGAGGTGCGGCGCTCGTTGTTCCCGGCGCTGTGGGGATGCCGCGCGGCGCTGCCGTACATGATCGCGCAGGGTGGCGGGGCGATCGTCAACGTCTCCTCCATCGCCACCCGCAGCATCCATCGCGTGCCGTACGGCGCGGCCAAGGGCGGGGTCAACGCGCTGACCGCGTGCCTGGCGTTCGAGCACGCCGCGCATGGCATCCGCGTCAACGCGGTCGCCCCGGGCGGTACCGAGGCGCCGCCGCGGCGGGTGCCGCGCAATGCCGATGCGCAGAGCGCGCAGGCGCAGGCCTGGTATCAGCAGATCGTCGCGCAGACCGTGGAATCGAGCCTGATGAAACGCTACGGCACGCTCGACGAGCAGGCCGCGGCGATCCTGTTCCTGGCCTCGGACGAGGCTTCCTACATCACCGGGACGGTGCTGCCGGTGGGCGGCGGCGACCAGGGATGATCCACCCGCCCGGCCCGCCGTGCGCGCGTCGCCGCGGCCTGCCGCCGCGCACCGGCGGCGCCCACTGACCCCCGTGTCCTCACCTCTGTCCTTTCCTGGAGCGAACGCCATGCAGTCCCCTCTCTTCGACCCTTCGCGGCTGGCGCCGGACGTGCTGGCGGTGTTGCAAGGCATGGCCGCCAGCGGCGCGCCCCCGCTGGAGACCCTGCCGATCCCGCAGCTGCGCCAGGCCTACGGTCAGATCGGCGCGCTGCTCGGCGGCACGCCGTTGCCGGTGGCCGAGGTCCGTGCGCTGACCGCCACGGGGCCGGCCGGTCCGATCCCGCTGCGCCTGTATCGGCCGGTCAGCGCGCCGCAGGCCACCGCGGCCATCGTCTATCTGCACGGCGGCGGCTGGAGTGCCGGCGATCTGGACACCCACGATCCGGTCTGCCGGCGCCTGGCGCAGGCGGCCGCGTGCGCGGTGGTGGCGGTGGACTACCGGCTGGCGCCGGAACATCCGGCCCCGGCCGGCCCGCAGGACGTCGTCGCGGCGATCGCCTGGCTGGCGGCGCATGCCGGCGAGCTGGGCCTGGATGCCGGCCGCCTGGCCGTGGCCGGCGACAGCGCCGGCGGCAGTCTGGCGGCGGTGGCCTGTCAGCAGTTGCGCGGCAGTGCGGTGGCGCTGCGCGCGCAGGCGCTGTTCTATCCCAGTACGGATCTGTCGCCGGCATCGCAGGACTTTGCGGCGCGCCACGAGAACGCGCATGTGCCGCCGCTGACGCTGGCGGTGATGCAGGCGATGTCGGCGCCGTTCGTGGCCGAGTACGACCCCAGCGACAGCCGGCTGTCGCCGCTGCGCGCGGCCGATCTGCGCGGACTGCCACCGGCCTTGATCTACACCGCCGCCTGCGACGTGCTGCGCGACGACGGCCGCCACTACGCCGATGCCCTGCGCACGGCCGGGGTGGCGGTGGAGTACGTCGAACTGCCGGGCATGGTGCACGGCTTCGTCGAAATGGCCGGCGTGCTGCCGGCCGCCGTGCGCGCCATCGAACATGCCGCCGCCTTCCTGAGCGCGCGACTGGCATGACCGGCAACCCCGATTCCCAGGAGAACACCCGCATGAACGATACGCTTTTGCTGCAGCACGATTTCTGGCACGGAGCGCTTTTCACCGGTCAGTGGCAGGCCGCCACCGAGAGCGCGGAGGCGATCGCGCCGGCCAGCGGAGAGCAGCTCGGCCGCGTCGGCCTGGCTGGCCCGGCGCAGGTCGCGGTCTCGGCCGCCGCCGCTGCGCAGGCGCAACGCGGCTGGGCCGCGGCGCCGTATGCGCAACGCGCGCAGGTACTGCGCCAGGCCGCGCAACTGGCCGAGCGGTTCCAGCAGGAGATCGCCGATTGGCTGGTGCGCGAGAGCGGTTCCACCCAAGGCAAGGCCGGCTTCGAAGCGGCCCTGTGCGCCACCGCCCTGCACGAAGCGGCGGCGCTGCCGTCGCGCAGCGCCGGCGAGGTGCTGCCCTCCGCGGCGGGGCGCCTGAGTCTGGCGCGGCGCCGTCCGCTGGGCGTGGTTGGCGTCATCGCGCCGTTCAATTTCCCGCTGTACCTGGCCATGCGCGCGGTGGCGCCGGCGCTGGCGCTGGGCAACGCGGTGGTGCTCAAGCCCGATCCGCGCACCGCGATCTGCGGCGGCGCGGTCATCGCGCGGCTGTTCGAACTGGCCGGCCTGCCGGCCGGCGTGCTGCACGTGCTGCCCGGCGATGGCGGCGCCGGCGCCGCACTGACCGCCGATCCGCACGTGGCGATGATCCAGTTCACCGGTTCCACCGCGGCCGGGCGCAAGGTCGGCGAGGCGGCCAGCCGTCATCTGAAGAAGGTGTCGCTGGAACTGGGCGGCAAGAACTCGCTGATCGTGCTCGACGATGCCGACCTGGATCTGGCGATCGCCAACACCGCCTGGGGCGCGTATCTGCACCAGGGCCAGATCTGCATGTCCGCCGGCCGCGTGCTGGTGCAGCGCGCACTCTACCCGCAGTTCGTCGAGCGGCTGGCGGCCAAGGCCAGGAGCCTGAGCGTCGGCGACCCGGCCAGCGGCGAGGTCGCGCTCGGCCCGTTGATCGATGCGACCCAGCGCGATCACGCCGCGCGCCTAGTCGCGGCCGCGCGCGAGGCCGGTGCCACCGTCGCCGCCGGCGGCGGCTACCGCGACCTGTTCTTCGAGCCCACCGTGCTCAGCGACGTCACCCCCGACAACCCGGCCTTCCGCGAGGAGATCTTCGCTCCGGTGGCGGTGGTGGTGCCGTTCGACACCGATGCCGAGGCCGTCGCCCTGGCCAACGACACCGAGTACGGGCTGTCGATGGCGGTGCTGTCGGCCGACGTCGGCCGCGCAATGGCGCTGGGCGAGCAGTTGCGCACCGGCCTGCTGCACATCAACGACCAGACCGTCAACGACGAGGTGGTCAATCCGTTCGGCGGCGTCGGCGCCTCCGGCAACGGCAGCAGCATCGGCGGCCCGGCGAACCTGGAAGAGTTCACCCAGTGGCAGTGGTTGACCGTCAAGGGCGCAGCGCCCGCCTATCCGCTTTGAACCCCAGGAGACAGTGCGATGAACGCAGCAACCGATAAACGCGAGATCACCGTGGCGGTCGCGCACGCGCCGCAACAGCCCTTCACCATCGAGCAGGCGCGCATCCGCGCGCCGCAGGACGACGAGGTGCTGGTGCGGGTGGTGGCCACCGGCCTGTGCCACACCGACCTGATCGTGCGCGATCAGTACTACCCGGTGCCGCTGCCGGCGGTGCTCGGCCATGAGGGCGCCGGCGTGGTCGAAGCGCTGGGTCCCAACGTCAAGAGCCTGCAGGTCGGCGACCACGTGGTGCTCACCTATGGCGCCTGCGGCCACTGCAATCCCTGCGATGGCGGGCATGCGGCGTATTGCCAGGAGTTCTTCCCGCGCAACTTCGGCGGTGCCGACGCGCATGGCCATACCGCCATCGAGGATCTGCACGGGCAGCCGCTGCACGACCACTTCTTCGCCCAGTCCTCGTTCGCCACCTATGCGCTGGCGCGCGAGAACAATGCGATCAGGGTGTCGCGCGAGGCGCCGCTGGAACTGCTCGGCCCGCTGGGCTGCGGCATCCAGACCGGAGCCGGCGCGGTGATCAATGCGCTGAAGGTGCGTCCTGGCAGCAGCTTCGTGGCGATCGGCGCCGGTGCGGTCGGACTCAGCGCGGTGATGGCCGCGCACGTGGCCGGCGCCGCCTGCATCATCGCCGTGGACGTGGTGCCGTCGCGGCTGGCGCTGGCCAAGGAACTGGGCGCCACGCACGTGATCGACAACCGCGAAGGCGATCTGGTGGAAGCGGTGCGCGCGATCACCGGCGGCGGCGCCGACTTCGCGCTCGAATCCACCGGGCGTCCGCAGTTGCTGGAGGCGGGCATCGAAGCGTTGGCCAGCCTGGGCACGATCGGCGTGGTCGGCGCACCCAAGCTCGGCACCATGGCCGGTTTCGACGTCAACAACCTGCTGCTGGGCGGACGCAGCATCCGCGGCATCGTCGAGGGCGACAGCGTGCCGCAGGTGTTCATTCCGCAACTGGTGACGCTGTACCAGCAGGGCCGCTTCCCGTTCGACAAGCTGGTGAAGTTCTATCCGTTGAGCGACATCAACCAGGCCGCCGCCGACAGCAGCAGCGGCATCACCCTCAAGCCGATCCTGCGCATGGCCAGCTGAGCCTTGCGCTGGCGACGGCGCTGCCGTCGCGCGTGTCCCCGCAGCAGGCGTCGCGCCTGCCTCGGCACCGACGTCGCCACACGCTGCCGTGGGCGATGCCGGTGCCGTTTTTTTTGATCGGGCCCTCGCCGTGCGCGTTCGCCGGCATCCTGCCTGCCTCGGCCGAGACGCGGGAGGCCGGCGCGCGTGCCAGGCTGCGCCGCAGTGCAGCGCCTGAGCGGTGTCTGCGTTGCCCACCTTGCGTTGCCGGACCGCACCGCCGCAGCGCGCGTGCGATGGCGGCGCGCCGCCGCCCGATGAAGCCCGTGCCGTGTAGCGCCGCGCGCCGCGCGCCGCTGCGCTGCGCGTGCGTGGCTGTCTGCGCGCTGCGGCGCGCGGGGTGTCCAGTGGCATGCAGACACTGGCATGCGCAACCTTGCCGAGGCGGCGCAGAGCGCGTGTGCGTGCGCGTCCAGGCGTTGGCGTTTGCGCAAGCGATGCGGGCGTGCGCCTGCGGCGACGCTGCCGCTGCGTCGGCATGCACGCCATCGAACGCGCATGTTGCATCGCGGAAGATCCAGTGCTAGCGCGCATCGCGCGATGAACATACCAGCAGGGTATGAAACGAGACTGACATGGTCTTGGACGCCTGGTGTGATGCGGGGCAGTGTCGGACGCATGGATGCATCGCCGAGGTCAGTCGTCTCCTGCTTCGATCGTCGCGAGCGTCCGTACCGGTCGCGCGCACGGTCTTGCGTTCGCGTCGTACCGCGTCGCCGTGTCGGCCGACGCGTGCACAAAGGATGAGTGCCGTTTCCAACATCCCGCGCTGCCGGTCGTCACGACGGCAGTGCGGACCCCGCGTGCCGCCGGTCGGCGGCCGCACCCACGCATCGGCTCGGAGGGAGGGCTCGATCATGCAGCAGTTCGCACATCCAATGCGCCGCAGGGCGCAACGACAGGGCACGCCACGCTGGACCACGCTGCTGTGGACCATGGCGGCGGTGTCCGGCGGCGCAGCCGCCAACAACGGCGTGGCCCTGCCCGGCTACGGCGCACAGACCCAGGGCCTGGCCGGCACCTCGATCGCGTTGCCGCTGGACGCGGCGGCGTCCGCCAACAACCCGGCCGGCATGGGCGCGGTCGGCGACCGCATGGACGCCGACCTCACCTTGATCGCGGCGCCGGTGCGCGCGCAGGTCGGCCCCAACCGCTACGGCGACGATGCGCTGGTTCCGGTGCCCACCGCCGGCTACAACCATCAACTCAACGACGACCTGAGCCTGGGGGTGTCGGTGTTCGGCCACGGCGTCGCGCTGGACTACGGCGCTCCGGTGTATGGCAGCCACAACACCCTGTCCAAGCTGCAGCAGGTGGTATTCGCGCCGACCCTGGCCTGGCGCGTGGGCGAGCACCAGTACCTGGGCATCTCGCCGCGGCTGGCCTACCAGCGCTTGCACGTCGCCGGCCTGGAGGGGGTCGGCTTCCAGTCGGCCGGGGCCGATGCGGCCTACGGATACGGTGTCGCCGTGGGCTGGTACGGCCAGCTCGCGCCGCGCCTGAGCGCCGGCGTCACCTGGTCCAGCCGCATCCGCTTCGGCCAGATGCAGCGCTACCGTGCGCTGCTGCCGGAAGGCCGTCTGAACATGCCGCAGCAGGCCGGTGTCGGTCTGGCCTGGCAGGCCAGCGATGCGCTGACCGTGGCGGCCGACTGGCTGTGGATCGACTGGGCCGGCGAGCGCTCCTACGGCAATCGCGTCGATGAGGGCGGCGCGTTCGGCGATCCGAACGGTCCGGGCTTCGGCTGGCGTAGCCAGCGCGTGTTCCGCCTGGGTGCCGACTACCGCCTCAACGATGCCTGGTCGCTGCGGGCCGGCTATTCCCGCGGCAGCCGCCTGATCCCCGACAGCCAGGCGCAACTCGCGGTGCTGGCGCCGTTGGCGCAGTACCGCCACTACGCGCTTGGCGCGACCTGGCGGCTGTCGCCGCAGCTGTCGCTGACCGGCAGCGTCACCCACGCACCGGGCGGTTCGGTCGCCAGCGGCGGCGTGCAGGCCGGGACCCGCGACCTCACCTATCTCACTTTCGGCCTCGGCTGGACCTTCCGCTGAGCCACACGGAGACGACCCCATGCAAACCTATCTGTTGCTGCACGGTTCCTGGCACGACGGCCACGCCTGGGACGGCGTCGCCGCCCATCTGCGCGCGCACGGCGTGCAGGTGCACGCACCGACCATCGCCGGGCATGGCGTGGGCGCCGACAAGCGCGTCTCGCACGCCGACTGCGTGGCCTCGGTGGTGGACTACGTGCGCCGCCACGACCTACGCGACCTGGTCGTGCTCGGCCACAGCTGGGGCGGCAGCATCGTGCAACGCCTGGCCGAGGAGGAGCCGGAGCGCTGCAAGCGGCTGATCTTCCACAACGCCTTCGTGCTGCGCGACGGCGAGGCGCTGTTCGATCTGTTGCCGCCGCACTATCAGGCGCTGTGGAAGAACGCGGTCGATGCCGACGGCGGCATCATGCTGCCGTTTCCGATCTGGCGCGACGGCTTCATCGGCGACGCCGACCTGGCGCAGGCGCAGCAGGCGTACGCGCAGTTGAGTCCGACCCCCGCGCGCAGCCATTTCGACGCGGTACCGCTCAAGCGTTTCCACGAGCTGCAGATCCCGCGCAGCTGGCTCTATGCCACCGACGATGTGGCACTGCCGCCGGGCGAGTACGGCTGGCATCCGCGGCTGAGCGCGCGCCTGGGCGGTTACCGTCTGGTCAGCCTGCCGGGCAGCCACGAAGTGTGTTTCAGCGCGCCTGCGCTGCTGGCCGAGAAAATCCTGCTGGCTGGCCGCGACTGACATTCCCCACCGGAGACTCCAGATGAATCCTGCATCCCCCCTGCGCATCGGCATCGTCGGCGGCGGCATCGCCGGCGTCGGTCTGGCCCTGGGCCTGTGCCGGCACCGCCATCTCGACGTGCAACTGTTCGAATCGGCGCCGGCCTTCGGCGAAATCGGCGCCGGCGTCTCGTTCGGCCCCAATGCGGTACGCGCGCTGGCCGGCCTGGGCATGGGCGAGCCCTATGCCGAACTCGCCGACCGCACCCCCGCCCCATGGCAGGACGTCTGGTTCGAATGGCGCCGCGGCGAGGACGCGCGGCTGCTGGGCCAGACCCTGGCGCCCGGCGTCGGCCAGTCGTCGGTGCACCGCGCCGACTTCCTCGATGCGTTGGCCACCCGCCTGCCGTTCGGGCTGGCCAGGTTCGGCAAACGCGCAGTCGCCGTGGACCAGGACGCCGACGTGGCGCGCGTGCGCTTCGCCGACGGCAGCCAGTACGAAGGCGACGTGCTGATCGCCGCCGACGGCATCAAGTCCGCCATGCGCGGCGAAGTGCTGCGTGCGCTCGGCCATGCACCGGCCGAACCGCGTTTCACCGGCACCTGCGCCTATCGCGGCCTGATCGACGCCGCGCGGCTGCGTGCCGCTTTCGCCGCCCGCGGCGTGGACGCGCACCTGGTCGACGTGCCGCAGATGTTGCTGGGCCTGGACGCGCACATCCTGACCTTCCCGGTGAAGCAGGGAAGGCTGATCAACGTGGTTGCCTTCGTCTCCGACCGCAGCGAGCCGGCGCCGCAATGGCGCGCTGGCCAGGCCTGGGTACGCGAGGCCAGCCGCCGCGAGATGCTGGAGGCGTTCGCGCACTGGGGCGAGGCGGCGCGTACGCTGCTGGAGTGCATCGACACGCCCACGCACTGGGCGCTGCACGATCTGGCCGAGCTGCCCGGCTATGTGCATGGGCGGCTGGCGCTGATCGGCGATGCCGCGCACGCGATGTTGCCGCACCAGGGCGCCGGCGCCGGGCAGGGCCTGGAGGATGCCTATCTGCTGGCGCAACTGCTGGCCACGCCTGGCCTGACGCGCGGCGATCTGCCGGCCCTGCTGCAGGTCTACGAGCGCCTGCGCCTGCCGCGCGCCTGCCGCGTGCAGCGCACCTCGCGCGAGGCCGGCGAGCTGTACGAACTGCGCGATCCGCAGGCCGGCGCCGACGATACGCGGCTGGCGCAGACGCTGGCGCAGCGCTTCGACTGGATCTGGACGCACGACCTGGAAGCCGAAGTGGCGCAGGGGCGGAGAATGCTGGCCGCGGGCGTCACCGCGGGTGCCTAGCAAGAAATTGCGGCGCTAGGCGTCCGCGTCCCGGCGCGGAGGCGGGAGTGCCGTTGCGTGGTGTCGTCTCGTTCCGATGCGGAGTGCGTCGCTTTCGCATGGGCTGCAATGACCGGGATGCGCTCGCGTGGTCATGCCGGCATGCCTGCTTGCGCAGGCCGGACGGCATGCGCAGGTCGCGACATGGGCGTATCGCCTGTCTGCCGTGCCGCCCTGCAAGGCGAGGCGATGCGCAGCCGTGTGCACTCACGCAGCGTGGCGACGATATCGCGCGGTCGACTGCAGAACGACCATCGCCACGCGGTGGTCGTCCTGCACCCTTGCACCGGCATGGCGATGACGCGCGAGGCGTTTGCGCGGCGGCTTCAGTCGCGGAAATTGTCGAACTGCAGCGGCAGCTCGAAATCGCTCTTCTTCAGCAGCGCGATCGCGTCCTGCAGGTCGTCGCGCTTCTTGCCGCTGACCCGCAGCTTGTCGCCGTTGATCTGGGCTTCCACCTTGAGCTTGGCTTCCTTGAGCGTGGCCACGATCTTCTTGCCCAGCTTCTGCTCGATGCCCTGCTTGACGGTGATCTTCTGCCGCGCGCCGGCGAGGTTGGTCTCCACGTCGCCGAACTCCAGGCAACGTACGTCGATGCCGCGGGCCAGCAGGCGCGCGCGCAGGATGTCGGTCATCTGCTTGACCTGGAAATCGCTGGGCGCCGATTGCGTGATGACCTGGTCGTCGAGCGCGAACTTGGCGTCGACGCCCTTGAAGTCGAAGCGCGTCGACAGCTCGCGGTTGGCCTGGTCGACGGCATTGGTCAGTTCGTGCTTGTCGACTTCGGACACGATATCGAAGGAAGGCATGGGCAAGTCCTCGGCAAAGATGCCTATCGTAAGACGTGCGGGCGAGGAGTGGGACGCGGCAGGTGGGAAGTGGCAGCGCAGGTGTCGCAGGGGCTGGCACGTGCAGGGTGGGACGGATGTCGGTTCCGGCGCGTTGCGCAATGTCGTGCGTTGGTGGGCGCCGCGCGTCGCGACTGAAGTCGCTCCCACAAGAAGCGGCATCGGCCGGTGCGCCGGCTGGAGCCATGTGGGAGGGACTTCAGTCCCGACGCGATGAGCCTCGGCACCACGCACATCGCCGATCGCGGCGATAATGCGCCGATGCCCAACTCCCGTTCCAATGCCGCCGCCGCGTGGATGATCGCCGCGGTCGCGTTCTTCTCGCTGATGGATGCGTCGATGAAGCAGCTCAGCACGCATTATCCGGCGCTGCAGGTCGCGGCATTGCGCGGTGGGGCTTCGCTGCCGTTCGTGCTGGTATGGGTGCTGGCCAGCGCCGGGCCGCGCGCGATCTGGCCGGTGCGCTGGGGCTTGCATCTGCTGCGCGGCGTGCTCGGCATCGCCATGATCGGCTGCTTCGCCTGGGCCTTGCGCAGCCTGCCGCTGTCCACCGCCTACACCATCTACTTCGTCGCGCCGCTGCTGGTGGCGGCGCTGTCGGTGCCGCTGCTCGGCGAATACGTGGGCCCGCGGCGCTGGGCGGCGATCGGCGTCGGCCTGGTCGGCGTGCTGGTGGTGCTGCGCCCGGGTATGGACGGGTTCGTCTCGCTGCCGGGGCTGATGGTGCTGCTGGCGGCCATCGCCTACGCGGTCGCCTCGGTGCTGGTCAGCCTGCTGGCGCGCACCGACACGTCGCAATCGCTGGTGGTGTGGTTCCTGCTGATCATGGCGCTGGGCGCCGGTGCGCTGGCGTTGCCGGAGTGGACCCCGCTGCGCCCGGCCGACACCGGCTGGATCGCCGGCATGGGCCTGGCCGGGGCGCTGGGCCAGGTGGCGCTGACCCAGGCGTTCCGCCGCGGCGACGCCTCGCTGGTTGCGCCGCTGGAGTACAGCGGCCTGTTGTGGGTGATTCCCTGGGACTGGCTGCTGTGGCGCAAGCTGCCCGATGTCTGGACCTGGGCGGGCGGGGCGATCATCGTCGCCAGCGGCCTGTACCTGCTGCACCGCGAGCGGATCCGCGCGGTGGCGCATCCGCCGCCGCAGGCACGCCCCTAGGGTCCGCGATGCGCGCGTACGTTAGAATCGAATGGAATAACGCACGCCATCCTGGCCTGCTAGGCTTTGCGCCCCCCGTCGCTGCCGGTCCCGCGCGTTGATCCAGTTCGAGCGCCTGCACAAGTCCTATTCCGTCGCCGGCCAGCCGGTCGTGGCGCTGCATCCGCTCGACCTGCGCATCGAGGCCGGCGAGGTGTTCGGCATCATCGGCCACTCCGGCGCCGGCAAGTCGACCCTGATTCGCTTGATCAACCGGCTCGAAGAGCCCAGCGGCGGTCGTCTGATCATCGACGGCGAGGACGTCACCGCGCTGGACCGCGCCGGGCTGCGCACGCTGCGCCAGCGCGTAGGCATGATCTTCCAGCACTTCAACCTGCTGTCCTCGCGCACGGTCGCCGGCAACGTCGCCTTCCCGCTGGAACTGGCCGGCACGCCGCGCGCGGAGATCGACGCGCGGGTGGCCGAGTTGCTGGAGCGGGTCGGGCTGGCCGCGCATGCCGGCAAGTATCCGGCGCAGCTGTCGGGCGGACAGAAGCAGCGCGTCGGCATCGCCCGCGCCCTGGCCACGCGCCCGCGGATCCTGCTGTGCGACGAGGCCACCAGCGCGCTGGACCCGCAGACCACCGCCTCGGTGCTGGCGCTGTTGGCGCAGATCAACCGCGAGCTGAGTCTGACCATCGTGCTGATCACCCACGAGATGGAGGTGATCCGCCGGGTCTGCGATCGCGTGGCGGTGCTCGATGCCGGGCATCTGGTCGAGAGCGGGCCGGTCACCGAGGTGTTCCTGCACCCGCAGCATCCGACCACCAAGCGCTTCGTGTCCGAGGCCGAGCACGTCGACGAGGCCGAGCTGTACCGCGATTTCACCGCGGTGGACGGGCGCATCCTGCGGCTGACCTTTCTCGGCACCGACACCTACGCGCCGCTGCTCGGGCGCATCGCCCGCGCCACCGCGGTGGACTACAACATCCTGTCCGGGCGCATCGACCGGATCAAGGACACCCCGTACGGCCAACTGACCGTGGCCCTGGTCGGTGGCGACATGGACGCGGCGCAGGCCGCCTTCGTCGCCGCCGGCGTGCATGTGCAGGAGCTGCGCCGATGAGTCCGATCGCCACCGCCGCCGCCGGCTTCTTCCGCAATCTCGATGCCGGCAAGTGGAGCGAGATCGGCCGCGCCACCGTCGATACGCTGCTGATGCTGGGCGGTTCGCTGCCGCTGACCCTGCTGATCGGCCTGCCGCTGGGCGTGCTGCTGTTCCTGACCGGCCCGCGCCAGACCCACCAGAAGCCGCTGCTGTACGGCGGCCTGGCGCTGGTCATCAACGTGCTGCGCTCGGTGCCCTTCATCATTTTGATGATCGCGATGATCCCGCTGACGCTGTGGGCGATGGGCACCTCGCTGGGCGTGCGCGGCGCGATCCTGCCGCTGGTGGTGGGCGCGGCGCCGTTCTACGCGCGGCTGGTGGAGACCGCGCTGCGCGAAGTGGACCGCGGCGTGGTCGAGGCCAGCCTGGCGATGGGCGCGACCACCTGGCAACTGGTGACGCGGGTGCTGCTGCCGGAAGCGCGGCCGGGCCTGATCGCCGGCGCCACGGTGACCACCATCGCCCTGATCGGCTTCACCGCGATGGGCGGCGCGATCGGGTCGGGCGGCCTCGGCGACCTGGCCTACCGCGACGGCTACCAGCGCTCGCACGCCGATGTGGCCCTGGTGACCGTGGTGATCCTGTTGCTGCTGGTGCAGGCGTTGCAGATGCTCGGTGACCGTCTGGTCGCGCACTACAGCCGGCGCTGATGTCCTGCGTACCGCGGTAGGGCGTCAGCCGGTGAGCGGTCGCGGCTGAAGCCGCTCCTGCGCGCATGGATCGCCCCGCCTGCACGGCCGTCTGCTAGCGTGCACGCATCGCGGCCGCGGGTCGCGCTCCTCCACTCCCCCCCGTTTTCCCGGATACCTGCCATGACCCGATTCCCGTTCCGCCTCCTGCTCGCCAGCGCCGTGCTCGTGCTCGGCGGCTGCGGCAAGCCCGATGCCGGCGCCGCCGGCGACCATCTCAGCGTCGCCGCCACTGCGGTGCCGCACGCCGAGATTCTGGAGGTGGTCAAGCCGATGCTGGAGCAGCAGGGCCTGACCCTGGACGTGCGCGTGTTCAACGATTACGTGCAGCCCAACGACCAGGTGGTGCAGAAGCAGATCGACGTGAACTACTTCCAGACCGAGCCCTACCTGCAGGCCTACAACCGCGACCGCAAGAGCGACCTGGTGACCGTGGTCGGCGTGCACATCGAGCCGTTCGGCGCCTACTCGCGCCGCTACAAGTCGCTGGACGCGCTGCCGCAGGGCGCCGACGTGGTGATCCCCAACGATCCCAGCAACAACAGCCGCGCGCTGATCCTGCTGGACAAGGCCGGGGTCATCAAGCTCAAGGACCCGAGCAATGCGCTGTCCACCCAGCGCGACATCGTCGCCAATCCCAAGCAGCTGAAGTTCCGCGAGCTGGATTCGGCGATGCTGCCGCGGGTGCTGGACCAGGTCGACCTGGCGCTGATCAACACCAACTACGCGCTCGACGCCGGCCTCAACCCGACCCGCGACGCGCTGGCGATCGAAAGCAAGGATTCGCCGTACGTGAACTTCCTGGTCGCGCGTCGCGACAACAAGGACGATCCGCGCGTGCAGAAGCTGGCCAAGGCGCTGACCAGCCCGGAAGTGAAGGCCTTCATCCAGCGCAAGTACCAGGGCGCGGTGCTGCCGGCGTTCTGATCGGGCCACGCGCATGCCGCTGCTGCTGGCCATTCCGCTGGCGATCGTGATCGCGCTGGCGGTGACCGCCGTGCTCTTGCCGCTGTCGCTGCTGCAGCGGTTTCGCGTGGGCACGGCGCGGCGTCAAGCGCGCGGTTGGCTGGTCGCGGTGCAACTGTGGTCGGCGCTGCTGTCCAGCGTGGTGGTGCTGGTCTTCGCCCTGATCGCCGCGCACTGGTGGCCCGGTGCGGCCACGCATGCGCTGGCCGGCTGGGGCATCGGCGCGCTGCTGGGCGCGCTCGGCATCGTCGCCACCCGCTTCGAGCCGTTGCCGCACGGGCTGCACTACACGCCGAACCTGTGGTTGGTCTTGGGTCTGACCGCGCTGGTGGCGGTACGCATCGGTGCCGGACTGTGGCAAGGCTGGCGCAGTCTGGCCGATGGTGCGGCGTGGCCGACCGAGGGCTGGATGAGTCATGCCAGTCTGCTGGCCGCCGCGGCCTTGCTGCTCGGCTATGCCTGCGCCTACGCCTGGCTGCTGCGGCGGCGCCTGCGCCGGTTCGACCGCTACCGCGGTTTCGATCGCTCGCCGCGCTGAAGGCGCCCGCGTGCACGCGCAATGCGGTTTTCGCTGGTCGCGCGCTCGATCCAGCGCACGCACAAAAACAAACGGGCCCTTGCGGGCCCGTTTGCGCAAACGCTGGAGACGGAACGCTTAGAAGCGCGCGCCGACGCCGAAGCTGAACAGCCACGGATCCAGCTTCAGGTCTTCGCCGGTGCCTTCGCCGGCCACCTTCAGCTCCGGACGCGAGTGCATGTAGCGCGCATCGGCACGGGCGAACCAGGTGGAGTTGATGTTCATGTCCACGCCGACGGTGCCGATGGCGCCCTTGGCGGTGTCCAGGCTGATGTGCTGGTCCGGGTTCAGGCCAGCCAGCTTCTCGTTGCTGAAGTTGGACTCGTAGTAACCGACGCCGACGAACGGACGGAACACGTTGTCCGCCTGGCCGAAGTGGTACTGACCGCTCAGCGCGATCGGCTGCTGCTCGACGGTACCGACCTTGCCGATGCCGTCGGCCTTGACGCGGTGGTTGAACTTGTCGGCAGCGCCCCACAGTTCGACCGCCCAGTTGTCGTCGATCAGCCAGCTGGCGCTGATGGTCGGCGCCGGGCCGCCATCGACGTCGAGGCCGGCCGCCGGCTTGGAATGCGGGTCGAGCAGGGTCGCGCTGCCGACGACGGAGAAGTGCTTGCCGGAAGCGGTATCGGCATCCTGTGCGAATGCGGCGGGCGCAAACGCAAGGGCGGACACGACAGCCAGGCTCAGGATCTGAATGGACCGCATGGGGTATCTCCTCATCTTTTTCTTGTGGGGCCACGGGAGTGGGCGCGCACACCGTATCGATGAGAAGATGAATCGGCGCCGACCCTCGCCGGACGAATGCAGGCGACGTTCAGGCACTTGCGTCCGATGCTTGAAATAACGAGGTTTTAAGGCTTTTGGCTGTTCATCCAGGTGCGCGCGACGTGACGACGCAGCCGCTGTTGCAGGGCCTGCCCGCGCAGATTCGCGACGATTGCCGCGTGCTTGTGCTCGGCTCCATGCCCGGTGCGGCGTCGTTGCAGCAGGCGCGTTACTACGCGCATCCGCGCAACCGGTTCTGGCCGCTGATGGCGGCGCTGTGCGGCTTCGATGCGGCACTGGACGCCGAGGCGCGGATGCAGGCGCTGCACGCGGCCGGCGTGGGCCTGTGGGATGTGATCGGCCAGTGCCGACGCCGCGGCAGCCTGGACGCGGCGATCGTGCGCGGCAGCGAAATTCCCAATGCCTTGCCCGATCGCATCGCGCAGTTGCCACAGCTGCGCGCCATCGCCTGCAATGGCGCGGCGGCGGCGCAGGCGTTCGCGCGTTTCGTGCAGCCGCACCTGCCGCTGCGCGATCCGCCGCTGGTGCTGCTGGCGCTGCCGTCCAGCAGCCCGGCCAATGCCGCCTTCGCCTGGCCGCGGCTGCTGCAGGCGTGGTCGCCGCTGCAGCAATGGCTGCGGGTGCCGATGGCTGGCGATTGACGGGTGCCTCCAATCACGCACGAGGCACACGCGCAGGGGCGGCTTCAGCCGCGACGCGGCGATCCCGACAGCGCTGGCGCGGCCGAAGCCACTCTTACGAGACAGCGCGATGTGGCAAAAACAGGTGATTGGCGGCGCGCTGGCATTGCATCCATGGATCAGCGCCGCGCGCGCAGGCGCAGCCACAGCGTCTGCAGCGCCAGCACCGCGGCGAGCAGCAAGGCCACCCACGCCGCAGTCTGCGCACCGGCCAGCGTGCTGTCGGTCTGTTTGGCGTAGACCGCGGCCAGCGCCCACAGCGCCGCCGCCGCATAGGCGAGGTTGCCGCGCATGGCCCGGTTCATGCCCAGCAGCAGCGCCGCCGCCAGCGCGAACAGCACCAGGCTCCACGGCAGCATCCGCTCGGTCGAGAGCCAGCGGTAGGCCACGATCACCTGCGCGGTGTTCAGGAATGCCGCCAGCGACAGCCAGCCGGCGTGCAGCGACAGCGGCAGCCAGGCCCACAGGGTCTGGCCGGATTCGGGGGCGGGGTCGCGCGACAGTCGCAGCGCGGCCAGCAGCATCGCCGCCAGCGCGGTCCAGATCACCGCCAGCGCCAACAGGAAGTGCTGCTGCGAGAACACCGGCATCCACGCCGCCGTCAGCGCGAAGCCCAGCGCCGCCGGCGCCCGCACCTGCGCCAGCGCGCTGACGCGACGGCGCCGCGCGCTGGATTGCCACAGGCCGAAGGCCAGGTCGAGCAGGAAGATCACACCCCAGATTGCGAAGGCGTAGCCGGCGGCGACGATCAGGGTCGGGTAGCGGTCGGAGATGGCGCCGTTGGTCGGGCCGAACGCGCCACGTTGCGAGAACCAGGCGACCAACGGCATCGCCAACGCCATCAACAGCACCAGGATCCGCATGCCTGCCCTCCGGAAATCTGCGGCGAGCCTAGCCGTGGCGCCGTGAAGGCGGTGCACCGGCGATGGCTGCGCAACATGCGCCGGCGTACTGTCCGCCGGCAGTGGCGCCCCCTGCAGGCGATCGGGCTTTTTTGCCCGCCAAAGGTTGGCGCTGCGGCTGCGGGCCGCCACAATAGGGGTTTCCCCCTCATTAGTTGCCGGAGTTCCCCGCATGGCCGAAATCAAGGAAGCACTTGTCCCCGATATCGGTGACTACAGCGACGTCCCGGTAATCGAAGTGCTGGTGGCCGTCGGCGACACGGTGAAGAAGGACCAGAGCCTGGTCACCCTGGAATCGGACAAGGCGACGATGGAAGTGCCGTCGCCGTTCGCCGGCGTGGTCAAGGAGATCAAGGTCAAGGTCGGCGACAGCCTGTCCGAGGGCAAGGTGGTGGCGCTGATCGAAGTGGCCGAGGGTGGCGCCAGTGCCGCGCCTGCGGCCGCCAAGGCCACGCCCGCGCCGGCCCAGCAGGCTGCCGCTCCGGCAGCCGCGCCCGCGCAGAACGCGGTCAAGCCGGCCCCGGCCGCGGCCGCGGCCGCGGCGACCGGCGTGGTCGAGGCGCGGGTGCCGGACATCGGCGACTACAGCGACGTGCCGGTGATCGAGGTGCTGGTCGCGGTCGGCGACACGGTCAAGAAGGATCAGGGCCTGGTCACCCTGGAGTCGGACAAGGCGACGATGGAAGTGCCCTCGTCGGTGGCCGGCGTGGTCAAGGAACTCAAGGTCAAGGTCGGCGACAGCCTGTCCGAGGGCAAGCTGGTGGCGCTGATCGAGGTGGCCGGCAGCGATGCCGACGCGCCGGCCGCGTCCGCGGTCCAGCCCAGCGCCGAGACCGGCGGCGGCGTGGAGCCGGTGCCGGCCTCGTCCGCGCCGGACAAGCTGGCCCAGCGCGAGATCGCCCAGGTCCAGGCCACGGCGCCGGCCAAGGCCGCCGCGCCGTCCGCCACCCAGAGCAGCCCGCCGGTGGCGTTCGACGCCGACAGCGTGCTGCCGCAGAAGGTGCCCTATGCGAGCCCGGCGGTGCGCGTGTTCGCCCGCGAACTCGGCGTGGACCTGTTCCAGGTCAGCGGCTCGGAGCAGGGTGGCCGCATCACCAAGGACGACGTGCAGCGCTACGTCAAGGCGGCGCTGTCCGGCGCCGCGCCGGCCGCCGCCGGTGCCGCGCCCGCCGCGGGCGGCAATGGCCTGAACCTGCTGCCGTGGCCGAAGGTGGACTTCGCCAAGTTCGGCGAGGTCGAGGTCAAGCCGCTGTCGCGGATCAAGAAGATTTCCGGCGCCAACCTGGCGCGCAACTGGGCGATGATCCCGCACGTCACCCAGTTCGAGCAGGCCGACATCACCGACCTGGAAGCCCTGCGTGTGGCGTTGAACAAGGAGAACGAGAAGGCCGGCATCAAGCTGACCATGCTCGCCTTCCTGCTCAAGGCCAGCGCCGCGGCGCTGAAGCAGTTCCCCGAGTTCAACGCCTCGCTCGATGCCAGCGGCGAGAACCTGACCCTGAAGAAGTACTTCCACATCGGCTTCGCCGCCGACACCCCGAACGGGCTGGTGGTGCCGGTGATCCGCGACGTGGACAAGAAGGGCGTGGTCGAGCTGGCGCGCGAGAGCGGCGAGCTGGCCAAGAAGGCGCGCGACGGCAAGCTCGGCCCGGCCGACATGAGCGGCGGCTGCTTCTCGATCAGCTCGCTCGGCGGCATCGGCGGCACCGCCTTCACCCCGATCGTCAATGCGCCGGAAGTGGCGATCCTGGGCGTGTCCAAGTCGTCGATCCAGCCGGTCTGGAATGGCAAGGAATTCGCGCCCAGGCTGATGCTGCCGCTGTCGCTGAGCTACGACCACCGGGTCATCGACGGCGCCGCCGCCGCGCGCTTCACCACCTACCTGAGCCAGGTGCTGGCGGACATGCGCCGCGTGCTGCTGTAAGCCCTGTCGTCACGGTGCCGCGTCCGTCGCGGTGCCGGTTTTCCCCCACCTGCGCGCGCCGCCTGTTTGCGCGGTCGCGCCGACGAACTGCAAACGCCCACCGCCGCGGCGATGGGCCACAGGAGAAGCTGCATGGCGGTCATTGAGGTCAAGGTTCCGGATATCGGCGACTACAGCGACGTTCCGGTCATCGAGGTGCTGGTCGCCGTCGGCGACACGGTGAAGAAGGACCAGGGCCTGGTGACGCTGGAGTCGGACAAGGCCACGCTGGAAGTGCCGTCCGCGGCTGCCGGCGTGATCAAGGAACTGAAGGTCAAGCTCGGCGACACCCTGTCCGAGGGCGCGGTGATCGCGCTGCTGGAGACCGTCGACGGCGCCGCTGCGGCGCCCGTCGCGGCCCCGGCCGAGGTGCCGGCCAGCAAGCCGCCGGTGGCGCCGTCGCACCGCGCACCGGCCGAGCCGCCGGCGCCCAAGCCGGCGCTGGCCAGCGGCAAGCCCGCCGACATCGAATGCAAGATGGTGGTGCTCGGCGCCGGCCCCGGCGGCTACACCGCCGCGTTCCGCGCCGCCGATCTGGGCCTGGACACGGTGCTGATCGAGCGCTACGCCAGCCTCGGCGGCGTCTGCCTCAACGTCGGCTGCATCCCCTCCAAGGCGCTGCTGCATGCGGCCGCGGTGATCGACGAGGTCGCACATGCCGGCGACTTCGGCGTGGACTTCGGCAAGCCCAAGATCACCCTGGACAAGCTGCGCGAGTACAAGGAAAAGGTGGTCGGCAAGCTCACCGGCGGCCTCGCCAGCATGGCCAAGCAGCGCAAGGTGCGCACCGTCACCGGCGTGGCGTCGTTCGTGTCGCCGAACGAGCTGGAGATCGTCGGCGCCGACGGCAAGACCCAGTTGCTGCGCTTCGAGCACTGCATCGTCGCCGCCGGCTCGCAGGCGGTGAAGCTGCCGAATTTCCCGTGGGACGACAAGCGGGTGATGGACTCCACCGACGCGCTGGAACTGCAGGAGATCCCCAAGACCCTGCTGGTGGTCGGCGGCGGCATCATCGGCCTGGAAATGGCCACCGTGTACAGCGCGCTGGGCAGCAAGGTCACCGTGGTCGAGTTCATGGACCAGCTGATGCCGGGCGCCGACAAGGACCTGGTCAAGCCGCTGGCCGACCGCTTGAAGAAGCAGGGCGTGGAGGTCCATCTCAAGACCAAGGCGACCGAGGTCAAGGCCGACAAGAAGGGCATCACCGTGACCTTCGAAGCCGCCACCGCGGGCGAGACGCCGGCGCTGGCCGCCACCACCTACGACCGCGTGCTGGTCGCGGTAGGTCGCGCGCCCAACGGCAAGAAGATCGGCGCCGACAAGGCCGGCATCAATGTCACCGAGCGCGGTTTCATCCCGGTCGACCGGCAGATGCGCACCAACGTGCCGCATATCTTCGCCATCGGCGACATCGTCGGTAACCCGATGCTGGCGCACAAGGCCACCCACGAGGGCAAGCTGGCCGCGGAAGTGGCCGCCGGCGAGAAGAAGGAGTGGGTGGCGCGGGTGATCCCGTCGGTGGCCTACACCAACCCGGAAATCGCCTGGGTCGGCGTCACCGAGACCGAGGCCAAGGCCAAGGGGCTGAAGGTCGGCGTGGCCAAGTTCCCGTGGGCGGCCAGCGGCCGCGCGATCGGCATCGGCCGCACCGAGGGCTTCACCAAGCTGATCTTCGACGAGGAGACGCACCGCATCATCGGCGGCGCGATCGTCGGCGTGCACGCCGGCGACCTGCTGGCCGAGATCGGCCTGGCGATCGAGATGGGCGCGGAGGCCGAGGACATCGGCCACACCATCCACGCGCATCCGACCCTGAGCGAATCGGTCGGCATGAGCGCCGAGGTCTACGACGGCACCATCACCGACCTGTACATCCCGAAGAAGAAGTGACGCCGCCAGGCGCGACCGTGCCGCTGCGTGCGGTGCGGTCGCGGCCGTGGTGAGTCCACGCATGGAGGTCGCCGTGGGGCAGGGCACCCTATGTCCCGAACTGCAGGCGCTGCTGCAGCGCGAACTGGCCAGCGGCAACCGCATCGCCGAGCCGCCGCGCCGGACCGACTGGCCGCATCCGGGCTCGGTCTTCGTGTCGCTGAAGCGCGACCTGCGCAGCGACGTGGCGGCGCTGCCGGCGACGGTGCAGCATGCGATCTGCACCGATCCGCACTACGGCTGGCACGACGAGTGCTACTGCTCGACGCACCAGCATCTGCTGGTGGCGGGAGCGACCAAGCCGCCGTGAGCCTGTGTCGGCTGCCGCAGTCGCTGCCACCGCCTCTGCGATCTGCCGCGCACCCCGTTGAACGACAAAACCCCGCATCGCTGCGGGGTTCTGCATGGAACCGCTCGCGGGTCCCGGGTTCCGGGTCCCGAAAGATCAGAACGCGAAGGTCACGCCCGCGACCGGACCCTTGAACTCCTGCTTCAGGCCGATCGCGGCGTTGCCGCCCTTGCGGTCCACGTCGAGCTTGAACCAGTCGTAGCCGGCAAAGATGCCGAAGTTGCGGGTGAAGCGATACTCGGCGATGGCGTTGGCGCGGCTCAGGTCGCCGTCGTATTTCTTGAAATCGCCCCACTTGGTGTTGACGTACTGCCCCTGCACATTGAACAGCCAGTGTTCGTTCGGGTGCGCGGTGAAGCGCAGGCCGACCACCGGCGCGGCGCCGTCGTCGCTTTCGTCGACGAAGGTGCCGGTGTACAGCGGGCCCAGGTCGGCATAGGCCTTGCCGTTGACCTTGGCCCACTCGGCACCGAGCTGCAGGCCCATGCTGAACTGCGGCGTATCGATCACCGAGTAGTCGTACACCAGGCTGGCGACCTGATATTTCAGTTGGCCCTTGACGAAGCTGCCCGACGGCACGGTGACGCCGCCATAGCTGACGTCCTGGCCCAGCTCCTCGCGGCGGTCCTTGTCGTACTTGAAGTAGTCGAAGATCAGGCGCTGGCGGGTGCTGATGCGGAACACGCCGTCCACGCGCGGCTCCCACTCCTTGCCGCCCAGCTTGAAGTCCTGCGACCCGGAGATGGCATTGCCGTTGATGACGGTGTTGCCGCGCAGGGTGTTGTTGTTGTCGACGTTCATCGCGCCCAGGCGCAGGGTGAAGCGGTCGTCGCCGTCTTCGGCGTGGGCGGGCAGGGCGTAAGCGGCGGCGATCGCGCACGGCAGCGCCAGGGCAAGCAAGTGTTTCATGGGGGACAAGCTCCGTCGTCTTGGGATTTTTTGATGAGGCGTCGATGGCTGGGCCACCGCGTGCCGTCACTATCCTTAAATTTGCGTCCACCATTCGTGAAAGTATGGTGGCCCGGGCCGCCACGCCCGTCCCAGAACGCGCAACGAAAAGAGCCCCGGGAGGACCGGGGCTCGGTGGGTCTGCGCTGTGGGCCGACGAGGATGAGCGCAGTCCCTGTCCGATCAGACAGCGCAGTGGACAGAAAGTTCCTCCGCAAAGGCGTGCTGCAATGCCGCATTCGGCGCCGGCGGCGGGCGGTGGCCGTGTTATCGTCTACGGGCGGATGGGCATTCGGACGCGGCCAGGACCCCTGGCGGTTGTCTCGCAAATTGTCCCATTGCTATAATTCCGCGGCTCGACGGACGCGAAGACGTCCTCAATCCACCACCAATTGCAGGATTTTCTGTGCTGAACTCCGTTGATGCGGGTCGGCGGCTGATGCTGCGCGCAGCGATTTACCCGCTGGTGGCGGTGGCCGTGGTGTCCCTGCTGTTCCTGCTGCTGGGACCGAAATATGCGATGGGCGCCGCCGCAACCGGGCTGGCGACCGTGGCAGGGGGATGGCTGGCCGCACGCACCGCGCTCAATGGCGGCGTGCAGGCGGCGGGTTCGGCGCTGGCGCGGTTGATCGCGGCCATGGTGCTGAAGTGGGTGTTGGTGTTCGCGGTGCTGGCGCTGGGCTTTGCCTGGTGGCGGTTGCCTCCTCTGGCCCTGTTGGCGGGTATCGCCGTCGGGCTGATGTTCCAGGTTCTGGCTCTGGCCAGGCGTTGATCGAATCAAGAAAAGGCTCAGGACTCATGGCGGGCGAGGCAGAAACCCCTACCTCCTACATCCAGCACCATCTGCACAACCTCACCTTCCAGGTGCAGGAAGGCGGGTTCTGGCAATTGCATGTCGACACCCTGGTGATGTCGCTGCTGATGGGCCTGCTGATGGTGTTCGGCTTCTGGCTGGCCACGCGCAAGGCCACCGCGGGCGTGCCCGGCAAGTGGCAGGCGTTCGTGGAAATCATGCTGGAGTTCGTCGACCGCCAGGCCAAGGACACCTACCACGGCACCAGCAAGCTGGTGACCCCGATCGCGATCACCCTGTTCTTCTGGATCCTGTTGATGAATCTCATCAAGATGATCCCGGCGGACTTCCTCGCGATCCCGCTGGGCTGGGCCGGCGTGCACTACTGGAAGCCGGTGCCCACCGCCGACGTCAATGCCACCCTGGGCATGTCGATCAGCGTGTTCTTCCTGATGCTGTTCTTCTCGCTGCGCTCCAAGGGCGTGGGCGGGATGACCAAGGAATTCCTCACCGCGCCGTTCGGCAAGTGGATGCTGCCGTTCAACCTGATCCTCAATATCGTCGAATGGCTGAGCAAGCCGGTGTCGCTGGCGATGCGACTGTTCGGCAACATGTTCGGCGGCGAGATCGTGTTCCTGCTGATCTGGGTGCTGGGCGGTGCCGGCATCCTCGGTGCGCTGGCCGGCGGCGCGTTCGGCTTCGGCTGGATGCTGTTCCACCTGCTGGTGATTCCGCTGCAGGCGTTCATTTTCATGATGCTGTCCATCGTGTACCTGAGCCTGGCGGAAGACAGCCACTGACGTTTCTGTTTCACGCGTTCTAAGCAACCCTTCGTTCGATTCACCATCCTCAAGCAACTTTGTTCCTGGAGAAAACCATGTACTTCGCCGTCCTGACCAACCTCGCCCAAGTCCAGAGCTCCACCGTCCTCGCCGTCGGCATCATGATCGGCCTGGCCGCGCTGGGCGCCGGCCTCGGTCTGGCCATCATGGCCGGCAAGTTCCTGGAATCGGCCGCGCGCCAGCCGGAACTGATCCCGGTGCTGCAGGTCCGCATGTTCATCACCGCCGGCCTGATCGACGCCGCGTTCATCATCAGCGTCGCGGTCGGCCTGCTGTTCGCGTTCGCCAACCCGATGATCGGCGAGTTCGTCGCGCGTCTGCCGCAGGGCGGTTGATCCCGTCGTACCGGCGTGCGGTCGCCATCGGCGGCCGCCGCTACGGATGAAGGTTCGGACGCGTCGCCGTGCTGGCGGCGCGTCCACCCCGTCACCATTGGCTGAGCGTACCCCATGAATATCGGTCTCACCCTCTTTGCCCAGGCGCTGGCGTTCGCCGGTCTGATCTGGATCGTCGCGACCAAGATCTGGCCGCCGCTGATGCAGGCCATCGAAGAGCGCCAACAGAAGATCGCCGAAGGCCTGGCCGCCGCCGATCGCAGCCAGAAGGATCTGGCGCAGGCGCAGGAAAAGGTCAACGAAGCGTTGAAGGATGCCCGCATCAAGGCCAACGAGATCATCGATCAGGCCCATGCGCGCGCCAACCAGATCGTCGAGGCGGCCAAGCACGAGGCGATCGTCGAAGCCAACCGGCAGAAGGAACTGGCCCAGGCCGAGATCGACGCCGCGGCCAACCGCGCGCGCGAAGACCTGCGTCGCCAGGTGTCGCTGCTGGCGGTGAGCGGCGCCGAGAAGCTGCTCAAGCGCGAAATCGACGCCAACGCCCACAAGGCGCTGCTCGACGAGCTGGCGGCGGAGATCTGAGATGAGCCAGGCCCTCACACTGGCGCGTCCCTACGCTCGCGCCGCGTTCGCCGCGGCCAGCGACGCCGGCAAGCTCGCGCCCTGGTCGCAGGCGCTGGCGTTCTCCGCCCAGGTCGCCGCCGACCCGCGCGTGGCCGCGCTGCTGCACAACCCGCTGCTGCAGCGGGAGCAGGCGGTGTCGCTGCTGGCGCCGGAAGCGGTCGACGAGCAGTACCAGCGCTTCCTGAGCCTGCTGGCCGAAGGCCAGCGGCTGTCGCTGCTGCCGGAGATCGCCGGGCTGTACGACCAGCTGCGGGCCGAGGCCGAGCGCGTGGTACAGGCCAACGTGACCTCCGCGACGGCGCTGAGCGATGCCGAGGTGGCCTCGCTGAAGGTGGCGCTGAAGCAGCGCTTCGGCCGCGAGGTCGAGATCACCACGGCGGTGGACGCTTCGCTGATCGGCGGCGCGGTGATCGACGCCGGCGACGTGGTCATCGACGGTTCGTTGAAAGGCAAGCTGTCGCGTCTGCAATCCGCACTGGCCCACTAAGAAACGGGAATGGCGAATAGAGAGGAGAGAACCCGGCCCGGCGGCGACGCCACCCGCGATTCCCGATTCCCCATTCCCGATTCTCAAAGAAGCTAACCACACGTCGCCATGCGCCCTTGCGCGATGGACGATCCGAAGGAAACCAAGATGGCAACCACGCTCAACCCCTCCGAAATCAGCGAACTGATCAAGAACCGCATCGAGCAGGTCAAGCTGGCCGCGGAGTCGCGCAACGAAGGTACGGTCACCAGCGTGTCCGACGGCATCGTGCGCATCTTCGGCCTGGCCGACGTGATGCAGGGCGAAATGATCGAACTGCCGAACGACACCTACGCCCTGGCGCTGAACCTGGAGCGCGACTCGGTCGGCGCCGTGGTGCTCGGCGACTACGAGAACCTGCGCGAAGGCGACGTGGCCAAGACCACCGGCCGCATCCTGGAAGTGCCGGTGGGCAAGGAACTGCTGGGCCGCGTGGTCAACGCGCTGGGCGAGCCGATCGACGGCAAGGGCCCGCTGGGCACCAGCGAAACCGCGCCGGTGGAGCGCGTGGCGCCGGGCGTGATCTGGCGCAAGTCGGTCGACCAGCCGGTGCAGACCGGCTACAAGTCGGTCGACGCGATGATCCCGATCGGCCGCGGCCAGCGCGAGCTGGTCATCGGCGATCGCCAGACCGGCAAGACCGCGCTGGCCATCGACGCGGTGATCAACCAGAAGAACACCGGCATCAAGTGCGTGTACGTGGCGATCGGGCAGAAGGCCTCGACCGTCGCCAACATCGTGCGCAAGCTGGAAGAGAACGGCGCGCTGGCGCACACCATCGTGGTCGCCGCGACCGCCTCCGAATCGGCGGCGATGCAGTACATCAGCGCCTACGCCGGCTGCACCATGGGCGAGTACTTCATGGACCGCGGCGAAGACGCGCTGATCGTGTACGACGATCTGTCCAAGCAGGCCGTGGCCTACCGCCAGATCTCGCTGCTGCTGAAGCGCCCGCCGGGCCGCGAAGCCTACCCGGGCGACGTGTTCTACCTGCACAGCCGCCTGCTGGAGCGCGCCGCGCGCGTGTCCGAGGAGTACGTGGAGCAGTTCACCAAGGGCGAGGTCAAGGGCAAGACCGGTTCGCTGACCGCGCTGCCGATCATCGAGACCCAGGCCGGCGACGTGTCCGCGTTCGTGCCGACCAACGTGATCTCGATCACCGACGGCCAGATCTTCCTGGAAACCGACCTGTTCAACGCCGGCATCCGCCCGGCGGTGAACGCCGGTATCTCGGTGTCGCGCGTCGGCGGCGCCGCGCAGACCAAGATCATCAAGAAGCTCTCCGGCGGCATCCGCATCTCGCTGGCGCAGTACCGCGAACTGGCGGCGTTCGCGCAGTTCGCCTCGGACCTGGACGAAGCCACCCGCAAGCAGCTCGAGCGCGGCCAGCGCGTCACCGAGCTGATGAAGCAGAAGCAGTACATGCCGATGTCCATCGCCAACCAGGCGCTGTCGATCTACGCGGTCAACGAGGGCTACCTCGACGACGTGCCGGTCAACAAGCTGCTGGCGTTCGAAGAGGGCCTGCACGCCCACTTCGCCAACACCCAGGGCGAGCTGATCGCCAAGGTCAACGACACCGGCGACTGGAACGGCGACATCGAGGCCGCGTTCAAGAAGGGCATCGGCGAGTTCAAGACCACGGGCAGCTGGTAAATCAGTTGCCGGGAATCGGGATTAGAGAATAGGGAATCGTAGGAGCGGGATCCGGGCTTGCCCATTCCCGATTCTCCATTCCCCATTCCCACGAAGCGAGCAAAGCGAGCGAGAGCATGGCAGGCGGACGCGAAATCAAATCCAAGATCAAGAGCGTGCAGAACACCCGCAAGGTGACGCGCGCGCTCGAGATGGTCTCGGCCTCCAAGATCCGCAAGGCGCAGGATCGGATGAAGACCTCGCGTCCGTACGCGCAGGCGATGAAGCAGGTGATCGGGCATCTGGCGCAGGCCAGCACCGATTACACGCATCCGTTCCTGGTGCAGCGCGAATCGGTCAAGCGCGTCGGCTACATCGTGATCTCCTCCGATCGCGGCCTGGCCGGCGGCCTGAACAACAACCTGTTCCGCAAGATGCTGGGCGAAGTGCGCCAGTGGCAGGACCAGGGCGCGGGCGTGGACGTGGTCACCATCGGCCAGAAGGCCTCGGTGTTCTTCCGCCGGATCAAGGTGGACATGGTCGGCAGCGTCAGCCACCTCGGCGACCTGCCGCAGCTGGAGCAGTTGATCGGCGTGATCAAGGTGATGCTGGACGCGTTCACCGAAGGCAAGCTGGACCGCGTGTATCTGGTCTACAACCGCTTCGTCAACACGATGACGCAGAAGGCCAGCTTCGACCAGTTGCTGCCGCTGCCGGCGGCCGAGAGCCAGGTCGCGCACCACGACTGGGACTACCTGTACGAACCCGATGCCGCGAGCGTGCTCGAGCACGTGATGACGCGCTACATCGAGTCGCTGGTGTACCAGGCGGTGCTGGAGAACGTGGCGTCCGAGCATGCGGCGCGCATGGTCGCGATGAAGGCGGCCAGCGACAACGCCAGCAAGCTGATCAGCACCTTGCAGTTGGTCTACAACAAGGCGCGTCAGGCTGCGATCACCCAGGAAATTTCCGAAATCGTCGGCGGCGCAGCCGCTGTGTAGCCGGGAATGGGGAATGGAGAAACGGGAATGGTCGAAGCAGCAGCGCTTGATCTTCCCATTCCCGATTCCCCGTTCCCCATTCCCGACACCAGATTCGCATAGACATTAGTGGAGTTATCCAAATGAGTCAGGGCAAGATCGTTCAGATCATCGGCGCGGTCGTCGACGTCGAATTCGCGCGTGCCGATGTGCCGAAGGTGTACGACGCACTGAAGGTCGACGGCACCGCCATCACGCTGGAAGTGCAGCAGCAGTTGGGCGACGGCGTCGTGCGTACGATCGCCCTCGGCTCCACCGACGGCCTCAAGCGCAACCTGGTCGCCACCAACACCGGCCGTGCGATCTCGGTGCCGGTCGGCGCCGGCACGCTGGGCCGCATCATGGACGTGCTGGGTCGTCCGATCGACGAGGCCGGCGACGTGCAGGCCACCGACCATTGGGAAATCCACCGCGCGGCGCCGACCTACGAAGACCAGTCCTCGGCCACCGAGCTGCTGGAGACCGGCATCAAGGTCATCGACCTGATGTGCCCGTTCGCCAAGGGCGGCAAGGTCGGCCTGTTCGGCGGCGCCGGCGTCGGCAAGACCGTCAACATGATGGAACTGATCAACAACATCGCCAAGGCGCACTCGGGTCTGTCCGTGTTCGCCGGCGTGGGTGAGCGTACCCGCGAGGGCAACGACTTCTACCACGAGATGAAGGACTCCAACGTCCTGGACAAGGTGGCGATGGTGTACGGCCAGATGAACGAGCCGCCGGGCAACCGCCTGCGCGTCGCGCTGACCGGCCTGACCATGGCCGAGTACTTCCGCGACGAGAAGGACGCCTCGGGCAAGGGCAAGGACGTGCTGCTGTTCGTCGACAACATCTACCGTTACACCCTGGCCGGTACCGAAGTGTCGGCGCTGCTGGGCCGCATGCCGTCGGCGGTGGGCTACCAGCCGACCCTGGCCGAGGAAATGGGCGTGCTGCAGGAGCGCATCACCTCGACCAAGTCCGGCTCGATCACCTCGATCCAGGCCGTGTACGTGCCCGCGGACGACCTGACCGACCCGTCGCCGGCGACCACCTTCGCCCACCTCGACGCCACCGTCGTGCTGTCGCGTAACATCGCTTCGCTGGGTATCTACCCGGCGGTGGATCCGCTCGATTCGACCAGCCGCCAGCTGGACCCGAACGTGATCGGCCACGAGCACTACGACACCGCCCGCCGCGTGCAGTCCACCTTGCAGAAGTACAAGGAACTGAAGGACATCATCGCGATCCTGGGCATGGACGAACTGTCCGAAGAGGACAAGCAGGCCGTGTCGCGCGCGCGCAAGATCGAGCGCTTCTTCAGCCAGCCGTTCCACGTGGCCGAGGTGTTCACCGGCTCGCCGGGCAAGTACGTGTCGCTGAAGGACACCATCCGCGGCTTCAAGGCCATCGTCGACGGCGAATACGACCACCTGCCGGAGCAGGCCTTCTACATGGTCGGCGGCATCGAGGAAGCGGTCGAGAAGGCCAAGAAGATGGCCGAGAAGGCCTGATCTGGACGCCGGCCGAGGCCGGCGTCCGGGAATCGGGAATCGGGAATCGAGAATCGTCAAGGCGGGACAACTGGAATCTGATGCATCGCGTACTGGTTGAGAGAAGGCAATCTGCTTCTCCCCATTCCCGATTCCCGATTCCCGATTCCCGCCTCACCCAGTGAGGCACCATGAGCACCATCCGTTGCGACATCGTCAGCGCCGAGCATGAGATCTACCACGGCGACGCCACCCTGGTGGTCGCGACCGGCGAGCTGGGCGAGCTGGGCATCGCGCCCAAGCACGCGCCGTTGATCACCCGGCTCAAGCCCGGCAAGGTGGTGGTGACCACCCCGAGCGGCGAGCAGCTGGATTTCGCCATTTCCGGCGGCATCCTCGAGGTGCAGCCGCAGGTGGTGACGATCCTGGCCGACACCGCGATCCGCGCGCAGGACATCGACGAGGCGTCGGTGCGCAAGGCCAAGGAAGAAGCCGAGCGCCTGCTCGCCAACCGCGGCGAAGGCATGGACGTGGCCGAGGCACAGGCCAAGCTGGCCGAGGTCACCGCGCAGTTGCAGGCGCTGGAGCGCCTGCGCAAGAACCTCAAGCACTGAGTTCACCGCCTCGCGGCCTGATGGCCGCATGCGACGACGACGACGCCGGCGTTTGCCGGCGTTGTCGTGTCTGGGAGATGGGGGTCTCCTTCGCACGCCACCTCTGCGTGCCTGTGGGGGATCACCTCGCGGATCCGGCTTGCCGCACTCTGTGACGCGCAGGCGCATTGGATCGCCGCGAAGATCGCATTCCTGCGGCGCAGCCCGAGATCGAGCTGGACTGCGACGCAGCGCACGGCGCTGGCTTGCTGGTCGCTGACTCGGCCGCGCTGGCATGCGACAAGACGCGGGTGCGGTCATCGTGCGGTCGGTGGACTGCGGCAAGATGGCCGCCCGATCTGCGGTTCATCCCCCACCCGCAGACGGTTACCGGAGAACCGAGATGAGCCTGTCCGCTGCCGTTCCTCGTCCCTGCATGCATGCGCTGACCGCCGTGCTGGCCGGCGCCCTGTTGATGGGATGCGCATTGCCCGCACGCAGTGCCACCCCACTGGAGCCGCTGCTGGATCGCATCGTCGAGCGCAACGCGATCGGCGACCAGGTGGCGCTGAGCAAGTGGGACAGCGGCAAGCCGGTGCTGGATGCCACGCGCGAGGCCGCGGTGCTGGCCAGCGTGCGCGATCAGGCGCCGGCCCACGGCGTGGATCCGGACGATGCGGCGCGTTTCTTCGGCATGCAGATCGAATCCAACAAACTGGTGCAGTACGAATTGCTGTCGCGCTGGCACCTGCGCGGCCGCGCGCCCAACAGCCCGCGCCCGGACCTGACCGGACTGCGCGCGCGCCTGGACCAGCTGCAGGGCGAGATGCTGGACGCGTTGCAGGCCAGCGCGGCGGTGCGCCAGGCCCCGGACTGCCCGGCCACGACCGCGCGCGCGGCCGAGGCCTATGCGCTGCGCTGGCAGCTCGACCAACTGCACCGCACGGCGCTGGTGCGCAGCCTGGGCGATTTCTGCCACTGAGTTGTCGGTAGCGGGGCCGATGGCGCGTTGCCTGCGCCCAACGGGGCGCTGAAGCCGATTTGGCGCTCTGCAGGCCCGATCCGCGCTGGCCGTCTAGGCTTCGCTCGTCGCGACTGAAGTCGCTCCCACATGGATGCTCCCGGCATACGTTAGGTCTTTTGTGGGAGGGGCTTCAGCCCCGACAGCCGGCGCCGATCGCGCGCAGCGGTGCCGCCTGCCTGCCGTGTCGCCAGCGCTAGCGATACACCAACTGCCGTCCAAGGAAGAACGACACCACCGCCAGCATGCCCTCGACCAGCGGCTTGGCCAGCCAGGCCAGGCGCAGGCCCAGGGCGTGGGCGCACAGCGCCACCAGCCAGGTGCTGAGTGCGGTGAGCACCAGCCACATGGCCATGAAACGGCCGAAGCGGCGCCAGCCCAGGCGTGCGGCGTCGTCGCTGGCGAAGGTGATGCGGCCGTTGAGCCAGAACCCGAGCAGGGCGCCGCAGACGCGGCCCAGCACGTTGCCCGGGACCGTCGGCATGCCGGCCGCGGTGGCGGCGACGAACACGCTCCAGTCGATCAGCAATTGCAGCAGGCCGATCAGCAGGAACTGGCTGCCCTGGCGCAGGAGACCCATGAACATCCACAGGAGAAGACGATCGCGCATGCTAGCGCCTGCGGCGCCGATGTGCAGCCCGCCGCGTGTGGCGCGGTCGTGACGGCAGGCATGGCCGGCAGCCTCTAGAATTCGTCGTCCACCCGCAACGGAACCGCCCCATGAGTCTGCCCCTGCACGTCGTGATCCTCGCCGCCGGCGCGGGCAAGCGGATGAAGTCGGCCAAGCCCAAGGTGCTGCAGCCGATCGCCGGCCGGCCGATGCTGGCGCATGTGATCGAGACCGCGCGCCAGCTGCAGCCGGACGCGATCCACATCGTCCATGGCCACGGCGGCGAGGCGGTGCTGGCGGCGTTCGCTGACCAGCCGGACCTGCTGTGGGCCGAGCAGGCGCAACAGCTGGGCACCGGCCACGCGGTGCAGCAGGCGATGGCGGCCGTACCCGACGCGGCCACCGTGCTGGTGCTGTACGGCGACGTGCCGCTGATCCGCGCCGAGACCCTGACCCGCCTGCTGCATGCGCCCGGCCGCGTCGCGGTGCTGGTGGCCGAGCCGGAGGATCCCACCGGCTACGGCCGCATCGTGCGCGACGCCGCCGGCAAGGTCGCGGCGATCGTCGAGCAGAAGGACGCCGACGACGAGCAGCGGCGCATCCGCACCATCAACACCGGCATCGTCACCGCCGAGTCCACCGCGCTGAAGCGCTGGCTGGCGCAGTTGCGCAACGACAACGCGCAGGGCGAGTACTACCTGACCGACGTGTTCGCCGCCGCCGCCGCCGAGTTCACCCCGGCCGAGATGGTGCTGGTGGCCGACCCGATCGAGGCCGAGGGCGCCAACGATCCGTGGCAGCTGGCGCAACTGGAACGTGCCTGGCAGTTGCGCGCGGCGCGTGCGTTGTGCGAGCAGGGCGTGCAACTGATCGACCCAAACCGCCTGGACCAGCGCGGCCGCGTGCGCGCCGGCCACGACGTGCGCATCGACGCCAACGTGATCCTGGAAGGCGAGGTGGAACTGGGCGACGGCGTCAGCATCGGCCCGTTCGTGCGCTTGAAGGACGTGGTGCTGGGGCCGGGCACCGAGGTGCGTGCGCATTGCGATCTGGAAGGCGTGGTCGCCGAGGGCGCGGTGCAGATCGGCCCGTTCGCGCGGCTGCGCCCGGGCACGGTGCTGGCCGACGGCGTGCACATCGGCAACTTCGTCGAGACCAAGAAGGCGGTGCTCGGCGTCGGCAGCAAGGCCAATCACCTGACCTACCTCGGCGACGCGACCATCGGCAGCGGCGTCAACGTCGGTGCCGGGGTGATCACCTGCAACTACGACGGCGTCAACAAGTCGCAGACGGTGATCGGCGATGGCGTGTTCGTCGGCTCCAACAGCGCGCTGGTGGCGCCGCTGGAGATCGGCGACGGCGCCACCATCGGCGCCGGCTCGGTGATCACCCGCAGCGCGCCGGCCGGCAAGCTGAGCGTGGCACGGGTGCGGCAGGAAACCGTCGAAGGCTGGAAACGCCCGGGCAAGCGCGACTGAGGCATGGCCGGGCGCATTCGTCTGGCGCACGCGAAGGAGTTGGCGCGGTTGCAGGAGATCGAACGGCGCGCCGGCGCCCTGCTGCAAGGGCATCCGGCGCAGGCCGTGTTCGCGGCGCACGCGTTGGAGACGCACGCCCTGCGTGCCGGATTGGCGCGCGAGCAGTTATGGGTGGCGCTGGACGAGGACGAACGTTGCGTCGGCTATCTGCTCGGCGGGTGCCTGGACGGCGGCTTCCACGTCCAGCAGATGGACGTGGATCCCGATGCCGGGCGCCGCGGCCACGGCCGTGCCCTGCTGCGGTATGCGCGCGCCGCCGCGGCAGCTGCTGGTTTTCAATGCATGCTGCTGACCACCTTGCGCGACGTGCCGTGGAATGCGCCGCTCTACGCCAGCGAAGGCTTCGTCGAGATGCCGCCTACGCAGTGGGGACCACAGTTGCGCGCGACCTGGCGACAGGAAGCCGCACTCGGTTTCCCGATGCACCTGCGGGTGGCGATGCGTTGTCCGCTGCCGTCGCGCTGAGCCTCGCGGCCGGCTCGTCGATGCTGCCGGGGTAGCGCTGATAATGTATACAGATGGAAGCGCGGCAATGATGCCGCGACGGTCCAATCCAGGGGGGATCATGAAGCGACTTGTCGTGGCGTCAGTGCTGACGCTGCTGAGTTTTCAGGCGCCGGCGTTTGAGCGCGTGCATGCAAAGGTCAGCAAGTTATATTCGGAATCCAATCGATTCACCCTCGTCGTCGCCGATAGCGACATTCCGCAGCAATGCGGCGGTGTGTTCTATGAGGTCTACCGCGACGAAGCGACGCCCCACTTCAAGGAACTGTATTCGCTCGCCCTGGCTGCGTTCACCAGCAAGGCCAATGTCGAGATCGTGGTCAAGGGCTGCGCCGACGTCGATCGCGCCGTGATCGACCACATGGCGATCTACTGAGCCACTGCGCCCGACGTGTCCTGGGTGCGCGCCGCTGAACCGCAGCGCTTTTGCTTGAGCGGAACGTAGCGCGACGGTCACGGCTTGGCTAGGTGCGCTCATGCTCTTCGGGTCCCGGGTCCCGGGTCCCGGCGCTCAATCCCCAATCCCCAATCCCGAAAAAAATCAGCCCCGCTCCCCCTGTGGCAACTGCACCGTCACGCACAGTCCGCCTTCGTCGCGGTTGTGCAGCGACAGGCGGCCGCCGTGGGCTTCGACGATCTCGCGGGTCAGGGCCAGGCCCAGGCCGGTGCCGTTGCGCTTGGTCGAGTAGAACGGCATCAACGCGTTGTGCAGCACCGCCTCGTTCATGCCGCTGCCGCGGTCCAGCACTTCCAGGCGCAGCCAGTCCGGGCGGGTAGACACGCGCACGCGCACGCCATCGGCCGGCGTCTGCCCCTCGGGCAGGGATTCGTGGGCGTTCTTGACCAGGTTGAGCAGGGCCTGCTGCAGTTGCGCCGGATCGACCCGGCTGTGCAGGTCCGGCGACTCCAGGTCCAGCGCGAACGGAATCTGCTGCTGCAGCCCGGCCAGGAACTGCGCCCAGTGCACCGTCTGCAGCTGCGGCTGCGGCAGCTTGGCGAAGCGCGCATAGCCGCGGATGAAGCCTTCCAGGTGCCGCGCGCGTTCCTCGATGGTGCCGAACACCTCTTCCAGCCGCTCCACCTTCTGCCGCCGCACCAGCTCGGCGCCGGAGTGCGCCAGCGAGGCGATCGGCGCCAGCGAGTTGTTGAGCTCGTGGCTGATCACCCGGATCACCTTCTTCCAGGTGTGCACTTCCTGGCGGCGCAGTTCGGCGGTGAGCAGGCGGATCAACAGCAGTTCGTGCGGGCGGCCGTTGAGATGGAAGCGGCGCTGCGACAGGTGGTAGATCTGCTCCTCCTCCGGATCCTCGTCGCTGCCTTCGATGGCGAACAGGCTGTCGCCACCGCGCGAGATCGCCTCGCGCAGCGGCGCCGGCACGCCCAGCAGCAGGTCGTCCAGGCGCTGTCCTTCAAGCTTCCAGCCGCTGTGCAGCAGCTTGCGTGCGGCCAGGTTGGAGAACACCACGCGGCGCAGGCCGTCGCCGCCTTTGGAGGTGAGCAGCATCGCCACCGGGGTGTTCTGCACCATGGTGTCGAGCATCAGTTCGCGCTGCGCCAGGCCCTGGCGCTGTTCGCGCAGGATCTCGCCCAGTTGCGCGTGCGCGGCGACCATCTCGCCCAGTTCGTCGTCGCCGCGCCAGTGCACGCCGAAGTTGTATTCGCCGTCGCGGTAGCTGCTGACCGTGCCGGCGAGGGCGCGGAACAGCGAGCGCATCGGCGCGGTAGCGCGGCGCAGGGTCCACCACATCAGCAGCAGCAGGGCCAGCGCCGAGGCGGTCACCACTTCCCAGCCGCGGTCCATCCAGTAGGCCAGCAGCCACGGCAGGGCGGCGGCCAGCGCCAGCACCGGCAGCAGGCGCAGGAACAGCATGACGGTGAAGGAGCGGCGCAGTTTCATTCGCGCGGGATGCCGTAGCGGTCCATGCGCCGGTACAGCGCCTGCCGGCTCATGCCCAGTTCGGCGGCGGCCTGGGCGATGACGCCGTGCGCACGGCTCAGCTCGGCCACGATGCGCTCGCGGTCGGGTTCGGCAGCGGCGGCCGTGCGCGGCGCGGCGGGCTTGGGCAGGTTGAGGTCGGCGGACTCGATCTGCGCACCGCCGGCCAGCAGTTCGGCGCGCTGCACCACGTTGCGCAGTTCGCGCACGTTGCCGGGCCAGGCGTGGCGCTGCAGCGCCTGGCAGGCGCCGGCCGACAGCGGCTTGTCGCCGGAGAGGAAGTGTTCGGCCAGCGGCACGATGTCGCCGGGGCGCTCGGCCAGCGCCGGCAGCGACAGTTCCACCGCGTTGAGCCGGTAGTACAGGTCCTCGCGGAAGCTGCCGTCGCGGATCATCGCGGTCAGGTCGGCATTGGTGGCGCTGATCACCCGCACCTTGACCTGCCGCTCGCGGTTGGAGCCGAGCCGCTCGAACCGGCCGGTCTCCAGCACCCGCAGCAGCTTCATCTGCCCGGCCAGCGACAGGTTGCCGATCTCGTCCAGGAACAGCGTGCCGCCGTCGGCGGCCTCGAACTTGCCCTCGCGCACCTTGTTGGCGCCGGTGTAGGCGCCGGCCTCGGCGCCGAACAGTTCGGCCTCGATCAGTTCGGCCGGGATCGCGCCGCAGTTCAGCGCCACGAACGGGCCGCGCCGCACCGAGGAGTTGGCCTGGATGATCTGCGCGATCTTCTCCTTGCCGCTGCCGTTGGGGCCGGTGATCAGCACCGGCAGTTCCGAGCGCGCGACCTGGCAGGCCAGGGCGATGGCGCGCTCGCTGGCGGGGTCGGCGAACACCGCACCGCACAGGTCGTAGCGCTGCGCCAATTGCTGGCGATGGCGGCGCTCGCCGTCGCGGCGGCGTTCCAGTTCGCGGCGGGTCTCCGACAGCTCCAGCAGGTTGTTGACCGTGGTCAGCAGCTTGCGGTCGTCCCAGGGCTTGGCCAGGTAGTCGGCGGCGCCGGCCTTGACCAGCTCCACCGCACTGCTGAGCTGGGTCCAGGCGGTCAGCAGGATCACCGGCAGGTCCGGATGGCGCGTGCGGATCGCCTCGAACAGGGCCACGCCTTCCTCGCCGGAGGTGGTGTCGGCGGTGAAGTTCATGTCCTGCAGGACCAGGTCGATGTCGCCCTCGCTCAGCCGCTGCAGGCCGGCCTGCGGGCTGTCGGCATGGACGGTGTCGATGTCGTGCAGGGAGAACAGCACTTCCAGCGCGGTGGCGACCGCGGGGTTGTCGTCGATGATCAGCAGGCAGGGCATCGTGCACCTTGGGCGCGGCGGGACACGCCGGCGGAGAAAAACGGACCAGGCGGCATCATCGCAGCCCGCGCGCGGCTTGTCGTGCCTGCGTGCATCGGCGGCTCAGACACTGCGCGTGGCCACCGCCGGCGGCACCGCCGCGGCGCGGCGTGCGGGCGGCAGCACCGCGAGCTGGCCGAGCAGCCACAGCACCACCGCGCCGACCGGCAGGTACCACAGCGGCAGCCGCGGCAGTTCGTAGGCGCTCATCAGGTACAGGTTGGCGGCGTAGGCCAGCAGCATGCCGAGCACGATGCCGGTACTGGCGAGCAGGAAATTCTCCAACTGGAAATGCCGCAGGATCTGCGTGCAGGTGGCACCGAGCGCGCGGCGGATGCCGATCTGCTTGGTGCGCTGCTGCACCCAGAAACTGGTCAGGCCGACGATGCCCAGTGCGGTGACCAGCAGCAGCGCCACGCTCACGCCGACCAGCAGCCAGGCCATCGCCTGGTCGTCGCGGTAATAGGCCGCGCGTGCCTGCTGCAAGGTCCGGGCGCCGTTCACCATGCGCCGTGGACCGTTTTGCGACAGCGTCGCCTTGGCTTGCCGCAACACTGCCTCGCGCTGCGCCGGATCGCGCACGCGCAGCAGGTAGGTGCCGCGATCGTAGGGAACGTTCACCGGGAACAGCATCGTGTCCTCGTACTGGCCGACGTTCCCTCCTTCGCGGGGTTGCACCAGGCGTTGCACCACGCCGACGATGCGGTGTTCGCCGTAGACGTAGATGGTGCGGCCCACCGCGTTCTGGCCGGGGAACAGGCGTTGCGCCAGCGACTGGCTGAGGATGACCGAGGGCGGGATGCGCTTGGCCACCGGATCGCGCAGTTGCGCGTCGTCGATGAACTCGTCGTCCGCGAAGCGGCGCCCTGCGACCAGATGCAGCCCCAGGGTATCGAGCAGCCGCGCGTCGCCGAAGTACTGCACCGCGTGCAAGGTGCTGCGTTCCTGGTCCGGGCGCAGCGACACGCCGCTGTAGCCGAGCGAATCGCCGAACAGCGGCTGGTTGATGATGCTGGCCTCGCGCACACCCGGAATGCGTCGCAGCGCGTCCAGGTCGGCGCGGGTCTGCGCGGCGCCATTGCCGTCGCTGACCACGCTGCGGCTGCGCAGTTGCACCAGTTCCTGCTCGGCAGCACCGCTGGGCCGCTGCATGCGCTCGAGCCGCTGATCGATCAGGAACAGCGCGTTGCAGACGACGGCGCAACTGAAGGCGATCTCCAGCACGATCAGGCCGGCGGCGACGCGGTGCTTGCGCAGACTGGAGAGGATGGGATGGAGGGACACGGTGGGAGTTCCTGGCGGAGAGGGCGCGCGCGGCGCGTCATTGCGACTTGAGCTGCAGGGCGGTGGACACGCGCATCGCCTGCCAGGCCGGCAGCAGGCCGGCGAGCAGCGCGCTGCCCAGGCTCATCGCCAGGGCGAGCAGCAACATGCGGCTGTCCAGGTGCGCCAGCGCGGCGTAGTCGGCCGGCTGCTGCCGTACCAGCCAGGTGCCGATCCAGGCCAGCAGCAGGCCGCCGGCACCGCCGGCCAGGCCGATCGCCGCCGCTTCGATCAGATGCTGGGCGAAGATCGTCCACCGCGAGGCGCCGAGCGCGCGGCGCACGCCGATCTCGCCGCTGTGGCGCAGGAACTTGGCCAGCATCAGCCCGGCGGTGTTGAGCAGGCAGATGCCCAGGAACGCCAGTGCCAGCCCCACCTGCAGACGCACGTCGGAGGGCACGGCGTGGTTGCGGTCCAGCCAGGTCATCACGTCGCTGAGGCGGATGTCCGGCGGATGGCGGAAGCGTCCCGCGTCGCGCTGCTGCCGCGCATAGGCCTGCAGCGCGTCCAGGTACGCGGCGCGCTTGCCGGGGCTGTCCAGTTCCACCCAGTACTGGATCCAGGCGCAGGGGGCGTTCGCGCTGGTCCTGTTGCCCGCATGGTCGCCCCAGCAGGACATCGAGCCGCTGACATCCAGGTCCAGGTCGCGCGCGGTGGAGAACGGCACGAACACGTCCTCGCTGTCGCCATACTCGGTGTTGGTCAGGTCGTAGAAGCGCGGGTTCATGTCCCAGGCGTCGATCACCCCGACCACCCGCAGCACGGCACCGCCGAGCTGGAGCTGGCGGCCGACACTGTTGGCGTCGCCGAACAGTTGGGTATTGAGCCGCCGCGAAATCACCGCGACACGCGCGCGCCGGACATCGTCGTCCGCGGTCCAGGCGTGGCCGTAGCGCATAGGCACGGCGAACATCGGGAAGAAGTCGGCGCTGGTGTAGCGCGCTTCGGCGCCGAACGGGGTCAGTTGCGGCTGCGCCGGCACCACCGTCACGCTGCCGGCCGACATCATCGCCTGGCGGTCGCCGCGCCGGTCGCGCAGCAGCGCCTCGGCATCGCGGCGGGTCAGTTGCTGCGGGTCGGTGTCGTTCGGATCGTAACGGTCGTCCGGTTCGACGTTGAGTTCGACGTTGAACAGCTGCCCGCTCTTGCCGGGAATGGGATCGGCCGCCAGCACGTGGAACACGGTCAGCGTGGTCATCGATGCGCCAATGCCGACCGCGATCGCCAGCACCATCAGGGCGGTCAGCAGGCGGTTGCGACCGAAGCTGTGCAGCGCCAGTTTGCAGTAGTAGCCGAACATCGTGGCGTCCTGGAGAAGGGGGCGGTGGCGGGCGATGGAAGGACGGGATCAGAGGCTGCGGGTGGCCACGGCCGGCGGCACCGCCGCCGCGCGCCGCGCCGGCGCGAGCACCGCGCACTGGCCGAGCAGCCACAGCGTCGCCGCGCCGAGCGGCAGGTAGGACAGCGGCAGCCGCGGCAGTTCGTACCGGCCCATCAGCCACTGGTTGATCGCGTACGCCAGCAGCATGCCCAGCGCGATGCCGGCGCTGGTCAGCAGGAAATTCTCGGCCTGGAAGTCGCGCAGGATCTGGCTGCGGGTGGCGCCAAGGGCGCGGCGGATGCCGATCTGCCGGGTGCGCTGCTGCACCCAGAAACTGGCCAGGCCGACGATGCCCAGCGCGGTGACCACCAGCAGCGCCACGCACACCGCGCCGAGCAGCCACACCATGGTGCGGTCGCCCTGGAAGTAGGCGTCGCGGATCTCGCTGTAGGTCTGCTGATCGAGCACCAGCCGGCTGCTGTCCACCTGCATCAGCGCCGCGGTCGCCGCGGCGAGCACGGTCTGGCGTTGCGCCGGGTCGCGCACGCGCAGCACGTACAGCCCGTCGGTGTAGGGCATGCGCAGCGGAATCAGCAATGCGTAGGGCGCCTGCGCCGGGCCGACCAGGTCCGGGTTGGGGCGGGCCAGGGCGTCGACGATGCCGACCACCTGCGCCGGCACGGTGCCGCGGTAGACGGTCCTGCCCAGTGCGTTCTGTCCGGGGAACATCTTCTCCGCCGCCGCCCGGTTGAGGATGACCGCGCCGCCGGCGTTGCGCAGGCGCTCGTCGTTGCGCAGGGCGTCCAGGTCCAGGTATTCGTCGGCGCGGAAATCGCGCCCGGCGATCAGGCGCAGGCCCAGCGTGCGCAGCGTGGCGTCCTCGGCCTTGTACTGCGCGGCATTGAGCGTGGGCCATTCCTGGTCGGGGGTCAGATTCAGGCCGACGTTCCAGGCGGCGTCCCCGAACGGCATCTGGTTGACGACGGTGGCGTTGCGCACGCCGGGCAGCGCGCGCAACGCAGCCAGGTCTTCGCGGGTGCGTGCCGCCGCGTCGACCTGCCGGCCGATGCCGCCGAGGGCGATCGTCACCAGTTCCGCTTCGGCGACGCCGCTGGCGCTGCGCAGGGTCGCGATGCGGTTGCCGATCAGGAACAGCGCGTTGCAGACGATCGCGCAGGCCAGCGCGATCTCCAGCACGATCAGCGTCGCCGCGGTGCGGTGCCGGGACAGCGTCGAGAGCATCGGACCCAGTGCCATGGCGGCGACGTTCAACGGCCGCGCCGCACCGGCGCCGCCAGGCCGATCGGGCACGGCTGCGGCCACGCAGGCGCGTGGCGCAGGAGACCGGAGGACGGCAGTGGGCGATGGTTGCGGGGCATGGCGCGCTCGATGAAAAAAGGCCGGCCGGAGCCGGCCAAGGGGATGGATCAGGTGCTGCGGGTGGCGACGGCCGGCGGCACGTCGGCGGCGCGGCGCGCCGGCGCGAACACCGCCAGCTGGCCGAGCAGCCACAGCGCCACCGCGCCGATCGGCAGGTAGGACAGCGGCAGCCGCGGCAGTTCATACTTGCCCATCAGCCACTGGTTGATGGCGTAGGCCAGTAGCATGCCGAGCACGATGCCGGTGCTGGCCAGCAGGAAGTTCTCGGTCTGGAAGTAGCGCAGGATCTGCCCGCGGGTGGCGCCGAGCGCGCGGCGGATGCCGATCTGCTTGGTGCGCTGCTGCACCCAGAAGCTGGCCAGGCCGACGATGCCCAGCGCGGTGACCACCAGCAGCGCCACGCACACCGCACCGAGCAGCCACACCATCGCGCGGTCGCCCTGGAAGTAGGCGTCGCGGATCTCGCTGTAGGTCTGCTGCTTGAGCACCAGCCGGCTGCTGTCGACCTTCATCAAGGCCGCGGTCGCCGCGTTCAGCACTTCCTGGCGCCGCGCCGGGTCGGTGACGCGCAGCACGTACAGGCCGTCGGTGTAGCTCAGGCGAAACGGCAGCAGCATCGCGTAGTCGATCTCGGCCAGGCCGCTGGCGGCGGTGGGCCGTGCCAGGGTCTCGACGATGCCGACCACGCGGGCGCCCACCGGCCCGGTGTACACGGTCTTGCCCAGCGCGTTCTGCCCCGGGAACATCTTTTCCGCGGTGGCGCGGTTGAGGATGATGGCGGTGCCTTTCTCCTGGATCCGCTTGTCGGTCTGCGCCGCTTCCAGATCCATGTACTCGTCGGGCGCGAAATCGCGACCGGCCACCAGCTTCAGGCCCAGGGTCTTCAGCGTGCCCTCCTCGGCCATGTACTGCGCCGCGTTCAGCGTGGGCCGTTCCTGGTCCGGGGTCAGCGACAGGCTGGTGTTCCAGGAGTAGTGCACGAACGGCACCTGGTTGAGCACGGTGGCGTTGCGCACCCCGGGCACCGCGCGCAACGCGGCCAGGTCCTCGCGGGTGCGCGCAGCGGCGTTGACCTGCTGGCCGATGCCGCCCAGCGAGATCGTCACCAGTTCCGACTCGGCGATGCCGCTGGGCCGGTGCAGGGTCTCGATGCGGTTGCCGATCAGGAACAGCGCGTTGCACACGATCGCGCAGGCCAGGGCGATCTCCAGCACGATCAGCGCGGCGGCGGTCTTGTGCCGGCGCAAGGTGGACAGGATGGGGCGGATATCCATGGCGATGACCTTGTGAGAATGCGTGGAAGGCGCAGGGCGCGCAGGATCAGGACTTGAGCTGCAGGGCGGGGGCCACCTGGATGGCGCGCCACGACGGCAGCAGGCCGGCGAGCAGGCTGGCGCCCACCGCCATGGCGAAGGTCAGCGCCAGCATGCTCGGATCCAGATGCGCCAGCTTGGCGTAGCTGGCCGGCTGCTGGCGCACGGCCCACAGACCGAGCGTGGCCAGTCCCAGGCCGGCCACGCCGCCGGCCAGGCCGATGGCGCCGGCCTCCACCAGGCATTGCGCGAAGATCGCCCCGCGCGAGGCGCCGAGCGCGCGACGCACGCCGATCTCGCCGCTGCGGCGCAGGAACTTGGCCAGCAGCAGGCCGACGGTGTTGAGCAGGCACACCAGCAGGAAGCCCATCGCCAGCCACAGCTGCAGGCGCACGTCGCCGGGCACCACTTCGTTGTGGTCCAGCCACTGCATGACGTTGCGCAGGCGCACGTTGTTGGGGCGCTGGAAGCGGCCGGCGGCGCGTTGCTGGGCCGAATAGTTCTCCAGGTAGGCCTTGTAGTCGGCGGCCTGCGCCGGGCTTTCCAGTTCCACCCAGTACTGCACCCAGGTGCAGGGCGCATTGAGCGCGGTCTGGTCGCCGTTGCTGTCGCCGAAGCAGTTCATGCTGCCGTTGCGGTCCATCTTCAGGTCCATCGCCACCGAGAACGGCAGGTAGGCCTGTTCGTCCGATCCATAGGTGTTGGTGAGGTCGTAGAAGCGCGGCTTGGCCTCCCAGGCGTCGAGCACACCGACGATGCGGAAGGTGTTCTGGTCCATGCGCAGTTCGCGGCCGACGCTGTCGGCGCCGTCGAACAGCTTCTCGTTGAGCTTCCGACTGATGACCACCACGCGGTCGTGGCGCTCGTCTTCGGTGCCGGTCCAGCCGTGGCCATACAGGAACGGCGTGTCGAACATCGGGAAGAAGTCCGCGGAGGTGAAGCGCACTTCCGACTTGAACGGTTTCAGGCCGCTCTTGGTCGGTTCGATCGCCACGCTGCCACCGGTCATCAGCGCCTGGCGCTTGGCGCGCTTCTCGCGCAGCAGGGCCTCGGCATCGAACCGGGTGTTCTGCGAATCTGGTTCCTCGCCCGGCTGGTAGCCGGACTTGGGCTGCGCATCCACCTGCACGTAGAACAGGCGGTCGCTCTTCTGCGGGATCGGGTCGCCGGAGAGCACGTAGAACACGGTCAGCGTGGTCATGCTGGCGCCGATCCCCAGGGCGATGGCCAGCACCATCAGTGCGGTGAGGACCTTGTTGCGGCGGAAGCTGCGCAAGGCGAGGCGGACGTAGTAGCCGAACATGGGAACTCCGGGGTCAGGCGCTGCGGGTGGCGGTGGCGGGCGGGACGGCGGCGGCGCGCAAGGCGGGGCCGAGCACGGCGCACTGGCCGAGCAGCCACACCGCGACGATGCCGGTCAGGACGGTGGGCGAGGACAGCCGCTCCAGTTCGAAGCGCTGCATCAACCACTGGTTCATGACGTAGGCGAGCACGGCGCCGAGCAACGCGCCGCCACCGACGATCAGCAGGTTTTCCAATTGGAAGTAGCGCAGGATGTCGCCGCGGGTGGCGCCGAGCGCGCGGCGGATGCCGATCTGCCGGGTGCGCTGCTGCACCCAGAAGCTGGCCAGCCCGCCGATGCCCAGCGCGGTGACGGTGAGCAGGATCAGGATGATCGCCAGCAGCATCCGCGCCACCGCGCTGTCGCTCTTGAAGTACTCGGTCCGCAGTTCCTGCATGGTGGCCACGCGCTGCTGCACGTAGGTGGGGTTGGCGCGCTGCATCGCCGCCGCCGCGCGCGGCAGCACCTGCGCCAGTTGCCCGGGCGTGCTGCGGATCAGGTAGCCGCCGCCCCAGCCTTCGCTGCCGATGCGGATCTCGGTGAGCAGTGCATCGGCATCGTCGTCGTGGCCGGTGATGTCGCCGCGCACCGGCGCCATCACCCCGACGATGTCCAGGCGCACCGGCTGGTTGAAGGTGCTGGTGTAGAGGGTGCGCCCCAGCGGCGACGTGCCGGGGAACAGTTTGGCCGCCAGCGAGGGCGTGATCAGGGCCGGCAGGCGCCGCTCGATCTCCGGTGGTGCACCGAACAGGTCCGAGGCGCCGGTCAGTTCCGCGTCGCGCAGGTCGCGACCGGCGACGATGCGGATGCCCAGCGTGCGGTTCAGGCCCTGGCTGCCGAGGAATAGGCGCGCACGGGCGACCGCTTGCGTGGCCTGCGGCTGCAGGAACAATTGCGCCTGCGTCGGGCCCCACAGCGGCGGCGTGCCGAACGCCGCCGCTTCGACGCCGGGCACCGCCTGCAGGATGTCCAGGCTGCGGCCGACGCTGCTGACGCTGCCCGGCTCGCCGACCACGCTGATGCTCTGGATCAGGCCGATGTCCTGTTCCATCACTCCGGTCGGGGTCTGCACGCGCTGGTAGGTGCGGGCGATGATGAACACCAGGTTGCACAGCACCGCCAGGGTCAGGGCGATCTGCAGGGCCATCAGCACCACCGCGGCGCGATGGCTGCCCAATGCGGACAGGATGGGACGCACGGGAGGCAGCGGGGTCATAGCGATTTCACCTGCAGGGCGGGGGCGATGCGCGAGGCGCGCCAGGCCGGCCACAGGCCGGCGGCCAGCGCCGAGAGCGTGGCCACGGCCAGGGCGATGCCGAGGATCGCGGGATCGGCATGCGCCTGCTGCGCGTACGCCACCGGTTGCTGGCGCACCAGCCACAGGCCGACCCAGGTCAGCGGGATGCCGAGCAGGCCGCCCAGGCAGCCGATCAGCGCCGATTCGGCCAGGCACTGCGCGAACACCGCGCGGCGGCTGGCGCCGAGCGCGCGGCGCACGCCGATCTCGCCGGCCTTGCGCATGAACTTGGCGACCAGCAGGCCGACCGCATTGAGCAGGCATACCAGCAGCACACCGAAGGCGATCCAGGTCTGCATGCGCACCGTGGCCGGCACCACTCTTTTGTAGTCCAGCCAGTCGACCAGGCCGCGCAGGCGGGTGTTGGGGGCGCGTTCGAAGCGGCCGAGCTGGCGCTGCTGCGCGCTGTAGGCATCCAGCGCCGCGCGATAGCGCCGCGCCTGCTCCGGCGTGTCCAGCCGTGCCCAGTACTGCACCCAGGTGCATTGCGCGGCCTTGGGATCGTGCAGGCCGGCCTCGCCGTCCTTGCCCCAGCACTGCATCGGCCCGTAGCCATAGTCCTGCGGCAGGTCCAGCCAGGTCTCGAACGGCATGTACAGCGCTTCCGGCGGCGTGTACGCACCGGAGTTGAGGTCGTAGAAGCGCGGTTGCGCATCCCACGCGTCGATCACCCCGATCACCCGGAACGGGCGGGTGGCGATGGTGAGGGTCTTGCCGACGCTGTCGGCGCCGCCGAACAACGCGTCGTTGAGCTTGCGGCTCAGCACCACCACCGGCGCGCGCTGGGTATCGTCGCGATGGCTCCAGCCGCTGCCGTAGAGGAAGCGCATGCCGAACATGCCGAACAGGTCGGCGGTGGCGGCGCGGGTGGTGAGCATGCGCAAGGGGCTGTTGGGCACGGTCTGGCGCACCGGCAGCCAGTTCGCGCTGGTCATGGTCTGCGCCGGCGCCGCCTGCGCCCGGTACAGCGCGGTCGCGTCCTGCCAGGTCAGTTCGTCCGGCGGCTCGGGGTCGGCGCTGGGCAGGTTGCGCGGACGCGGATCCAGCTGCGGATGGAACAGCGTGGCGCTGCGCCCGGGCAGCGGGTCGCCGGAGAGCGTGTGTAGCACGGTCAGCATGGTCATCGACGCGCCGATGCCCAGCGCCACGGCCAGCACCATTAGTCCTGTGAGGATGCGGTTGCGACCGAAGCTGCGCAGCGCCAGGCGGAGGTAGTAGGCGAACATGCGGGCTCCGGGTCAGGCGCTGCGGGTGGCGATGGCGGGGGCGACGGCGGCCGCGCGCAGCGCCGGGCCGAGCACGGCGAGCTGGCCCAGCGCGCACAGCAGCAGCGCGCCGACCGGCAGGTAGCTGGCCGGCAACCGTTCCAGTTCGAAGACCCGCATCAGCAGCACGTTGCCGCCGTAGGCCAGCAACATGCCCAGGGCCACGCCGGCGCCGACCAGCAGCAGATTCTCGGTCTGGAAATAACGCAGGATGTCGCGGCGGGTGGCGCCGAGCGCGCGGCGGATGCCGATCTGCTTGGTGCGCTGCTGCACCCAGAAGCTGACCAGGCCGACGATGCCCAGCGCGGTCACCAGCAGCATCGCGACGATGATCGCGACCAGCAGCCCGGTCATCGCCCGGTCGCTCTGGAAATACGTCTGGCGCAGGTCGTCCAGCGGCTTGCTGTTGGCGTTGTCCAGCACCGCCTCGGGCACCGCCCGTGCCACCGCTGCGCGCGCCTGCGCCAACACCCGTGGCAAGTCGCGCGGATCGGCACGCAGCACATAGGTGCCGGACTGCGCGGCCTCGCGCACCGGGATCACCACCGACCAGTCGCTGCCGATCACGCCATCCTCGCTGCGGCCCGGATCGGGGCGCGCCAGATGCTCCAGCGTGCCGATCACGCGGAAATGGCCGCCGGACCAGAATTCCTTGCCCAGCGGATCCTGGCCCGGCCACAGGTGCGCGGCCAGCGCCCGCGTGATCCACACGCCGGCCGCGGTCGGGATGCCGTTGTCGAGCGGCTGGTAGTCGGCCTCGCCGAAGGTGCGGCCGCTGTCCGGCTGCAGCGCCAGTGCCGCGACGGCGCCCGGGCTGACCATGTAGAAGTGCGGCACGCCGCCGACCCGGGTGCAGTCCTGGTCCAGGCACAGCCCGTTGTTGAACACCGGCGGCGCGAACGGGACAGTGTTGATGGCACCGGCCGCGCGCACGCCGGGCGTGCGGCGCACCGCATCCAGCGCGCGGGCGTTGACGTCGGCGGCGTTGCAGCCGTCGCAGCCGGACAGCGACACCAGGCCCAGCGCGGTCTCGTCGATGCCGCTGCGCAGGTGCACCAGCTCCAGACGATTGCCGATCAGGAAGAAGGCGTTGCACAGCACGGCGCAGGCCAGCGCCACTTCCAGCGCGATCAGCGCCGCGGCGATGCGATGGCGCGACAGCGCGCTGAGGATGGGAGTGATGTGCATCGTCGTGCGCCCCGGTTACAGACTTTTGAGTTGCATGGCCGGCGCGATACGGCTGGCGCGCAGGGCGGGGAACAGGCCGGCGGCAAGGCTGCAGGCGATCGCCAGTGCGAAGGTGCCGGCGAACGTCGTCGGATCCAGATGCGCCAGGTCGGCGTAGGCGGTGGGCTGCTGGCGCACGCTCCACAGGCCCAGCAGGGTCAGCAGCCAGCCGCCGGCGCCGCCGAGCAGGCCGATCACGCTGGCCTCGGTCAGGCACTGCGCGAAGATCGCGCGACGCGAGGCCCCCAGCGCGCGGCGCACGCCGATCTCGCCGCCGCGGCGCAGGAACTTGGCCAGCAGCAGGCCGACGCTGTTGAACAGGCACAGGCCCAGAAACGCCAGCGCCAGCCAACTCTGCAGGCGCACGTCGCCCGGCACCACGCGGTTATGGTCCAGCCATTGCGGCAGCGACAGCAGGCGCGCGGTGTCGGCGCGGCCGATGCGCCCGGCGGCGTGCTGCTGCGCGGCGTAGTCGGCCAGCAGCCGGCGGTAGTCGGCGACCTTCGCCGGCGTGTCCAGCTGCACCCACAACTGCAGCCACACGCACGGCGCGCTGCGCAGGTCCAGGTTGGCCTCGGGCTTGCTGAAACAGGTCCACGGCTGGATGTGGCCGTCGTTGACCTCCAGGCTGCTGGACAGCGGCATGAACACGTCCTGCGGCCGTCCGTAGAAGCTGGCGGTATCGCCATGGGCGAAGCTGCCGCCGGCCAGCGTGTAGAACAGCGGCGACGGCCGCCACGGTGCCAGCACGCCGACGATGCGCACCGCCGTGCCGCGCACCAGCAGGCTGCGGCCGACGCTGTTGCGGCCCTGGAACAGCTTGGCGTTGAGGTCGGACGAGATCACCGCCACCCGCGCCCGGTCCTGGTCGTCGCGCGCGCGCCAGCCGCTGCCGTAGGCGAACGGCACCTGGAACATCGGGAAGAAATCGGCCTGGGTCATCAACAACTGGGTCATGAACGGCGGGGTGGCGCCGTCTGCCGCGTGCACCTTGATCTCGCTCTCGGCGACCATGGCCTGGCGATCGGCGCGCCCGCGCGTCCACAGGTCCATGGCCGAGGGGTAGTCGAGCTTGTCGAAAGGCTTCTGGTTGGCGCCGTTGCTGGGGCGCGGATCGAGTTGCGCGAAGAAGATCTGCTGGCTGCGCCCGGGCAAGGGATCGCCGGACAGCAACCGCATCACCGTCAGCGTGGTCATCGCCGCGCCGATGCCCACGGCGATGGACAGCACCATCAGCGCGGTGAGCACCGGGCTGCGGCGCAGGCTGCGTACTGCCAGTTGGATGTAGTAACGGAACATGGGGTCCTTGGCTCAGGCGCTGCGGGTGGCGGTGGCGGGCGGGATCGCGGCGGCGCGCCGCGCCGGCGACAACACCGCGCATTGGCCTAGCAGCAACAGGGCGAGCAAGCCGATCGGCAGGCAGGCGGCGGGCAGCCGCGGCAGCTCGTAGTGCTGCATCAACCAGAGATTGGCGATGTAGGCCAATGGCATGCCCAGGACCACGCCGCTGCCGATGACCACCAGGTTTTCCAGCAGGAAATGCCGCAGGATCTGGCCGCGGCTGGCGCCCAGGGCGCGGCGGATGCCGATCTGCCGGGTCCGCTGCTGGATCCAGAAACCGCTGAGACTGGCGATGCCGATCAGGGTGATGAGGGTGACCACCGCACTGGCGGTGCCGAACAGCCACACTGCGGCGCGGCGCGGCTGGAGCCGTTCGTTGCGCTGGGATTCGTAGTCGTTCGCACGGATCGTGATCCCGCGCAGCAGCGCGTCGCCGAACAACTGCTGCACACGTTGCGGGATCTCGGCCATCACGGCCGCGCGCCGCTCCGGCGCGGTCCTCACCGCGTAGGTCAGGATCGGCGTCCCGGTGACTGTGCCCGCCGTCAGCATCGTGTACTCGGCCTTGCCGTCGTCCAGCGCGTCGAGCTGGTAGCGCAGCAGGTGGCGGACGATGCCGACCACGACGAAACGCTTGGTCGCGTTCGCCTGTCCGTTGGTGAGCACGCCGCCCAGCGCCGGGCGCGAGCCGAACAGCCGCTGCGCCAGCGCCTGGGTGAGGATGACCGCGGTGGTGCGGTCGGACGCGGTCGCGGCGGGCAGGTCGCCGACCCGCATTTCGTCGGCGCTGAAGTTGCGTCCGGCCACCAGGTCCAGGCCCAACGCATCGATCAGGTCGTCGCCGACCAGCAGGCTCACGCGCTCGGTCGCCGCAGGGCCGGCGACGCGGCCGACCATGACCATGGAGGAACTCATTGGCAGGCCGATCGTCGGCGAGACCGCGGTGACTCCGGGGATGCGGCGCAGCGTGTCGGTGCCGGCGCGGATCTGCGGCGCTTTCCAGCCGCCTTGGCCATTGATCACCTGGTCGACCAAAATGACCTCATCGCGGGCGATGCCGTCCGGGACCAGCATCGGCGCCAGCTTCTGCCACAGCAGGAACAGCACGTTGGTCAGGATCGCGCAGGCCAGGCCGGTCTGCACGATCACCAGCAGCGGCATCAGCGGATGCCGCAACAGGGGTGAGAGATAGGGGCGCAGTGGCATCGACGGGCCCTCAGAGGCTTTTCACTTGCAGCGCCGGTTGCAGCAACGCTGCACGCCACGCCGGGAGCAGGCCGACCAGCAGGCCGGTGCCGATCGCCAGCGCCACCATCGCCAGGAACAGGCTGGGCTGGAAGCGTGCCAGGTCGCTGTAGGCCTCCGCCTGCATGCGCACGATCCACAGGGCGAACAGCGTGGCCGGCAATGCCAGCACGCCGCCCAACAGGCCGATCGCGCCGGCTTCGGTCAGGCAGCGGACGAACACCGCCGCGCGCGGGGCGCCCAGGACCCGGTGCACGCCGATTTCGGCGGAGCGGCGCAGGAAACGTGCGGCCAGCAGGCCGGCGACATTGACGATGCACAGCCCGAGCAGCGCGAGCGCCAGCCAGACGTTCAGGCGCACGCTGTCCGGGACCACGCGGTTGCGCGCAAGCCACTCGGCCACGCCGTACAAGGCGACCTGCGGCGCGCGCTGGAAAACCCCATCGGCATGGCGCGCTTGTGCGAACGCGGACAGCGCATCGCGGTAGGCGTTTACCTGCACGGGGGTGGACAACTGCGCCCAGAGCATCAGCCAGCGGCAGGCACCGAGGTCGAGTTCGTTGAAGCGCACGCCGGCGTGGCCGGTGTCGTCGCAGTCCTGGACGAATCCCGGCTTGGCGTCCGCGTCCAGGGCCGCCCGTGCCGGAACGAACACCTCCAGCGGATACTGCTGCCAGGCCGCTTCCGGCCCATTGAGGAAGTAGAAGGCCGGGCGCGGTCTCCAGTCGTCGCTGATGCCGACGACCTGGAACAGCTGCTTGCCCAGTCGGATCTGCCGGCCGACGCCGTTCTCGCTGCCCAGCAGCTTCAGGCTGAGCGCGTGGCTGATGATGGCCACCGGCGCACGGTTGCGTTCTTCTGCGTCCGTCCAGTAGCGGCCGGACCGCAGCGGCAGGCCGAACAGCGCCGGCATCGGTCCCAGCGCGCTGATCGCGTAGGCCTGCTGGTGGCGCGTGCGTGCCTGGTCGCTCACGTCGAACGTGCTCAGCGTCAGCGCCGCCTGCCGCACCTGCGGCAGCGTAGCCATGAATGCCGTGGCATCGTCCAGCTTCCACAGCGCCTGAGGCGGCTCGCCAGCGTCGGGGTCGTCCTGGCGGGCGATCTGCCGCGAGTCCACCCAGCCCAGGTACAGCTGCTGGCTGAGGCCGGGCAGTGGATCGGCGGACAGCATCGCCTGCAAGGTCAGCATCGTCATCACCGATGCCAGGCCCAGGGCGAGCGTGAGCACGGCGAGCAACACCGTGCGCGGATGCCGACGCATTCCACGCAATCCCAGTTCCACGGCATACGGCAGCGACATGGCAGGGCCTGTCTCAGCGGTGATCGTTGGCGGACGCCGCCGCCGCGCCGCCCTGCACCAGCACCGGTTCGCGCTGCAGGTCGGTGGCCTGGCCGTCGACGATGTGCACGTTGCGCTGCGCGCGCGCGGCCAGTTCCGGGTCGTGGGTGACCATGACGATGGTCGAGCCCTGCGCATTGATCTCCTCCAGCAGTTCCATCACCCCGCGCGCCATCTGCGAGTCGAGGTTGCCGGTCGGTTCGTCGGCCAGCAGCAGGCGCGGGCTGCCGGCCAGGGCGCGGGCGATCGCCGCGCGCTGCTGCTGGCCGCCGGACAGTTCGGACGGATAGTGCTTCATGCGCGAGCCCAGCCCGACCCGGCTCAGCGCCTCCTCGATGCGCTGCTTGCGCTCGGCCGCGCCCATGCCGCGGTAGCGCAGCGGCACGTCGACGTTGTCGAACAGGTTGAGGTCGGGGATCAGGTTGAAGCCCTGGAAGATGAAGCCGATCTTCTGGTTGCGCATGCGCGAGCGCGCATCGTCGTTGAGGTTGCTGACGTCCTGGCCGTCGAGCAGGTACTGGCCGCTGGTGAAGGTTTCCAGCAACCCGGCGATGTTGAGGAAGGTGGTCTTGCCCGACCCCGACGGCCCGGTGACGGCGACGAACTCGCCCTCGCGGACATGCAGGTCCAGCGAGCGCAACGCATGCGTCTCGACCTGTTCGGTGCGGAAGACCTTGGAGACGGAGCGCATTTCGAGCATGGCGTGAGTTCCTGTGGTGGTGGAGCGGGGATTGGGGATTAGGGATTAGGGATGTCGGGATTCGGAATCAGTGGCCAGGAAAGGAAAACGAGAGAGGCTTGCGAATCCCCAATCCCGATTCCCCAATCCCGGCTCCTAATGCACCGTCACCTGCGGCGCATCGCCGAACAGGTCGCTGCCGGAGACCACGACCCGGTCGCCCGGCTGCAGGCCCGAGCGCACTTCGACTTCGCCCAGGCTGGTGACGCCCAGTTCGACCGGGCGGCGCACCGCCGAGTCGCCGTCCATGACGTAGGCGTAGCGGCCGCCGGACTGTTCGACGAACGGGCCGCGCTCGAGCTTGAGCACGTTCTTGCGAGTATCCAGCAGCACCCGCGCGCTCATGCGCTGGCTCTGGCGCAGGCCCGGCGGCTGCTTGTCGGTGAAGCGGATGCGCGCGTTGACCTCGCCGTTGACCACTTCCGGCGACACCGCCGAGATCGCGCCGGCGAACGGTTCGCCGGCACCGCTGGTCAACTGCGCCGGCATGCCGATCGCCAGGTCGCGGGCGAAGCTTTCCGGCACCTTGATCTCCAGTTCGAACTTGGACAGGTCGACCACGCTCAGCACCGGCGCGTTGGCGGCGACGTTGGTGTGCTGCGAGACCTGCACCTGGCCGACCTGGCCGTCGAACGGCGAGCGCAGGGTCAGCAGGTCGACCTGGCGCTGCACCTCGGCCACCACCGCGCGCTGGCGCTCGGCGAGCAGGCGCTTGTTGCGCGCGTCCAGCGAGGCGCCCTGCGCCTGCAGGCCCGAATCCTTCTGCGCGTGGCTCATCGCGATGTCGGCCTTCTTCAGGGTGTCCTGGGCCTTGGCCAGTTCCACTGCCGGCACGGCGCCGCCTTCATAGCCGCGCTGGTAGCGCTCCAGGTCGCGGCTGGCCGCCTGCCGTTCGATCTGCGCCTGGTCGATCAGCTTGCTGGCATTGGCGCGGGCCAGGGTCGCGTCCAGGTCGGCACGGCCGGCCTCGGCCTGCAGGCCGGCCAGGGTGGCCTCTTCCTGGGCCAGCTTGCTGCGTAGTTCCGGGCTGTCGATCTCGGCCAGCTCCTGGCCCTGCTTGACCACGTCGCCGGCGACCACCTTCAGGGTCACGGTGCCGCCGGAGATCGCGTACAGGGTGGGGCTGTTGGCGGCGATCAGGCGGCCGTCGGCGGAGATGTCGCGGACCAGGTCGCCGCGGGTCACCGTGGCGATGCGCACCCGCTGTGCGTCGAACGAGCGGCTGCCGGCGATCCAGCCGCGTGCGGCGAAGGCGATGCCCAGCAGCACCAGCGCCGTGATCAGCCCGGGCCACAGCCAGCGGCGCCAGGCCGCGGAGCGGGGGCGGGCGAGAACCTGGTCCTGGGCGGAGGTGTCACGGATCATCGGACGGTCGCAGCGGTGAGGATGGGGACTTCACAGCATGATGCGTGCCAACTGCAAGTCATTGAATTGCATGCGTGCGGACGGCGCGGACAGGTGTCCGGGTGTCCGCGGACACGTTCGCGGACACCAGGGCGGGGGCATGCTCGGGAATGGGTGACACGCTCTGTGTCCGGCAGCGGACAGCGGCGAGACATTCAGCGGACTTCGCTAGAATGGCGGACTTTGCGGCGAAGGGCGTGGCTATGTGCGGTATCGTCGGTGCGATCGCGGATCGCGATGTGGTTCCGGTCCTGATCGAGGGGCTCAAGCGCCTGGAATACCGGGGCTACGACTCGGCCGGCATCGCCGCCATCGCCGACGGGCAGGTCCGCCGCGTGCGCCGTACCGGCCGCGTGTCCGAGACCGAGAGCGCCGCGCTGGCCGAAGGCCTGCACGCGCCGCTGGGCATCGGCCACACCCGCTGGGCGACCCATGGCGGCGTCACCGAGGCCAATGCGCACCCGCACGTCAGTCATGGCGACCTGGCGCTGGTCCACAACGGCATCATCGAGAACCACGAGCAGCAGCGCGAACGCCTGACCGCGCTGGGCTACGTGTTCGAATCGCAGACCGATACCGAGGTCATCGCCCACCTGATCCACCACTACATCGCCCAGGGCCGCGACCTGCTCGGCGCGCTGCAGGCGGCGGTGAAGGAGCTGACCGGCGCCTATGCCGTGGCCGCGGTGAGCAAGTCGCGCCCGGACCTGCTGGTGTGCGCGCGCATGGGCTGCCCGCTGCTGATCGGCCTGGGCGAGGGCGAGAACTTCATCGCCTCGGATGTCTCGGCGGTGATCCAGGCCACGCGCCGGGTGATCTTCCTGGAAGAAGGCGACACCGCCGAACTGCGCCGCGACGGCGTGCAGGTGTACGACGCGCAGGACCAGCCGGTGCAGCGCGAGCCGCACGTCTCCGACGTGTCGCTGGCCTCGCTGGAGCTGGGCCCGTACCGCCACTTCATGCAGAAGGAGATCCACGAGCAGCCGCGCGCGCTGGCCGACACGCTGGAGGCGCTGTTCGACGCAGGCGGGTTCGACACCACGCTGTTCGGCAGCAAGGCCGAGGCGCTGCTGGCCGACGTGGACGGCGTGCAGATCCTGGCCTGCGGCACCAGCTACTACGCCGGGCTGACCGCGCGCTACTGGATCGAGGGCATCGCCGGGCTGCCGTGCAGCGTGGAGATCGCCAGCGAGTACCGCTACCGCGATGCCTGCGCCAATCCGCGGCAGCTGATCGTGACCATCTCCCAATCCGGCGAAACCCTGGACACGATGGAGGCGCTCAAGTACGCCAAGGCGCTGGGCCATACCAAGACCCTGTCGATCTGCAACGTGCCCGAGAGCGCGATCCCACGCGCCAGCGCGATGGTGCTGTACACCCGCGCCGGCGCCGAGGTCGGCGTGGCTTCGACCAAGGCCTTCACCACCCAGCTGGCGGCGCTGTTCCAGCTCACCTGCGTGCTGGCCAAGCGCCGCGGGCGGCTGAGCGCCGAACAGGAGGCCGAGTACCTGGAGCAACTGCGGTACCTGCCCGGCAGCGTGCAGCACGTGCTCAACCTGGAACCGCAGATCGCGGTATGGGCCGAGCGCTTCGCCGACAAGCACAACGCGCTGTTCCTCGGTCGCGGCCTGCATTACCCGATCGCCCTGGAAGGCGCGCTCAAGCTCAAGGAGATCACCTACATCCACGCAGAGGGCTATCCGGCCGGCGAGCTCAAGCACGGCCCGCTGGCGCTGGTCGACGCCAACATGCCGGTGGTGGTGATCGCGCCCAACGACACCTTGCTGGAGAAGGTGAAGTCGAACATGCAGGAAGTGCGCGCGCGCGGCGGCGAGCTGTTCGTGTTCGCCGACCAGGACAGCAACTTCAACGAGTCCGAAGGCGTGCACGTGATCCGTACGCCGCGCCACGCCGGCGTGCTCAGCCCGGTGCTGCACACCGTGCCGGTGCAGTTGCTGGCCTACCACACCGCGCTGGCGCGCGGCACCGACGTGGACAAGCCGCGCAACCTGGCCAAGTCGGTGACGGTGGAGTAGTCGCCGGGGCGCAGGGCGATGCCGACGCTGCGCTATGCTGGCGGCGAGGGCGCGTCCATCGCCTGCAACCCAGGAGCGACACGATGCAGGATGTCCACGAAACGCGTGGGTCGCCGCAGGCGTCGCTGCGGGCGCTGATCGAACGGGTGCAATGGATGCGGCGGTTGGCCCTGTCCGCGACGGTGCTGTCCGCGGTGATGATCACGCTGAGCTATCTGCTGCTGATCTGGCCGATCTTCCAGCCGCACGACCTGAGCAATTCCAGGGTGCAGCAGTTCCTGCTGTCGGAGGAGTTCAGGGCGCGCACGGCGCCGCTGTTCGCGCAGATGCAGCGCTACAACGCGTCTCCCGAGGGATCTCCGGTCGAACGCCCGGACGAGTTCTACGCCGGCAGCGGATCGATGTCCGGGCTGGTGGTGGTGGTCCACTATCTGGTCGTCGCCCGTGGGCAGGGGGCGGCGGACCACGTGCGGGCCAGCTATGTGCCCGATATCGACGTCCGACTGGATCCCCGCTATCTGATCTTCTACCTGGCGCTCATGGCAGGTGCCGTCGTGCTGCTGCATTTCATCCTGCGCCCAGCATCGAAGCCGCAACGCCAGTTTGAGCAGCGCTTGCTGGAACGGTCCTACGCCGATCCAGCGCCAGCCGTCGATGATGCGAGCACGCCGGGCGGTGATCTGGCGCAGTTGTTCAACCTGCTGCAGAACTTCCACGCGTTCGTACGGCAGATCGGCAAGCGCCACGCAACACGGACGGCCATGACCTTCGTCGACGAGCACGACGTGCAGGATGCTCTGCACGCGCTGTTGAAGCTGCATTACCTGCACGTGCGTGCCGAGGAGTACACGCCGAGCTATGCCGGCAACAGTTCGCGGATGGATTTTCGGCTCGACGACAACGAGGTCGCGATCGAAGTGAAAATGACGCGCGATGGGCTGCGGGATCGCGAGATCGTCGATCAGTTGGTGATCGATGCCGCCCGTTATAGCCAGCATCCTGGCGTCAAGCGCCTGGTGTGCCTGATCTACGATCCGGCCGGGTTGCTGGACAACCCGGCGGTGCTCAAGAAAGATCTTGAATCCGGCCGCCTAGGCCTGCGGGTCAACGTGGTGATCGCGCCGCAGCATGCCTGAGCGCGCTGCGCTCAGTCGCTGGAGGTGTTGGAGATGATCTCCACCCGGTAGCCGTCCGGGTCCTTGATGAAGGCGATGTTGCGCATGCGCCCGTCGCTCAGGCGCTTCTGGAACGGCACGTGCAGCGCTTCGAAGCGTGCGCAGGCCGCATGCAGGTCCGGCACCGACACGCACAGATGGCCGAAGCCGCGCGGCTCGCTGTTGCCGTCGTGGTAGACCGGGCCATCCAGCCGTTCGCTGCCGTGGTTGTGGGTCGATTCCAGCACGCCGGGCCGGCCGTCCACATCTGCCGCTGCGCCGGGTCTGCCGGCACCTGTACCTTCGGTGGTGGGCATGGCGGTCTCGCATGGGGGAGGCGCCGCGTTGTGCGGCTTGGCGCAATTCCAAGGGCGACGGCGTAGCGGCCGATGTAGAGCGCGGCGAGAGAGTCGTGCGGCTCCGCCTGTTGGCAGAGGCGCCGCCGATCTGCTAACGCACTGGCCCGGGTTATGCATAAGCTTCCTGCGAGGGTTCCCACCACGCAGGAGGACGCATGTACGAGTCTTTCAGACAGGGGGCGCCGGCCGAGCTGTGGCAGGCGCTGGTGCACGAGGCCGGGCAGCGCCTGGGCCGGCCGCTGGACGAACCGCGCGAGCACTATCTGGTGTTCGTGCTGCTGCGCTACCAGCGCGACGCGCAGTTGCTGGCGCGCATCCAGGCGCTGGCCTGGCTGCATGCGCAGGAGCAGGTGGGGCGTGCGCGTGCCGACGCCTTGCGCGAGGTCGGCGACGGTTGCCTGCTGATCGCCGGGCTGTTCCCTGGCGTGGCGGCGCGACGTCGGGTCAGCGTGGACTACTTCATCGATCTGGGCCGCGGCGCCTATGCCGAAGTCGCCGAGACCCGCGACAGCGACGCGGGGCTGTTCGCGCAGCTCGCGCGCAGCTATCGCGAATTGGTCGGCACGCTGGGGGCGCTGCGTCCGCCGCGGCACGAGGTAGCGGGGTTGCAGGCGGCGCTGCACGCCTAGCTGAAGCGTTCTTGCAGGAGCCGTGTTGTAGCAGCGGCTTCAGCCGTGGCGGGCATTGCCATGACGCCTGTCGTGGCCGATCCTGGAAACCGCCAGCGCCGCGCCTGCGGGAGACGGCCGCACCGGCGCGCGCGGACGCGTCCAGGCCATCCAGCGCGCTCGCCCGCATGCGCGGGCGCCCCTGGCATCGGCCCGCTGGCTACCGCACCGACGAAGGGGGCGACGACGCGTCCTGCTGCAGTTGCTGTTGGCCATCGGGTACCGCCATCAGCACGCCCGCGATGGCGCTGACGTCGGCGATGAGGCGCTCGGCGGTCTTCCCGGTCGGGACCCCCAACACGATGGCGCCGACGCGGTCGAGCGTGTACAGCAGCGGGGCATGCCAGCCCGCCGCCGCCGCGCTGATGCGGCGCTTGGTCTGCTCGACGTCGCCGCTGCGATCGAAGTAGACGATCACTGCCCTGGCCGCGTTGGCGTCCTGCGCGTCGGCAGCCGCGTGGGTGCCGTCCGGCAGCAGAGGGCGTTGCTGCATGGCGGTCGAACATGCGCAAGCGGCGAGCACGGCCAGGCAGGCGATGCCTGCCAGGCCGAGCCACCGGCGGGCCGCGGGAACGGCGGCGTTGGCGGATTCGTGCATCGAGGGGGTCTCCTGGGCGATCGACGGTGACAGCCCCGCGTGCGTGGTGCGCACAGGGCTGCCCGAACCCTCGCATGTACCGGGTGAACTGCGGCCGACCCTGGATGGGGAGAACGACCGTCGACGGACAGCGCCGCGCCGCGTTGCCGTCCGCTCAGAACCAGAACCGCAGGCCGGCGACCCAGCGTGTCTCGCGCGCCGCCTCGCCATCGGCGCGGCGCAGGTCGGCGGTGTCGCCGAAGCTGCGCACGTGCTCCACGCCGACATACGGCGCGAACCGGCGCGTGACCTCGTAGCGCAGGCGCAACCCGCCCTCCACGGTGGTCAGGCCGCTGCCGGTACGATGCGCCGGATCGTCGCGCGCGGCCAGTTCGGCTTCCAGCCGTGGCTGCAGGATCAGGCGATTGGTCAGCAGCACGTCGTACTCGCCTTCCAGGTGCAGGTTGGCATGGCCGCCCTCGCCGACGTAGAGCATGGCCGACACCTCGAACTTGTACGGCGCCATGCCTTGCACGCCGAACGCCGCCGAGGTTCGCGCGCGGCCCGGCGCGAATGTCTGCCTGGCGCCGATCAGCATGTCCCACCAGGGCGAGATCGCGCGGCCATAAGCCAGTTCCAGCGAGGAGGCCGTGGTGCGGCCGCCCTCGCGTTTGCCGTCGCTGCGCAGCCACAGCCGGTCGATGTCGCCGCCGTACCAGCCACGTGCCTCCCAGGCCTGGCCGCTGCCGTGGGCGTTGTCCCAGCCCTCCAGGCGATCGACCAGCAGGTAGCCGATGCGCGCCGCGCCGTGCGCCATGCCGTGGTCGCGCAGCACGGGGAATGCGGCTGCGCGATCGGCGTCGGTGATCGGCGGGATCGGCTCGCGTGGCAGCGACGTGTCGGCGCTCGCAGGACACTGGCATGCGCTCGCGGTCGCGGTCGACGCGGGCGCGGTGGGCATCGCATGGTCGATGCCGTCGTGATGCATGCCGTCGTGTGCGTGATGCGCGCGGTGGCTGTGATCGACCTGCGACGCCGGCGCGGCCGCGTGGTCCTTCGTGGCGTGGTCCATGTGCGCGTGCGACAGGGCGTCGGCGTGCTCTGCCGCAGGCGTGTCTTGCATGGTCGACGCGTGCGCGGCATGCCCCATGGCTGCGTGGTCCATGGCGCCGTGCATTGCCGTGTCGGGCTGCGATGCCTCCGCAGCGCCCGCCATGGGTGTGGTGGCAGCGGGTGCCGGGCAGGCGCAGGGCGCGGCAGTGGGTGCGTCGCCGCCGTCGGTATCGGCCGTGTGGGCATGCTGCGCTTGCGCCGCAGCGTGCGCGAGCAGCAGCGCCAGGCCGGTGGCCTGGGCGAGCGGAGCGAGGCGGAGGCGGCTCATGCGTCCACCCGCACTTCGCGCATCATGCCGCCGTCCATGTGGTAGAGCAGGTGGCAGTGGTAGGCCCAGCGGCCCAGCGCATCGGCGCGCACGCGGTAGCTGCGGCGCGTGCCCGGCGGCATGTCCACGGTGTGCTTGCGCACCTGGAAGCGGCCGGCCGCGTCCTCGACGTCGCTCCACATGCCGTGCAGGTGGATCGGGTGCTGCATCATCGTGTCGTTGACCAGCACGATGCGCAGGCGCTCGCCGTAGTTCAGCCGCAGCGGCTCGGCGCTGGCGAAGGGAATGCCGTCGAACGACCAGGCGAACTTCTCCATGTTGCCGGTCAGGTGCAACTGGATCTCGCGCCCCGGCTCGCGTCCGTCCGGGTCCTCGAACAGGCTGTGCAGGTCGGCGTAGCTCAGCACGCGGCGGCCGTTGTCGCGCAGGCCGATGCCCGGGTCGTCCAGCCGTGGCGCGGTGGCGGCGGACTGCATGTCCACCAGCGGATTGCCGCGTTCGCTGCGTGGGTGCGCAGGTGCGGTGGCAGCGCCTGCAGCCGCGTGCGCGGCGTGCTCCATGCCCGGCATGCCGGCCATGTGCATGTTCGCGCCGCAGCCGCCCTCCATGCCGGCGTGCCCGGCCATCGCATGGCCCATGTCCTGCATGCGCAGCAGCGGACGCGGATCGTTCGCCGGCACCGGTGCCTGCAGTCCTTCGCGCACTGCGAGCGTGCCGCGCGCGTGGCCGGTGCGGCCCATGTCCTGCGCGAACACCGTGTACGCGTCCTGGCCGCTGGGTTCGACCAGCACATCAAAGGTTTCGGCCGCGGCGATGCGGAATTCGTCCACGCTCACCGGATGCACATACTGGCCGTCGGCGGCGACCACGGTCATCTTCAGCCCGGGGATGCGCACGTCGAAGTAGCTCATGCTGGAGGCGTTGATGAAGCGCAGCAGCACCTTCTCGCCGGGACGGAACAGCCCGGTCCAGTTGCCGGCCGGGGTCATGCCGTTGAGCAGGTAGGTGTAGGTGTTGCCGTTGACGTCGGACAGGTCGCTGGGGGTCATGCGCATGCGCCCCCACATGCCGCGGTCGGCAAGGGTGGCGCGCAGCCCGTCCTCGCGCGCGTCGCGCAGGAAATCGCCGACGGTGCGCTGGTACAGGTTGTCGTAGGACGGCATCTGCTTCAGCCGCCGGAACAGCGCTGCCGGATCCAGGTCGGTCCAGTCCGACAGCAGCAGCACGTGCTCGCGGTCGTAGCGGTACGGCGGCGGCTCGCGCGGGTCGATGACGATGGCGCCGTACAGCCCGACCTGCTCCTGGTGCAGCGAATGGCTGTGGTACCAGTAGGTGCCGGACTGGCGCAGGGCGAAGCGGTACTGGTAGGTCTCGCCCGGGTAGATGCCGTCGAAGCTCATGCCCGGCACGCCGTCCATGTTGGCCGGCAGCAGCAGGCCATGCCAGTGCACCGAGGTCTGGGTGTGGCCGGGCAGGCGGTTGGCCACGCGGATGGTGACGGTGTCGCCTTCGCGCCAGCGCAGCAGCGGCGCCGGCACGCTGCCGTTGACGGCGATGGCGGGACGCTCGCGCCCGGTGAAGTTGACGCGGGTGCTGCCAATGCTCAGATCCAGGTCGGTGCCCTGCAGCACGTAGGGCGCGGCGCCGTTGCGGGCGAGCGCGCTGGCGTGGGCGCTGCGCAGCGGCAGCCCGGTGAGGCCGGCGGCGGCGCCCAGCGCCAGCCCGGTGACGAAGCGGCGCCGCGACGGCAGCGCCGGCAGGCCGGAAGAAGATGGGTTCATGTGCGATGTCCGTAAGCGGATGCGATGCGCCACGCAGCGCCGATGGGCGCTGCAGGCTCGGACGCGGCAGCGCCTGTGCGCTGCCACCGGGAGACCGCCCAGCAGGCGGCCGCGCGCGCTCAGGCGCTGGGAGGGCGTTCCAGCCGCGGCAGGCCGGGTGCGCCGTGCGCGCCCTGGGGAGCGGCTGCAATCAGGGTGCGGGGCAAGCGTGGCAGCGCCAGCGGCATCGCCAGCAGGGCCGGCAGCGGCTGCGCGTGCGGGCATTGGCAGCCGGCCATGCCGCCGCAGCCACCGTGCTTGCCGGCATGGTCGTGGCAGTGGCCGTCGTGATCCGCCGGCGGCGGTGGCGGCGCGTCGTGACAGGGCATTGCCGCATGCACCGGCGCCGCGCTGGCGACCGTGGCACCGGTGTCGTGCGTCGAAGTGCCGTGCGTCGCCATGCCAGGCATCGCCATGGCGGCCGCAGTGCCGTTGAGCAGCAGGCTCAGGCACAGCAGCAGGCGCAGCAGGATGGCGAAGGTCGGCACAGGCGGCAGCGTGGTAGCGGGAACGGAAGAGGATACCGAAGCCGGCGTGCGCGGCAAGCGACCGCCATCCGGCAAGGCTTGACTCTGGACCCGAGTCCAGGGAGTAGGGTGTGCGCATGCGATCCGACCCCGCCACCGCCCGCTTCACCATCGGCGCGCTCGCCCGCCAGGCCGATGTCGCCATCGACACCGTGCGCTACTACGAACGCCAGGGCCTGCTGCCACCCGCCCCGCGCCGCGCCTCCGGCTACCGCGAGTACGACACCGCGGCGGTGCAGCGGGTGCGCTTCATCCGCCGCGCCAAGGAACTGGGCTTTTCGCTGGAGGAGATCGGCGAGTTGCTGGCGTTGCAGGACGATCGCGTGCACGGCGTGGAGGGCATCAAGCAGCGCGCCAGCGCGCGCCTGCAGGCGCTGGATCGGCGCATCGCCGAGCTGACCGAGATGCGCGACACCCTGGCGGCGCTGGTCGAGGAGTGCCCCGGCCGCGGTGCGCCGGACGCCTGCCCGATCCTGGGCGACATCCGCGGCGATGCCGCCGGCGAGCCGTCGCGATGAGCACGGGTCGCGCCACCGCCTCGCTGACCTTGCCGGTGCAGGGCATGACCTGCGCCGCCTGCGCGGCCGGCGTGGAGAAGGCGCTGCAGCGCCTGCCCGGCGTGGCGGCGCAGGCCAGCTATGCCGGCGCGCGCGTGCAGGTGGACTACGATCCGCAGCAGGTGGATCTGCCGACGCTGCTGCAGCGCATCCAGCAGGCCGGCTACAGCGTGCCCATCGAGACCCTGACCCTGGAACTCAGCGGCCTGCACTGCGCGTCCTGCGTCGCGTCCATCGATGCGGTGCTGGCGAAGACCCCGGGCGTGCTCGCCGGCCACGCCAACCTGGCCTCGGCCAAGGCGCGGGTGGAGATCGTGCCTGGTGCGGTCGCGCCGGCGGAGCTGGTCGCACGGATTGAACGCGCCGGGTTCGGCGCGCGCGTCGCGCAGGCCATGGACCCGGCGCAGCTGGCCGAGCGCGAGCGCAGCGAGCGGCACGCCTGGCGACGCGAGCTGGGCCTGTTCGCCGCGGCGGTGTTGCTCACCCTGCCGTTCTGGGGGCAGATGCTCGGCATGCTGGATGGCGACGCCCTGCGCGGCGGGCACGTCGAACCGCTGCCGCGCTGGCTGCAGTTGCTGCTCGCCACCCCGGTGCAGTGCTGGATCGGTGCGCGCTTCTACCGCGCCGGCTACCGCGCGCTGCGCAACGGCAGCGCCAACATGGATGTGCTGGTCGCGCTGGGCACCGGCATGGCCTATCTGTACAGCGCCGTGGTCACCGTGGCCGGCCTGCATGGCCAGCACGTGTACTTCGAGGCCAGCACCAGCGTCATCACCCTGGTGCTGCTCGGGCGCCTGCTCGAAGCGCGCGCCAAGCGCCGCACCACCGCGGCGGTGCGCGCGCTGCTCGACCTGGCGCCGACCACCGCGCGGGTCGAGCGCGACGGCACCGTCGTGGAGGTGGATGCGGCGGAACTGGCGGTCGGCGACGTGTTCGTGGTCGCTGCCGGCGAGCGCGTGCCGGTGGACGGCGAGGTGCTCGACGGCCATTCCAGCGTGGACGAGGCGATGCTGTCCGGCGAGGCCATGCCGGTGGCCAAGGCGCCGGGCAGTCGCCTGCACGCGGCCACGGTCAACCAGCTCGGCCTGTTGCGCGCGCGCGCCACCGGTGTCGGCGCCGACACCCTGCTGGCGCAGATCGTGCGCATGGTCGACGCCGCGCAAGGCTCGCGCGCGCCGATCCAGCGCCTGGTCGACCGCATCGCCGCGGTGTTCGTGCCGGCGGTGCTGGCGATCGCCGCCATCACCCTTGGCGCGACCTGGGCGCTGCGCGGCAGCTTCGCCGAGGCGCTGGTGCACGCGGTGGCGGTGCTGGTGATCGCTTGCCCGTGCGCGCTTGGCCTGGCCACGCCGACCGCGATCATGGTCGGCACCGGCGTCGGCGCCCGCGCCGGCATCCTGATCCGCGACGCCGAAGTGCTGGAACGCGCCCGTGCGCTGACCGCGCTGGTGGTCGACAAGACCGGCACCCTGACCCTGGGCCAGCCGCAGGTGACCGCGGTGCTGGTCGCCGACGCTGCCGAGACCGCGCCGCTGTTGCGCCTGGCCGCGGCGCTGGAGACCGGCTCGGCGCATCCGCTGGCGCGTGCCATCGTGCAGCGCGCCGCCGAGTTGGGCGTGCGCGCGGCCGTGCCGGCACCGTCGGCTGAGGCGGTGCAGACGTTGCCGGGGCAGGGTGTGTGCGGCCGCGTGGACGGGCGCGAGGTGGCGCTGGGCGCGCTGGCGTGGCTCGACGGCCTGGTCGCCGCACCGGCCGACCCGGCGCTGCGCCGCCAGGCCGAGGCGGCGCAGGCGCAGGGCCACAGCGTGGTCGGGGTGGCGGTGGACGGCGCGATGGCCGGCTACATCGCCATCGCCGATCCGCTGCGCGAGGATGCCGCCGAGGCGGTGGGGTTGCTGCAGGCGCGCGGCATCGCGGTGGCCATGCTCAGCGGCGACAACCGCCACGCGGCGCAGGCGGTGGCCGTGCGGCTCGGCATCGAGCAGGTGCAGGCCGAGGTGCTGCCGCAGGACAAGGCCGAGCACGTGCGCCGGCTGCAGGCCGTGCCGGGCGCACATGTGGGCATGGTCGGCGACGGCATCAACGATGCCCCGGCACTGGCCGCGGCCGACGTCAGTTTCGCCATCGGCAGCGGCTCGGACATCGCCATCGAGGCGGCCGACGTGGTGCTGATGCACGGCGACCTGGCCGGTGTCGCCGCCGCCATCGACCTGTCCGCGGCGACGGTGCGCAAGATCCGCCAGAACCTGTTCTTCGCCTTCGTCTTCAACGGCCTGGGCATCCCGCTGGCCGCGTTCGGCCTGCTCAACCCGGTGATCGCCGGCGCGGCGATGGCGCTGAGTTCGGTCTCGGTGCTGGGCAACGCGCTGCTGCTGAATCGCTGGCGTCCGCAATGAGCGCGGATTCGATTTCCTGACCCTGGAGCCTGACATGCACCATCTCGATCTTCTGGTCCACGGCATGAGCTGCGGTGGCTGCAGCGCACGGCTGCAGCGGGTGCTCGACGCCTGCCCGGGCGTGGCCGCCAGCACGGTGCTGCTGGAAGGCGGGCGCGTCGGCATCGACTACGACCCCGCGCGCATCGACGTGGCCGCGCTGGAGCAGGCGATCGCCGACGCCGGCTTCAGCGTGGCCGCTGGCTGAGCGCCGCTCCGACGCCGCTCCGACGCCGCGCCACGCCAGGTGAACGCCGGCGTGGCGGCCGCTGCCGCGCATGGCCCGGGCGCGTGGCCGGGCGTGTATCGTGGGCGCGATTTCTCCGCTCCCGCACCGCCATGACCCATCGCGCTTGGGTGGCCGCCGCCATCCAGAAGATCGAAGCCGACTTCAACCGCTCGGCCGACACCCACCTGATCCCGCTGGACCTGCCCGGTTTCCCCGGCATCGACCTGTACTTCAAGGACGAGTCCAGCCATCCCACCGGCAGCCTCAAGCACCGCCTGGCGCGCTCGCTGTTCCTGTACGCGCTGGCCAACGGCTGGCTGCGCGAGGGGCGGCCGGTGATCGAGGCCTCCAGCGGTTCCACCGCGGTCTCCGAGGCGTATTTCGCGCGCCTGCTGGGGCTGCCGTTCATCGCGGTGATGCCGGCCACCACCTCGCCGGAGAAGATCGCCGCGATCGAGTTCCAGGGCGGGCGCTGCCACCTGGTCGGGCGCGCCTGCGACCTGCATGCCGATTCGGTGCAACTGGCGCGCGAGACCGGAGGCCACTTCATGGACCAGTTCCTCTACGCCGAGCGCGCCACCGACTGGCGCGCCAACAACAACATCGCCGAGTCGATCTTCCGGCAGATGCAGGAGGAGCCGCATCCGATCCCGGCCTGGATCGTGTGCAGCCCCGGCACCGGCGGCACCGCGGCCACGCTCGGGCGCTACGTGCGCTACCGGCGCCATCCCACCCGCATCCTGTGCGCGGATCCGGAGGTGTCGCTGTTCTTCGACGGCTACCGCGAGGCGCTGGCCGGACGCGACTACGCCGGCCTGGAAAGCACCGGCGGCTCGCGCATCGAAGGCATCGGCCGGCCGCGGGTGGAGCCGAGCTTCATCCCCAGCTGCGTGGATGCGATGGTCAAGGTGCCCGACGCGCTGAGCCTGGCGGCGATGCGCTACGTCAGCGCGCGCCTGGGCCGGCGCGTGGGCGGCTCCACCGGCACCAACTTCGTCGGCGTGCTGCAGGCGGCCACGCGCATGCGCGAGCAGGGCCGCAGCGGCGCCATCGTCACCATCCTGTGCGACAGCGGCGAGCGCTACGGGCACAGCTACTACCGGCCGCAGTGGTACGCCGAGCACGGCATCGACGTGGAGCAGGCCGATGCGCAGCTGGCCGCGGCGGTGGCCGGCGCCGGCCTGCCGCCGCTGCCTTGTGCTGCGCTGGACTGACCGCCATCTGCTTTTCGTGGCCGGCCGCGCCGGTCCTTCCCCCGCTACCGAGACTTCCGCGATGACCAATCCCCTGCTCGATTTTTCCGGCCTGCCGCGCTTCGATGCGATCCAGCCCGAGCACATCGGCCCGGCGATCGACACGCTGCTGGCGCAGGCCGAGGCCGCCGTGGCCGCCGCCGAGACGGTGGCGCCGGTGCGCTGGGACAGCTTCGTGGCGCCGCTGGACGATGCCACCGAGCGCCTGTGGCGCGCCTGGGGCCAGGTGAGTCACCTGCAGGCGGTGGTCAACACGCCGGCGCTGCGCGAGGCCTACAACGCCAACCTGCCCAAGGTGACGCGCTTCTCCAGCGCGCTGGGACAGAACCTGGCGCTGTTCGCGCAGTACCGCACGCTGGCGCAGTCGCCGGAGGCGGCCGCGCTCGGCCCGGCGCAGCGCAAGGTGCTGGACAACGCGCTGCGCGATTTCCGCCTGGGCGGCGCCGAACTGGGCGAGGCCGACAAGCAGCGCTTCGCCGCGATCCAGGAAGAACTGTCGGCGCTGTCGGCCAAGTTCTCGCAGAATGTGCTTGATGCCACCGATGCGTGGTCGCTGCTGGTCGACGACCCGGCACGCCTGGCCGGCCTGCCCGAGGACAGCATCGCAGCCGCGCGCGCGGCGGCCGAGCGCGACGGCCAAGCGGGTTGGAAGCTGACCCTGCAGATGCCGTGCTACCTGCCGGTGCAGATGTACGCCGAGGACCGTGCGCTGCGCGAAACGCTGTACCGCGCCAACGCGATCCGCGCCTCGGAGTTCGGCGACGCGGCGCTGGACAACAGCGCGGCGATCGGGCGCATCCTCGCCCTGCGTGGCGAACTGGCGGCCTTGCTTGGCTTCGCCAGCTACGCCGAGTATTCGCTGGCGACCAAGATGGCGCAGGATCCTGCACAGGTGCTGGACTTCCTGCACGACCTGGCCGCACGCGCCAAGCCCTACGCGCAGCGCGACCGCGCGGAACTGGAAGCCTTCGCGCGCGAGCACCTGGACCTCGACACACTTGAAGCCTGGGACCTGCTCTATGCCGGCGAAAAGCTCAAGCAGGCGCGCTACAGCTTCTCCGAGCAGGAGGTGAAGCGCTACTTCACCGAGCCCAAGGTGCTGGACGGCCTGTTCGGCCTGATCCACGACCTGTACGGCCTGCGGGTGGAGGCCGACAGCGCGCCGGTGTGGCATCCGGACGTGCGCTTCTTCCGCCTCAGCGATGCGCAGGGGCGCCTGGTCGGGCAGTTCTACCTGGACCTGTACGCGCGCGAAGGCAAGCGCGGCGGCGCCTGGATGGACGACTGCCGCAACCGCCGCGAACGCGCCGACGGCGTGCAGACCCCGCTGGTGTACCTGGTGTGCAATTTCGGCCGCGGCAGCGACGGCAAGCCGGCCACCTTCACCCACAACGAGGTCACCACCCTGTTCCACGAGATGGGCCATGGCCTGCACCAATTGCTGACCCAGATCGGCGAACTGGGCGTGGCCGGCATCAACGGCGTGGAATGGGACGCGGTGGAACTGCCCAGCCAGTTCATGGAGAACTTCTGCTGGGAATGGCCGCGCCTGCAGGCGATGACCGCGCACGTGGACAGCGGCGAGCCGCTGCCGCGCGCGCTGTTCGACAAGATGCTGGCGGCGAAGAACTACCAGAGCGGCATGTTCACCGTGCGCCAGCTCGAGTTCGCGCTGTTCGACATGCAGTTGCACCACGACTTCGATGCGCAGTCCGACAGCGTGCTGCAGTTGCTCGAGCGCGTGCGCGACGCCGTGGCGGTGAACCGGCCGCCGGCGTGGAACCGCTTCCCGCACCAGTTCAACCACATCTTCGCTGGCGGCTATGCGGCCGGCTATTACAGCTACAAGTGGGCCGAGGTGCTCAGCGCCGACGCGTATGCCGCATTCGAGGAAGCGCCTGACCAGTTGGCGGACACCGGCGCGCGCTTCCTGCGCGAGATCCTCTCGCGCGGCGGCAGCCGCCCGGCGCTGGAGAACTTCACCGCCTTCCGTGGTCGCGCGCCGGAGCTGGAGGCGTTGCTGCGGCACAGCGGCATGGCCGGATAAGCCGGGATTCGGGATTCGGGATTGGGGATTCGGGATGACAGCCTGCGGCTGCTGAAAGCCGGGATTCGAGATTTTCCTGCACAGGCGTAGTGGTTGCGATTGCACTGTGGGAGGGGCTTCAGCCCCGACGGGCTTTCCCGGGAAAGCCCATCGGGGCTGAAGCCCCTCCCACAAAAAGCGGCGACCTTTTTCATCGGAAGGCAGCCACGTTTGTCAGATAGCTTGATCGTGATGTTGTTCCGTGCACGACGTCCCCCAATTCCCATCCCGGCTTTCAACAGCCGCAGACTGATCATCCCGAATCCCGAATCCCAGCTCCTCTGTGCTAGAACACAGCACAGCGGCACGTCGATCTTCGCCGCCGCGATCGCGGCGCAGGACACTGCCGCACTGCACAAGGAGGACCGCATGAAGCGAGCAGGGTGGTGGACGCCGTTGCTGTTGGGCATGGCCGCGCCGGCATTGGCGCAGGACGGCAGCGGCACGGTGCGCATCGGCGCCAGTCTGCGCGCCGGCCCGGCGCCGGAGTATCCGCGCGTGGCCACGCCGGCCACCGACGACGCGTTGCAGGTGCATGGCTGCACACGGGATTGGGCCTGGTGCGATGTCAGCTGGCGCGAGAAACGCGGCTGGCTGCCGGCTGGTGCAATCGACTTTCACGAACAGGGGCAGGGCGTCGCGCCCGGTGCCTCGCTCGGTGTGCCCACGGTCGGCTTCGCGCTGGACCGCTACTGGGACACGCACTATCGCGGCCAGCCGTGGGCACGCGAACGCGCGCGTTACCGCCCGCTGGAAAGCGCGGCGACTGCCGCTGGTCCAGCGCAGATCCCGGCACCGCTGCAGCGGCAGTTGGCGCCGCAATGGCGGGCGCCCCCTCCACCGCAGGCGTCCGCGTCCGAGGCCGTGAGCGCCACGCCGGCATGGACGCCGCCGGGCGAGCGGATGCATCAGATCCCGCCGCCGGACGCGCTCAATCCCCGCTACAACAAGGAACTGGCGAAGGAGTTGCAACGCCAGGACAGCGACCGCCGCCAGCGCGAATCGATGGGACTGCAGCCGGTGCCGCCGCCTGCGTCTGCGCCATCGGCATCGCCATCCTGGCCGCCGTCGCCGGCGACGATCCAGTGGGTCGAGCGGCATCCACCGAAGCCGAGTTCGCCACCACCGCCGCCACCACCGCCGCCTCCGCCTCCGCCTCCGCCTCCGCCTCCGCCCTCAGCGCCACCGGCCAAGCCGGAACCGCACAAGGACGAGGCCGCCGGGCGACACGACGTGAAGCAACTGGAACGCTGAGCCGCGCCACGGCGCCCTCAAAGGCGCCGTGCGGCCTGGGTACGGTCAAGCCTTGGCGAACACCAGCGCGGCGTTGGTGCCGCCGAAGCCGAAGCTGTTGGACATCACCGTGCGCAAGTCCGCGTCGCGGCTTTCGCGCACGATCGGGAAGCCCTCGGCGCGCGGATCCAGCGTGTCGATATTGGCCGAGCCGGCGATGAAGCCGTCGCGCAGCATCAGCAGGCAGTAGATCGCCTCGTGCACGCTGGCCGCACCCAGCGAATGCCCGGACAGCGCCTTGGTCGAGGACAGCGGCGGCACCGCGTCGCCGAACACCGCACGCACCGCGTCCAGCTCGGTGACGTCGCCCAGCGGCGTCGAGGTGCCGTGGGTGTTGAGGTAGTCGATCGGCGCGTCCACGCTCTGCAGCGCCATGCGCATGCAGCGCACCGCGCCTTCGCCGGACGGGGCCACCATGTCGGCGCCATCGGAGGTCACGCCGTAGCCGACCAGTTCGGCATGGATGCGTGCGCCGCGCGCCACCGCGTGCTCGTAGTCCTCCAGCACCAGCATGCCGCCGCCGCCGGCGATGACGAAGCCGTCGCGCGCGGCGTCGTAGGGCCGCGAGGCCACCGCCGGCGTGTCGTTGAAGCCGGTGGACAGCGCGCCCATGGCGTCGAACATCAGGCTCATGGTCCAGTCCAGCTCTTCGCCGCCGCCGGCGAACATCACGTCCTGCTGGCCGTGGCGGATCAGGTCCGCCGCCGCGCCGATGCAGTGCGCCGAGGTCGCGCACGCGGCCGACAGCGAGTAGCTGACGCCCTTGATCTTGAACGCGGTGGCCAGGCTCGCCGACACCGCCGAACACATCGTGCGCGGCACCATGTACGGGCCGACCTTGCGCACGCCGCGGTTGCGCAGCAGGTCCGCCGCTTCCACCTGCCAGTGGCTGGAGCCGCCGCCGGAGCCGGCGATCAGGCCGATCCGCGGGTCGCTGATCGCCGCCTCGTCCAGGCCGGCATCGGCCAGCGCATCGCGCAGCGCCAGGTAGGCGTAGGCCGAGGCGTCGCCCATGAAGCGCTTGAGCTTGCGGTCGATCGCCGCGTCCAGGTCCAGCTGCACATCGCCGCCGATCTGGCTGCGCAGGCCGGCCTCGACCGCCTGCGGGTTATGGCGGATGCCGGCGCGGCCTTCGCGCAAGGCGCGCGACACGCTGTCCAGATCGTTGCCCAGGCACGACGTGATGCCCATTCCGGTAATGACCACGCGCCGCATCAGAACGCCTCCGTCGACGTGAACAGGCCCACGCGCAGGTCCTTGGCGGTATAGATCTCGCGCCCATCCACCGACATGCGGCCGTCGGCCACCGCCATCGCCAGCTTGCGGTTGATCACCCGGCTGATGTCGATCTCGTACACCACCTGCCTGGCGGTGGGCAGCACCTGCCCGGTGAACTTCACTTCGCCCACGCCCAGCGCGCGGCCGCGGCCGGGCGCGCCCAGCCAGGTCAGGAAGAAGCCGGTCAACTGCCACATCGCATCCAGGCCCAGGCAGCCGGGCATCACCGGATCGCCGATGAAATGGCAGCCGAAGAACCACAGGTCCGGGCGGATATCCAGTTCGGCGCGGATCACGCCCTTGCCGTGCGCGCCGCCGGTCTCGTCGATGGCGACGATGCGGTCGAACATCAGCATCGGATCGTTGGGCAGGCGCGCGGCGTCGGCGCCGAACAACTCGCCGCGTGCGCTGGCGAGCAATTGCTCGCGCGAATAGGAGGACAGACGACTCATGAGCGAAACATTCCCAGGCGAGACAGTCGAGGCGCGCAAGAGTGCATGAGCTTCGCGCGTTCAATCAAACGTTTTATCCGTACGCACGCGTAGTGTCGGCAGCGGCGGTGGCGCGCGCACTGCGCCGGATCAAAGCGCGCATTCTCAGTCCGTGCGCAGCGCGGGGCTTATCATGCGCACACCGTTCGCAGGCGTAGGGTATGGGGTCGATGCGCAAGATCATTCACGTCGACATGGACGCGTTCTACGCGTCCGTGGAGCAGCGTGACGATCCGGCGCTGCGCGGCAAGCCGGTGGTGGTGGCCTGGCGCGGCATGCGCTCGGTGGTGTGCGCCGCCTCCTACGAGGCGCGGGTGTTCGGCGTGCGCTCGGCGATGCCGGCGCTGCGAGCCGAGCGGCTGTGCCCGGACGCGATCTTCGTGCCGCCGGATTTCGCCCGCTACAAGGCGGTGTCGCGGCAGGTGCGCGAGATCTTCCAGCGCCACACCGACCTGATCGAGCCGCTCTCGCTGGACGAAGCCTACCTGGACGTCACCGCGCCCAAGGGCGAATTGCACACCGCCACCGAGATCGCCCAGACCATCCGCGCGCAGATCCGCGCCGAAACCGAACTGACCGCCTCGGCCGGCATCGCGCCGAACAAGTTCCTGGCCAAGATCGCCTCGGACTGGCGCAAGCCCGACGGCCAGTTCGTGATCCGACCGCATCGCGTGGAAGCGTTCCTGACCCCGTTGCCGGTGAACAAGGTGCCCGGCGTGGGCAAGGTCATGGAGGCCAAGCTGGCGGAACTGGGCATCGCCACCGTCGGCGACCTGCGCGCGCGCAGCGAGGCGGAACTGGAGGCGCGCTTCGGCAGCTTCGGCCTGCGCCTGTACCAGCGCGCGCGCGGCATCGACGAACGCCCGGTGGAATCGGACCAGCCGGTGCAGTCGATCTCCTCCGAGGACACCTTCGCCGAAGACCTGGCGCTGGAGGCGCTGGAGCCGGCGATCCGGCAACTGGCCGAGAAGACCTGGAACGCCACCCGCCGCACCGAGCGCATCGCGCGCACCGTGGTGCTGAAGCTGAAGACCGCGCAGTTCCGCATCCTCACCCGCAGTTTCACCCCGGAGCAGCCGCCGGACTCGCTGCAGGCCTTGATCGACATCGCCCTGGCGCTGCGCGAGCGGGTGGACCTGCCGGCATCCACCCGCTACCGCCTGGTCGGCGTCGGCCTGTCCGGCTTCCACGAGCGCGAGCCGGGGCAAGCGCAGGGGCGCTTGTTCGGTTGAGGTGGTGGCATTGCCTGGGAGACTGCCTTCCCGGCTGATTGCATGGGAACGTGTGCCACGGGAGACTGTCGTACCCTCTATCGTCGCGCCCTGAGCGGTGCGTGGATTGAAACACCTGGGGTTACGGTGCGGCGACGGCGGGTCTGTGTCGCGCCCTTGCGGGGGCGTGGATTGAAAGTACATCGAGTCGGTCAGCAAGCACAGCGTAAGCGGTCGCACACGCTCGCGTGTGCGTGTGTTGAAACAACCATGGGATGTGGGTGCAGGCCGAGAACCTGGCTGTCGCTCCCGCGTCGGGACTGAAGTCCCTCCCACAGGGGCATCCTGCTCGGGTTGCAACAGCGACTTCATCCTCTGGCACGCGGATCGACCTGGTCGCGTCCTCACGGATGCGTGGATTGAAACATGGGTGGGGATCGCCAACCGGTGATGTTCTCGGGTGTCGTGCGCGCGAGCGCAGGGATCGAGCGGTTGACTCGGGCCGGGATGGATCGCGTGAGCGCGGTTCGCGCGCTCGGTCGCCGTCACGGCGCCGCCGCAGCGGGCGTGGCGTGGTCGCAATCGCGTGTCAGCGAAGGCAGCTTCCGCGCCGCGCCGCGCCCGCGCGCGCGCGTCGCAACCGCGTCCGACATTGCGCCACCTACAATGCGCACTTGTTTCCCTGTGTTGGCACGACATGACATTTCCTTATGCATTGGTGGTGTTCGACCTGGACGGCACCCTGGTCGACAGCGGCGCCGACATCGCCGAGGCGCTGAACCGCACCCTGGCCGACTTCGGCCTGCCGCGCGTGCCGGAGGCGACCGTGCTCGGCTGGATCGGCGAGGGCGTGCGCAAACTGGTCGAGAGCGCCTGGCGGCGTGCCGACGACGCCACGCCGCTCGAGACGGTGATGCCGACCTTCATGCGTCACTACGCCGAATGCCTGTTGCGCAGTCCGCGGCTGTATCCGGGTGCGGCCGAGGCGCTGACGCAGTTGCATGCGGATGGCGTGACGCTGGCGCTGTGCACCAACAAGCCGTCGGCGATGGTGCCGCCGCTGTTGCGCCATCTGGGCGTGGCCGATCTGTTCTCTGCGGTGCTCGGCGGCGACAGCCTGCCCGAGCGCAAGCCCAGCCCGGCGCCGCTGCTGCACCTGGCACAGCAGTTCGCGCAGCCGCCGGCACGCTGCCTGATGGTCGGCGATTCGGGGACCGACCTGCAGGCAGGCCACGCCGCCGGCATGCCGGTGGCGCTGGTGCGTTACGGCTATCCGCGCGATCTGGATCTGGCCACGGCCGACGTGGTGTTGCTGATGGATGATTTGCGCGAGCTGCTGCAGCTGCGCTGATACGACGGCGATCCAAACACTGCGGTGTAGCGCAAAGACCGGGATGCGCTTGCAGGAGCGGCTTCAGCCGATGACGCAGTAAGCCCCTCTCCCCCCGGGAGAGGGGTTGGGGTGAGGGTCCGGGCGCGTAGCGGTCGCTGAACTGTCAGGTTTGTGCCGCGATGCATGAGCACGAGGGAGGCCGTTTGCGTTCGGCAGCCAGCGGCCTGATCGCGAGTGACCACGTGCGCGTGCGTCGCGCATGCCTGCTTTGAGAATGCGCGCATCTACATCCGGTGTGTTCGCACATGCCGCCTTTCGTAGGAACGGCTTCAGCCGCGACAGGCTTTCCCGGGAAAGCCCATCACGGCTGAAGCCGCTCCTACAAAAAAAGACGCGTGGTTTCCGCACTGTCGTCCCGCGCCACGCCATCGGCGCAGCGCGGGACGCCGGCTCAGCGCGCCGCCGGCGCGTAGCGCAGGGTCAGCGCGTACTCGCGACCCGGCTGGTTGTACCAGTTCACCGTCTGGTAGTCGCGGTCGAACACGTTGCTGGCCTTGGCCTGCAGCGTCCAGTCCGGGGTGAACGCGTACTCCGCGCGCAGGTCGACGGTGCCGTAGCCGGCCAGGCGCACGCGGTTGGCCGCGTCGTCGAAGCGGTGGCCGCTGCCGAACACGCTGACGCCGAGCTTGACCGGGCCGATGCCGCGGTCCACGTCCAGACGCGCGGTGTTCTGCGCGCGGCGCGCCAGCCAGTTGTCGCGGTTGCCGCCGTCGCTGCGGTTGCGCGGGTCGGTGTGGCTCAGCTGCGCCGACAGTTCCCAGCCGGCCAGCAACGCATAGCCGGTCAGTTCGGCGCCGCGGATGCGCGCCTCGTCCACGTTGACCGGCAGGAAGCTGACCGCGTCGTAGGAGATCAGGTCCTTCACCCGGGTCTCGTAGGCGTTGAAGGTCCAGTTCCAGCTGTCGGCATACTGCGCAATGCCGAGGTTGCCGCTCTTGGAGCGCTCCGGCTTCAGTTCCGGATTGCCGGCGAACGGGTAGTACAGGTCGTTGAAGGTCGGCGCCTTGAAGCCGGTGCCGACGCTGGCGGTGAGCTTGAGGCCATGGTCCAGCGCCAGGCCCCAGCCGAGGCTGCCGGTGGTGTGCTCGCCGAACTGCTCGTTGTCGTCGCTGCGCACGCTGGCCTGCACCTGCTGCGCGCCGAAACGGCCCTGGTACTCGGCGAACACGCCGGTGTTGTCGCGGCTGTCGACGTCGAAGGCGGTGCTGCTGGCGACGTGCTCGCGCTGCCAGTCGCTGCCGACGCTGAGCAAATGGCCTTCGGCCAGGGTGATGTCGCCTTGCAGCGCGGCGGTGTCGCGGCGGCTGTCGAAGGTGCTGACGAAGCTGCGGGTGCGTGCGCCTGGCGCACGGTAGTAGCTGTCCGCGTCGTCGACGTTGCGGCCCAGTTGCGCGGCCAGGTGCAGGCGATCGGAGGGCGTCCAGTCGAGCTTGCCGCTGAACACCTGCTGGGTGTTGTCGGCCTCGTTGCCGGCGAACAGCGCGTCGCCGTCGTACTCGTTGCGGCTGTCGATGTTCAGCGCCTGGCCTTCGATGCGCAGCGTGTCGGTCAGCGCGTAGCCGCCGCGCGCGCTCAGCGAGACGTTGCGGTAGCCGTCGCGGTCGGGCTGGTCGACGAAGCAGCCGGCGAACAGCGTGGCCGAGCCGTTGCAGGCATTGATGCCGTCGGTCTTCTGGTAGCCGCCCTGCACGGCCAGCCAGCCGCGCTCGCCGCGGTTGCTGAAGCCGGCGCCGGCCTCGCGCAGGCCGTGGCTGCCGCCGCCCAGGCTCAGGTTCTGCTGGAAGCCCTGGCCGCCGCGGCGGGTGAAGATCTGGATGACGCCGCCGATCGCGTCGGAGCCGTACAGGCTCGAGCGCGGGCCGCGCACGATCTCGATGCGCTCGATCTGGCTCAGCGGCAGGTCCTGGAACGCGGCCAGGCCGGCGCTGGCCGAGCCGATGCGCACGCCGTCCACCAGCACCAGCACGTGGTCCGACTCGCTGCCGCGCAGGTTCAGCGTGGTCAGCTTGCCCAGGCCGCCCTGGTTGGAGAGGCCGATGCCGGCGCGGCCCTGCAGCAGCTGCGCCAGCGAGGTGGCCTGGCTGCGCTCGATCTCGGCACGGTCGATGACCTGCGCCGGGACCACGCTGTCCTCCATCGAAATCTGGGTGCGGGTGGCGGTGACCAGGACCTGGTCGAGGTCGGTGGCGGCATCGGCGGCGTGGGCCAGCGCGGGCAGGGACAGGGCGGACGCGATCGCGACCGAAAGCAGGCGGGACGACATGGGTGGCAACTCCGGCGCGCGGCTGCGCGCTGTGACGGCAAGGGAGTCGCGAACGGAAGGTGCAAGCGGACGGCACCGGACACGGCGCGGCACGCCGCGACGCCCTCCGCATCGCAACCAGTGAACTGCAAGGCCGGTCTCCGGGCTCGCGATCAGGGAGGCGGACCTCCCGGCTGCGACGCCTTCCCATGCCCAGGGCACAGTGGCGCAGGTCGTCAGCGCGGATCGCTTACCGTTGCGGGGGCAGCGCCGGCCTTGTCGCAAGACGCACCGGCTTCCCGTTTCAACCCGCTGGCCGGAGCCGGTGGGTCACCTTGAAGCGGCGCGATTGTACGCGATCGCCGCTGGCTGCGCGGCTCAGTCGGCGTGAGTGCCGTGGCCGTCGTCGTCGCCGTAGTGGTCGCCCATCGGCGTGTCGTGCGTGTCGTGCGCGTAGGCGCCGTCGGCAGCGTCGTCGTCGCGCGTGTCGTCGCGGTCGAAGTGCGTGGTCGCCACCGGCCCGGCGACCGGCAGGCCGCGCTGCGCCGGCAGCGCCGCCGTCGCGATCTCCAGTTCGCCCAGCAACTGCGCGCGGCGTGCTTCGGACAGTTCCTGCCAGTGGCAGCCGCTGAGCGCGCCTTCCAGCGAATACAGCAGGTTGAGGCTGGGCTTGAAGCCGGCGCGCTTGACCTTGACGAAGGCGCCGACCGCGCCGGCCGCCTCCAGGTCCTGCTGCGTGCGCACGCCGACCTGGCGCAGCCAGGCCGCGCTCTTGGGGCCGATGTTGCGCAGCTTGGTGGTACTCATCGCAGGCTGTCGACGAAGACCTGGGCGATCGCTTCCAGGCCGCGCTGGTCGTCGGCGTCGAAGCGGGCGAGGTCGGGGCTGTCCAGGTCGAACACGCCGACCAGCGCACTGTCGCGCAGCAGCGGCACCACCAGTTCCGACCGCGAGGCCGCATCGCAGGCGATATGCCCGGGGAACGCCTCCACGTCGTCGATGCGCTGGGTCTGGCCGCTGCTGGCGGCCGCGCCGCACACGCCCTTGTGCAGCGGAATGCGCACGCAGGCGGGCAGGCCCTGGAACGGGCCGACCACCAGTTCCTTGCCGTCGTAGAAGTAGAAACCGACCCAGTTCAGCCGCGGCAGCGCGTGGTACACCAGCGCGGCCAGGTTGGCGGCATTGGCGATGCGGTCGGGCTCCCCGGCGACCAGGGCACGGGCCTGGTCGAGCAACTGGGCGTACTGTTCCGGCTTGCTGCCGGTGAGCGAGGACGAGGCGAACATCGCGCGAGTCTAGCAGCGCGCTGCGTCCGCCGGCACCGCGGCGGCTGACGCGCGCGACGCACCCGGCTATCCTGCGCGCCGCCGCGCGTCCCGCCGGCCAACCGACAGGGTTTCGCATGGCTGTTTCCGCCTTCTACGTCACAGGCACCGACACCGGCATCGGCAAGACCATCGCCAGCACCGCGCTGCTGCACGCCCTGCGCGCGCGCGGCCAGCGCGCGGTGGGCATGAAGCCGGTGGCCAGCGGCTGCACGCGCGAGGCCGACGGCTGGCGCAACGAGGACGCGCTGGCGCTGCAGGAGGCCAGCAAGCCACGCCCGCGCTATGACGATCTCAATCCCTACGCGCTGCCGTTGCCCCTGGCGCCGGAACTGGCCGCCGCCGATGCCGGCGTGCAGCTGGAGCTGGCGCCGATCGCGGCCGCGTTCGACCGCCTGCGCGCGCAGGCCGACGTGGTGGTGGTGGAAGGCGTGGGTGGCTGGGCGGCGCCGCTGTCGGCGACGCTGGACCAGGCCGATCTGGCGCGCGCGCTGCGGCTGCCGGTGGTGCTGGTGGTCGGCCTGCGCCTGGGCTGCCTCAACCACGCCCGGCTCAGCGCCGCGGCGATCGCCGCCGATGGCCTGCAGTGCATCGGCTGGATCGGCAACGAGATCGACCCGGCGATGGAGCGCATCGACGACAACATGGCGATGCTGCGCGCGCGGTTGCCGATGCCGTGCTGGGGGCGCCTGCCGTACCGGCCGCAACCGCAGGCCGAGCAGTTGGCGGCGGAACTGCAGCCGTGGGCGGGCATGTCGCCCGGCTGAGCAACTGCCGGTGGCACTGCGCTGCCGGCTTTTGTGGGAGGGACTTCAGTCCCGACGCCTGACCGATGGCGCGTCGGGGCTGAAGCCCCTCCCACAAGAGCAGGGCGTCCCGGATCCGCAAGATGGGCTGATCCCGAATGCCGGGTTTCACTCCCGAAGCAAGCGCATGGAGAAGCCCGGTCGAAGAGGCGATCTACCGGCTCCTGGCAAAGCACCGGAGCTGAAGCCTCTCTCATCAGGCAAGACAGGAACGCCAAGACGCACGCGATCAACCAATCCCGAATCCCGCCCATAAAAAAGGCCCGGTAGAGGGAGGGATCTACCGGGCCTTGGGTTGCACGGGGGGAGGGACCCATGCAGACCGAGCGTGCGTCGGGCGGCGAACCGCAGCGACGTCGAAAACTAGTGTTACTTGGCGGCGGGCTTGGCCTTCGGCGCGGCCTGTTCGGTCGCCGCTTCGAACTGGTGCTTGGCGAGCTGGCCGATGGCTTCGGAGGCCTTCAGGCCCAGGCCGAACACTTCCTGGTTGGCCGTGGCCAGCCGCTCGAAGTTGTCGCGGGCGATCTGCAGGCCCTTCGGCCACAGCGCCTGCACGGTGCCCAGATCGCGCGCCTCGGTCAGTTCACCGAGGAAGCCGGTGGTGGCCGACACGTTCTTCTCGAAGGTCTTCAACTGCACGCCGAACACGCTCTCGGCGCTCTCCAGCGCCAGGCGGTTGGCACGCGCCGCGGCGGCGGCGAACTGCTGGGTGTAGCTGCTGAACTGATCGTTGAATTGAGCGGACATCATGCAACTCCGTTGGAATGCCGACTGCTGTTGCAGTGCAACATACGCTCATTCTGCTGCGATGCAACAAAATTTTCTGAAGCCGCTCAGGATTCGTTAAAACTGCTTTTCTGATCAATTACTTGGCGAAATTCCGCCAGCCCTTGCCGGACACCTCTGCGGGCCTGGAAAGCGCCAGATGCGCGCAACGACGCAACGCGGGCAGCACGCAAACCCTCAGCCGGCGCGGTGCGGCCCTTACGATTCCCGAATCCCCATTCCCCATTCCCGGCCTTGTTCAACCCGGCCCGCGATAGCGACAGCCGGAGGTGCAGGTTTCGTGCACCACCACTTCGCTCAGCAGCGGCAACACCGGCTTGAGCCGGTCCCAGATCCACACCGCCAGACGCTCGCTGGTGGGATTGTCCAGGCCCTCGATGTCGTTGAGGTAATGGTGGTCGAGCTGGTCGTAGAGCGGGCGGAACGCCGCCTTGATGTCGCCGAAATCCATCACCCAGCCGCTCTCGGCGCCAGGCTCGCCGCTGACGTGCAGCTCGATGCGGAACGAATGCCCGTGCAGGCGCGCGCACTTGTGGCCGGGCGGCACGTTGGGCAGGCGATGCGCGGCTTCGAGGGTGAAGACTTTGAAGATATCCATGGGGAGCATTGTACGGTCAGGGGTGGAGCGGCATGGCGGGCTGCCGGCGCCGCGCGACGACGACGGCGCCGTCGTGCGGAAGGGTGTCGCGACATGCGCGATGCCGGGTGGAGCGGACAAAAAAGGCCGCCCCGAAGGGCGGCCGAGTGCGTGCGCAGCACGTGGCCGCGGACGGATCAGCGCGGCGCGGCGGGGCGGTTGCCGCCGCCGTTGCCGTGGCGGCGGCCCTGGCCCTGGCGGCGGGCGCCGTCGGCGTGGCTGCCGCCGGGCTTCTTGCTGCCGGCGTGCGCATGCGCGTGCGCCGGCGCATCGCCATGGCCGCGACGGGCGTGGCTGCCGCGACGCGGCGGGCGCTGGCCGCCCGGACGCTCGTCCGGCGGGTTGTTGTTGCCCCAGCGGATCGGCGTGACCGGCTCGAAGCCCGGCACGTCGCGGATGTCCATCTCGCGCTTGAGCATGCGTGCGATCGCGCGCAGCAGCTTGGCCTCGTCCTGCGCCACCAGCGAGATCGCCTCGCCGGTCGAACCGTTGCGGCCGGTGCGGCCGATGCGGTGCACGTAGTCCTCGGCGACCATCGGCAGGTCGTAGTTGATGACCTTGGGCAACTGGTCGATGTCGATGCCGCGCGCGGCGATGTCGGTCGCCACCAGCACGGTGATGCGGCCGGCCTTGAAGTCGCTCAATGCGCGCAGGCGCTGGCCCTGGCTCTTGTTGCCATGGATCGCCGCGGTCTTCAACCCGGACTTGTCCAGGAACATGGTCAGCTTGTCGGCACCGTGCTTGGTGCGGGCGAACACCAGGGTCTGCTTGCGCGAGTCGGCGGCCAGCAGGTGCAGCAGCAGTTCGCGCTTGCGCGCACCGTCCACCGGATGCACGCGGTGGGTGATGGTGTCGGCCACGGTGTTGCTCGGGGTGGCCTGGATTTCCTGCGGGTCGTGCATGAACTCGCGGGCCAGCTGCTTGATGCCTTCCTCGAAGGTGGCCGAGAACAGCAGGGTCTGCCGGTTCTGCTTGGGCAGCTTGGCGAGGATGCGCTTGATCGACGGCAGGAAGCCCATGTCGAGCATGCGGTCGGCTTCGTCCAGCACCAGGATCTCGATGCCCGACAGGTCCACGCTGCGGCGCTCGAGGTGGTCGAGCAGGCGGCCCGGGCAGGCGATCAGCAGGTCCACGCCGCGGCGCAGCGCGTCGAGCTGGTTGCCCATGCCCACGCCGCCGTAGATGGTGGTGCTGGGGATGCGCAGGTACTTGCTGTAGCCGCGCAGGCTGTCGTGGACCTGGGTGGCCAGTTCGCGGGTCGGGGTCAGGATCAGCGCGCGCGGCTTGCGCGGGCCGGGGCCCACCGACTGCGGCGAAGTGCCCAGGTGCTGCAGCAGCGGCAGGCCGAACGCGGCGGTCTTGCCGGTGCCGGTCTGCGCGCCGGCCATCAGGTCATGGCCTTCCAGCGCGACGGGGATGGCCTGTGCCTGGATCGGGGTGGGGGTTTCGTAGCCCTGCTCGGCCAACGCGCGCAGCAGGAAGGGCGCGAGGCCCAGGGATTCGAACGACATGAGAATGCTCCGGATAACGCGCCGACGCCGGGACGGACCCGGCGCGCAGGCGCAAGTAGGTGAGGCTCGGAGCGTTCCCGTGAACCGCGCTGCGAGAGGGTGGATCAACCCGCAGCGCGAGGCTGGGGTTCGTCGGCACCACGAAAGGCGTCGGGCGGGGCGGGCGAGTCGGATCGTTGCGATCCTGGCCTCGCCGGCGATCCCTGAGGGAAACGGACGGCCGCATGCAGACCGGCGCAGTGTACCTGAATTGGCGCGCTGCACAAAATGCGGGTCCGTTTCAGTTGAAACCAAGCCGGCGTCTGGCCGTACAATCGCCGGCTCAGCCCCCAGCACTGGACGGACATGAAGCTAGGTTCCCTGAAGGAAGGCGGTCGCGACGGCACCCTGATCGTCGTGTCCCGCGATCTGACCCGCGCCGTGCGCGCCACCGGCATCGCGCCGACCCTGCAACGCGCGCTGGAGGACTGGAGCAACCTCGCCCCGCGCCTGAACGCGCTGTCCGAGTCGCTCAACGACGGCAGCGCCGACGGCCAGTTCGACCTGGACATGGCCGCGCTGGCGGCACCGCTGCCGCGCGCCTACGAGTTCCTCGACGGCAGCGCCTATCTGCCGCACGTCGAGCGCGTGCGCCGCGCGCGCGGCGCCGAGGTGCCGGAGAGCTTCTACACCGACCCGCTGATGTACCAGGCGGTCAGCGCCGGCTTCTACGGCCCGCGCGATGCGGTCAAGGTGGTCAGCGAGGACTACGGCATCGACCTGGAAGCCGAGATCGTGGTGGTGACCGACGACGTGCCGATGGCGGTCAGCCCGGCGCAGGCCGCCGCGCACATCCAGTTGATCGGCCTGGTCAACGACGTGTCGCTACGCAACCTGATTCCGCCGGAACTGGCCAAGGGCTTCGGCTTCGTGCAGTCCAAGCCGCGTTCGGCGCTGTCGCCGGTGTTCGTCACCCCCGACGAACTGGGCGAGGCCTGGCAGGGCAACAAGGTGCATCTGCCGCTGCTGACCCATATCAACGGCGCCTGGTTCGGCGCCCCCGAGGCGGGCGAGGACATGCAGTTCGATTTCGCGCAGCTGGTCGCGCACGCGGCCAAGACCCGGCCGCTGGCGGCGGGCGCGGTGGTCGGCTCGGGCACCATCGCCAACCAGGACACCACACGCGGTGCCTCCTGCTTCGCCGAACAGCGCACCGTGGAAACCCTGCGCGACGGCAAGCCGAGCACGCCGTACATGTCCTTCGGCGACGTGGTGCGGATCGAGATGCTGGACCGTGACGGAGTGAGCATCTTCGGCGCGATCGAGCAGCGCATCGAGCAGGCGCCGCTGCCCTGACCCGGCCGGCGGCGCTGCCGGGGCGACCGGCGGCGCCGCAGCCCGGGTGTCCACCGGTATCGTTGTCGATTGCGCAGACGGAGGCGGGCATGGACGAGGCACTGCAGCTCTACACCTACTGGCGCTCCAGCGCCGCGTACCGGGTGCGCATCGGGCTGGAGCTCAAGCGTCTGGCCTACCAGTCGCTGCCGGTGCACCTGGTGCGCGACGGCGGACAGCAGCACTCGCCGGAATATGCGCGGTTGAACCCGCAGGAACTGGTGCCGACCCTGTGCCACGAGGGCCAGCCGATCCGCCAATCGCTGGCGATCCTGGAGTACCTGGACGAGCGCTGGCCGGAGCCGCCGCTGCTGCCGGACGCGCCGATCGATCGCGCCCGCGTGCGCGGTCTGGCGCAACTGATCGCCTGCGACATCCACCCGCTCAACAACCTGCGCGTGACGCAGTTCTTCGGGAGCGCCTGGAACGTGCCGCAACCAGAGCGCGAAGAGTGGATGCGGCACTGGATGCAGACCGGTTTCGATGCGCTGGAGCAGTTGCTGGCCGAGTCGCCCGACACCGGACGCTTCTGCCACGGCGAGCAGCCGGGCCTGGCGGACTGCTGCCTGGTGCCGCAGCTCTACAACGCGCGCCGCTTCGGCGTGGATCTGCAGGCCTACCCGACCCTGGAGCGGATCGAGCGCGCCTGCCTGGCGCTGCCGGCATTCGACGCGGCGCGCCCGGAACACCAGCCCGACGCGCAGTAAGCTGGGACTATCGTCGCAGGAGCGGCTTCAGCCGCGACCGGGCATCCGCTGCTGCCAGTCGGCCACCAGCCCCTGCCGCACCGGTGAGCATGAGGATGTGGGAGGGACTTCAGTCCCGACTGCAGTTTTCCGGACACTTCGGCCTTCACGCGTCGCAACGGAAGTCGCTTCCACACGCGCTTGCGGCGCACTCGCTGGGCGCACTGTGGGAGGGACTTCAGTCCCGACTGCAGTTTTCCGGATACTTCGGCCTTCACGTGTCGCAACGGAAGTCGCTTCCACACGCGCTTGCGGCGCACTCGCTGGGTGCACTGTGGGAGGGACTTCAGTCCCGACGCGCAATTGTGTGGAAGTGGCGTTTGCCCGCGCAAGGGCGACCCGCGGCGACCGCCGCTGGACCTGCGGTCGGTCGTTGCCGCCGTCGCTGCGGGGCCAGTTCGACCAGGCGGCTGCGAACGTCCGGTCGCGGCTGAAACCGCGCCTACGACAACACGGCGACGCCTCAGACGAAGCCGTGGGTGATCCGCGGCGCGGCGCTGGGGCCGCTGTCGTAGTCGGCGTAGGGATCGTGCTCGCCGCTGCCGCCTTCGGACAGGCGGAACTTGAGGGCCAGGCCGTCGCGCGAGTCGGCCGCGCGCAGCGCTTCCTCCTGCTCGATCTGGCCCTGCTTGACCATGCGGAACAGGCACTGGTCGAAGGTCTCCATGCCTTCCTCCAGCGACTCCTCCATCGCCTGCTTGATCTCGTGGACCTGGCCGCGGCGCAGCAGGTCGCGGATCATCGGCGTGTTGAGCAGCACTTCCGAGGCCGGCCGGCGGCGGCCGCTGCTGTCCTTGACCAGGCGCTGCGAGATCACCGCGCGCAGGTTCAGCGACAGGTTCATCAGCACGTTCTTGTGCGCGCTCTCGGGGAAGAAGTTGAGGATGCGCTCGATGGTCTGGTCGGCGTTGTTGGAGTGCAGGGTGGCCAGGCACAGATGTCCGGTCTCGGCGAAGGCGATGGCCGCCTCCATGGTTTCCGCGTCCAGGATCTCGCCGATCAGGATCACGTCCGGCGCCTCGCGCATCGCGTTCTTCAGTGCGTTGTGGAAGGCGTGGGTGTCCAGGCCGACCTCGCGCTGGTTGACGATGGACATCTTGTGCTTGTGCAGGTACTCGATCGGGTCCTCGATGGTGAGGATGTGCCCGGTGGTGGTGCTGTTGCGGTAGTCGATCATCGACGCCAGCGAGGTGGACTTGCCCGAGCCGGTGGAGCCGACCACCAGGACCAGCCCGCGCGGGGTCATGATCACATCCTTGAGCACCTGCGGCAGGTGCAGCTCCTCGATGCTGGGGATCTTGCTGCGGATCGCGCGGATCACCATGCCGACCTCGCCGCGCTGCTTGAACACGTTGACGCGGAAGCGCCCGGCGTCCTGCAGGGCGATGGCCATGTTCAATTCCAGCTCCCGCTCGAACTGCGGCACCTGGCCCTCGTCCATCAACGAGTAGGCGATCTTCTTGACCATGCCCGGCGGCAGGCCGGTGGCGCCGAGCGGGTACAGCTTGCCTTCGATCTTGATATAGACCGGTGCTCCCGTGGTCAGGAACATGTCCGAGGCGTTCTTTTCGGTCATCAGCTTCAGGAAATAGCCGATATCCATGCGCAATGGTTCCCCAACGATCCGCAATCGCCCGTTGCAAGCGCGCCACAGGCTTCCGACAATGGCCGTGACCGACGTCTCCGTCCACGGCCCCCCTAGATGAAAACTAGCTTCGCACACTTCCGTTGTCAGCAGTATGTGATGGCCTGCGCATTGGCGTTGTTCGCCGCGCCGGCCGCGTTCGCCCAGGTGGCTTCGCCGGAGCTGCTGTCCGCGCAGCAGGCGGTGCAGCGTGCGGTCCAGGCCGATGCCGACCAGTACGCGCCGGACCTGCTGGCCAGCGCCCGACAGGGCCTGGAACAGGCGCAACAGGCCGCGCTCGACCGCCGCCAGCGCAAGACCGCGCCGCAACTGGCCCTGCGTGTGGCCGCCGATGCCGACCTTGCGCGCGCGCGCAGCGAGGAGGCGGTGGCCAATGCACAGTTGAAGCAGCGCCAGGCCGAGGTGGCCCAGCTGCAACAGACCCTGGGCACCGGGGAGGGTCGTCCATGAGCCGCGCCCTGCACGGAATGCGCCGCCTGGCCCTGCTGGCGTTGCTGCTGGCGCCGCTGGGCGCGATGGCCGCGGACGACCCGGAACTGGCCGTGCTCAACCAGCGCCTGGTGGCGCTGCAGGCCGATCCGCTCAACGCCGATGTCGCCGCCTACGAACGCCTGCAGGCGCAGCAGGCAGTGGCCAACTTCGCCAACGCCAAGCGCAAGGAGCGCGACGAAGCGCGCTACCTGGCCGAGCGCCGGGTCGAGATCGCCGAAACCATGGCCCGTGCCGAGATCGCCCGTCGTCAGGTCGACCAGTTGGAGAAGACCCGCAGCGACCTGCTGATCGAGGCCAGCCGCCGCGAGGCCGCGCGGGCCCGGCAGGAGGCCGAGCGGCTGCGCGTGCAGGCGCAGATCCAGGCCGAGGAGGCCGAGAGTCTGCGTCAGGCGGCCGAGGCCGAGCAGGCCGCACGGGCAGATGCGGATGCGGCGCTGGCCAGCGTCGCCGGTCAGCAGACCGCCAAGCTCAGCGCCGCGCAGCAGAAGTCGGCCAAGCTGGCGCGCGAGGAGGCCGAGCTGGTCGCCGGCACCAAGCTGCCGGCCTCGCGCTTCGAGACCCGTGGCGAGGTCTTCACCTTCTCCGGTGCGGCCTTCGGCGCCGGCAAGGCGGCGCTGTCGGGCGATGCCAGCAACCAGGCCAAGGCCCTGTCGCAATACCTGCAGATCAGCAAGGGCAAGGTGCGGATCGAGGCCTACGACACCGACGCCGGGGTGGCGCAGAAGCGCGCCGATGCCCTGCGCGCGGCCCTGGTCGGCGGTGGCGTCGCCGCCAACCGGGTGCAGGCGGTCGGCAAGAAGGGGGCCTCGACCAAGGCCCGTTCGGCCGAAGTTGTGATCGCGCCCTAAGTGCGTCGTGTCCTGCGCCCGGGCGTTTAACGGGGTTTTTCCCTGGGCCTGAGCGCCGAGCAACTGAATGCGGCAAAGCGGGCCTGCTTCTCTTGTCCGCGGCGGTGGGGAGGCGTAGGGTCGGTACTCCAGGCGGCACTCCCGCCGCCTGGTGCCAACGGAGGAGTTCGAGCCGATGACGCAGTGGCGCGCACCGCAATCCGACGTCGCAGGAACCGCGGTTCCAGGCGTTGTGGCGGTGCAGCCGGCGGCTCGCGCGCTTCCGCTCCCAGGCAACGCCCCGTGCCGCAGCGGCCGGGGCGTTCTTGTTTCTAGCTGAAGGAGGCTATTCCTATGTTCGAAGGGCAACCGCAGACCGAAATCGACGCGTTGATCAAGTCCGATCCGGAGTTCAAGCAGCTCTACCAGCGCCACAAGACCTTGGACAAGAAGTGCATGGACGCCGAGCTCGGCGTGCTGCCGATCGACGATGTCACCCTGGCGCAGATGAAGCGCGAAAAGCTCGCCGCCAAGGAAAAGCTGCTGCGCCTTTACGAGCAGAAGCCGCACTGACCGTACTATTCCCTCTTGTCGCGGGCGGTGGCTGGCCTCCTCGTCGGCTTGCCACCGTCCGCGTCATCCTCTCCGAAAGCCGCGACCGCGGCTTTTTTCGTCTCTGCCGCGCGCATTCTCTGACTTTCCCTCCCCGAGCGCGGATAATGCCCGGTCCAGCCGCTGCCGCGGCGCGACGCATTCGGACCCGATGGCCATTCACTCCTCCGTACTCGATCTGATCGGCGACACCCCCATCGTCAAGGCCAGCAAGCTCGACACCGGGGTGTGCGAGCTGTACCTGAAGCTGGAGAGCGCCAATCCCGGCGGCTCGATCAAGGACCGCATCGGCCTGTCGATGATCGAGGCGGCCGAGCGCCGCGGCGATCTCAAGCCCGGCGCGGTGCTGGTCGAGGGCACCGCCGGCAACACCGGCATCGGCCTGGCCCTGGTCGCCCAGCAGAAGGGCTACAAGCTGATCCTGGTGGTGCCGGACAAGATGAGCCGGGAGAAGATCTTCAACCTCAAGGCGATGGGCGCCGAGGTGGTGCTGACCCGCTCGGACGTGGCCAAGGGCCACCCCGAGTACTACCAGGACCTGGCCGCGCGCATCGCTGCCGAGACCCCGGGCGCCTACTTCATCAACCAGTTCGGCAACCCCGACAACCCGGCCGCGCACGAGTTCGGCACCGGCCCGGAGATCCTGCGGCAGATGGACGGCCGGCTGGACGCGATCGTGTTCGGCTGCGGCAGCTCCGGCACCATGACCGGCCTGTCGCGCGCCTTCGCCGCCGCCTCGCCGCACACCGAACTGGTCCTGGCCGACCCGGTCGGCTCGATCCTGACCGAGTACATCGAGCAGGGCACGGTCAGCGAGAAGTCCGGCAGCTGGCTGGTGGAAGGTATCGGCGAGGATTTCCTGCCGGCGATCTCCGATTTCACCCGGGTCAAGAAGGCCTATTCGATCAGCGACGCCGAGAGCTTCCACACCGCGCGGGAACTGCTGGCCAAGGAGGGCATCCTTGGCGGCTCCTCCACCGGCACCCTGCTGGCGGCGGCGCTGAAGTACTGCCGCGCACAGACCGAGCCCAAGCGCGTGCTGGTGTTCGTCTGCGACACCGGCAACAAGTACCTGTCGAAGATGTACAACGACTATTGGATGCTGGACAACGGCTTCTTGGAGCGCCCGCAGCACGGCGACCTGCGCGACCTGATCCTGCGCCCCTACAGCCAGCGCGACACGGTGGTGGTCGGCCCCAAGGATCTGCTGACTACTGCGTATCAGCGCATGAAGCTGTACGACGTGTCGCAGCTGCCGGTGATGGAAGGCGACCAACTGGTCGGCATCGTCGACGAAAGCGACGTCTTGTTGCATGTATATGGCGATGAAGCGCGGTTCCGCGACCCCGTCGCCACGGCCATGGTCAGCAAGCTCGACCGGCTCGACGTCAAATCGCCGATCGAGGCCCTGCTGCCGGTGTTCGACCGTGGCCAGGTCGCCATCGTGATGAACGAGGGCGCCTTCCTCGGCCTGATCACCCGGATCGACCTGCTCAACTATCTGCGCCGCCGGGTGCAGTAATCCCTGCGGTCGGCGCGGCCCCGCTGCATGGGGCCGTTCAGACCGCACTGCTAGAATCACGCCCCTTTTCCGGTAACCCTTCATGACGGACAACACGTCGAACCCCCATGGCGACGGCCCCGCGCTGGCGCTGGCGACCCTGGCCATCCATGGCGGACAGCACCCGGACCCGTCCACCGGCGCGGTGATGCCGCCGATCTACGCGACCTCCACCTACGCCCAGTCCAGCCCCGGCGAACACCAGGGCTTCGAGTACTCGCGCACCCACAACCCGACCCGCTTCGCCTACGAGCGCTGCGTGGCGGCCCTGGAAGGCGGCAGCCGCGGCTTCGCCTTCGCCTCGGGCATGGCCGCGACGGCCACGGTGATCGAACTGCTGGACAGCGGCAGCCACGTCATTGCGATGGACGACCTGTACGGCGGCAGCTACCGCCTGTTCGAGCGGGTGCGCAAGCGCACCGCCGCGCTGGAGTTCGGCTTCGTCGACCTGACCGACCCGGCCGCGTTCGAGGCGGCGATCCGCCCGACCACGAAGATGGTGTGGATCGAGACCCCGACCAATCCGATGCTCAAGATCGTCGATATCGCGGCGATCGCCGCGATCGCGCGCAAGCACGGCCTGCTGGTGGTGGTCGACAACACCTTCGCCTCGCCGCTGCTGCAGCGGCCGCTGGCCCTGGGCGCGGACATCGTGGTGCATTCGGCGACCAAGTACCTCAACGGCCACTCGGACATGGTCGGCGGCATGGCCGTGGTCGGCGACAACGCCGAGCTGGCCGAACAGTTGGCCTTCCTGCAGAACTCGGTGGGCGGCGTGCAGGGCCCGTTCGACAGCTTCCTGGCCCTGCGCGGCCTGAAGACCCTGCCGCTGCGCATGCGCGCGCACTGCGACAACGCCCTGACGCTGGCGCAGTGGCTGGAGACGCACCCGGCGGTGGAGAAGGTGATCTACCCGGGCCTGCCCTCGCACCCGCAGCACGCCCTGGCCGGCCGGCAGATGAGCGGCTACGGCGGCATCGTCTCGATCGTGCTCAAGGGCGGCTTCGACGCGGCCAAGCGCTTCTGCGAGCGCACCCGCCTGTTCACCCTGGCCGAATCCCTCGGCGGCGTGGAGAGCCTGGTCAACCATCCTGCGGTGATGACCCATGCTTCGGTGCCGGTCGCGCGGCGCGAGCAGCTCGGCATCAGCGATGCGCTGGTGCGGTTGAGCGTGGGGGTGGAGGATGTGGGGGATTTGCGCGGGGATCTGGAGCGGGCGTTAGCCTAGGCCCCGCGTAAACGCCCCGGCATTGCCTGCCAGGGCGCCATCGGCGATGTGTAAGAAGCGCTTCTGACAAAAAAGCGCGCATCTTTGTCAGCGTCTGAGACTGCGATAAATGCGTGCGGCAAAGCGCGCCGCCGCCGCCGCACCCGGAATCGTCAACAGACGATCGATGATGTGCCCCAAGCGACGCCCGGCGCGCTGGCCTGAGGTCGCCATGGCTGCGTTCGAGCTTGCCATCTCCGCCGCGAGCGCGGCGGAACGCTTGAGGGCATCAACCCGCCGCAGTACGGATGCGACCTGTGAGCCGGTGGCCTGGTTCATTGCCAGCGTCAGCGCCGCGTGTACCTCCAGCGCCGAGCGACGCCAGCCATCGACTTCGCCGGCACGAGATTCATCGCTCCAGACCGGCATGGCATGCTGCAATTTTTGCAGTAATTCCTGCGTCGTCTCATAACGATGGATATTGGCCGAAGCGGTGATGTGGTCGGCCAGTTCGCGGTTCAGCCCGGTGTCGCGCACCATCACCGGGCGATGGTGCGCCAGTGCGTGCAGCACCGGGAAGCCAAATCCTTCGTAATGGCTCGGGAAGACGACGACCTTCGAGTCCCTGTAGAACGATTGGAATGTCTCTTCGTCGATCTCGCCCGCCTTGATGGACTGCACGTTGGCGGGGAGTTCGATGTCGTCCGGATAGCCGATCGCGATGATCTTGTGGTCGGGTAGTCCAATCGCCAGCGCATCGGTTGTCGCGCGTACAAACTTGTGCGCGTAATGATTGCCGATGACGAGGATATGCGAGCCTTCCGAGTCGCTTGGCTGGTAGCTGGCGTAATCGGCCGGATCCAGCGAGTGCAGGGATACCCGCTGCAACGTCGAGGCGCCGATGGTGTAGCGCGTACGGATCCGGTCGAGCGTGAACTGCGAGTTGGTGAAGAGCACACTCATGTTTTCGAGCGCGAAACGCCAGATGTCTTCATCGAACTCCAGCAGAAGATATCCGCAGTCGCTGGAAATGGTATCGAGCATGAAGATGCCCACCACCGGCGCGGTCTCGAACAGGTGCAGCAGAGTGCCGGTCTGATAGGGCTGGCCGATGCGTACTATCGCAGCTACCTTGTCGTTCTGATCGTTCGGTTCGAAACGCAAGATTCCAGGGAGGCGATCCAGGCCGTGGAAGTTCCAGGCCTTTTTGCTGATGTAGACGCCGATTCGGGTGTCCTGCGGCCAGGACCGCTGCGCAGCCGATAGCAGTTTGATGCCGGATTCGAACGTGCCGTTGTGGAATGGCCCGAACGATGAAAAATCGAAGGCGATGATGCGCCGCTCGTCCACTGGCTCCAGGGCTTCGAGCAGCCTCTCGGCGCGGTACTCTGGCGAGGTGAAGTAGCGATAGATGAGCGAGTCGTACTCCGGGTAGCGCTTGCGCAGGATGCCGGCATTGACCTGTTCGCGTTCGGAGCGTTGCTGGTTGGTTGTCGAGAACGATTGCTCGCCCTGATGCCAGACGAAGGCATGGTTGGCGAGGGCCGCGCGATAGCCTGCGCGGTTGGCGCGCATGATGAGGTCGTTCTCCTCGTTGTACCCCTTGCCGTACACCGTGTCGAAGTGGCCGAATTCGGCCAGCACGGTACCGCGGATCCACAGCGCAAAGCCCACTGCCGTCGGGATGAACGAAGAACGAGGCAAGCGGCGTGCGATTGGAAGAAACAGGCTGCGCGCCTGTTCGGCGGAGACGTCCACATGTTCGATCGAGTGCGGAAGTGTAGCCAGCGTCGCGTTATTGCTGCGCGGACAGACGAAGCCGATCATCGGATCGAGCGTAGACACCGCCAGTATTTCGGAAATCGCACCGGTGGTGACTTCCGTGTCCGAATTGAGCAGCAAGACGTCGGCGCCTTCCTCGATCGCCCGATCGAAGGCGCGGTTACACGTGCCGATGAAGCCCAAATTGCCTTCATTCGCAAGCGTACGCACGTCGACCCCTGGAACACCCTCGGCTACGGCTTCAGCCAGTGCGACACGCAGCCCTTCGTGATCTGGGCTGTCGTTGTAGAGCCAGACGGAGGCGTGCGCCTGCACGAGTTCGCTCGCGACGCTGCGCAGCCCGCGCATGAACGGGGCGACCAGATGTTCGTTGCAGTAGAAAGGCGCCACGACGTGCAGAGGTCGGGACGCTGGCGCAGGAGGCTGTGGCGCTTCGATGCGGCTACGACGAACCGCTGTCACTTCAGGTGCATCTGGCAGGATCTCGGGCAGGTACTGAGGCTTCTCCAGAAGCAGCGCGACAATGTCCTCAAGGGAGTCGATGGGGCGCATGTCTTCCGTGAGCAAACTCTCTTGCTTGCCTTCGCTTGGGATCAGAAGCAGGCCGCATTCGGCGTTTGCGCCATGGAAGTTGTCCGGGCACTGGTTGAAGTTGTCGGGATTGAATGCCGGGTAGATCGCGCCATAGGCGGTATATCCAAGGTCCGCAACAGCCGCCATGGTGGTTGCCGCGCCGTCGACGGAATTGAACTCGGCGAAGATTACCGGCCTGCAGCGCTGCAGCGTCTTTGTGGCACCGATAAGAACTTTCGCCTCCATGCCTTCAACGTCGACTTTAAGTAGGTCCAGCCTCGACAATGCAAGCGAGTCGAGGGTGATGATGCGAACGTCGTATCCTTGGCCTGCGTCGATCAGGCTTAGCCCACCTTTGTTCTGTGTTCCATCGATTGTGTCATCGAGCGAAATCGTGCCTGGGTAATCCGAGACACCGACGTTGTGTGCGGTGATCTGGCTCGCCAGGCCATTTTGCTCAATATTGCGCTGAAGAATGGAAAACGCGTCGCGCCTGGGTTCGAACGCATGCACGTGGCCCACGCTGCCAACGGCACGCGCGAACGCGATTGCATGAGTGCCGATGAAGGAGCCCACGTCGGCCACAACGCTTCCCGATGAAACGAAGCGGCGGAGCAGTTCGAGCTCGTTCTCTGCCCATTCTCCGTACCAGCGCAGCGAGTCCGCGATGACGGTGTCACCAGGAAGTGTTTCGAAAGCGCCGTGGCGTCCAGTAATGATAGTCATGAATGATGAAATGTGCGGAACGATACCGCCAGCGGTTGGGCGCCGGCGATGCCGTGGACGAGTTGGGAGTTGAGGGCGGTCAGGAGGATGGCATCGTGCAGCCAATGGTGCTGCACATGGTCATCGCCTGGCCCTTCGGCGAGTGCGAGATCCAGACTGTATTCGCCGCGGATCAGGCGTGGTAGCTGCAGTTGGAACGTGACCGTGAAGGTGTTCCCTTGTTCGACCGCAATGGCTTCTTCCCGAAGGTAGCTATCTGAGCTGTCGGCAACGAGATACTGGCCCTTGCGATCCTTCAGCATGAATCCGATGGCAGGATAATTGAGTGGTTTTAGCGCGCGCGCAGTGACGGTGAGTCGTACATCATCCTGCGACGTGAATTCGGAGACTGGATTGCCGTCCACGTCAGTGAATGCCGCATTTTCGATACGTGCGCCACCAGCGCCGAAGCTGTCAACGTCTGGGCGGAAGGCGCCTGCGTGGAAATGCGTGGGTTCGACGTTGTCGACGTCGTAAGAGCCTTGCCTGAGTGCATTGTTCGGCGCGATCAGGGCCGTCTCCTGACGGTCAGCGTACAACTCACGCAGGTACAGTGCCGAGATCTCGCGTGCCGAACCGATGTCGCACTGGTACTGCCCATTCTGGCGACGCAGCAGTACGGCGGAGGCACACAAAGTGGTCACCGCGCCCATGTCGTGGCTGACGAACAGCAGGGTTCCGCCGCCACGTTGGAAGTTTGCGAGAAATCGCATGCATTTTTGCTGGAAATAGGCATCGCCCACGCTCAGCGCCTCGTCGATGATCAGGATATCTGCGTCGACATGGGCGATGACCGCGAAGGCCAGGCGGACGTACATGCCGCTGGAATAGGTCTTCACCGGCTGTTCGATGAAGTCGCCAATGTCGGCGAAGCTGGCGATATCGGCAAATCGCCTGCTCACTTCCTCACGTTCGACCCCATACAGCGATGCCGCTAGATAGACATTCTCGCGGCCTGAAAACTCGGGGTTGAATCCAGCGCCCAGTTCCAGCAGCGCGGCGACACGGCCGTTGACGGTGATGTCGCCCTCTGTGGGTGTCAACGTACCGCAGATCATTTGCAGCAGTGTGGATTTGCCCGCGCCATTGCGACCGATGATGCCAACGGTTTCGCCACGGTGAATGGTGAAACCAACCTCGCGAAGCGCCCAGAACTCACGATAGTACCTGCGACGTCCACGCCACAGCATCTGCATCAGGCGATGCGCAGGCTTCTCATAGACATTGAAGCATTTGCCCAGGTCGCGCACCTGGATTGCGATGTCAGAGCACATCGGCGAACCCCTTGCGCGTGCGTTGGAAGAACGCGTAGCCAAAGAAGAAGGTGGCAATCGATACCGCGAGACACAGCGGATAGGTCACCGGATCCAGGCCCTTGCCCCACATCAGTACATCGCGCATTTGTGAAACAATCGGCGCCAGAGGATTGATGTAGAGCACCGGACGAAACGAGGCTGGAATCGCATCGATGGGATAAAAGATCGGGGTCAGGAACATTACTGCGGTAGTGATGATCGCAGTGATCTGTGCCGTATCGCGGAGGAATACGCCAAGTGCCGAAAGCAGCCAGGCGATTCCTGTCATGAAGAGGATCATCGGGAGCATGACCACGGGTGCAAGCAACGCAGTCACCGGCGGCAATCCTGTGGAGATCAGATAGAACGCCATCCAGACCAATAGGTTCACTACGAGGCTGAACATTGCGGTCAGCACACTCACCCAGGGTAGTACTTCCAGTGGGAAGACCACCTTCTTTACGTAGTTGGCATTGCTGACGATCAGCGCTGGTGCTCGATTGAAGACTTCCGAAAACAAGTTGAATACCAGGAGGCCGCTGAACAAGACCAGCGCGAATTCTGTTCGCGAGCCACTACCGCCTGGCCAGCGGGCTTTGAACACCTCGCTGAAGACGAATGTATAGATCGCCAGCATGAAAATCGGCTGCACTAACGCCCAGGCCAAGCCGAGCAGAGAGCCGCGGTAGCGGGCTGCGATCTCACGTGCGGCCAAGGCAACGACAAGGCGGCGATTGATGACCAGTGACCGGACCAAATGGCCGGGAGAACTAGGGTGGGCTTCCATACAAGGGGCGTTTGGATTGACCGGGTAGTCTACTGTGGGTGGGCATTTCGCGCATGGATGTCATCCATGCGTCAGATGGTCTTGGAGCGGGAAAAGGTGAAGTGCTTGTGTCCCAGGTAGGCAGTGAAGATAGGTACTGCCACGCCGACCAAGTGGGCGCTCAGTGGAATGTCGAATGGCCAGTTGAGCGCCGGCAGCAACCAGCGTTTGAGCAATATGCTGATCGCCAGGGTCTGCAGCAGGCTGATGGCGTTGATCCCGATGAACCACGCTGCCTGTTGTGCGATCGGGCGATCGGAACCCTTGAACACCAGAATCCGATTGAGGAGAAACGCTGTAAGCATGCCGAGCACATATGCCAGGCAAACAGCTGCCTCGAACGGCGCGGCCATGCTGAAAAGAATCCGGCTGCCTACATTCACGGCGGCCGCAGTCCCGCCGCAGATGACGAACAGAAGGAATTGGCGGCTCATGCGGATGTCGCCGCATGCTTGGTCTGAGGCCGCACGACCGCATACGTCAGCAGCATCAGCACAAGGACCAGTGTGGCATACAGCAAGCGTCCAGCACGTTCCTGGGCCCACAGGCGGAGCAAGCTCAGGCGGCCGATCTGGACGGGAGGCGTGACCGCAACCCATGTGTGCGTATCCGAGTCCACGATGCGGAGCTTGTACTCGTCGGCCGGCAGCCATTTCAGGCGCGTTTGCCAGCGCTCACCCTGAATCACATGGCGCGTCAGGTCTAGGGTATGGTCGTGTCCGATCAGGTGCGCGCCGACCGAGGGTGCACCGGCACCGCTTTGGCGGTACGCGATCCAGCCACCATCGGTTGCCACGGTTGCGCTGCTGCAATCGGCTAGGTTGGCGTCGCCTTTGCCAGGCGTGTAGGTACCCAGTGCGTAAGGCATGGCGGGCAACGATGTATATGCTCCAGGGCTGCTGACAGCATTGCAGTCGGCGAACTTAAATGGCAGTGGGCGACGGATTTCCATTGGCATCATGCCCGCCGCATCGTCCGCGGAGAGCACCCTGGCAATGCGCTCGGCATCGGGGTATGGAAAACGCCCCGGTGCGGTGCGCAAGGCGTCCAGGTTCCCGTCACGCAAGTAATTGGCCAGAATTCGCTCCTGGCTGGCGCCCGCTCTGGAGCGCTCCTCCATGCTGGCCTTGGCTGCGAGTAGGCTGGGGTAGAGTCCTAGCGCAGTCCATCCGATGAATGCGACAGGCGCCAAGGTGCGCGTCCATGATGGCCACCGGCTGTCCTGACGGAAGCTTGCGTACAGGACTAACCATAAGTTATTGATGACGCCAATCGTCAGCAGGTCGGTGTAGCGCGAGGTCACGCTGTTCTGCACTTCGCCTCCGCGCGAATATGCCATTGCTGCCGCTTGCACCAATACCCAGCCAGCAATGGCGAATGAGAAGCGCTCGCCACGCGGCGCGGCGCCGCGCGCCAACATCCGATTCACCATCAGCATGATCAGCGTTGCCGACGGTAGCCACAGCACGGCCGCGCTTATCCAATTCGGAGACAGCGGCCATGCCAGCGTATTCTTCAATGCGTGCAAGAACTGCTCGACGGAGTGAGAGTTGAGGCTGTCCCCTTGGGGTGGCTTCGGCATCATCAGCAATCCCGCCGCAGCGATGGCCAGCATCAATAGAAGCGCGATCATTCCCTGGCGCCGATCCACGTCGGCCGCCGATAGCCGTTGAATGAGCAACCCAGCGGCCGCAGCTGCCGCGAATACCCCCGAAGCCATGGTAAACAAGGCCAATCCTGCGCAAATCACCATCGCCAGCACGCGATTGCGTCCGAGTACATCGGCCGACGCCAGCCATGCAGTGACCACCGAGAGCAATGCAAGGATGAAGAACTGGTTCTGGAAACCTGCGATCAGGTTTTCCCAATCCAATGGCGATGCTGCCAGCGCAAAGACTCCTATCGCCAAAAGAGGTCGGGCTGCAGCAGGGAGGGTGCGCATGCCGATCCAGGCCATCGTTCCGATGGCAGCTGCGTGAGGCAGCACGTTCAGCAACATTTCCACCTTGGCGTCGAACTGGTTGCTGTTGGCGGTGAACAACCCAAGCGAAATCAGTCGGGTGAACAAGATACGGTGCTCGTTGTGCGCGGCGAAGAAGTGGCCAAGGCCGAGTTCCCCGCGCAGGAAAGGCAGTAACAGATTGTCGAACTCCGCGTCCCATTGATCCCAGAACGGGCTGCTGCTGCCGTAGGTCAGCACCAGGTAGGCCCGCACGGCCATCATGGGTATCAGCAGCACCGTCAGAAGGAAGATCGGGTTCAGGGGATGAGACCATCTTGCCAGCTGCACGCGCGCTGCCTTCATCCGCGCCTTCATCCGCGTAGAACCTCACCGACCAGCGCCAGCGCTGTATTGATGCTCTCGTTGATCGAGCGATCTTCCGGGTAGTAGTACGCCGTATCCGCCATGTAGAAGCCCCGCAATGGCGTCTTCATCGGCGGCAGCATGTCCTGGAAGCCCGGCGGGCAGATGGTCTGCGCATACTCGTAGCGATGGCAATGGGTCGCGCGGATCCACTCCGGCTTGAAGTCCGGATTGATCATCGGCAGGTAGCTGATGACTTCGTCGATCAGCTGCTGGTTGCTCCACTGCCATTTCGGATGGGTCTTGGGCATGTAGTAGGGCGCATACACGATGTGCTCGCCCGGGCCCTTGCCGGGGTTGAGGTTGCTGTATTCGATCAGGCCGGGGATGGAGATCCGCTCGTCGCTGATGTTCATCCAGAAGTTCTCGCTGACCGGCTTGGACAGCTTCAGGATCACGCAGGCGACGGGGATGTTCTCGATCGCGGCGACCTGGTCGGCGAAGGTCTTGGGCAGGCCGGGCACCATGCCGGGCACGTACTGGATCGGGGCCGTCGACACCACGCCGTCGTAGGCATGATGGCCGTCGCGGGTGCGGATGCCGGTGACCTTGCCGTCGGCCGAGGCGACTTCCTCGATCGGTTGCGACAGCAGGATGCGCCCACCGAGGCGTGTGACTTCCGCGGCCATGCGTTCCAGCAGCACGGCCGAGCCGCCTTCCAGATAGCCCATGCTTTCGTTGAACAGGTTGCGCCGCGACAGCGCCACGCGCTTGATGCGGGTGCCGATCCACGAGGCGGACAGGTCGTTCTGGTACTCGAAGAACTTCAGCGCAAACGCCTTTTCCCACATCACCTTGTAGGCCTTGGGGCCGATCCAGCGGGTGATCCAGTCGCGCGCGTTCTCCTTGTCCAGCGCGGTCCAGTCGCTGATGCCCTTGGTGTGCATGACGTGCAGGGCGTAGCGGATCTTGTCGACCAGCCCCAGGTGCGGGAAGCCGAGCAGCGCGAACGGCGTGCCCCACTTGTGCAGCTTGCCCTGGTAGTAATACCCCATCTTGGTGTCCGTCCAGTGCAGGCGGTCGGACAGCTTCAGGTCCTCGAGCAGCTTGAACAGCGGGAAATCGGTCTTGCAGATGAAGTGGTAGTAGCGCTCGATGCGCAGGCCGTCGAAGTCGAAGTCCGCGGACATGCCGCCGATGCGGTCATCGCGTTCGTAGACGTCGACCTGGTGGCCCTTCTTCAGCAGTTCCATGGCAGCCATCAGGCCCATGGGGCCGCTGCCGACGATCGCGAATGTACTCATGGTTCTAGTCTCGTATGACGGTTCAGCGCTTGAGCACGATGTGGCTGTAGCGCGGGTCGGTATAGCTCTCGCGGATCGCGTCTTCGAACGGCGTCTGGCGCACGCCGAACACCGCCTCGGTATCGACGCCCTTGAAGTCGTCGCCGGCGCTCAGCGCCTTCAGTTGGTCGGCGGTGAACGGTGGCTTGGAACTGAAGAGCGAGTACACGCGCAGCAGGAAGGCGAAGAAGCCGATCGGGATATGCACGATCAGGGTGTGCAGCTTCTTGACCCGCTTGATGGTCTTGATGATGTCGACATAGTCCACGCGGGTGTCGCCGACGATGTCGTAAACCTCGCCGTCCGGTTCGCGTTCGATGCACTTGGCGATGCAGCGGCAGAAGTCGCGCTCGTACAATGGCTGGCGCATGAACCTGCCGTCGCCCGGGATCGGGAACACCGGGGTCTTGGCCATGAAGCGCGACAGCCAGCCCAGGTGCTTGGGATCGAACCAGCCGAACATCAGGGTCGGGCGCAGCACGCAGTGACGCAGGCCGCTGGCGACCACCATCTCTTCCTGGGCGCGCTTGGTGTTGGTGTAGTCGTCCTTGGCCACGGAGTTCACCACCGAGGAGCTGATGTGCACCATGTAAGGCACCTTCGCTGCGCGGCAGGCGTCGAGCACGTGCGCGGTCGCGGTCAGGTTGTTGCGGGTGAACAGGTCGGTGGTCTTGCCGGTGATCTGCGCGTGCAACTGGACTATCAACCCTGCACCTACGAACGCTTCGGCCCAATCCCCGGGCTCTGCAAGATCTGCGAGTATCGTCTGTACTTCCGGATGCAGCGTGCGCACGATGTCCAGATTGTGTTCGTGCTTGTCGATTGCCACCAGGTACGTGTAACCCTGCTGCTTCAATTCGACAATCAGATTCTGCCCTACCAGGCCCGCAGCGCCTGTCAAGACAATTTTTTCATTTTTTTGTGCCATAGATGAACCAAAAATCAGTGAGATGTAGGTGCGTCGTCCTGGAAACTCGGCGGGAGACTACTAAATAGCGCGATCGCCTTGGTGGAGCATCAAAGGCACAAATGCTCTCATGCGGGACATCGGTCCTATCATCTGTCCGGAAGGTTGCGTCGCTTTGCGCCTTGGGATGGCTCGAGATCGACGGAATTTCATCATACCGAAAAAACCATTGAGCCACATGACTCCATGGGCTGCCAGTCAGGCACGCATATGCCTCCAAATGCATGGATTTTGCTAGAGCCTTTTTTGTTGAGTTGTGTAGGCACTTGCCGATCTTCATGTAAGTGAGGTGGCACTGAGGGGGCGCCGGATCGCATGCCATCCAGGGCCTGCAGTTGACGACGCAATGGCTGCCAATAGCCCGCTACAGAACAGGGTGTTTCCGAGGACGTAGATAAAGTTTAGGCCGGGCAGGAAGCGTCGGTCGAATATATAGACCGACAACGCGACGATGATGTTCGCCGTGCAGATCGTATAGAAGAGCGTCTTGCTAGTGTGCCAGGCAATGGACAGCACTACTAATTGCAGGGCCAATGTGGATGCGTAAGCTCCGACATGGATAGTCGCTTCTCCGCCCCGGAATATCACAATGGCCCAGAGCGTGGTTGCAATGATCACTGTTGCTGCCAATTGGACAAGCTTGAGCTGTGCGTTAAGCGCTACGTCGTTTGGAACTTTGTGTTTAGTGCGCCAGCAAATTAACGCCAAGCCGGGCAATAGCAGCAAGGGCGACGCGAACCACATTGAGTGAAATAAGCCGTAAAAGTCATCGTTGATGAAATCCCGCAGTGCGTTTGGATCGCGCTCAATTGCAGTTCTTGGCGCATCGCGAAGAACGGAAATGGCGCCCTTTGTGATTGTGGCGACGTTTTCCATGCGCGACGAGAGCCAGGTTGCTGGAGTCAATTGCGAATATGCGCTGAAAATGGCATGTAATGCCCCTTCGTTGCTTACAGGGATTTTTCCTGCAAGATGCCATTTTACAAGGCGATTTCCTGGAGGGTCGATTAGGCGCTGATAAGCAATCCATGGTCCATACAGAGCGAGCGTAACGGCTGCAGTCCTAATTAGCATTCCCAGGCTGTTCCGCCTGTACCAAGCCAAGTGGACTACCGATGCTCCCACCAGGAAAAACAATGCTCCACCATGCGCCAGTAAGGCCAGCGCTGCCGCAACGCCCGCTTGTCCCCAGTGCCTTGGTTTCCCTCCGTCGGGGAAGGCGGCGATGTAATAAATAAGGCAGAATGCGGCTGCTAGAAGCTTGGGCCAAACGAATAGCGTGTTTAGAATCATCAGTGCAGACAAGCTTAGAGTGAGGAGCGCTGCGATCTGAGCGCGCCTCGTCATAAAGCGCTCGGTCAGCGATGCTAAAGGTAGAAGTACCAGTGCCTGAGCCCAGCTTGATATACCTTGATAAACCAGCTCCCTGCTTCCAGGAATCAACTTATAGACTAATAGGTACAGGCCTGTCTGAAGGGGAGGGCGATCGCTGCTCAGCCAGTCGCCGGTCATTGGCACAAGCAATTTTCCGCTCTCGAGCATGTTGCCGAATAACATCGGCAGCCATGCGTCGATTGCCAGCGATGGCCACCAACGACTAGCTGGGGCGCCGTCAGGTTCGCCGTTCCAATAGAATGGGAAAAGTCCTGTCCATAGTACAAGAAATGCAACTGCCAAAACGGGGAGTAGCGAGTTTTGCATTGCAAGGATGTCGGCAATCAATCTGCGGCGTCTCCATCCAATAAAAATGGCAAGTGGAAATGGCGCAATTGATAGGATCCATGTGAGCGCGTTACCCAGTTCTAAAGAAAATACGTATGTATTGAAAAGGGTGAGCCATAACGTTCCGCCGGCAAGCAGTCCATTGCGGAGACTTTCACGTGGGTGGGCAGTAGTTGGTAGGCATAAGGAAACTGCGATCAGCCAGGCATTCCCAAAAAGTGCCGCAGCGAGAATTGGTAAGGCGCCTTTGGCAAAAATCAGGCCTGTGGGCAAAGTGGATCCGCCCATGCCGGCCCAACCGAAAGAACCGGTAGCCTGATCATTGATCCGAATACGATACGCAGCTTTCGAGACCTCTCTCGGTACTTGAAGTACCATGGGTTGCCAGCGATCGCGAGGTTGTCTGGAAACAGGTATAAGTGCTTCCACGCCCGCGTCATTGATGGCGTGGACCGAAACTCCCGGGTAGCCGGGATAGCCGCTGAGCATGACGACGACGTTCTGGGTGCCTGCTGGATAAACCTGTGACTCAAGCGTTCCAGTCCATTTGTCGCCACCTTCGCAGTAGGTAATTTGCCCATCCACAGTGGTGTCTGGGTTCAGAAAAGGAGAGCTGCTTGGCGCACAACCGCCATGTACACCTAACGCGGACTTACCATAAGAGTTGCATCCGCCCAGAAGCAGCATGCACATCAGTAAGATCACAGGCAGTGCGAGCTTTCCAACGCTTGAATGGAACTCCTGGGCAACATAAGGGCCATCAAGTGATTGAGAGATAACCCGGCCCGCGAAAGCCTTGGAGCGCTCATCGCGCATGTCAGAGCTTGATCCTGCGGAAGACGAATTCGGGAATGGACTTGATGACGAACATGATCGCCCACCAGAAACCGGGCAGGTAGGCGACCGCGCGGCGACCGTCCACGGCGCGCAGGATGCCCTTGGCGATCTGGTCGGGCTTGGCCCACAGCGCGCCCTTCTTGAAGGCGGCGGTCATCGGCGTATCGACGAAACCCGGCTTGATGGTGAGCACGTTGATGCCCTCCGGGCGCAGGCGCTGGCCGAGGCCGCTCAGGTAGGCGCTGACCGCGGCCTTGGCACTGCCGTACAGGTAGTTGCTGGCGCGGCCGCGGTCGCCGGCCACCGACGAGATCACCGCCAGCGTCGCGCCCGTGCGCAGGCGCGGCACCAGCGCGGCGCACAGTGCGATCGTGGAGGTGCCGTTGGTGGCGAACTCGCGCATCGACAGCTCCACGGAGGCGTCGCACGCGGCCTGGTCGGGCAGCGTGCCGTGGGCGATCAGCACCACGTCCACGCCACCCAGCGCGGCCCAGGCGGCATCGAAGGCTGCGGCATGGCCGGCGCTGTCGTTGACGTCGAGCACGCCGCAACTGGCCTTGCCGCCGCGCGCCGACAGGTCCGACGCGATCGCGTCCAGGCGTGCGGCCTGGCGGCCGACCAGATGGAGGGCCGCGCCGCGCGCGGCGTAGTGCCGGGCGGTGGCCTCGGCGATGGCCGAGGTGGCACCGATGATGAGGACGCGTTGCATGTTCACTCCGTGACCCGGCGCCAGAAGCCGGAAGAAAAGCGGGGATCGAGATAGCGGCTGAAGTCCTGCCAGCGGGCATAGGCGCGCTGGAACGAGGCGGCGGACATGCGCGCGTCCTTGGCAGGGTACAGAGCGCCGCCGGCGGCGTCGACGATGCGGTCCAGCCGCTCCAGCAGGCGCAGCACGTCGGCGCCGTCGTTGGGGAAATCCAGCGCCAGCGTGGTGCCCGGGCGCGGGAAGGACAACATGCCGCGTGAGGGGAGGTCGCCGAATTCCTTCAGCACGGCCAGGAAGGAGCCGCTGCCGCTGCGGGCGATTTCCGCCAGCAGCGCATCCACGCCGTCGCGTGCGGTGGCCGGCGGCAGCACGCACTGGTACTGCAGGAAGCCACGCGGGCCGTACATGCGGTTCCAGTGGCGGATGCCGTCCAGCGGATAGAAGAACGGCAGCACATGGCTCAGCCGGCGCTTGCTGCGCGCGGGCTGGCGCCAGTAGTACAGCGCGTTGAACGGCCGCAGCGACAGCTTGTTGACCAGCGAGACCGGTGGGGTCAGCGGCATCGCCAGGCCCTTGCCGGGCGAGGCCGGGCGCTCCTCGGGCAGGCCCGCGCAGTGATCGGCGCGGGTGAAATGGCCGCGGCCGCGGGCGCGCCCGCTGGCCAGGCAGTCGATCCAGGCGACGCTGTACTCGTGGCTGTCGGCCGAGGCGGCGGACAGGGCGAAGAACTCATCGAGCGAGCCGAAGCGGATGTTCTCCGTCTCCAGCGCCGGGCCCGGCACGCGGCGCAACTGGATCTCCGCCCAGGTGATCAGCCCGGTCAGGCCGAGTCCGCCGACCGTGGCCGCGAACCAGCCCTCGGCATCGTCGTGCGGCGTGCACAGGCGGCGGCTGCCGTCGCTGCGCAGCAGTTCGAAGGCGCGCACGTGGTGGCCGAAGTTGCCGGTGCGGTGATGGTTCTTGCCGTGCACGTCGTTGGCGATGGCGCCGGCTACGGTGACGTAGCGGGTGCCCGGCGTCACCGGCAGGAACCAGCCCTGCGGCATGACCAGGTCGATGATCTCGGCGAGGGTGACTCCCGCCTCGCAGCGCAGCCGGCCGGAGGCCGGGTCGAAGCCGATGAAGCGGTCCAGGCCGCGCGCGCACAGCAAGGTGCCGTCGGGATTGAGGCAACTGTCGCCGTAGCTGCGGCCGTTTCCGCGCGGCAGCGCCGTGCCGGCGAAGGCCGGCAGGGTCGCCGCCCGGTCGGCGATCGGCAGCAGCGTCTGCGTCGCGTGCGGATAGCGTCCCCAGGACTGCCCGGCATCGGCCATCAGATGGCGCTCAGCGCGAACAGCCCGCACAGCACCACGACCACCTGGCTGACCCGGTCGGTGGCGGCGAACACGATCGGGTCGTCGTGCATGTCGCCGCGGTGCGCCACGATCCAGACCCGGCTGACCCAGTACAGCAGCACAGGGCAGATCAGCCACAGCAGCTTCGGATGCCGGTACAGCTGCACGCTTTCCGGGCTGTTGATGTACAGCGCCATCACCATGACCGCGATGTAGCCGGCCGCCGCGCCCATCGACTGCAGCAGCACCAGGTCTTCCACCGAATAGGCGCGCCCGCTGGCCTTGGTCTTGCCGCTGCCGAGCATCGCGTGCAGTTCGGTGTAGCGCTTGAGCAGCGCCAGCGAGAGGAAGATGAACATCGAGAACGCCAGCAGCCAGAACGACAGTTCCAGGTCGATGGCCACCGCGCCGCCGATGATGCGCACGGTGTACAGCGCCGCCAGCAGCACCACGTCGATCATCACGATGCGCTTGAGCCGCAGCGAGTACGCCAGCGTCATCACGTAGTAGGCCAGCAACACCAGGGTGAAGTGCAGGTTGCAGGCCAGCGACAGCGCCAGTCCGGCCACGGTCAGCGCGGGGGCGGCGAACAGGCCCTGCAGCAGCGGCAGCCGCCCGGCGGCGAACGGCCGCTTGCGCTTGCGCGGATGCTGGCGGTCGGGCGTGAGGTCGAGCAAGTCGTTGAGCACGTAGACGCCGGAAGCGCACAGTCCGAACGCCACCATGGCGATCACCGACTGCAGCACCGATTCGCCCTCCAGGAAGCGGTGTGCGGTGAGCAGCGGCACGAACACCAGCAGGTTCTTCAGCCACTGGTGCAGGCGCAGCGCCTTGAGCCAGGCGCGGGCGCGCGGCGGCGCCGGCCAGTGCCCGTGCACGGTGGTGCGCTGCGCGGCGGCCGCGCGCAAGCTGTTGCCGTTGTTGACCACCCAGGCGCCGCCGGCCTTGTCCCACACGTGCAGGTCCACGCGGCCATTGCCGGCATAGTCGAAATTGCCTTCGCCGAACCGCTGCACCAGCACGTCGGCCTTGTTGCGGCCGGACAGGTTGCGCTGGCCGTCGCTGGCGATGACCTCTTCGAACAGGCCCAGGTGCGCGGCGATCGGCGCGACCAGCAACTGGTCGGAGGCGGTGCACAGCACGCGCGGGCGCTGCGGCGTGGTGCGCAGCAACTCCAGCACGTGCTCGTTGTAGGGCAGGGTCTCGGCTGGGAGGGTGACCCGCGCGGCCAGTTCGCGCTTCAGCGCGGCCTTGCCGCGCAGCAGCCACAGCGGCAGCAGGAACACGTACAGCGGGTTGCGCGCCAGCAGGGCCAGCAGGGACTCGTAGAGGATGTCCGAATTCAGCAGCGTACCGTCCAGATCCACGCAGAGCGCGCGCCCTGAAACAGCCGGGCGGTCGGCGGGAGAGCTGGGGGGGAGGGACATGCTGCGGCCTGGTGATGCATAGCGGGGCCGCGATTATACCTGGGAGCCGCCCTGGCCCCGCTCAGTCGGGTTGGCGCCGTTGCAGGAATTCGGTCGCGCCCATCGCCAGGGCGCCCACGGCGACCGCGTACCAGAGCGTCACCAGCCGCGCGGCCACCGCGACCGCGATCGCATCGGCGGTGGCGACGCCCAACCGGTCCAGCATCAGCACGATCGCCAATTCGGTGGTGCCGACCCCGCCTGGGACGAAGGACAGCGCGCCGATCAACATCGCCAGCGGGTAGATGCCGAACGCGACCAGCGGATCCAGCTCCAGGCCCAGGCCACTGCACAGCCCGACGAAGACCGCCGAGGTCAGGCTCCAGGCGCCGGCGCCCGCGATCAGGCTGCGCGCCATCTGCGCGGTGCCCAGGCAGGCACGCAGTTCCACGGCGGCGAACACGGCGAACTGAACCGTCCTCCGTAGCCAGCGCCCGGGCAGGCGGTGTCCCATGCCCTCCAGCCAGGCCAGCAGGGCCGGCCAGGCGGCGGCGCCGAACAGCAGGGCGACGAAGCCCAGCACCACCGCGGCGAGGGTGCCCAGGGTGGGGAAGACCGGCGCGGCCAGCAGCGACAGTGCCAGGATCACCAGCAGATCGGAGGCGCGCTCGAAGACGAACACCGCCAGCGTCCGCCCTGCCGGCACACCCATACGGGCGAAATAGCGGATGCGCAGCAATTCCCCGGCCTTGCCCGGGGTAGCGGTCAAGGCGAAGCCGGCCAGGTAGGCGGCCCAGCCCAGCCAGAACGGCACCGCATGACCTTGTCGCTGCAGCAGCCAGCGCCAGCGCCAGAAGCGGAACAGGTAGCTGGCCGAGACCGGCAGCACCGCCAGCGCCAGCAACGGCCAGATCGCGCCTAGCCGGGCGAACGTGCCGTTGCCGCGGTCGATCCACCACAGGGCGGCCAGGTAGCCGCCGCACAACAGCACGACGAACAACGTCAGATGATCCGCGCGGTAGCGCGGCGCGGGCACGCCATCGGCGCCGTGCGGCATCATCCCCGGGTCTCGGCGACGGCTCAGCCCAGCGCCTTTTCCAGCTCCGGCAGCACCGTGAACAGGTCGCCGACCAGGCCGATGTCGGCGATCTCGAAGATCGGCGATTCCGGGTCCTTGTTGATTGCGACGATGGTGCCGGCGTCCTTGATGCCGGTCAGGTGCTGGATGGCGCCGGAAATGCCGATCGCCACGTACAGTTCCGGCGCGATGATCTTGCCGGTCTGGCCGACCTGCAGCTCATTGGGCACGTAGCCGGCGTCGACCGCCGCGCGCGAGGCGCCGACCGCCGCGCCGAGCTTGTCGGCGAGCTGGTAGACGATCTGGAAGTTCTCCGCCGAGCCGACGCCGCGGCCGCCGGAGACCACGCGCTTGGCGCTCTGCAGGTCGGGGCGATCGGACTTGCCGGCGGCGAGACCGACGAAGCGGGTGTGGCTCGGCAGCGCCGCGTCCACGCTGGCCGCTTCGACCGCCGCGCTGCCGCCCTGCGCCGCTTCCGGCCAGGAGGCGCTGCGCACGGTGGCGACCACGATCTGGTCGGCCGGCGCCTGCACGCTGATGATGGCGTTGCCGGCGTAGATCGGGCGCTTGAACGCGTAGTCGCCGTCCACCGCCATCAGGTCGGAGATCTGGTTGACGCCGAGCAGGGCGGCCACCACCGGCATCAGGTCCTTGCCGAACGTGGTGGAGGGGCCGAACACGTGGGTGTAGCCCGCCGCCAGCGCAGCGATCTGCGGGCCCAGCACCTGCGCGATGGCGTGTTCGTTGGCAGGATTGGCGACGGTGAGGACACGGGCGACGCCGGCGATCTGCGCGGCCTGGGCGGCCACCGCGGCCGGATCGGACGCCAGCACCACGATGTCGATGGCCTCGGCCGACAGCGCCTGCGCGGCGCTGACGCACTTGGCGGTGGCGGCGTTGAGCTGCCCGTTGAGATGTTCGGCGACGACGAGGATCTTGGCCATTACAGCAACCCCTTCTGCTTGAGTGCGGCCACCAGTTCGGCGGCATCCTTGACCATCACGCCGCGGTTGCGCTTGGCCGGCGGGGCGTAGTGGGTGGTGGTGAGGCTGTCGTTGGCCTCCACGCCCAGGTCGGCGAAGGCCAGCGTCTGCAGCGGCTTGCTCTTGGCCTTCATGATGTCCGGCAGCTTGATGAAGCGCGGCTCGTTCAGGCGCAGGTCGGTGGTGACCACCGCCGGCAGATCCACTTCCAGGGTCTCCAGGCCGGCGTCGACCTCGCGGGTCACCGTGGCCTTGCCGTCGGCCACCACCAGCTTACCGGCGAAGGTCGCCTGCGGACGGCCCCACAGCGTGGCCAGCATCTGCCCGGTCTGGTTGGCGTCGTCGTCGATCGCCTGCTTGCCCAGGATCACCAGGTCCGGCTGCTCCTGCTCGACCAGCTTCAGCAGGGTGCGCGCGGCGGTCAGCGGCTGGATCGCCGCGTCGGCGACCACGTGGATGGCGCGGTTGGCGCCCATCGCCAGGCCGTTGCGCAGGTGCGCGGCGGCATCGGCCGGGGCGATGGTGGCGACCACCACCTCGCTGGCGATGCCGGCGTCGCGCAGGCGCAGCGCCTCTTCCAGGGCGATTTCGTCGAACGGGTTGGCGGAGAGCTTGACGCCCTCGGTGACCACGCCGGAGCCGTCCGGCTTGACCTGGATGCGGACGTTGTAGTCCACCACGCGCTTGTAGGCGACGAGGATTTTCATCGTGTACGAGATCCTTCAGCAGTGCGGGAAGGCCCGGCCGCGGCGGCTGGCACGGGGCAGTCGTGGGATTCTAACCGGGCGCGAGGGACCATGCGAGGGCGTATGGTGGGGCCGTCGACGGGGCGTGGTCGCTGCATGCGTCGACCACGACCGGTTCATACAAAGCGTATATCCTGTTCGGTTTGAATATAGGCGCCGACGGCGCCGAATCAGGAGAGACACACAGTGGCGACTTGGCTCGTAACCGGCGGTGCCGGTTTCATCGGCGGTAATTTCGTGCTCGAGGCGGTGGCGCGCGGCATCCGTGTGATCAACCTGGACGCGTTGACCTACGCCGGGAACCTGAAGACGCTGGCGTCGCTGGATGGCAACCCGGACCATGTGTTCGTGCACGGCGATATCGGCGATCGCGATCTGGTGGGCCGTCTGCTTGCCGAGCACCAGCCCGACGCCGTGGTCAATTTCGCCGCCGAAAGCCACGTGGACCGCTCGATCGACGGACCTGGCGCCTTCATCCAGACCAATGTGGTCGGGACCCTCGGCCTGCTGGAGTCGGTGCGCGATCACTGGAAGGCGCTGCCGGAGGACCGCCGCGACGCGTTCCGCTTCCTGCACGTGTCCACCGACGAGGTCTACGGCACGCTCGGCGAGACCGGCAAGTTCAGCGAAACCACGCCGTATGCGCCGAACTCGCCGTACTCGGCGTCCAAGGCCGCGTCCGACCACCTGGTGCGCGCGTTCCACCATACCTACGGCTTGCCGGTGCTGACCACCAACTGCTCCAACAACTACGGCCCGTACCACTTCCCCGAGAAGCTCATCCCGCTGGTGATCGCCAAGGCGCTGGCCGGCGAGCCGCTGCCGGTGTACGGCGACGGCAAGCAGGTACGCGATTGGCTGTTCGTCGGCGACCACTGCGAGGCGATCCGCACCGTGCTGGCCAAGGGCAAGGTCGGCGAGACCTACAACGTCGGCGGTAATTCCGAGAAACAGAACATCGAGGTGGTGCAGGCGATCTGCGCGCTGCTGGACGCGCGGCGTCCGCGCGAGGACGGCAAGCCGCGCGCCAGCCAGATCACCTACGTCGCCGATCGGCCCGGCCACGACCGCCGCTACGCCATCGATGCGTCCAAGCTGAAGAACGAACTGGGCTGGGAGCCGCAGTACACCTTCGAACAGGGCATCGCGCTCACCGTGGACTGGTACCTGAGCCACCAGGACTGGGTGCAGGGCGTGCTCGACGGCAGCTATCGGCTGGAACGCATCGGCACCGCGGCATAACGCCAGTCCCTCGCAAGAATCCGCCCATGCGCGTGCGGACTTCACCAGGAAATACCTCATGACACAACGCAAGGGCATCATCCTCGCTGGCGGCTCCGGCACGCGGCTGTACCCGATCACCAAGGGCGTCAGCAAGCAGCTGCTGCCGGTGTACGACAAGCCGATGATCTACTACCCGCTCAGCGTGCTGATGCTCGCCGGCATCCGCGAGGTGCTGATCATCAACACCCCGCACGAGCAGGCGCTGTTCCAGGCGCTGCTGGGCGATGGCGCGCAGTGGGGCATGGACATCCAGTACGCGGTGCAGCCGAGCCCGGATGGGCTAGCCCAGGCCTACCTGATCGGCCGCGACTTCGTCGCAGGCAAACCGAGTTGCCTGGTGCTGGGCGACAACATCTTCCATGGCCACGGCCTGACCGAGACCCTGCGCCGCGCCGATGCGCGCCAGCATGGCGCGACCGTGTTCGGCTACTGGGTCAACGACCCCGAGCGCTACGGGGTGGCGGAGTTCGACGCCTCCGGCAAGGTCATCGACATCGAGGAAAAGCCGGCCAAGCCGCGTTCCAACTACGCGGTCACCGGCCTGTATTTCTACGATGGTCAGGCCAGCGACCATGCCGCGGAGCTGACGCCATCGCCGCGCGGCGAACTGGAGATCACCGATCTCAACCGCCGTTACCTGGAGGCCGGCGAACTGCACTTGGAAGCGTTGGGTCGCGGCTACGCGTGGCTGGATACCGGCACCCACCAGTCGCTGCACGAGGCCTCCAATTTCATCGAGACCATCCAGTCGCGGCAGGGCCTGCAGGTGTGCTGCCCGGAAGAGATCGCCTTCGGGCAGGGATGGATCGACGCGGCGCAGCTGGAGACACTTGCCGCTCCGCTGCGCAAGAACGCTTATGGCACCTACCTGCATGAACTGGCTGTACGAGGATCCGTTCCGTGAAAGTGATTGAAACCAATCTGCCTGGCTGCGTGGTGATCGAGCCGGCAGTGTTCGGCGACGCGCGTGGCTATTTCTTCGAGACCTGGAACGCCGAGCGCTTCGGTGAGCATGGCTTGCCGACCAAGTTCGTGCAGAGCAATGTCTCCACCTCGGCCAAGGGCGTGCTGCGTGGCCTGCATTACCAGTGGCCGCGGCCGCAGGGCAAGCTGGTCAGCGTGCTGGAAGGCGAGGTGTACGACGTCGCCGTCGACATCCGCCACGGCTCGCCGCACTTCGGCCGCTGGGCCGCGGTGGTGCTGAGCGCGGAGAACAAGAAGCAGTTCTGGATTCCGGAAGGCTTCGCGCACGGGTTTGCCGTGCTGTCGGAGCGCGCGGTGTTCAGCTATCTGTGCACCGACGTGTACGTCAAGGAAGCCGACGCCGGCGTGCGCTGGGACGATGCCGCGATCGGCGTGGACTGGCCGATCTCCGAGCCGGTGCTGTCGGGCAAGGACGCGGTTGCGCCGTTCCTGGCCGACATCCCGGTCGAGCGCCTGCCGGTCTACCAGCCATGAGCGTGCTGGTCTTCGGCGGCAACGGCCAGGTCGGGCAGGAACTGCTGCGGGCGTTGGCCGGGCAGGGGCCGGTGGTCGCGACCACGCGCAGCGGCCAGTTGCCCGACGGCAGCGCCTGCGAGCGCGCCGATTTCGACCAGCCGCAGACCCTGGGCGAACTGCTGGACCGGCTGCGGCCGGCGGCGGTGGTCAACGCCGCGGCCTACACCGCGGTCGATCGTGCCGAGCAGGACGCCGAAGCGGCGCACCGCGCCAATGCCGAGTCGCCGGCGGCGATCGCCGCCTGGTGCGCGGCGCACGGCGTGCCGCTGGTGCATTACTCCACCGATTACGTGTTCGACGGGCAGGGCACGCAGCCCTATCCCGAAGATGCGCCCACCGCGCCGCTGGGCGTGTACGGCGCCACCAAGCTGGCCGGCGAGGAGGCGATCCGCGCCTCCGGTGCGCAGCACCTGATCTTCCGTACCGCCTGGGTGTACGCAGCGCACGGGCACAATTTCCTGCGCACCATGTTGCGGGTCGGCGCCGACCGCGACGAACTCAAGGTAGTCGCCGACCAAGTCGGCACGCCGACGCCGGCCGCGCTGATCGCCGATGTCACCGCGCGGGTGCTGGCGCAGCGCGCGACGTTGCCGTCCGGCACCTGGCATCTGACCGCGGCCGGCGAGACCACCTGGCACGGTTTCGCCGAGGCGATCTTCGCCGAGGCGGTGGCCGCGGGCCTGTTGTTGCGCGCGCCACGCGTGCTGCCGATCACCACGGCGGAGTATCCGACCCCGGCCAAGCGCCCGGCGTATTCGCGCCTGGACGTGTCGCGCCTGCAGCGCGATTTCGCGCTGGAACTGCCACAGTGGCGCGATGGTCTGCGCCAGGTCATCGGCCAACTCGCCGCGGCAGCGCCGGCCGCCTGACCGTCGCACACGGTAAACCACGCAGCCGAAAAACAAAGAGCCGGGCAGTGCCCGGCTCTTTGCGTTTGCGGCGTGCGCCGAACTCAGGTGCGCCCGTAGGTGTCCTCGAAGCGCACGATGTCGTCTTCGCCCAGGTAGCTGCCCGACTGCACTTCGATCAGCTCCAACGGCAGCTTGCCAGGGTTCTTCAAACGATGCGTCACCCCGAGCGGGATGTAGGTGCTCTGGTTCTCGGTGAGCAGTAGCACTTCGTCGCCACGGGTGACCTCGGCGGTGCCGCTGACCACGATCCAGTGCTCGGCGCGGTGGTGATGCATCTGCAGGCTCAGCGTGGCGCCGGGCTTGACCGTGATGCGCTTGACCTGGAAGCGCTGGCCGTTGTCGATCGAATCGTAGGCGCCCCACGGGCGGTACACCTTGCGGTGCCAGGTGGCTTCGGAACGCCCATCGGCCTTGATCCTGCCGACGATGTCCTTCACTTCCTGGATGCGTTGGCGATGGCCGACCAGTACCGCGTCGTCGGTCTCCACCACCACCACGTCCTGCAGGCCCACCATCGCGATCAGGCGCGAGCCGTAGGCGTAGGTGTTGCGGCAATCGATCTCGATCACGTCGCCATGGTGGGCGTTGCCGTTGGCGTCCTGCGGCGACACGTCCAGCAGCGCCGACCACGAGCCGACGTCGCTCCACTTGGCGTCCAGCGGCACCACCACCGCGTCGGCGGTCTTCTCCATCACCGCGTAGTCGATGGAATCGGAGGGACTGGCGGCGAAGGCCTCCTTGTCCAGGCGGGTGAAGTCGGCATCGCGCTTGGCCGATTGCCAGGCCTTGGTGCAGGCATCGGCGATGGCGGGTTGGAACTTGCGCAGTTCCTCCAGGTAGCGCGAGGCGCGGAACAGGAACATGCCGCTGTTCCAGTAGTACTCGCCGGAGGCCAGGTAGCTTTTCGCGGTCGCCAGGTCGGGCTTTTCGACGAAGCGCTCGACCGCGCGCGCGCCGTCGCCGGCGGCGGCCTTGATGTAGCCGTAGCCGGTTTCCGGTGCGGTCGGCTTGATCCCGAACGTCACCAGCTTGCCTTGCTCGGCCGCAACGGCGGCCACGCGTACCGCGGCCTGGAAGGCGGCTTCGTCGCCGATCACGTGGTCGGAGGGCAGGACCAGCAACAGCGGGTCGGCGCCATCGCGCGCGGCCTCCAGCGCCGCCACGGCGATCGCCGGCGCGGTGTTGCGGCCCTTGGGTTCGAGCAGGATCGCATGGGGCTTCACGCCGATCTGCTGCAACTGCTCGGCCGCCACAAAGCGGTGTTCCTCGTTGGCGACCACGATGGGTGCATGCGCCGCGACCGGGGCCGCGCGTTGCCAGGTCGCCTGCAGCATGCTCTGTTCGCCGACCAGCGGCAGGAACTGCTTCGGATACGACTCGCGCGACAACGGCCACAGGCGCGTGCCGGAGCCGCCGGACAGGATGATGGGAAGGACGTCGCTCATGGGCGATGGAACTCCATAGTGCGTCTAGGGGGAGGGTGGTGGGATCAGCCGCGCAGCAGCTCGGAGATCTCCTGGGTGCGCTGCTCCAGCAGCGCTGCGTCGCCGCGGGTTTCCACGTTCAGGCGCAGCAGCGGTTCGGTGTTGGAACTGCGCAGGTTGAAACGCCAGTCGGCGAATTCGGCGCTGACGCCGTCGGTGTAGTCCAGCGTCGGCGCATGCGAGGCGAAGTGCTCCATCACCCGCGCCACGGCGGCCTTGGCGTCGGCGAGCTTGAAGTTGATCTCGCCGCTGCACGGGAACTTCTGCATGCGCGCCTCGACCAGATCGGCCAGCGAGCGGCCGGACTGCGACACCAGTTCGGCGATCAGCAGCCACGGGATCATCCCCGAGTCGGCGTAGGCGAATTCGCGGAAGTAATGGTGCGCGCTCATTTCGCCGCCATATACGGCGTTTTCGCTGCGCATCTTCTCCTTGATGAAGGCATGGCCGCTCTTGCACAGCACCGGGATGCCGCCGGCTTCTTCGACCTGTTCGATGGTGTTCCAGGTCAGGCGCGGGTCGTGCACGACCTTGCCGCCCGGTTGCTTGGCCAGGATCGCCTGCGCCAGCAGGCCCACCAGGTAGTAGCCCTCGATGAAGCGGCCGTCGGCATCGAAGAAGAAGCAACGGTCGAAGTCGCCGTCCCAGGCGATGCCGAAGTCGGCGCCGTGCTGCTTGACCGCGTTGGCGGTGGCGGTGCGGTTCTCCGGCAGCAGCGGGTTGGGAATGCCGTTGGGGAAGTGCCCGTCCGGCTCGTGGAAGACGCGCACGAACTCGAACGGCAGATGCGGCGCGAGCAGGTCGACGATGGCGCCGGCGCCGCCGTTGCCGGCGTTGACCACCAGCTTCAGCGGCTTGAGCGTGGCGCGGTCGACATAGCTGAGCAGGTGCTCGATGTAGGCGCTCTTGTCCGGACGGTGATGCTCGGCGGCGGTCGGCTCGGCGGCTGCCGCGGTATCGGCGGCGACGGTGTCGCGGATCGCGAACAGGCCGGTATCGGAGCTGATCGGGCGCGCGTTCTCGCGCACCAGCTTCATGCCGTTGTAGTCCATCGGATTGTGGCTGGCGGTGACCATCACGCCGCCGGCCGCCTGCAGGTGGTCGGTCTGGAAATACACTTCCTCGGTGCCGCACAGGCCGATGTCGATGACCTCGCGGCCGCTGGCGCGCAGGCCGGCCGACAGCGCGTCCTGCAGCCCCTGGCTGGCCAGGCGCACGTCATGGCCGACCACCACCGGACCGCTGTCCAATTGCCCCGCCAGCGCCACGCCGATGCGGCGCGCCAAGTCCTCGTTCAGTTCGTCGGGTACGCGACCGCGGATGTCGTAGGCCTTGAATGCGGGAAGCGACATGGAAGAGGGTCCTAGTTGGGGGAAACCGGAGTGTAACGTTACGGCGCTTAATCGGTCGTTGCGGCGGTGCGGCGGGGGTCGCAGTCCCCGAGCGGCTAAACTAGCTGTCTACATTCCAATGCGGAGCTGGCGAATGGGCGACACCTCTACCCCTGCGGGCGGGCGGCGCGGCAAGCTTTTCCCCGATGCGGCCACGGCGCTGGCCGATGTGGTGGCGGACGGACAGACCCTGGCGGTCGGCGGGTTTGGCCTGTGCGGCATTCCCGAGGCCTTGATCGCGGCCTTGCGCGACAGCGGCGTCAACGGTCTCACCGTGATCTCCAACAACGCCGGCGTCGATGGCTTCGGCCTGGGCCAGCTGCTGGCGACGCGGCAGATCCGCAAGATGATTTCGTCCTACGTCGGCGAGAACAAGGAGTTCGAACGCCAGTACCTGGCCGGCGAACTGGAGCTGGAATTCAATCCGCAGGGCACCCTGGCCGAGCGCTTGCGCGCCGGCGGTGCCGGCATCCCCGCGTTCTTCACCGCCACCGGCTACGGCACGGTGGTGGCCGAGGGCAAGGAGACCCGCGAATTCGACGGCAAGCACTACGTGCTGGAAACCGCGTTGCGCGCCGACGTGGCCCTGGTCAAGGCGTGGAAGGCCGACGCCGCCGGCAACCTGGTGTTCCGCAAGACCGCGCGCAACTTCAACCCGGCCTGCGCGATGGCCGGCAAGCTGTGCATCGCCGAGGTCGAGCAGGTGGTTGAGACCGGCAGCCTGGATCCGGACCAGGTGCACCTGCCCGGCATCTACGTCGACCGCATCGTGCACAACCCGCATCCCGAAAAACGCATCGAACAGCGCACCCTGCGCCAGAAGGACGCCTGACATGGCCTGGACCCGCGACGACATGGCGCAGCGCGCCGCCCGCGAACTCACCGACGGCGCCTACGTGAACCTGGGCATCGGCCTGCCGACCCTGGTCGCCAACCACATTCCCGATGGCGTGGACGTGTGGCTGCAGTCGGAGAATGGCCTGCTCGGCATCGGCCCGTTTCCCAGCGAGGACGAGGTCGACGCCGACCTGATCAACGCCGGCAAGCAGACCGTCACCGCCCGCGCCGGCGCCAGCTACTTCGGCAGCCACGATTCCTTCGCGATGATCCGCGGTGGTCATATCGATCTGGCCATCCTCGGTGCGATGCAAGTGAGCGAGAAGGGCGACCTGGCCAACTGGATGGTGCCCGGCAAGATGGTCAAGGGCATGGGCGGGGCGATGGACCTGGTGGCCGGGGTCAAGCGCGTGGTCGTGTTGATGGAGCACGTGGCCAAGGACGGCAGCCACAAGATCCTGCCGGCCTGCGACCTGCCGCTGACCGGCGTCGGCGTGGTCGACCGCATCATCACCGACCTGGCCGTGTTCGACGTCACCGACAGCGGCCTGGTGCTGGTGGAAACCGCCGAGGGCGTGGACGAGGCCGAGCTGGTCGCCAAGACCGGGGTGCCGTTTTTCGATCCGGGCCGGGTGATCTAGCCTCTGCGTGCGTACTTGTAGGGGCCGGCAGGCGCGTGCTCGGCCCCCACGAGGGAGGCGGCACTGGTCAGCGCAAAGCCCCGATCCACTGTGCAGAGGCTGAACAGGCGCTCGATGGCATGCGCCAAGGTGCCATCGACCTGTCCCGCCTCTTTCTCGAATTCGCCAGCTTGCAGGTGGCAGTCCAAAATGGGCTGAATCGCCTGCAGGCGCACCCAGAACATGCTGCCGCCTGCAAAGACCGCGCTGTCGATGTCCGGTTGCGCCAGACCCATGCGCGTGGCCAGGGCACGCACGGCCTGCTCGTTGGCTCCCCAGTAGAAGCTCAGGGGCTGGAGATGTCCTTCCGGGGCCACCAGGCCGAGCTCCGGACGCTGCTGGAAGGCCTCCACGATCGCCTTGACCCGGTCGCGGTCGAGGAGGCTGCCCACCATTTCGCGCCGCCATTGATCGCCATCCTGGCGATGCACCGAACGTTTGGTGTGCAGCTTCAGCACCACTGATACGCCGGCATCGAGCAGACGATCGGCGATCCGCAGGAACGGCAGGATGTCGCGGCCATGGTTGTCGTGGACCACGACCTCGGCCTCCATCCCCTGTTGTTTCAGGGCGAGGTTGACACCGGCGAGGTTGCGTTCCGTCGTCGTCACGATGAGCTGGTGGTCGAACGCCGCCTCGCGCAGCTGCGCCAGCAATTCTTCCAGAACATCGACATACCAGGCATGGATGACGACGTGCGGGCGTTCGTTTGCGGGGCGCTTTGGTTGCAATGCGCGGCGAGTCGCTTCCAACCATGCGTGGCCCAGGCGCGCATCCGGTTCCAGGACGGCACCTTCAGCCCATTCGTTCCAGGCATTGACGAACACCATGCGCTGCGCAGCCGGAGCAGGCGCAAGCCGGTCATGGATGGTCTGCGACAGCCATGTCCCGTAGCCGCGCGGGGAGGCATGGAGATACACGCGGCCCTTGCCGGAGCGGCGGGGCTCGTTATCCCAGCCGGGATTGACGCAGGGATAGAGCGGATAGTCCTGCAACGGCCTGGCTGCCATCTCGGTCGCCAGGACGCGCCAGTCCAGCACCTCCCCGGCAAAATCCGGATTGATCAACAACTGTGCGCCAGCCACCGAGGGCGGCGCACTCATATTGGGCGGAAACTCCACGGCAGCATCAAAGCCGATATCGCGCGGATCGGGACGCTCGAACCCCTGGACGTACGCAAGATGGATCTCGCCGATCCCATTGGCTGCGCACCACGCGCGCCAGCGCGACGCCGTGGCCTTCGGATCCGGCATCAGATTCGGACGATAGACCAGCACCAGCGGCTTGCCGTCGATGCGCAAGTAGCGAGGGTCGGCGAGATAGGTGGCCAAGTGCGCGATGAAGGCCAGATCGTCTGCGTCGCTGTGTTGCTGCTCGATCAGGATGTCGGTATTGCGGCCGTCCCACCGGCGCGCCCAGTTCTCGTTGGCCCAGCACAGGCAGTAGGGCAAGGAAATGGTCGTGTCATCGCGCCAGTTGCGGATGGGGTCCTCGAGCAGGGTCGTTCCTGCGAACCAATAAAAATAGAAACAGAAGGCGCCGATCCCGTACTCGGAGGCGAGTTGCGCCTGCTGCCGCATCACCTCGCGGTCGCGCAGATTGTAGAACCCAAGATCAGCCGGGATCCGTGGCTGCATGTGTCCATAGAACTGCGGCAGGGCGCGGCTGACGTTGCGCCACTCGGTGAAGCCCTTGCCCCACCATGCGTCGTTCTCCGGAATCGCATGGAACTGCGGGAGATAGAACGCGACCAGGGTCGCCGGCAGCGGCGACGGCAGCACGCCCTTCTGGTAAGGCACATGACCGATCGCTGCCTCGTCGGCGCGATGCAGAGGGCGCAGGGCCATGCTCCCGACGCTCGCGACGCGCCCTCTGGGCGCCTCCGGCACCCAGTTCGCGTATCTATCGAGAAACCAGTTGCGCCATCGGTCGCGGAGTCCTTCGGAGATTGGCATCGCACGAAAGGCGATACGCAACACGCGGTACATGCCCGCCCGCAGGCGTGCCGGCACGGAGTCGCTCATCCGGTGACCGCTCACAGGTTCTGGTAATTCGGCCCGGAGCCGCCTTCCGGCGTCACCCAGTCGATGATCGCGTAGGGATCCTTGATGTCGCAGGTCTTGCAGTGCACGCAGTTGGCGGCGTTGATCTGCAGGCGCTTGCCGGCCGCGTCGTCGACGATCTCGTACACCGCCGCCGGGCAGAAGCGCGTGCAGGGGTTGCCGTATTCCTCGGTGCAGCGGGTCACGCAGATCTGCGGGTCGAGCACGTGCAGGTGCACCGGCTGGTCCTCGTCGTGCTCGGTGGCGGCGAAGTACACGCCCTGCAGGCGGTCGCGCGGGGCCAGCTCGCGCTGCACGTAGTCGCGCTTGGGCTGCTCGTGCTCGCCCAGTCGGTCCAGGCTCTTCCAGTCGGCGCCGACCTTCAGCGTCCACGGCGAGGCGCCCTTGACCAGGGTTTCCCAGGCGCCGTTGAGCAGGCCGAACCACAGCCCCTTCTTGAAGCCGGGCTTGATGTTGCGTACCTGACGGAGCTCGGCCATCACTTCGGAGTTGCGCAGGCGCGCGTCGAAGCCGGCCGGGTCCAGCGCGGCACCGGCGGCGAGGTGTTCGGCGGCGAGCATGCCGCTGCGGATCGCCTGGTGGGTACCCTTGATCTTGGGCACGTTGAGCAGGCCGGCGGTGTCGCCGATCAGCAGCGCGCCGGGCATCTCCACCTTCGGCAGCGACTGCCAGCCGCCGCTGGCGATGGCGCGCGCACCCGCCGAGAGGATGGTGCCGCCGTCCAGCAGGGCCTTCATCATCGGGTGGTTCTTCCACTGCTGGAAGGCTTCCCACGGGCGGTATTCGGGATCGTGGTAGTCCAGGCCGCTGACATAGCCCAGCGCCACCTGGTTGTTCTCCAGGTGGTACAGGAAGCTGCCGCCATAGGTCTTGCTGTCGGCCGGCCAACCCAGGGTGTGCACGATCTTGCCGGGGCTGACGCGGCCCTCGGGCAACTGCCACAGCTCCTTGATGCCGATCGAGAACGCCTGCGGATCGTGGCCGGCGTCGAGTGCGAAGCGCGCGATCAGGCGCTTGGTCAGGTGTCCGCGCGCGCCTTCGGCCAGCACCGTGACCTTGGCGCGGATGTCGATGCCGGCGGTGTAGCCGGGCTTGTGCGATCCGTCCTTGGCCACGCCCATGTCGCCGATGCGCACGCCCAGCACCGTGCCGTCCTCGGCGTGCAGGGTCTCGGCGGCGGCGAAGCCCGGGTAGATCTCCACGCCCAGCGCCTCGGCCTGCGGCGCCAGCCAGGCGCACATCGCGCCGAGGCTGACGATGAAGTTGCCGTGGTTGCGCATGCCCGGCGGCACCATCGGGAACTTGTGCCCGCCGTCCTTGCTCAGGTACCAGAACTCGTCCTCGGCCGCCGGCACGCAGATCGGCGGCGGGTTGTCGCGCCAGCCCGGCAGCAGCGCGTCCAGCGGCGCCGGTTCGATCACCGCGCCGGACAGGATATGCGCGCCGATGGTGCTGGCTTTCTCGATCACGCAGACCGAGATGTCGGGGTTGAGCTGCTTGAGCCGGATCGCGAACGCCAACCCGGCCGGGCCTGCGCCGACGGTGACGACGTCGTATTCCATGACGTCGCGCTCCACTGGCTGCGGCGCGTTGGCGCCGCCCTCGGTTCCCGTCATCTGCTCCGCTCCCGTTGGCTCGTTCTGGCTGCCTGCATTTTCAGGGTTTGCGCGTGAAGGGGCAAATTCCGCACGCTGGCGTATGGTGGCCGCCGGCGTGCTAGCGTGGCGCGATGGAACTGGACTTGCCCGGCGCCGATCTGCGCTGGTATCCCGAGTGGCTGGATCTGGTCGTGGCCGCGGCGCTGTGCACGCAGTTGCTGCATGAGGTGCCGTGGGAGGTGCACCGCATCCGCCTGTTCGGCAAGCTGGTCGATTCGCCGCGGCTGAGCTGCTGGATCGGCGACGCCGACGCCAGCTACCGCTATTCCGGCACCCGCTTCGCGCCGCATCCGTGGCCAGCGGCGCTGCTGCCGCTGCGCGCGCGCTTGGCGGCCGAGACCGGAGTGGCGTTCAACAGCGTGCTCGCCAACCGTTACCGCGACGGCCGCGACGCCATGGGCTGGCACAGCGACGACGAGCGCGAACTCGGCCCGACGCCGGTGATCGCCTCGCTGAGCCTGGGGGCGACGCGTCGCTTCGTGCTGCGCCATCGTCGGGAGCCGGCACTGCGCCAGGCGCTGGAACTGACCTCCGGCGGGCTGCTGCTGATGGCGGGCGAGACCCAACGCTTGTATCGGCATGCGCTGCCGCGTACGGCCAAGCCGGTGGGGGAGCGGATCAATCTGACCTTCCGCAGGATCGTGTGATGCCTGAGTTCTTCTCCCTTTGGGAGAAGGTGCCCCGAAGGGGCGGATGAGGGTTGGGTGGCTGGGGAGGTGTCTGGAGAAGACGGCTCCGCGGCCGCCGCACCCTCACCCCCGACCCCTCTCCCGGTGGGAGAGGGGAGCGACACTTTGATCCCTTCTCCCTTCGGGACCATGGCCCCCTTTTCGGGGGAAGGTACCCCGAAGGGGCGGATGAGGGTACGAGTTGCCTGGGAAGCGTCTGGAGGAGATGGCTCCCTGGCTGCCGCACCCTCACCTCCAACCCCTCTCCCAGTGGGAGAGGGGAGCCAATCAGCGCCGCGGCGGCTTCTGGCTGGCCGGCGGCGGCACGCTGGGGGCCAGCGCGGTGGCGGCATCGGCCTGGCCTTGCTGCAGGGTCCAGCCGACCACGTCGTGGCCGAGTTGCGACATGGCCTGGCCGAAGGCGTCGACCACCTGCGATTCGGCGGTGCCGGCGGCGGGCTGGGTCACCAGGAAGGTGCGCGAGGCGACCACGCGCTGGTCGGTGCTGTACAGCAGCTTGGCGTTGAGCTCGATGGTCGCCGACGGCACCGTGCGCCCGGCGTAGTCCGATTCGAAACGGCGCAGGTCCAGCAGCAGCTTGTAGTCGGCGCGGATGCCGGTGCCGAGCCGGGCCACGCCGGGAATGCGCCCGGAATCCTCGAACGCGCGCAGCAGCATGTCCTCGAGCATGTCGGTGGCCGGTTGCGCCCAGCTGACGCCGCCGTACACCTGCAGTTCGTCGGGCGTCGGCCGCACCGCGATGCGCGAACTGTCGACCACGCGCGCGGCGCTGGGCTTGGTCAGCGCCAGTTGCCAGCTCACCTGCGGCCAGGCCGGGTCGGCGGTGACCCGCACGTCCGGCGCGTAGATCGTCACCGGCTCCTTGTTGCCGCCGGGCAGCGAGCAGCCGGTCAGCAGCAGGGCCGGCACGGCGAGCAGGAGGAAGGCGCGCATCGGCTTCATTTGGGTTTGAACTCCTTCGGGGCGTCGCGGCCGAGCAGGTAGCGCGCGGGGTTGTTGTCCAGGCGGTCGCTGACCCGGCGCAGGTCGCGGATCAGGCCGCGCAGTTCGGTCAGGGTCGGGCCGAGCTGGCCGAGGCCGTCGTTGGCGAAGCTGTTGATCGCCGAGCGGTTCTCGCCAAGGATCTTGTCGGCATTGCCGGCGGCCGAATCCAGCTTGCTCAGCGTGTCCTCCAGCTTGTTCAGGATCGGCGGCAACTGCTGCACCAGGTTCTGGTCCAGGCGCTGGATGGTGCCGTTGGTGGTCTTGAGCGTGGTGTCGAGGTTGCGCGCCGCATCGCGCGCGCTGACGATCAGCGACTGCATGCCCTGGTCGCGGTCGGCCAGGCCGCCGCTGATGGTTTCCAGGTTGTGCAGGGTGGCGGTGATGCTGGCGACATTGCGGTCGCTGAGCACCTCGTCCAGGCGCTCGACGATGCGGTTGGCGGTGTCGGTGATGTTCTGCAGCGCCGAGGGCGTGGTCTGGATGATCGGCGCGTCGCTGTTGTCGATCGAGGTCAGCGACGGCGCTTCCGGGGTGCCGCCGGAGAGCTGGATGATCGACGGGCCGGTCAGGCTGGTGATGCCCAGCTTGGCACGGGTGTCGCTCTTGATCGGCGTGGTCGAGTTGACCCGGATCCGCGCCACCACCTGGCGCGGATCGTTCGGCGCCAGGGTCAGCTCGGTGATCGAGCCCACCGCGATGCCGTTGTACTGCACCGGGCTGCCCACCGACAGGCCGGTCACCGCCTCGCGGAACACCACGCGGTATTCCTGCCAGGTGCGGTCGGAGGAGTACTTGGCGGCCCAGAGTCCGAACAGCAGCAGCGCGATCCCCACCACGATGGTGAAGGCGCCGATCAGCACGTAATTGGCTTTGGTTTCCATGGGCTCAGGGGGTCTCGGTCCAGGCGGTCTTGGCATCGCGCGCGGCGCGGGCGCGCGGGCCGTGGAAATACTCTTGGATCCACGGATGGTCCACTTGCTCGATCTCGGCCAGCGGCGCGTTGGCGATGACCTTGCGGTCGGCCAGCACCGCCACGCGGTCGCAGATAGCGTACAAGGTGTCCAGGTCGTGGGTGATGAGGAACACGGTCAGGCCCAGCGCTTCCTGCAGGGTGCGGATCAACCGGTCGAAGGCGGCCGCGCCGATCGGGTCCAGGCCGGCGGTGGGCTCGTCCAGAAACAACAGGGGGGGATCCAGCGCCAGCGCACGCGCCAGCCCGGCGCGCTTGCGCATGCCGCCGGACAGCTGCGACGGCAGCTTGTTCAATGCATCGGCGGGCAGGCCGGCCAGCTTCACCTTCAGCAGCGCCAGCTCGTAGTGCCAGCTGTCGGGCAGTTCGCCGAAATGCTCCTTCAGCGGCACCTGCACGTTCTCGCCGACGGTCAGCGAGGAGAACAGCGCGCCGTCCTGGAACAGCACGCCGGTATTGCGCTCCACATGCAGGCGATCGGCGCGGCGGCCGGAATCGGTATCCACGCCGAGCACCTGGATCTTGCCGGCATCGGGCTCGCGCAGGCCGAGGATGGTGCGCATCAGCACCGACTTGCCGGTGCCCGATCCGCCGACCACGCCGAGGATCTCGCCGCGGCGCACGTCCAGGTCCAGCTCCTCGTGCACGGTCTGGCTGCCGAAGCGATTGACCAGGCCGCGCACGGAGATGGCCAGTTCCTGGTCGGGAATCGGGAGTGGGGAATCGGGAATGGTCAAAGCGTGCACTCCTGGCCAGCGTCGCGGACGCCGCCAGCTTTTCCCATTCCCGATTCCCCACTCCCGATTCCCGGCTTCACGTCACCACCCCATGTTCATGAACCACAGCGCGGCGATCGCGTCGATGATGATCACCAGCGAGATCGTCTGCACCACGCTGGAGGTGGTGCGCTCGCCGACGGACTGCGCGGTGCCTTCCACGCGCAGTCCCTCCAGGCAGCCGATCAGGCCGATCACGATGGCGAAGATCGGCGCCTTGGACAGACCCACCAGCATGTGCCGGATCTGGATGGTGTCGTGCATGCGCGCCAGGTACATCTGCGGCGGGATGCCCAGGTCGAAGGCGCCGACGGTGACGCCGCCGGCCAGGCCGGCGATCATGGCCACGAAGGTCAGCAGCGGCAGCATCAGCAGCAGCGCGACCAGCCGCGGGATCACCAGCAGGTCCATCGGGTCCAGGCCCAGGGTCTGGATCGCGTCGACCTCTTCGCGTGCCTTCATCGCGCCGATCTGCGCGGTGAACGCGCTGGCGGTGCGCCCGGCCAGCACGATCGCGGTCAGCAGCACCGCGAACTCGCGCAGGAAGGCGATGCTGACCAGTTCCACCACGTAGATCTCGGCGCCGAAGTCGCGCAGGATCGTGGAGCCGAGGAAGGCGATCACCGCGCCGACCAGATACGACAGCAGCGCCACCAGCGGCACCGCGTCCAGGCCGACCTGTTCCATGTGGTGCACGGTGGCGGTCAGGCGGAACCGGCGCGGCGCGTGCAGCAGCCGCAGCAGCTTGACCAGGGTCTCGCCGAGGAAACCGACCAGGGCGACGATTTCCTTGCCGTTGCGGTGCACCGCGTAGCCCAGGCGTTCCAGCGCCGCGGCGAAGCCATAGTCGCGCTTGCGCTTGGGGCGGTCGTCGGCCACGTCCTCGATGGTCGAGACCAGGGCGCGGTGATCCTGGCGGAAATCCAGCGCCTCGTGGGCGATGCCGTTGCGGGTGGCGTAGCGCATCAGTTGCAGCACCCCGGCCGAATCCAGCTGGCCGATGCCGCTGGCGTCGATGCCGGTGGTGCCGGCCGGCATCCCGCGCAGCACTTCCGAGGACGCCAGGGCCGTGGCCAGGGTCCAACTGCCGGTCAGCCGCACCCGCGAGGGGTCTCGGTCGTCCTGGCTGAGTTTGGGCGGTTGCGGTTCGATCATGGGGGGCGTCCGGTGCGCGAGCATACCTGTTTCGCCCGTGTTGCAGATGTGGTGATCGCGACGGGGTGGCCGGGCGCGGCGTTCGCGCCATACTAGCCGACATGCCCGCCGCTCCCACCGTCAGTCCCTCCGCCAACGCGACCTACGCGCAGCGCATCGCCTTCGTCTCCGACATCGCCGGGCGACTGCACACCTACGGCACCACCGCGCAGCGGCTGGAGGCGGCGGTGGTGGCGCTGGCGCAGCAGTTGGACCTGGACTGCGAACCCTGGTCCAACCCGACCGGGCTGATCCTCAGCTTCAGCGACCCGACCAAGGCAATCGGCTCCAGCGACATCACCCGCGTGGTGCGGCTGGCGCCCGGCGACAACGACCTGCACAAGCTCAGCGTCGCCGACCGCATCGCCGACGACGTGGCCAGCGGGCGCATGAGCGTGGCCCAGGGCCACACCGCGCTGCGCCAGCTGGACCAGCCGCCGGGGCGGCGCTGGATGGCGATGCAGGTGCTCGGCTTCGGTCTGGCCGCGGCCGGCGTGGCCGGGTTGTGGCGGCTGCCGTGGCTGGACATCGCCACCGCCAGCGCCATCGGCCTGCTGATCGGCGTGCTCACCCAGCTCACCGACAAGCGCCCGGCCACCAAGGAAGCCAACGATGCGCTGGCGGCGTTGCTGGCCGGTTTCGTCGCGACCCTGGTGGCCAGTTTCGTGGCGCCGCTGAATCTCAATACGGTGATCATCGCCTCGCTGGTGGTGCTGCTGCCGGGTATGGCGCTGACCAATGCGGTCAACGAACTCACCAGCCAGCACTGGGTCTCGGGCACGGCGCGCTTCGCCGGCGCGGTCACCACCATCGTCAAGCTGACCGTCGGCGCGGTGATCGCGGTGACCCTGGCGCAACTGCTGGGCCTGGAGCCGATGGTGCGGGCATCGCGGCCGCAGCACGGCTGGGTGGAATGGGCCTCGCTGCTGGTGGCCGCCTACGCGTTCGCCCTGCTGTTCAAGGCCAGCCTGCGCGATTATCCGTTCGTGATGGCGGCATCGGTGGCCGGCTACGCGATCGCGCGCTTCGCCGGCGACGCATGGGGCAGCCCGGTCGGCATCTTCCTGTCGGCGATGGTATTGACCGCGGCCGGCAATCTGTTCGGACGCATCGTGCACCGGCCGGGCGCGCTGGTCCGGTTGCCGGGCATCATCATGCTGGTGCCCGGGAGTGCCAGCTTGCGCGGGCTGTTGACCCTGGTCCAGCAGCAGGACGTGCTCGGCGGGCAATCGGCGCTGCTGACGGTGACCAATATCGTGATGGCGCTGGTCGCCGGCCTGCTGTTCGGCAATCTGTTGGTGCCGGCGCGCAAGAATCTTTGAATGCGGCAATAAAAAACGCCGGCATGCGCCGGCGTTTCGACTGCGGTTGCCGTGGCGGATCAGGCCTTCGGCGCAGCGCTCTTGCTGGCCTTCTTGGCGACGCGCTTGACCGCCTTCTTGGCGGTCTTCTTGGCCGGCGCGGCGGATTTGGCGGCGCCGCCGGCGATCAGGAAATCGTCGACCTTCTTGCCCTTGGCGACCAGATCGGCCAGCCAGCGCGGCTGCTTGCCGCGGCCGGTCCAGGTTTCGGCGGCATTGGCGGGGTTGCGGTATTTCGGCGGAACCTTGCCCAGTTTGCGGCCCGGCTTCGGACCCGGCTTGCCGGCCTTGCGGCCGCGCGCGGCGGGAGCGCCGCCGAAGACTTCCTCGATGCTGTAGCCGTGGCTCTTGGCCAGGCGCGCCAGCTGGGTGCGGACCTTGGCGATGGGAGTGCGCTTGGCGACGATGGACTGCTGCTTCTTGGCGGTCTTGATGAGGGCGCCCAACTGCTTGGCCGACAGGCCACTGAGATCGATGGTCATCTTTACTCCGGAAAATGGGTGGTGGCTTCCGCCATTCCCTGGCCAGCGCAGGATCATAATGATGCTTTATCGGATTGACAAATACCCTGCTTAATTCGCGGCGGGTATTTTCGGTCGCAATGCCGTGGGAATATGTCCTTATGGATCCCTGGCGGCCGTAATCAATTGAAAACAGACCGCTCTGGTTTCCCTCATAAGGCGTGACGGCCGCGTAAAGAAAAAGGGCCGGGATATCCTCCCGGCCCCTTTCGTCACGCCTGCAGGCGTGCCAGCAAGGCGGTTCGATCCAGGTGTTCGGCATCGCCGCCGCTGCGCGCGCGATATTCGAAGGTGCCGGCGGCCAGGCCCCGCTCCGAGACCACCACCCGGTGCGGAACGCCGATCAATTCGATATCGGCGAACATCGCGCCGGGGCGCAGGCCGCGGTCGTCCAGCACGGCATCCAGCCCGGTTTGCTGCAGCTCCGACAGCAATGCCTCGCCGGCGGCGTCGACCGCCGGATCGCGCTTGGGATTGATCACGCACACCGCCACCGTCCACGGCGCCATCGGCTGCGGCCAGCGGATGCCGGCGTCGTCGTGGTTCTGCTCGATCGCCGCAGCGACGATGCGGGAAATGCCGATGCCGTAGCAGCCCATCGCCAGCGTCACGGTCTTGCCGTTCTCGTCCACCACGGTGGCGTCCAGCGCCTGCGCGTACTGGCGGCCGAGCTGGAACACATGGCCGACCTCGATACCGCGGGCCAGGCGGATCTCGCCGCCGTCGTGGGCGCGCTCGCCCTCGACCACGTTGCGCAGGTCGGCGACGGCGTCCGGTTCCGGCAGGTCGCGGCCCCAGTTGACCCCTGCCAGGTGGAAGCCGCGTTCGTTGGCGCCGACGACGAAGTCGGCCAGCGCCGCCACGTCGCGATCGGCGACCACGCGGATCGGCTGGCGCGGGCCCAGCGGGCCGAGGAAGCCCGGCTCGCTGCCCAGATGCGCGAGGATCTCGGCCTCGCTGGCCATGCGGTAGCCGGCCAGGCCGGCGACCTTGCCCAGCTTGATCTCGTTGACCGTGTGATCGCCGCGCACCAGCGCCAGCACGAAGGTCTCGCCGGCCATCACGGCGACCGACTTGACCGTGCGCTGCAGCGGCAGGCCGAGCAGCTCGGCCACCGCCTCGCAGGTCTTCTGGGTGGGCGTGGCGACCTTGCGCAGCTCCTCGCCGGCAGCCGGGCGCGGGGCCGGTGCCGCGGCGACGGCGGCTTCGACGTTGGCCGCGTAGTCCGAGCCGGTGGAGAACGCCAGCGAATCCTCGCCGGAGGCGGCCAGCACGTGGAATTCCTGCGAGGCGTCGCCGCCGATGTCGCCGGAATCGGCCTGCACCGCGCGGAACTGCAGCCCCAGGCGGGTGAAGATGCGGGTGTAGGCCGCCTTCATGTTCTCGTACTCGCGCGCCAGGTCCTCGTCGCTGATGTGGAACGAGTAGGCGTCCTTCATCAGGAACTCGCGCGCGCGCATCACCCCGAAGCGCGGGCGGATCTCGTCGCGGAACTTGGTCTGGATCTGGTAGAAGTTGACCGGCAACTGCTTGTAGCTGCTCAGCTCCTGCCGCGCGAAATCGGCGGCGGCCTCTTCGGCGGTCGGGCTGTAGCAGTAGTCCTGTTCCTTGCGGTCCTGCATGCGCAGCATCAGCCCGCCGAACTTGCTCCAGCGCCCGGTGGCGTCCCACAGCTCGCGCGGCTGGATGGTCGGGAACAGCACTTCCACCGCACCGGCGCGGTTCATTTCCTCGCGCACCACCGCTTCCACCTTGCGCAGCACGCGCAGGCCCAGCGGCGACCAGGTGTACAGGCCGGAGGCGAGCTTGCGGATCATGCCCGCGCGCAGCATCAGCTGGTGGCTGACCAGTTCGGCGTCGGCCGGGGTTTCCTTGGTGGTGTGCAGGTGGAACTGGGAAAGGCGCATCGAGGGGCTTCGCAGACGGCGGGTCGCCCATTTTGCCAGTCATTGCCGGCGCTGCGGGCATCGCCCGCGGCCGGCCGCGCGTGTTCGGGGCGCGTTCGGCTTACTTGGCGGGTGCGGCGGCCGGGGTGCAGTAGGCCTTGATCGCGGCCTCGGCCAGGGCCTTCTGCGCGCCGCGCTGGGATTCGTCCAGTTCTCCGTCCGGCTTGCCGTCGCCATCGCTGTCGGTGGTGATCTTGCCGGGCTTGTCGAGGATGTCCAGGTTCTTGCGCGCGGTCAGGCACTTGGCGTTCTCGGCCGGGGCCGCCTCGGGCGTCTCGGTCGGGGCATCGCCACGGGTGTCGACCTTGCGCACCTGGTACTTGCCGCCGGGGGGCGGGGTCTCGGCATAGTGGGTGACGCCCTGCGCGTCCTTCCATTGGTACAGGGTGGTGGCGCCGAGCATGCCGCTGACGGCGAGCAGGGGCAGGCAGCAAAACCGGGGCAGGGCGCGCATCTCGGTCTCCAGGGCGCGGCGGGAGCGCCGATTGCAGCACCCGCCGACGGGCCTGGCAAGTCGATTAGACTGGCGGGATGGACCCATCCCGACCGCCCCCCCGTTCGCGCACCATCTACCTGCTGCCGAACCTGTTCACCACCGCCGGCCTGTTCTCCGGTTTCTACGCCATCATCGCCGCCGCCAACGGCCAGTTCGTGCACGCCAGCGTGGCGGTGTTCGTGGCTGCGGTGATGGACGGGCTGGACGGGCGCGTGGCGCGGCTGACCGGCACCAGCAGCGAATTCGGCGTGCAGTACGACTCGCTGGCCGACCTGGTCAGCTTCGGCATGGCGCCGGCGCTGGTGATGTACCACTGGTCGCTGTCGGCGCTGAAGTTCGACGGCAGCATGCTGGGCCGGGTCGGCTGGTCGGCGGCGTTCCTGTACGCGGCCTGCGCCGCGCTGCGCCTGGCCCGCTTCAACACCCAGGTCGGCACGGTCGACAAGCGCTGGTTCGTGGGCCTGGCCAGCCCGGCCGCGGCCGGGCTGATGATGGCCTTCGTGTGGTCCTTCGCCGACGGCTCGCTGGGCTGGGACGGCGAACAGCTGCGCTACGTGGCGCTGGGTCTGACCGTGACCGCGGCGCTGCTGATGGTCAGCCGCATCCGCTTCTGGAGCTTCAAGGGCAGTGGCGAGAAGGGGCCGCGGACCGACCGGGTGCCGTTCCTGATGCTGGTGCTGGCGCCGATCGTGCTGGCGGTGCTGGTCATCGACCTGGCGCGGGCGCTGCTGGCGATCGGCGTGCTGTACGCGCTGTCCGGCCCTTGCCTGTGGCTGTGGCGGCGCTGGCGCAAGGTGCCGGACGCGGCATGAGCGAGCCCGCGTCCATGCATGTGCCGTTGTGGTCGGCCGAACAGGTCGGCTGGCTGCAGGCGTTGGGCTACACCGTGTATGTGGATGCCGCGGCCGTGGTCGAGCCCGAGCCCGTCCCGTCGCCGGCGACCGAGCCGGCGACGCCGGTGCAGCGCGCGCCATCGGCATCGGCGCCGCCGCGTGGCGGCCATGCCGCCGACATGCCGGCCGGCGACGCACCGGAGCGGCGTCGCGCACCTGCGCCCCCGGCACCGGCGGTGCAGCCGGACGCGCCGCGTGCGGCGCCCGCGGCAGGTGCGCGCCGGGTCGGGCTGCGCCTGCCCGACCGCCTGCAGATCGCCCTGCTGCGCGCCTCCGGCCTCAATCCCAACGATCCGGCCACGCAGGCGCTGATGGCAACCTGGCCGCTGGACGAGCTGCGCGGCAATGCGGCGGCCAAGCGCGCGCTGTGGCCGCAGTTGCGCGCGCTGCGCAAGCGGGCGCCGCGATGAGCGCACTGGGGTCGGCATCGGCGCCCACGGCCACGCTGCGCGCCTTGCGCGAGGCCGATCTGGACGCGGTGATGGAGATCGAGCGCCGCGCCTATCCGTTCCCCTGGACCCGCGGCATCTTCCGCGACTGCCTGCAGGCCGGTTATCCGGGCTGGGTGCTGGTGGAGGAGGGCACGATCGTCGGCTACGGCGTGATCAGCGTCGCCGCCGACGAAGCGCACATCCTCAACGTCTGCGTGGCGCCCGAGCGGCAGTCGCGCGGCTACGGCCGGCTGCTGCTGCGCGCGCTGATCAAGTACGGTGTCGATCTCGGCGCGCGCCGGGTGTTCCTGGAAGTACGGCCGTCCAATCCCAATGCGATCGCGCTGTACCACAGCGAAGGCTTCAACGAGATCGGCCGCCGCCCGCGCTACTACCCGGCCGCGAACGGCCGCGAGGACGCGCTGGTGATGGCGATCGAGCTGTTCTTCGACGGCATGTCCTGAGCTCCTGCGCGTCCGCCGCGGGCGGCGTGCGGTTTCGTTCGAGTGCTGCCGCCTGGATGCGGAAGGCGGTGGCGCAAGCGCCGGTGTAGGTGATACCGGCCTACTCCCGGCCGGCGCGACGGCGCTGTGCCGCATGCGTCCCCCAACCTGATCCTGGCGATGCCGCTGCAGGCGGTCGGCGGTGGTGCCGGCAGTGTTCGTTGTGGCAATCGCAGCTGCGTGCTGCGTGCTGCGTGTCGATGGGCGAGGCCCGGCGGCCGCCACCTGCCGTTTGCGGCTTTCGGTGTTTTTGCGCTGTCGCAGGCGGCTTCCGCAATGTCGCCTTCTGTCGGCGGGACAGCGTTGTTGTCCCGCAGCGATGGTGCCGCGTCGCCCTGGCGCGCGCGGGCGATTCGTGCGACGTGGTTCACACATTGTGCGGTTGGATCGCGCGTTTCTCCAACGCCTCTTTACACGTGCCACGCGCTGCCTACAGTGCGCGCCTCTTCGGCGCCTGCCTCCCACGAAGGCATGACCCGCAGTTGTCCGAGGGGACAGCGATCGCGCAGGCGTCGCCGTGCATTCCGTTGCTGCGGAACGCGCGCGCCTGCGTCCAAACCACGCACGCTCACGAGGTTTCCAGGATGACCACGCAGTCCCTCATCGCTTCATCGCCACGCTCGTCGCTGCGCACGTTCGGCCTGGCCCTGTGCCTGGCCGGCCTGGCCGGCGCCGCCCATGCCGACGCCAGCCTGGAGGTCGCCAGCACCGGCTGGGCCACGCAGAACGGCGGCACCAAGGGCGGTTCCAAGGCCGCCGCGGCCGACGTCTACAGCGTCAGCACCGCGGCACAGCTGAAGGCCGCGCTGAAGGCCAGTGCCGGCAGCAACGGCCGCATCATCAAGGTCAACGGCATCATCGACATCAGCGAAGGCACGCCGTACAGCACCACCGCGGACATGAAGAGCCGCGCGCGCCTGGATGTGCCCACCAAGACCACGCTGATCGGCGTCGGCAGCAACGCCGAGATCCGCGAGGGCTACTTCTACGTCAAGGCCAACGACGTGATCGTGCGCAACCTGACCATCGAGAATCCATGGGATCCGCAACCGGTGTGGGATCCGAACGACGGCAGCGCCGGCAACTGGAACTCCGAATACGACGGCATGACCATCGAGGGCGCCAGCAACGTGTGGGTGGACCACGTGACCTTCACCGACGGCCGCCGCACCGACGACCAGAACGGCACCGCCAACGGCCGCCCCAAGCAGCACCACGACGGCGCGCTGGACATCAAGAAAGGCGCCAACTACGTCACCGTGTCGTACTCGGTGTTCAAGTCGCACGAGAAGAACAACCTGATCGGCTCCAGCGACAGCGCCTCCAGCACCGACAGCGGCAAGCTCAAGGTGACCATCCACAACACCCTGTTCGAGAACATCTCCGCGCGCGCGCCGCGGGTGCGCTTCGGCCAGGTGCACCTGTACAACAACTACCACGTGGGCAGCACCAGCAATTCGGTGTATCCGTTCTCCTATGCGCACGGCGTCGGCAAGGAATCGAAGATCTTCTCCGAGAACAACGTCTTCGACATCAGCGGCGTGAGCAGCTGCGACAAGATCGCGGCCGACTACGGCGGCAGCGTCTACCGCGATTTCGGCTCGCTGCTCAACGGCCAGGCGCTGACCTGCTCGTGGAACAACAACATCGGCTGGACCCCGCCGTACACCTATTCGCTGTTGCCGGCGAACAAGGTGGCGGCAGACGTCAAGGCCAAGGCCGGCGCCGGGAAGCTCTGAGGGATCGCTACGCCGCCGCCTGGAAGGCCGGGCGGCGGGGTGCGTGTTGCGCGGAATGCCAGTGCTCGGGCGAAGAGCCGCTTTTAACGTTGGCCGCGCTCGTCGCAGGTGCGTTGTGGGAGCCACCTGAGGGAGCGACTTCAGTCGCGACGAGCGAAGTGCAGATCGCCACCGGCTTCGATAGCGGTCTGGGCTAAGTCCTTCCACCAGTGCACCAAACAACTCGCCGAGAATTTCTGTGGGAACGACTCCAGAGCGGATCCAATAACGACGGAGACCCGCTGCAGGAGCGGCTTCGGCCACGACAGACAGCATTGCTTGCCGTCTGATGGTGCAGCGCGTCGGGACTGAAGTCCCTCCCACATCGCGCATTCGTCAGACGCGCGATACTGCATGATGATGCCTCCGCCACCGCCGTGATGGGCGGAGGCGGCCCAATCGCTCGCGCTACAGCTTGGCGCGCTGCGCGCGCAGGCCGTCGAGCTGTGCGCTCCAGTCGGCCAGGCGCTGGCGTTCCTGCTCGATCACCGCGGCCGGCACCTTGTCGGTGAACTTGCCCAGCTTGGCCTCGCTCTTGTCCTTCTCCGCGGCGACGCGGGCGATTTCCTTGTCCAGGCGCAGGCGTTCGGCATCCAGGTCGACCAGGCCTTCCAGCGGCACCAGCAGCGTCAGTTCGCCGACGATCGCGGTGGCCGCGGCCGGCGACGGCGCGCCGTCGTCCAGCCACTGGATGGACTCCAGCTTGAGCAGGAAGCGCAGCTGCGCGGCGAAACGTTCGATTCGCGCGCGGTCTTCTGCCTGGCCACCCTGCAGCAGCAGCGGCACCTGCCGCGACGGCGCCACCTGCAGTTCGCTGCGCACGCGGCGCAGCGCCGACACCATCGCCTTCAGCCATTCCACGTCGGCCGCGGCGCCGGCGTAGGCGGCCACGTCCATCGCCGCCGCCTCCGGGTACGGCTGCAGCGAAATGGTCGGCGCGGCGATGCCCAGGCGCGGCGCCACCTGCTGCCACAGTTCCTCGGTGAGGAACGGGGTCAGCGGGTGCAGCAGGCGCAGCAGGGTTTCCAGCACGTGCAGCAGGGTGTGGCGGGTGCTGTCGGCGGCGGCCGCATCGTCGCCGCTCAGCGCCGGCTTGGCCAGTTCCAGGAACCAGTCGCAGAACTCGTTCCAGGCGAATTCGTACAGGCACTGCGCCAGCAGGTCGAAACGGTACGCGGCGAACTGCGCCTGCGCCTCGGCCGTGACCGCCTGCAACCGCAGCAGGATCCACTTCTCGGCATCGGTGGCCGGTGCAAGCGAGGCTGAACCGGCATTCGAAGCGGTGTCCGCGTGGTTCGCCACCTGGGCGCGTGGCGACGCGTTCGTGATGGTCGCTGCGTCCACATCTTCCTGGCGCGTGTTCATCAGCACGAACCGGCTGGCATTCCACAGCTTGTTGCAGAAGTTCTTGTAGCCCTCGGCGCGGCCCAGGTCGAACTTGATCTCGCGGCCGTGGCCGGCCAGCGCGGCGATGGTGAAGCGCAGCGCGTCGGCGCCGTGGGCGATGATGCCGTTCGGGAATTCCTTGCGGGTGGCCTTCTCGATCTTGGGGGCGTCCTGCGGCTTCATCAGTCCGGTGGTGCGCTTGGCGACCAGGGCCTCGATGTCGATGCCGTCGATGATGTCCAGCGGATCGAGCACGTTGCCCTTGGACTTGGACATCTTCTGGCCTTGCCCGTCGCGGATCAGGCCGGTGATGTAGACGTGGCGGAACGGCACCTTGCCGGTGAAGCTGTCGGTGGCCATGATCATGCGCGCCACCCAGAAGAAGATGATGTCGAAGCCGGTGACCAGCACGCTCGACGGCAGGTAGCGGTCGAAGCCGCGCTCGGCCATCGCCTGCGGATCCGGCCAGCCCATGGTCGAGAACGGCCACAGCTGCGAGGAGAACCAGGTTTCCAGCACGTCGCTGTCCTGGTGCAGGGCGACGTCGGCGCCGAGGCCGGCCTTGGCACGCGCGTCGGCCTCGTCGCGGCCGACGTAGTACTTGCCCGTGTCGTCGAACCAGGCCGGAATGCGATGGCCCCACCACAGCTGGCGGCTGATGCACCAGTCCTGGATGTTCTCCATCCAGTGGCGGTAGGTGTTGATCCAGTTCGGCGGCACGAACTGGATCTGCCCGGACTCGACCAGCTCCAGGCCACGCTTGGCCAGCGCGTCCATCTTCACGAACCACTGGTCGGTGAGGTACGGCTCGATCACCTGGCCGGTGCGGTCGCCGCGCGGCACCTGCAGCTTGTGCGGCTTGGTCTCGACCAGGATGCCGAGGTCTTCGAGGTCGGCCAGCACGGCCTTGCGTGCGTCGAAGCGGTCCAGACCGCGGTACTTGGCTGGAATACGTTCGGGGCTGAAGAGGTCATCGGGGATGAGCACGCCGCTACCGGACGGATCGTTTTTCGACAGCTCGGCGCTGATTTCTGCATGGCTCTCTGGTGCACCGATGATCTTTGCGTCCTTGGTCAGGATGTTGATCATCGGCAACCCATGCCGCACGCCGACCTGGTAGTCGTTGAAGTCGTGCGCCGGGGTGACCTTGACCACGCCGGTGCCGAACGCGCGGTCGACGTAATCGTCGCCGATCACCGGCACGCGGCGGCCGGTCAGCGGCAGCGTCACCGTCTTGCCGATCAGGTGCGCATAGCGCGCATCCTCCGGGTGCACCATCACCGCGGTATCGCCGAGCAGGGTTTCCGGGCGGGTGGTGGCGACCACCAGGTAGTCGCGGGTCTCGCGCAGGGTCTCGTTGCCGTCGGCATCGTGCTCGACGTGTTCGTAGCTGGCGCCGTCGTCCAGCGTGTAGGCGATCGACCACAGGAAGCCGTCTTCCTCGACGTTCTCCACCTCCAGGTCGGAGATCGCGGTCTTCAGCACCGGATCCCAGTTGACCAGACGCTGGCCGCGGTAGATCAGGCCCTGTTCGTGCCAGCGCACGAAGGCCTCGATCACCGCCGCCGACGGCTGCGGATCCATGGTGAAGGTGCTGCGCGACCAGTCGGCCGAGGTGCCGAGGCGGCGCATCTGCCGCTCGATGGTGTCGCCGGAATGCTGCTTCCACTCCCAGACCTTGGCGATGAAGCCGTCGCGGCCCAGCGAATCGCGGGTCTCGCCCTTGCCTTCCAGGGTCAGGTTGCGCGACACCACCATCTCGGTGGCGATGCCGGCGTGGTCGCTGCCGACCTGCCACAGCGTGTCGAAGCCGCGCATGCGGTGGTAGCGCACCAGCGCATCCATCAGCGTCTGCTGGAAGGCGTGGCCCATGTGCAGCGTGCCGGTCACGTTCGGCGGCGGCAGCAGCACGGTGTACGGCGTGCCTTTCCCGGACGGCGCGAAGTAACCGGACGCTTCCCATTGCGCGTACAGGCGCGATTCGAAGGAGGTGGGATCGTAGCTGGAGGCGAGGGTGGTCATGGGCTGGGAATCGGGAATCGGGAATGGGGAATCGATGGAGCGCAGAGCAGGGGCCGCCTCAATGCGGCGCTTGGAGAAACGATTCCCGATTCTCCATTCCCGATTCTCCGCTTCATCACATATCGTGCTTGCTGACCGCGTAGCCCTGGGCCTTGTACTGCTTCCAGCGCTCGCGCAGCGGGTCGCGCGCGGATGGGTCGGCCGGCACCACTTCGAGGACGCGGTCGCAGGCGCCCAGGTAGGGCGCATCGCGCAGGTTGATCACCAGCGGCCGCTGCGGCGCGTCGACGCCGGGCGGGACGATCAGCACCTGCGCCTCTTCCTCGTCGGCATCGGCGTCGGCGATCTGGTGCGGGATGTAGGCGTCGGCATCGAACGCCCACAACAGCTCGTCCAGTTCCTCGGCCTGGGCCATGTCGCGGGCCAGCACCAGCGTCCACAGGTTGGCGTCGTTGGCCTTGCGCGCCAGCTCGCACACCAGCCGCAGCGGTTCGTTGAGGAACCGCGGCTTGGCGATCAGGTAGAAGTCGGCGCGCATCAGGACTGGGAGTGGGGAATGGGGAATAGGGAATGGGAACAGCGGGTGGCGGCGCGTGCGCCGCCTCCGGTTGGGTCAGACAGGGCGCTTTTCACGATTCCCGATTCCCGGTTCTCAATTCCCGGCCGCAACGCGGTCGAGCAACCACTGCGACAGCAGCCCCACCGGGCGGCCGGTGGCCATGCCGCGCTTGCCTTCGTCGCTGGCGACGCCGGCGATGTCCAGGTGCGCCCAGCGCTGGCCTTCGGTGAAGCGCGACAGGAAGCAGCCGGCGGTGATCGCGCCGGCCCAGCGGCCGCCGATGTTGTAGACGTCGGCGAAGCTGGAATCCAGCAGGCCCTGGTACTCGTCCCACAGCGGCAGGCGCCAGGCGCGGTCGAACACGTGCTCGCCAGCGGCCAGCAGTTCGGCGGCCAGGTCGTCGTGCTTGCTCATCAGGCCGGCGGTCTGGTGGCCGAGGGCGACCATGCAGGCGCCGGTGAGGGTGGCCACGTCGATCAGCGCCGCCGGTTTGAAGCGTTCGGCGTAGGTCAGCGCATCGCACAGGATCAGGCGGCCCTCGGCGTCGGTGTTGCCGACCTCGATGGTCTTGCCGGACATGCTGGTGATCACGTCCGACGGGCGATAGGCGTTGCCGTCGATCGCGTTCTCCACCGCCGGCACCACCACCACCAGGTTCAGCGGCAGGCGCGCGGTCGCGGCGGCGACGAAGGTGCCGATGACGTTGGCGCCGCCGCACATGTCGTACTTCATCTCCTCGATGCCGCCCTGGGTCTTCAGGTTGACGCCGCCGGTGTCGAAGGTGATGCCCTTGCCGACCAGCACGTAGGGCTGGGCGTCGCCGCCGCCATGCCACTTCAGCACCAGCAGCCGCGGGCGGTTGGCCGAGCCGCGCGCCACCGCCAGCAGCGAGCCCATGCCCAGTTCCTGCATCTGCGTCTCGTCGAGGATCTCGGCCTCGGCGCCGTCCACGCCCCGGGCGAAGGCGGCGGCGGTCTCGGCCAGGTAGGCCGGGGTGCACAGGTTCGGCGGCAGGTTGCCCAGTTCGCGGGCGAATTTCACGCCGGCGGCGATCGCCTCGCCCTGGGCCAGCGCGTCGGTGTCGTCGCCGTGCACGGCCAGGCGGGCGAGGCCGCTGTCGTCGGGCTTCTTCTTGCCGAGGGTGGCGGTGTAGCGGTAGCAGGCGTGGTCGCTGGCGATCACCGCCTGGCGGATCGCCCAGGCCTGGTCGCGGCCCTTGACCTCCAGCTCGCTCAGGGTGAGCAGGGCGCTGGCCGCCGGCCCGCTCTTGAGGGCGCGCGCGGCGTCGCCGACCGCCTTCAGGTACTGCGGCACGCCGAACTTGGCGGCGTCGCCCAGGCCCACCGTCAGCACGCGCGGCGCCTGCACGCCGGGCAGGTCGTGGAGCAGGGCGGTGGCGCCGGTCTTGCCGCTGACGTCGCCGCGCTCGGCCAGCGCGGTCAGGCGTCCGCCGCTGGCCGCGTCCAGGGCCTGGGCGGCCGGGGACAGGCGCTTGTCGGCGAACACGCCGACGACGATGCAGTCGAACGCCGCGGTGGCCGGGGCGTCGTGGTTCAGGGTGAATTCCAGGGCCATTGATCAGATTCCGTTGGCAAATCCGTACAATCGCGGACTCTTTACCCCCAGTCGGATAGGCTGGGGCAGCCGCGAACGAATCCGAGAGTTTAAATCAACCCACCCCCATGCCGAAGCTCGATCGATACCTGCTGCGCGATTTCGTCCAGAGCTTCTCGGCCACCCTGATCGTGCTGCTGGTGGTCAGCGTCGGTGGTGTGCTGGTGGATATCCTGGGCAACATCGCCGATGGCCGCATCCCGGCCAAGTTGTTGTTTTCACAGCTGGGCCTGCAGTTCGTGGTGTATCTGCCGCTGATCCTGCCGCTGGCGCTGATGCTGGGCCTGCTGCTGGCGCTGGCGCGGCTGTACCGCGACTCGGAAATGGCGGTGATCACCGCCATCGGCGTGGGTCCGCAGCGCCTGCTGCGGCCGATCCTGATGCTGGTGATCCCGGTGGTGACCCTGGTCGGCATGTGCTCGCTGTGGCTGGGCCCCTGGGCCGACCGTACCTCCGACCGGCTGATCGACGAGGCCAACCACAGCCTGCTGATGGCCGGGCTGGAGGCCGGGCGCTTCACCACGCTGTCCGACGGCGGCATCGTCTACATCAGCACCCTGTCCGGGGACGGCACCAAGCTCAGCAAGGTGTTCATGCAGCGGCAGAAGGACGGCCGCCTGGACGTGGTCACCGCGCAGCGCGGCGCCATGTTCTTCGAGGGCAAGGCCGACCGCTACCTGCGCCTGGAGGACGGCTACCGGGTCGAGGGACCGCTGGCCGGCGACGGGCTGGACTACCGGATGATGCGCTTCGTCAGCAACGACGTGGCGCTGCCCGACCGCAACGCCGCGCGCAAGGACGATGACCCCGAATTGCTGCCCACCGCCAAGCTGATCGGCGATCCGCGCCCGCAGGCCAACGCGCAACTGCATGCGCGCCTGGCGCCGCCGCTGCTGGCGCTGGCCTTCGCGCTGCTGACCCTGCCGCTGTCGCGCAGTTCGCCGCGGCAGCAGCGCTACGGCCGGATCATGCTGGCGTTCCTGGCCTACCTGGTCGGCACCAACCTGATGTTCCTCGGCACCCAGTGGCTGAGCACCGAGAAGCTGCCGCGCGCGCTCGGCCTGTGGTGGCTGACGCTGCCGTTGCTGGCCTTGTCTGTCTGGATGTACCTGCGCGATGGCCGGCTGTCGCGGCCGCGGAGGCAGCCGGCATGAGGCTGCGCCCGAACCTGCACGATGTGTACGTGGGCCGCGCCGTGCTCGGCACGGTACTGCTGACCTGGGCGGTGCTGCTGGGCCTGGACGTGATCATGGCCCTGTCCAACGAGTTCAAGGTCATCGGCACCGGCAGCTACAGCCTGGGTCATGCCGCCGCGTTCGTGGCCTACACGGTGCCGCGCCGCGCCTACACCCTGTTCCCCACCGGCGCGGTGATCGGCGTGCTGATGGGCCTGGGTCAGCTTGCGGCCACCTCCGAACTGACCGCGCTGCGTGCGCTGGGTCTGTCGCGGCGCCGGCTGAGCCTGGCGGCGGCCTCGACCATGGCAGTGCTGACCGTGGTCATGGTGGTCAACGGCGAGACCCTGGCGCCATGGGCGCAGAACCAGGCCGACGCGATCAAGGCCAACGCCAAGTACAACGGCGACATGAGCATGGCGCGCTATTCCGGGCTGTGGGCGCGCGAGGGCAACACCTTCCTCAATGCCCAGGCCGGCGAAGAGCACCTGGAGGACGGCGGCGGCACCTGGCTGGAGCTGCGCGACGTGCGCCTGTACACGCTGGACGAGAGCGGCCGGCTGGCGTCGCTGACCCATGCCGCCATCGCCGAGCACCGGCACAACGGCTGGACGCTCAAGCAGGCCTACCGCGACACCTTCGCCGAACGCTCGGTGCAGCGCGAGAAGTTCGAAAGCCTGCCGTGGCAATCGCAGTTGGATGCGGCGGCGCTGGCCTCGGGCCTGGCCAAGCCGCGCAACCTGTCGGCGCGCGACCTGCACACCAGCATCGAGTACCGCCGCCGCAATGGCCTGGATGCGCGCGACTACGAGGATCAGTACTGGAGCCGCTGGTTCTATCCGCTGAATGTGCTGGCGCTGTGCTTTGCCGCGATCCCGTTCGCGTTCGGCGCGCTGCGCAGCGGCGGCATGGGCAAGCGCCTGTTCCTGGGCATCCTGTTCGCCCTGGTGTTCTGGCTGCTGCAGCTGTTCTTCGGACGCATGGCCGGCGCCCTGAAGTTCGACTACCGCATCGCCTACGCCTTGCCGCCGCTGGTGATGCTCACCGTGTCCTGGTTGCTGTTCCGCAAACGCAGCAGTTAGCGATGCGGCGTCCGAGCACGACCGGGCTGGCGTTCTGCGTTCTGTATCTGGCAACGATGGCGTGCTGCCAGTGGCTGGCGAGCAATCCGCATTTCGATGGCCATGTCCGGTCGTTGGTGAAGATACTGCCGTTCCTGCCCATCTTGCTTCCGCTGGCCACAATCGGACTGATGCCGCTGCTGGATCGGTTGCCGCAGGCCGTCGTGCCGTTGCTGTTGCTCCTGTGCATGCTGTGGGCAAGCTATTGGCTGGGCCGATTCCTGGAGCGGTGGATCGGCGCCAAGCTCGCCTCGCGCAAGGCCGAATCGCTGCGCAAGCACCAAGATCGGTAATGACGCTGCTCGCCGTCTTCGCACGCCACGTGGGTCACACCCCGCCGCGCGCCCAGGCAGTGCAGTCAGAGCTTCGCTTTCGGTAGCCGGGTCAGGCGAGTGCCGCTGGCGCGGTCATGCCGCGCCGCAGCGGTCTCGATGTGCCAGGAGCGGTTGGCGCGCTGCCGCGCGCCCATGTGCTGCGGTCATGGCTTGGCCTTGGGCTGGCGGCTCAAGCGCGTGCCGCTGGCCCTGTCATGCCATGTCAACCGTTCGCGATCAAAAAGCGCCCACCAGAACCCCAGCCCGCCCAGTAACAACGACACGGTACCGACCAGATAACGCCGCCACAGTGCGCCCCAACGCGGCGTGGTGCCATCGGCGCCGTGCAGGCGCAGCCGCCATGGACGCATGCCCAGGGTCTGGCCACCGCGACGCCAGCTCAGCGTCGCGTACAGGCCGGCCACCACCCAGCAGCACAGCCACAGCAGCCACTGCAGGGCGCTGAACGGGGCGATGTTCTCGCGCGGCGCATGGCCTTCCAGCGTGTAGCCGAGGGTGAACAGCGTCGAGACCACGAACCACAGCGCCAGCACCGGCCAGGCGTCGTAGAACAGTGCCAGCAGCCGCCACAGCAGCAGCGCGCGTGGACGGGGGGCGGAAGCGGGAGGCGGTGCGCTCATCGACACAGCTTAGAGCCAGTCGCACGCTTTGCGGTGGACTGCGTTGCGCGCGGCTCGGGCATGCGCAGCCCTGCGCTCGTCCCGCCCACATCGACCTTGCGCCCCCCGGCAAAGCCGCTAGGCTTTCCCGATTCCCGATTCCCGATTCCCGATTCCCGATTCCCGATTCCCGATTCCCGATTCCCGATTCCCGATTCCCGATTCCCGATTCCCGAATCTCCAATCCCCAAAATGCCCTCCCTGCATTCCCCCGCCGAACGCCGCCAGCAGACACAACGGCTCGCGCCGCTGCGTGAGGCCGATGCGGCGGCGATCCAGCAGTTCCTGGATGCGGCCTGGGCCGAGCAGGGGTTGGCGCGGCAGAGCCTGGACAGCTACCGCCGCGACCTGGAGGGCTTCGCGCGTTGGCGCGACGGTGCCGGCGGCGGGCTGGCCGGTGCCGATCGGCAGGCGCTGTTCGATTACCTGGCCTGGCGTACCGAACTGGGCTATTCGCCGCGCAGCAATGCGCGCTGGCTGTCGTCGCTGCGCGCGTTTTTCGCGCTGCGCGTGCGCCGCGGCGAGCGCAGCGACGATCCGACCGCGCTGTTGGAGCCGCCGCGGCTGCCGCGTTCGCTGCCCAAGGCGCTGGCCGAAAGCCAGATCGATGCGCTGCTGGCGGCGCCGGACGCGACCGCGCCGGCAGGCTTGCGCGACCGCGCCATGCTCGAGCTGATGTACGCCGCCGGCTTGCGCGTCAGCGAGCTGGTCAACCTGCCGGCCAACGCGGTCAATCTGCGCCAGGGCGTGCTGCGGGTTACCGGCAAGGGCAGCAAGGAGCGGCTGGTGCCGTTGGGCGAGGAGTCGCAGCACTGGCTGCAGCGCTATCTGGACAGCGCCCGCCCCGCGCTGGCGGCGGGGCAGGCGGTGCCGGCCAGCGATGGCGTGGTGCCGCTGTTCATCGACGCCGCGCGCCGCGCGCTGACCCGCCAGCAGTTCTGGGTGTTGGTGAAGCGTTATGCGGCGGTGGCCGGGATCGATCCGGTGCGGATCAGCCCGCACGGCCTGCGCCACAGCTTCGCCACGCATCTGCTCAACCGCGGCGCCGACCTGCGCGCGCTGCAGATGCTGCTCGGCCACAGTTCCCTGTCCACCACCCAGATCTACACGCTGGTGGCGCGCGAGCACCTGCAGAGCCTGCACCGCAAGCATCATCCGCGTGGCTGAGCGGCAACTGCAGCTGCCGCTGCCGCCGGCGATGGCATCCTTTTCCTTCCATCGAGTGCGTCCATGAGCGAGTTGCGACATCGCGTTTCCCATGCGCCGGCACGAGCTTGTGCCGGCCTGCTGCTGCTCGCGCTCGGCAGCGCGTTCGCGGCCGGGCCGGTGCAGCCGTCCGCCATGCCGCCGGCCGAGCCTGGCGACAGCGCGTGGCAGATCGCGGCTGCCGGCACGGCGCTGGAGGCGCAGGCACCGGCGGTGCGTCGCCACGAGGATCTGCTGTTCTGGACGCTGCCGGGCGGGCAGCGCGAACCGGCCACGGCTGCGCATCTGCTGATCGCAGCGCCCTATGCCCAGGTGCAGGCCGCGGTACGTGGCGTCGTGCAGGCGCAGGGGGGCTTCCAGGAACGCAACGAGACCTTGCCGCTGTCGTATCTGCCCGACGATTGGGGCCGGGTCCTGCTGTCACGCCGCCAGGACCTGCGCGCGGCGCTGGCCGAGCGCTTCGCGCAGCCGATGCTGCAGGCGGCGGTGGAGCAGGGCGCGCTGACTGAGGAGGAGGCGCGCACGCGCCTGCAACAGGCGCGCGAGCGCAGCGATTGGGCGCCACAGGATCGCGCCGAACTGGCTGTGTTCCGCGAGACGCGCTATGCGGAATACTGCGCCACGCGCAGCGAACGCCAGGGAATGAGCGGGCGTCTGGAACTGAGGGTATGCGTCTTCGACATGACCGCGGCCATGGGGCATGCGACCACCGCGCTGAGCATCGAGCGCACCGACAACTACGCCAATCCGGATTACAGCGTGATCAGGCAGATCACCCAGTTCAATCCGCTGGGCGGTGCGTCGCAGCCGTCGCGGTTGAGCCAGCGCGTGGTGCCGGCGGTGCTGTTCCAGGCCGTGCGCCAGGCGCTCGCCGCGAGCGTGCCGCAGCAGCCGGTGCGTGTGGCCGCGTCGCCGTTGGCATGGACGCAGCCGCCGCAGCGCGCCGGTGCGGTGCCGGCCATCGCGTTTGTCCCGCCGCGCAACGACGTGCCGCTGTTGCCGTTCGACGCGCTGCCCTGGGACGCGCTCGGCGGCGAACTGGCCACGGCGGACAGCGGCGCCCGCTACCCGCGCGATCTGCTGGCGCTGCCCGACGGCGATCTGTTGCTCAGCATGCAGGTGCTGGGCGGGACGGGCGCCAGCACCCGGCTGTGGCGGCTGCATCACGACGGCACACGCTGGCAGACGGAAACGGTCTGGCAGGGCGAGGGCGGTGCGCAACGGCTGATGTCCGATGCGCAGGGCAGCCGCGTGTGGTTCCTGGCCGGCGCCGCTGGCGAGTCCGCCGTCCTGTATGTCTATGACGTCGCCTCGCGGCGCCTGCATCGCTACCGGGTCGATGGCGAGGGCAGCGATGGCGACGCGCGCTGGGAACTGGATGCCGCGCAGCGCCCCGTGTATTTCGATCACAGCTACGCTGGCGGCGGCGGTGCGTTCGGCAGCAGTCGGTTCATCCTGAATGCGCCGACCGCCGCGGTACCGGCGGCGGATGGACCCTGGGCGTTCGCGCCGGTGTTCGGCGCGCCGCGACAGGCGTTGATGGATGCGGCGAAGAAGGGCAATGCGCAGCTGTGGCCGGTGCGCCTGCGCGACCCGCATGCGCTGTGGGTGGAGGATGCCCAGGGCATCGCCGCCCTCGATCCGACCAGCGGGCGTGTCCTGCGCGCGTTCGCGTTGCCGCAGCGTTTCGGTCGCCCCGATCCGGCCGACGCCTCCGGCGTGGCACAGTGGGTGCCCACCCCGTTGGGGTCGCTGCAGGGTCGCTGGATCGCCAGCGGCTTCGTGCTGATGCTGGCCGACCACGGCACCGGGACGCCGCAGTTCGCGCCGTCCGGCGCGTCGAAGGCGCAGCCCGAAGCGCGCTTCGTCGGTATGCACGTGCTGGATATGGACGACGGCCGCGTGCGCCTGTCGGCCTTGCTGGGGTGCGCCGACGCGCTGAAGGCGGCGGCCCGTTCGGCGCACGGCCGGCTGCTGGCGCTGGGCAGCGACGCCCCCGCCGCGGCCGGGCCGCAGCTGGCGCTGTGGCAGATCGCCGCCGCGCAGACACCGCTGCGCTTGGCCTCGCCGGCGCGCGGTTCGCTGACCGCACTGGCGTTTTCGTGGGACGGCGCCACGCTCTGGGCCTTGACCGATGGCGGTCTGCTGCGCTGGTCGCTGCCACTGGCGCTGCGCGATCCGGCGGGTGCGGGCGGCTATCCGGAGCACGCGAAATATTGATCCGCGCCCTTGCTGCGACGGCGTGCCCCCCGCTCAGCCTGTCTACATCGAGCGGACAAGGGGGTATGCGACAATCCAGCCGGTTCGCAGCCCTCATGGATAGCCAATGCTCCGTTTTGCTCTTTTTGCGCTGCTGTGCGCCACTTCTCTTTCCGCCTGCGCGCAGCCGGCTTCGCCCACCGGCGGCGCTGCCGCTGCCAAGCCGGCCGCCGCCGCTCCTGCCGGCGCACCGGGCGAGCAGCGCGTACGCTCGGCGCTGCTGCAGCTCGATCCCAACTTCAAGCCCGACTACATCGGCGCCGCGCCGTTCCCCGGCTTCCGCGAAGTGGTGGTCGGCGGGCAGGTGCTGTACGTCTCCGACGACGGCCGCTACCTGTTCCAGGCGCAGCCGTTCGACATCCAGGAAAAGCAGTTCGCCTCCAGCGAAGGCCTGCTGAGCTACCGCCGCAAGCTGCTGGAGTCGGCGCCGCGTGCCGACCGCATCGTGTTCGCCCCGGCCAATCCCAAGTACACCATCAGCGTGTTCACCGATATCGAATGCGGCTACTGCCGCAAGCTGCACAGCGAGATCGGCGAGCTCAACAAGCAGGGCATCGCCGTGGAGTATCTGGCGTATCCGCGCATGGGCCTGGGCAGCCAGGACTACAAGGATATGGTCGCGGTGTGGTGCGCGGCCGACAAGAAGCAGGCGCTGACCGATGCCAAGGCCAACGGCAAGGTGCCGAGCGCGACCAACTGTAAGAACCCGGTGACCATGCAGTACAACCTGGGCCAGCGCCTGGGCGTCAACGGCACCCCGGCGATCTTCGCCCCGGACGGCACCCAGATCGGCGGCTACCTGCCCCCGGCCAAGATGCGCGAGGCGCTGGACAAGCGCGCGGCGGAAGCGACCAAGGCGGGCGGAAGCCGCTGAACGCCCGTCTCTCCCCCTTGGTCGGCGGTGCGGCCTCTGCGCCACCGCTGTTGCCGCGCCGCGTTTTGCCGCTGGAGCGCCGCGTCCGCTGTCGCCCAACCACCTCTAGCACGTCCGCTGGCGCCGACCCCGCTCGGCGGCCGGCTGTGCCGATTCCCCATTCCCGAATCCCCATTCCCAGCTCTCCGCTACAATAGCCAGCCCGTTTCCTCACACGGTTCCCCGGACATGATCGTCCTCGAGGGCGCTTCCGCCCTTTCGCCGTTCCGTCGCGCTCGGCTCGAAACCCGCCTGCAGTCCCTCGTTCCCGGCGTGCGCATCGTCGGCGCCTGGCACGTGTACTTCCTCGACGGCGACGACGCCGGGCAACTGGACCTGGTCGCGGCCCGCCGCATCCTGCAGGCGCAGGACGCGCCGGCGCCGGCGGAGGCGGGCACCTGCTCGCGCTACGTAGTGCCGCGGCTGGGCACGCGCTCGCCGTGGTCGAGCAAGGCCACCGAACTGGTCCGCGGTGCCGGGCTGGCGATCCGCCGGGTCGAACGCGGCACGCGCCTGGACCTGGCCGGCTGGCCGCAGGCGCCGGCCGACCAGGCCGCGCTGGCCAAGCTGCTGCACGATCCGATGACGCAGTCGCTGCTGGACGATGCCGCGCAGGCGCAGGCGCTGTTCCAGGCGCCGGCGCGCGGCGAGGTCGAGCGCATCCCGCTGGATCAGCTGGAAGCGGCCAACGCGCGGCTGGGCCTGGCCCTGGCCCAGGACGAGATCGATTACCTGCGCCAGCGCTTCGGCGAACTCGGCCGCGATCCGGCCGACGTGGAACTGATGATGTTCGCGCAGGCCAATTCCGAGCACTGCCGGCACAAGATCTTCAACGCCAGCTGGACCATCGACGGCAAGGAGCAGGACCGCTCGCTGTTCCGGATGATCAAGCACACCCACCAGCAGACCCCGCAGCACACGCTCAGCGCGTACAGCGACAACGCGGCGGTGGTGGAAGGGCATCCGGCCGCGCGCTATCGCCCGGATCCGGCCAGCGGCGAGTACCGCAGCGAGGCGGTGACGCCGTCGGCGTTCTGCATCAAGGTCGAGACCCACAACCACCCGACCGCGATCGCGCCGTTCCCGGGCGCCTCCACCGGCGCAGGCGGCGAGATCCGCGACGAGGGCGCCACCGGCCGTGGCGGCAAGCCCAAGGCCGGCCTGACCGGCTTCAGCGTCTCGCACCTGCGCATTCCCAGCCTGCCGCAGCCGTGGGAGGGCGCGCGGCCGCTCAACCCGCGCATGGCCCCGGCGCTGGAGATCATGCTGGACGGCCCGCTCGGCGGCGCCGCGTTCAACAACGAATTCGGCCGGCCCAACCTGCTCGGCTATTTCCGCAGCTTCGAGCTGCCGGAGACGCAGGACCTGACCCGCGCCTACGACAAGCCGATCATGCTGGCCGGCGGCCTGGGCGCGATCGATCGCGTGCAGGTGGAGAAGATCCCGCTGCAGCCCGGCGACGCGGTGATCGTGCTCGGCGGTCCGGCGATGCTGATCGGCCTGGGCGGCGGCGCGGCCAGTTCGGTGGCCTCCGGCGACAGCGCCGAGGACCTGGATTTCGCCAGCGTGCAGCGCGACAACCCGGAGATGGAGCGGCGCGTGCAGGAGGTCATCGACCGCTGCGTGGCGCTGGGCGCGGACAACCCGATCCGCTGGTTCCACGACGTCGGCGCCGGCGGCCTGTCCAACGCCATTCCCGAACTGCTGCACGATTCCAACGTAGGCGGCCTCATCGACCTGGACCGCGTGCCCAGCGACGACCCCTCGCTGTCGCCCATGCAACTGTGGTGCAACGAATCGCAGGAGCGCTACGTGCTCGGCGTGCCGCAGGCGTGCCTGGCCGAATTCGCCGCGATCTGCGAACGCGAGCGCTGCCCGTTTGCCGCCGTGGGCGTGGCGACCGCCGAGGAACGGCTCGTCGTGGGTTACGGGGTCCTCGGCGGTGGGAATGGAGAATCGGGAATCGGGAATGGTGAAAAGCCGGCAGGCTCCGCTGTTGCCCATTCCCCATTCCCCACTCCCCATTCCCAGCATCCGATCGATCTGCCCATGGACGTCCTCTTCGGCAAGCCGCCGAAGATGCATCGCGACACCCGGCAGCCGCCGGCGCCGCGCTGGCCGGAGCTGGACACCGAGGCGCTGGACCTGCGCGAGGCCGGGCTGCGTGTGCTGGCCCATCCGACCGTGGCGGCGAAGAGCTTCCTGGTCACCATCGGCGACCGCAGCGTCGGTGGCCTGACCGCGCGCGAGCAGATGATCGGTCCCTGGCAGTTGCCGCTGGCCGATTGCGCGATCACCCTGGCCGGCTTCGATACCCATGCCGGCGAGGCGATGGCGATCGGCGAGCGCACCCCGCTGGCCCTGCTCGACGCCGCCGCGGCGGCGCGGATGGCGGTGGGCGAGGCGATCACCAACCTGTGCGCGGCGCCGGTGCAGGCGCTGGACCAGGTCAAGCTGTCGGCCAACTGGATGGCCGCGGCCAACCACGACGGCGAGGACGCGCGCCTGTACGCCGCGGTCAAGGCGGTGGGCATGGAACTGTGTCCGCAGCTGGACCTGAGCATCCCGGTGGGCAAGGACTCGCTGTCGATGCAGGCGCAATGGGCGGTGACCGCCGTGAATCGGGAATCGGGAATCGGGAATGGGGAACAGCGCGATGCGTCCGCCACCGATGCCGCCGCTTCTCCGATTCCCGATTCCCCATTCTCCAGTCCCGGCGAGACGCACAAGAGCGTCTCGCCTGTCTCCCTGATCGTCTCCGCCTTCGCGCCGGTCGCCGATGCGCGGGCGCAGTTGACGCCGTTGCTGGCGCGCGAGGCCGAGAGCGAGTTGTGGCTGATCGGGCTGGGCGGCGGCAAACAGCGCCTGGGCGGTTCGGTGCTGGCGCAGGTGCATGGCGACGGTGCGCTGCCGGCGTTCGGTGGGGCGGTGCCGGACCTGGACGATCCGCAGCGGCTGCGCGCGTTCTTCGAGCTGATCCGCGATGCGCGCGAGGCCGGCCTGCTGTTGGCGTATCACGACCGCAGCGACGGCGGCGCGTTCGCCGCGCTGTGCGAAATGGCGTTCGCCTCGCGGCAGGGCCTGGACATCACCCTCGATGCCTGGGGCGACGATCCGTTCCGCAGCCTGTTCAACGAGGAACTGGGCGCGGTGGTGCAGGTCGCGCGCGAAGACCGTGCGGCGTTCGCCGACCTGGTCGAGCGCCATGCGCTGACCGAGTGTGCGCAGCGTATCGCCCGCCCCAGCACCGCTGCGGCGGTACGCGTGGGCCTGGGCGGCAAGACCCTGGCCGAATGGCGTTGGGACGAGTTGTTCGATGCCTGGTGGTCGGTGACCCACGCCATGCAGACGCTGCGCGACAACCCCGACAGCGCCGCCGAGGAACGCGCGCTGGCGCGCGATTTCGCCGCGCCCGGGCTGAAGCCGAAACTGGCCTTCGACCCGGCCGAGGACGTCGCCGCGCCGTTCGTCGCCAGCGGCCAGCGGCCGAAGGTGGCGATCCTGCGCGAGCAGGGCGTCAACGGCCAGATCGAGATGGCCAATGCGTTCGAGCGCGCCGGCTTCCGCGCCTTCGACGTGCACATGAGCGACCTGATCGGCGGCCGCGTCGACCTGGCCGACTTCGTCGGCCTGGCCGCCTGCGGCGGCTTCAGCTACGGCGACGTGCTCGGCGCCGGCCGCGGCTGGGCCACCTCGATCCTGGAGCGGCCGGCGCTGCGCGATGCCTTCGCCGCGTTCTTCGCGCGTCCGGATACCTTCGCCCTCGGCGTGTGCAACGGCTGCCAGATGCTCAGCCAGCTCAAGGACATCATTCCCGGTGCCGAGCACTGGCCGCGCTTTCTGCGCAACCGCAGCGAGCAGTTCGAGGCGCGCACCAGCCTGCTGGAAGTGGTGGAATCGCCGTCGATCTTCCTGCGCGGCATGGCCGGCTCGCGGATCCCGGTGGCGGTGGCGCACGGCGAAGGCCGCGCCGAGTTTGACACTGCCGTGGACCAGGCCGCCGCGCGTGTGGCGCTGCGCTTCGTCGACGGCCATGGCGCCGTCGCCACGCAGTACCCGCTGAACCCGAACGGCTCGCCCGACGGCATCACCGGCCTGACCAGCGACGACGGCCGGGTGACCATCCTGATGCCGCACCCGGAACGCACCCTGCGCTCGCTCAACCTCAGCTGGCATCCGGCCGAGTGGCCGGACGAGGCGCCGTGGCTGCGCATGTTCCGCAATGCGCGGGTGTGGGTGGGCTGAAGCCCGCCCCCGGCGCGCTCGCCGCGATGGCGGCGCGCCTGTCTGGTGGGCTGCCGACGGCGACGTGTTCTGCGACCTGATCGCGTGCTGGCGCTGGCTCTTGCCAGGGCGCCGTCGGCAGCGCCTGCTGCCGCGATGTGCGGGCCGGCGCTGCCGGCTACGTTGCTCGGGTCTGTGCCGCGCTGCCATCGCTGTGGGATGCACAATGCACTGCCGTGATTGGTGGCGTGGCGCATGCGCCGAATCGCGGGTCGCAGTGTCCCATGTGGGAAGGACTGCAGTCCCGACGCAGGACCGCATCCAGGCCGGCCGAACTGGCGGTTTGACGGCCGATGCCGTCGATTTCCCGTGTGTCGAGTGGGTTTCCTCGGCGCATCCCGCCTGCGCATGAGCTGACCGTGCGCGGTCGCGGCTGAAGCCGTTCCTGCGGGATATCGCGGTGCGGTGCGCCTTGCGCGGTGCCGTCATCGCTGCAGCGTGCGTGTGCCTGCGCCATCCGCCACCGCTTGCAAGCGAATGGTGCGTCCTCCCGCGCGTGGTGCTCTTCGCCGTGTAGCGACGGCCCGGCAGCACCCGCCGTCGTGCGGCACAAGGTCGCTCCGCCGCGCGACCGCTCGCCCCATTTCGCGCAGTCGGCGCCATGCGCAGCCGTCTGGAGCCGTCACTCGGCATGCCTGGGCGCGCTTTTGCGCTTCTACCACCCGGCCGCGTCAAGTCCTTGACAGGAAACGAAATCGCCCGAAGCGCGGTGTGTCAACGCTGGCAAGGTCCGTGCCGAAAAATTGGCGCGAGTTGGTTGTTTTCATTGATATTTATCGAAAATTTAACGAAATCAGGCTGAATTCGCGGTCTGTGTCACGGCGCGTGTCGCATTAAGTCAAAAACTTGACGTACTCGAGAGGCCGAGTTAACACTCGGGTCAGTTCCGCATTCCACCTCGGTTCATCTACAGCTCCGAGCAGCGACAGGCGTGAGCCTCTCGCGTCCCGGCAAGGGACGTGCGGCACCAAAAAACCGACAGGGGGTCGGCCGGCCGGAACGCCGGGCGAGGGTGGCTTTTTGACCAAAAACCAGCCGAATTGAGGAGCAGTCGTCGATGAATCGGATTTATCGCAAGGTCTGGAACAACGCGTTGGGGATGTGGGTGGTGGCGTCGGAACTGGCCAGCGGCGATGCCCGCGGTGCGGTCGTCCGCGATCGCCGTGCCGCACGCGCACACGGCCTGGCCCTGGCCGGCGCGATCGCCCTGGCGCTGGGCGCCGGCGCCCTTCCCGGCAGCGCCCAGGCGCAGGCCGTGCAGATCGGCGACAACGCCAGCGCCAGCGGCGACTACGCCACCGCGGTCGGTGCCGAGAGCAACGCCAGCGGCGCGCAGAGCACCGCGACCGGCGCGGCCAGCAACGCCAGCGGCGACGGCAGCGTGGCCAGCGGCACTCTCAGCGACGCCAGCGGCGTGGAAGCCAGCGCGCTCGGCTACTACAGCACCGCCAGCGGCGATGGCGCGACCGCGCTCGGCGCCGAGAGCATCGCCTCCGGCGCGGCCAGCGCCGCGGTCGGCGTGGCGGCCGACGCGACCGGCGAATACGCCACCGCGGTCGGCGGCTTCTCCAGCGCCAGCGGCTTCAACAGCACCGCGCTGGGCAACAGCGCGGTCGCGCAGGGCCGCAACAGCGTGGCGCTGGGCGCCGACGCGGTGGCCGACCGCGACGACAGCGTCTCGGTCGGCAAGGCCGGCGGCGAGCGCCAGATCACCCACGTGGCCGCCGGCACCGAGGCCACCGATGCGGTCAACGTGGCCCAGCTCGACGCGGTCAGGCAGACCGCCGACACCACCGCCAAGTATTTCCAGTCCAGCGGCAGCGACGCCAGCGATGCCGGCGCCTACGTCGAGGGCGCCAATGCGATCGCCGCCGGCGAAGGCGCCAACGCCATCGGCAACGGCGCCAGCGCACTGGGCAGCGGCGCCACCACGCTCGGCGGCAACGCCACTGCGGTCGGCAGCAACGCCACCGCCGTCGGCGCCTCGGCAACGGCAGTCGGCGGCGCGTTGTCGATCGTCGACGAGAACGGCGAGGTGCTGCTGGAAGGCACCACCACGGCGGCCGAGCAGGGCGCCAGCGCGTTCGGCGCCGGCGCGCAGGCCAATGGCGCGTTCTCCACCGCACTGGGCACGGCGGCACGCGCCGACGGCCTGCAGAGCACCGCCACCGGTTTCTCCGCTGCCGCCACAGGGCTGGCCGCGACCGCCAACGGCGGCTTCAGCCAGGCCGGCGGCGACTTCGCTTCCGCGGTCGGCTACGGCGCCAACGCCAGCGGCGGCAATGCCGTGGCGCTGGGTTATTCGAGCCTGGCCAGCGGGGCGTCCAGCACCGCGGTCGGCGGCAGCGTGCTCGGCCTGTTCACCACCGAGGCGCAGGGCGAGGGCGGCAGCGCATTCGGCGCCGGCGCCTGGGCCAACGGTGCGTTCTCCACCTCGGTCGGCTGGCTCAGTTCGGCCGATGGCGCGTCCAGCGCCGCGTTCGGCGCCGCGTCCTGGGCGCAGGCCGACGATTCCACCGCGCTGGGCTACGGCGCCAAGGCCGCGGCCAGCGGCAGCGTCGCGCTCGGCCAGGGATCGGTCGCCGATCGCGCCGACACCGTCTCGGTGGGCAGCGCCGGCAAGGAGCGGCAGATCGCCAACGTCGCCGCCGGCACCGAAGGCACCGATGCGGTGAACCTGGACCAGCTCGACGCGGTCAAGCAGGTGGCCGACGGCACCGCGCGGCTGTTCGCCGGCAGCGGCGACGGCACCGCGCTGGCGCAGGGCCAGCAGGCCACCGCCGCCGGCGCCGATGCGCTGGCCGATGGCGACTACACCACCGCCGTGGGGTCCACCAGCACCGCCGCCGGCCTCGGCGCCTCGGCGCTGGGCAGCGGCGCGGTCGCCAGCGGCGCCCACGCCAGTGCGGTCGGTACCGATGCCACGGCGGTCGGCACCTCGGCCACGGCCATCGGTAGCACCGCGACGGTGTACGAGTACGACGAGAACGGCTTCATCGTCGGCAGCCGCGAGCAGACCACCCAGGCCCTGGGCGTGGCCGCCACCGCGGTCGGCGGCGGCGCGCAGGCGCTGGATCCGCTGACCACCGCGGTCGGCACCGGCACCTCGGCCGGCGGTGTGCAGAGCACCGCGCTGGGCTATCACGCGCAGACCTTCAAGGATGGTGCCACCGCGGTCGGCGGCCTGTCCGAAGTGGCCGGCGACCTGGGCACGGCGGTGGGCTACAGCGCTCGCGCCGCAGGCGACTACGCCACCGCGATGGGCATCGGCGCGCGCGCCACCGCCACCAGTGCGGTGGCGATGGGCATGAACGCGCTGGCCAGCGGCACCGACAGCGTCGCCGTGGGCGGCGTCAGCACCGCCGCGGCCAGCGCCGGCAACAGCGTGGGCATCGCCGCCGCCACCGGCGTCGGCGGCATCGCGCTGGGCGCCGGCGCGCAGAGCCAGTCCGACTACGCGATCGCGCTGGGCTACAACGCGAACGTGTTCCCGAACCTGCCGGGCAACGTCGATTCGGTCGCCATCGGCCACAGCGCCGGTTCGTTCGCGCCGCGCACGGTGTCGTTGGGCAGCTATGCGCTGGCCGCCGGCGACAGCGGCATCGCGCTGGGCTACAAGGCCATCGCCTGGAACCCCGACAGCGTCGCACTGGGCGCACGTGCGGTGACCTCGACCTACCACAGCAACGGCACCGCGCTCGGCACCGACAGCCAGGCCAACGGCAGCGATGCCACCGCGATCGGCTACGGCGCGCGGGTCAGCACCTGGCTGGACGATGCGCGCAACCAGGCGCCGACCAATGCGGTCGCGCTCGGCGCGCATTCCTACGCCGCGCGCGACAACAGCGTGTCGGTCGGCGATGTCGGCAACGGCCTGACCCGGCAGATCACCAGCGTCGCCGCCGGCACCGAAGCCACCGACGCGGTCAACGTGGCGCAGTTGCAGGAGGCCGGCAAGTACCTGCAGGCCAGCGCCGGCAACAGCGACGCCGGCGCCTACGTCGAAGGCGACGACGCGCTCGCCGCCGGCGAGGCCGCCAATGCCATCGGCAACGGCAGCACCGCCCTTGGCGCCGGCGCCGACGCGCTCAACAGCGGGGCGACCGCGGTGGGCAGCGGCGCGGTGGCCGCCGGGCAGAACAGCGCCGCCTTCGGCAGCAACGCGCAGGCCACCGGGCCGGCGGCGGTGGCGGTCGGCGGGGTGGCGGTGGACGCCAACGGCGAGCCGCTGATCACCAAGAGCGGCGTGGCGGTGGATACCGGCGCCACCAGCGCCGGGGTCGGCGGCACCGCATTGGGCGCCAGCGCCGATGCCAGCGGTTTCGCCGCCTCGGCGGTGGGCGTGGGTGCCTACGCCGGCGGTGCGCAGGCGTCGGCCTTCGGCGCGGTGGCCAACGCCACCGGCGACTACGCCACGGCGGTCGGCACGCAGAGCGTGGCCACCGGCACCAGCAGCGTCGCGGTCGGCGGTCCGGCCGACCTGATTCCGGGGCTGGGCCTGTTCGTACAGACCCAGGCCAGCGGCGCCAATGCCGCCGCGTTCGGCGCCGGCGCGATCGCCTCGGGCGACGAATCCACCGCCAGCGGCAGCATGACCGAGGCCTCGGGCCTGCAGAGCACCGCGCTGGGCTACTTCGCCTATGCACCGGGCGACCATGCCAGCGCGCTGGGCGCGCAGTCCTGGGCCAGCGGCGCCAACAGCACCGCGCTCGGCTACTACAGCACAGCGTTTGCGGCCGACAGCGTGGCGCTGGGCGCCAACGCGGTGGCGCGCCGGGCCAACACGGTCTCGGTCGGCGATGCCGGCAGCGAGCGGCAGGTCGTCAATGTCGCCGCGGGCACGCAGTCCACCGATGCGGTCAACCTCGCGCAGCTGGATGCGGTGCGCGCCACTGCCGAAAGCACCTCCAAGTTCTTCGCCCACAGCGGCGGCGGCACGGTCGGCGCCTATGCCGACGGCGCCGGCGCGCTGGCCGCCGGCGATGCGGCCAATGCCTACGGCAGCGGCGCGGCGGCGTTCGGCAGCGGCGCGGCGGCGATGGGCGATGACGCGGTGGCGCTGGGCAACGGCAGCACGGCCGGCGGCACCGGCGGCACCGCCATCGGCGGCCGCGGCCAGGCCTACGACCAGTACAGCCAGCCGATCGTCGATGCCGACGGCAAGCCGGTGCTGGTCGGTGCCAATGCCGGCGAGAACGCCACCGCGCTCGGCGCGGGCGCGCAGGCGACGGGCAGCGTCGCCACCGCCACCGGCTACGGTGCGCAGGCCACCGGCGACCACAGCACCGCCGGCGGCTACAAGGCGCGTGCGACCGGCAACTACAGCCTGGCGCAGGGCGACAACGCCTGGGCCAGCGGCGAGGACGCCAGTGCGGTCGGCGCCTACGCCTGGGCGACGGCCGATGGCGCGTCGGCGTTCGGGACCTCGGCCTGGGCCACCGGCACCAATGCCTCGGCGTTCGGTACCGGGGCGTGGGCCAGCGGCAGCGGCGCCACTTCGATCGGCTTCAACAGCTGGGCGCCGGGGCTGAGCGCCACCGCGGTCGGTCGCGGCGCGTTCGGCTACGGCAACTACAGCGTGGCGATGGGCTTCCAGGCGCTGGGCAACCAGGTCAACACCATCGCCATCGGCACCAACACCGTGGCCGACGCGGAAAGCGCGATCAGCATCGGTGCCGGCAGCGAGGCCACCGCCGCCAATGCGGTGGCGCTGGGTGCCGGGGCGGTCGCCGACCGCGCCTACAGCGTGTCGGTGGGCAGCGCCGGGCAGGAGCGGCAGATCACCAACGTCGCTGCCGGCACCGAGGCCACCGATGCGGTCAATGTCGCGCAGCTGGATGCGGTGAAGCAGGCGGCGGCGGCCACCAGCAAGTACTTCCAGGCCAGCGGCAGTGCCGACAGCGATGCCGGCGCCCTGGTCGACGGCGACAACGCGCTGGCGGCCGGCGAGGCCGCCAACGCCACCGCCGACGGCGCCACCGCGCTCGGTGGCGGCGCCAATGCCGTGGCCGCCGGGGCGACCGCGATCGGCTTCAACGCCGTGTCCAGCGGCGTCGATGCGGTCGCGCTGGGCAACGCCAGCCAGGCGTCGGGCGAGAACAGCATCGCCATCGGCAGCAACGCCCAGGCCAGCGAGATCGGCGCCACCGCCAGCGGTGCCGGCGCGCAGGCCAGCGGCACCTATGCCACCGCCACCGGCAACGAAGCGGTGGCCTCTGACAACCAGGCCACGGCCACCGGCTTCCGCAGCGCTGCCTCGGGCATCGGCGCCACCGCACTGGGCGGCTACAGCGAGGCCACCGGCTACCTGTCCTCGGCACTGGGCTATGGCGCGCTGGCCTCCGGCAGCTACGGCACCGCGGTCGGCGTCTCCTCCACCGCGTCCGGCAGCGGCAGCGTGGCGGTGGGCGAGTACAGCGTGGCCTCCGGCGAGGAGAGCGTGGCGGTCGGCGGCACCTCGTTCTTCGGCCTGATCCCGGCCGAGGCCTCGGGCGCCAACAGCGCGGCGTTCGGTGCCGGTGCCGGTGCCACCGCCGACTTCAGCAGCGCGCTCGGCAGCCTCAGCTACGCCAGCGCCGACAGCGCCAGTGCGTTCGGCTACGGCGCCTATGCATCCGGCGTCAACAGCGTGGCCCTGGGTGCGAACTCCGAGGCGGCGCGCGACAACACCGTCTCGGTGGGCAGCGCCGGCAAGGAGCGGCAGATCACCAGCGTCGCCGCCGGTACCGAGGCCACCGATGCGGTCAACGTCGCGCAACTGAACGAGGTGAAGCAGTCCGCCGACGCCACCGGCAAGCAGTTCAAGGCCAGCGGCGGCAGCGATCCGGCCGACGATGTCGGCAGCTACGTGGAGGGCAATTACGCTACCGCCGCCGGCGAGGCCAGCAACGCCTACGGCACCGGTGCCTCGGCCTTCGGCAGCGGCGCGTTGGCGGGTGCCCGCTACGCCACCGCGTCCGGCTACAACGCCACCGCCACCGGCGAATCCAGCACCGCGATCGGCGGCTCGCTGTACTACACCGACGCGTCCGGCAACGTGCTGCTCGACGGCACCACCACCGCCAGCGCCGCCGGCGCCACCGCGCTGGGCGCGGGTGCGCAGGCCAGCGGCACGTTCAGCAGCGCCAGTGGCGCCGGTGCCGTCGCCAGCGGCCTGCAGGCCACGGCCGACGGCTACAAGGCCAACGCCGGTAGCGACTACAGCACCGCGGTCGGCGCCTTCAGCGCCGCCAGCGGCACTCGCACCAGCGCGTTCGGTTACGGCGCGGCGGCGGCGGGCAACTACGCCTCGGCGCTGGGCTGGGGCAGCACCGCCTCCGGCGCCTATGCCGCGGCGCTGGGTTACAGCGCCCGCGCCACCGGCGAGGATGCGACCGCGCTCGGCGCCTCGGCCTGGGCCACCGCGGCGCAGACCACCTCGGTCGGCCAGTTCGCCTGGGCCACCGCGCAAGGCGGCACCGCGATCGGCCAGAACGCCTTCGCCTACGGCGGCACCAACGCCACGGCGCTGGGCATCAACGCCTCGGCCAGCGGCGCCGGCAGCGTCGCCCTGGGCTCAGGCGCGCGCACCAGCGAAGCCAACGTGGTGTCGGTGGGTGGCGGCAACGGCGTCACCGCGCCGGCCACGCGCCGCATCACCAACGTCGGCGCGGCGGTCAACGCCACCGATGCGGTGAACAAGGCGCAGCTGGACGCGGTGGCCACCGCGGCCGGCGACACCAGCGCGCGCTTCCAGAGTTCCGGCACCGCGGTGGCCAGCGCCAGCGGCGTGGACAGCACCGCGGCCGGTGCCGGCGCCACCGCCAGCGGCCTGCGCAGTTCCGCGCTGGGCGTGGGCAGCGTCGCCGCCGGCGCCGGTGCCACCGCCAACGGTGCCGGCAGCTCGGCGACCGGTGCGCGCAGCACCGCGATCGGCCTGCAGACCAACGCGATCGGCGAGAACGGCGTGGCGATGGGCTACAACAGCTTCGTCCGCAACAGCGGCAGCAACGGCGTCGCACTCGGCGCCAATGCCGGCGTCTCGGCGGACAACGCGGTCGCGCTCGGCGCCGGCTCGCGGGTGTACGAGGCCGACACCGTGTCGCTGGGCAGCGGCAACGGCCGTGGCGGCCCGGCCACCCGGCGCATCGTCAACCTGACCGCCGGCAGCGTCGCCGCCGGCAGCACCGACGCGATCAACGGCGGCCAGCTGTACCAGTCGCTGAGCAATATGGCCACGTTCCTGGGCGGCGGCGCCGGACTCGGCGCGCAGGGCCTGTTCGTGGCGCCCACGTACGTGATCCAGGGCGCCAGCTACAACAACGTCGGTGCGGCGCTGGCGGCGCTGGACGGCAAGGTCAGCGAACTGGATGCGCGCACCGGCGGCAGCGGCACTGCGGCACGCAGCGCGCGTATGGTCGGCACCAGTGCGGTGGCCGCGCAGGCCACCGAAGCGGCGCCTGCGGCGTCGGCCGCGACCGCTGCAACCGCGGCGGCGGCGACGCCGGTGGCCGGCAGCATCGGCACCGCGCAGGTCGGCGAAAGCACGGCGGTCGCCTCCAGCGCCACGGCGGTGGGGACCGCCGCGCGCGCCAACGACGTCACCGGCACCGCCATCGGTGGCAGCGCCTACGCGCACGGCCCCAACGACACCGCGATCGGCAGCAACGCCAAGGTCAATGCCGACGGCAGCACCGCGGTGGGCGCCAACAGCCGCATCGCGGCGGTGGCGACCAACGCGGTGGCGATGGGCGAGGGCGCCAGCGTCAGTGCGGCCTCGGGCACCGCCCTTGGCCAGGGCGCCAGCGCCACCGCGCAGGGGGCGGTCGCCCTGGGGCAGGGGTCGGTGGCCGATCGTGCGCAGACGGTCTCCATCGGTAGCGCCGGCAACGAGCGCCAGCTCGCCAACGTCGCCGCCGGCACCCAGGCCACCGATGCGGTCAACAAGAGCCAGCTCGACAACGGCGTGGCTACGGCCAAGTCGTACACCGATGCGCGCTTCGGCACCATGGCCGACAGCTTCGAGGTGCTGCGCGGCGACGTCGATGCGCGGTTGCGCGACCAGGACCGCCGCATCGACCGCCAGGGCGCGATGAGCGCGGCCATGCTCAACATGGCCACCAGCGCCGCCGGCATCCGCACCCAGAACCGGGTCGGTGCCGGCATCGGCTTCCAGAACGGCGAGTCGGCGCTGTCGGTGGGCTACCAGCGCGCCTTCAGCGACCGCGCCACGGTGACCATCGGCGGTGCCTTCAGCAGCGACGACAGCTCCATCGGCATCGGTGCCGGTTTCGGCTGGTGATCCATCGCGGACGGCGGCGCGTGCCGCCGTCCGCCACGCAATGGCCTGAGGGGGCAGACCACAGGACCTTGGCTGGGCCGGCCAACGGATTCGGAAAAAGGGAGTTTTACGGCCGCAACTGTCGCCTGATCCACGAAACTTTGAAGAGGACGTCAACGTGATCGACAAGCAAAACCTTCGTATCAATGCCATCGCCGCCGCCATGCTGGCGATGTCGCTGGGAGCCTCGAGCGCGATCGCGGCCAGCGCCTCGGCGCCGCTGCCGGTCAAGGAACCGGGCAGGTCCGCGCCGGCCGATGCGGTGACCTCCAACCGCATCCTGGTGCGCTACAACGCCGGTAGCGCCGCGGCCAGCGATCGCAGCGCCAAGCTGTCGGCGGTGCAGTCGGCGGTGGGCCGCGCCAGCCTCGGCGGCGGCAACGGCATCTCGCGCGCGGCCGCGGCCAGCGTGCGCGCCGAGTACGTGCGCACCCTCGGCATCGGTGCGGACCTGATTCGCCTGACCGGCAAGCTGAGCAAGGCCGACCTGGACAAGGTGGTGGCCGAGATCGCCGCCGACCCGGCGGTGAAGTACGCGCAGGTCGACGCCAAGCTGCGCCCGGTCGAGGTGCTGCGGGCCAAGACGCAGGTGCAGCCGCAGTTGGTGCCCAACGATCCGCTGTACGCGCAGTATCAGTGGCACTACAGCAACGCCACCGGCGGCATCAACCTGCCGGCCGCGTGGGACGTATCCAAGGGCGACGGTGTCGTCGTCGCGGTGCTCGATACCGGCATCCTGCCGAACCACCCGGACGTGGCGGTGAACCTGCTGCAGGGCTACGACTTCATCTCCGACAAGGAAGTCTCGCGGCGTCCGACCGACGCCCGCGTGCCGGGCGCGCTGGACTACGGCGACTGGGTCGAGAACGACAACGAGTGCTACGCCGGTTCGGTGGCCGAGGACAGCTCCTGGCACGGCAGCCATGTCGCCGGCACCGTCGCCGAAGCGACCAACAACGGCATCGGCATGGCCGGCGTGGCGCCCAACGCCACCGTGCTGCCGGTGCGCGTGCTCGGCAAGTGCGGCGGCTACACCTCCGACATCGCCGACGCCATCGTCTGGGCCTCGGGCGGCACCGTGTCCGGCGTGCCGGCCAACCAGAACCCGGCCGAGGTCATCAACATGAGCCTGGGCGGCGGCGGTGCCTGCGACAGCGCCACCCAGGACGCGATCAACGGCGCGGTGTCGCGCGGCACCACGGTGGTGGTGGCCGCCGGCAACAACACCGCCAATGCCGCCAACTTCAGCCCGGCCAGCTGCGACAACGTGATCGCGGTCGGCGCCACCCGCATCACCGGCGGCATCACCTACTACTCCAACTTCGGCGCCAAGGTGGACCTGTCCGGTCCGGGCGGCGGCGGCAGCGTCGACGGCAACCCGGGCGGCTACATCTGGCAGAACGGCTACAGCGGCGCGACCACGCCGACCTCCGGCAACTACACCTACATGGGCCTGGGCGGCACCTCGATGGCCTCGCCGCACGTGGCCGCGGTGGCCGCGCTGGTGCAGAGCGCGCTGATCGCCGCGGGCAAGGCGCCGCTGACCCCGGCGGCGCTGGAGACGCTGCTCAAGCAGACCGCGCGTCCGTTCCCGGTGTCGATCCCGTCCAGCACCCCGATCGGCACCGGCATCGTCGACGCCAAGGCCGCCCTGGCCAAGGCGCTGGAAGAGCCGTGCGATCCGGCCACCGAGCAGTGCGCGCCGCCGGCGACCGCGCTGACCAACAAGGTGGCGGTGGCGGGCCTGGCCGGTGCCGCGGGCAACGAGGCGCTGTACAGCTTCGAGGCCAAGGCCGGTGCGGTGCTGAGCTTCCTCACCTACGGCGGCAGCGGCAATGTGTCGCTGTATGTGAGCTTCGGCAAGGAGCCGGGCACCGGCAACGCCGACGCCAAGTCGACCCGTCCGGGCAACAACGAGACGGTGCGCTTCACCGCGCCGCAGGCCGGCACCTACTACATCAAGCTGGTCGGCGAGAGCACCTACAACGGCGTCAGCCTGGTCGCGCGCCAGTAAGCGTACGCGGCGCAGGGAAGCGCCATGCGGTTCCAGGAAACCCGGCTCCGGCCGGGTTTCCTGCATCTGCGGGCAGCGCCGTGTCGGCCCACTCCGCGACCGCGGCAGCGCGCAACGCAACTGCCCAGCATGTCCTGCCAGGATGTCAGGCCGATGACCGTGGCGGGCCTGTCGGTGCCGGTCCGTTGGCCGCCCGGTAGACAGCGGCGGGGGAGTGCGCCGGATTCGGCGTCGGGTCATGCCGAACTGCTAAAGTCGCACGGTCATCTGGGAGGGATCGCGTGAATGCGCTCGTGAAGGACACTGCCGTCGCCGTGGAGACGCCCGAAACCCGCATCATCGCGGCGTTGCTGGCCAAGGGCCGGCTCAAGGACGGCGACCTGGCGCGCGCGCGGCAATTGCAGCGCGAGTCCGGCGGCAGCCTGCTGGCGCTGCTGGCGCGCCTGGGCCTGGTCTCCGAGCGCGACCATGCCGAGCTCAGCGCCGAAGTCCTGGGCCTGCCCCTGCTCGACGCCAAGCAGCTGCCGGCCACCGCGCCGGAGAGCCTGCCCGAGGCGCAGCCACTATCGCTGCGCTTCCTCAAGCAGTTCCATGTGTGTCCGCTCGGCGAGCGCGACGGCGTGCTGGAACTGTGGACGGCCGATCCGCACGACGCCTATGCCGCCGACGCAGTGCGCCTGGCCACCGGCCTGCAGGTGCTGCCGCGGGTCGGCCTGCGCTCGGAGATCGACGACCTGATCGAGCGCTGGTTCGGCCAGGGCCGCAGCGCGATGGGCGCGATCGTGGAAACCGCCGACGGCGACAGCGTCGCCGCCGACGACATCGAGCACCTGCGCGACCTGGCGTCCGAGGCGCCGGTGATCCGCCTGGTCAACCTGGTGATCCAGCGCGCGGTGGAACTGCGCGCCTCGGACATCCACATCGAACCGTTCGAGAGCCGGCTGAAGGTGCGCTACCGCGTCGACGGCGTGCTGATCGACGGCGAGAGCCCGCCGGCCAACCTGACCGCGGCGGTGATCAGCCGCGTCAAGATCATGGCCAAGCTCAACATCGCCGAGCGCCGCCTGCCGCAGGACGGCCGCATCATGCTGCGGGTGCAGGGCAAGGAACTGGACCTGCGCGTGAGCACCGTGCCCACCGCGCACGGCGAGAGCGTGGTGATGCGCCTGCTCGACCGCGAGACCGTGGTGTTCGACTTCCACCGGCTCGGCTTCACCGACGCGTTCCTGCCGCAGTTCCGCAAGGTGCTGGAGCAGCCGCACGGCATCCTGCTGGTCACCGGCCCCACCGGCTCGGGCAAGACCACCACGCTGTACACCGCGCTGAGCCAGCTCAACACCGCCGACGTCAAGATCATTACCGTCGAGGATCCGGTCGAGTACCAGATCGAGGGCATCAACCAGATCCAGGCCAAGCCGCAGATCGGTCTGGACTTCTCGCATGCGCTGCGCAGCATCGTGCGCCAGGATCCGGACATCATCATGATCGGCGAAATGCGCGACCTGGAGACGGCGCGCATCGCCATCCAGTCCGCGCTGACCGGCCACCTGGTGCTGTCGACCCTGCACACCAACAACGCCGCCGGCGGCATCACCCGCCTGCTCGACATGGGTGTGGAGGACTACCTGCTGACCTCCACCATCAACGGCATCCTCGCCCAGCGCCTGGTGCGGCGGCTGGAGCCGACCCATGCCGAGCGCTATGCGGCCTCGCCGGAGGAGATCGAGAAGTTCGAACTGCGCCGGCTGCAGCCGGAAGGCGAGATCTTCCTGTACCGTCCGCGGCCCTCGGCGATCGCGCCGACCGGCTACGTCGGCCGCACCACCATCATGGAATTCCTGGTGATGAACGACGTGCTGCGCCGTGCGGTGATGCGCCACGCCGGCATGGGCGAGATCGAGCAACTGGCGCGCGAGGCCGGCATGCGCACCATGTACGAGGACGGCCTGGCCAAGGCGCTCAGCGGCCAGACCACGATCGAGGAAGTGCTGCGCGTGACGGAGGAAACCTGATGCGCGCGGCGTGCGCTCCGGTGGTGACGACGTGTCGCTGCGCCATGCGTCGGCGTTCCGCGTTCGGGAACTCAGGGGCCGCGCGCGATGCGCTCTACCATTCCCGATTCCCCATTCCCCACTCCCAGCCCTGATGCCTCTGTACCGCTACAAGGCCCTGGACTCGCATGGCGAGGTCCTGGAAGGGCAGATGGAAGCCGCCAGCGAGGCGGAGGTGGCGCTGCGCCTGCAGGAGCAGGGGCATATGCCGATGCAGGCCCGGCTCGCCGCCGAAGGCGGCGGCACCTCGCTGCGCGGGTTGTTCCGGCCCAAGCCGTTCGACGGCGCGGCGCTGGTGCAGTTCACCCAGCAGCTGGCGACCCTGCTCGGCGCCGGCCAGCCGCTGGATCGCGCGCTGTCGATCCTGCTCGAGCTGCCCGAGGACGAACGTTCCAAGCGCACCGTCGGCGACATCCGCGACGCGGTGCGCGGCGGCGCGCCGCTGTCCGCCGCGCTGGAGCGCCAGCACGGGCTGTTCTCGCGCCTGTACATCAACATGGTGCGCGCCGGCGAGGCCGGCGGCAGCCTGCACGACACCCTGCAGCGCCTGGCCGAGTACCTGGAGCGCAGCCGCGAACTGCGCGGGCGGGTGATCAACGCGCTGATCTATCCGGCGATCCTGGTCAGCGTGGTCGGCTGCGCGCTGCTGTTCCTGCTCGGCTACGTGGTGCCGCAGTTCGCACAGATGTACGAGAGCCTGGACGTGGCCCTGCCGTGGTTCACCCAGGCGGTGCTGAGCGTGGGCCTGTTCGTGCGCGACTGGTGGATCGTGCTGCTGGTGGTGCCCGGGGTAACCGTGCTGGCGGTGGATCGCAAGCGCCGCGACCCCGCGTTCCGTGCCAGCTTCGACGCCTGGCTGCTGCGCCAGCGTTTCGTCGGCGTGCTGATTTCGCGGCTGGAGACCGCGCGCCTGACCCGTACCCTCGGCACCCTGCTGCGCAACGGCGTGCCGCTGCTGGCGGCGCTGGGCATCTCCCGCAACGTGCTGTCGAACCTGGCGCTGACCGCCGACGTCGGCGCCGCCGCCGACGACGTCAAGAACGGCCACGGCCTGTCGGCATCGCTGTCCAAGGGCAAGCGCTTCCCGCGCCTGGCGCTGCAGATGATCCAGGTCGGCGAGGAATCGGGCGCGCTCGACATCATGCTGCTGAAGACCGCCGACACCTTCGAGCAGGAGACCGCGCAGGCCATCGACCGCCTGCTGGCGGCGATGGTGCCGGCGATCACCCTGGTCCTGGCCTCGGTGGTCGGCCTGGTGATCATTTCCGTCCTCGTCCCCCTCTACGACCTCACCAATGCGATTGGGTGAGGCCATGCGCTTGCGAACCTCAGGTTCGCGCATGGCCGAACGCCCGGCCATGGATGGCCGGGCCGGTCTCTCCGGAGCCGGCAATGCGACGCCATGGACGGCAGCGGCCTTGCCTGGCGTGTCCGCGCGGTGCGCCATGGCGCATGTGGCGCCGAACGCCCGGCCAGGGATGGTCGGGCCGGTGGTTCCGGCGCTCGTAGTGCTGCGCCACGGATGGCAGCGCGTGCGTCTGGCGCAGCGGATCAATGAATCGAAGGAGGCCATGCGCTTGCGAACCGCAGGTTCGCGCATGGCCGAACGCCCGGCCATGGATGGCCGGGCCGGTCTCTCCGGAGCCGGTAATGCGACGCCATGGACGGCAGCGGCCTTGCCTGCTGCGTCCGCGCGGGGCGCCATGGCGCATGTGGCGCCGAACGCCCGGCCCCGTCCGGGCCTCGGGCGACTGCCGCGGAATGTGACGCCGCGCGGTCCCGGTCGGGAACCTTCCGCCGCCGCCCCTGTCCCATTGCCAGCGGCGCCGCGCGCGCCGGCCGCGGCCGTGCGTGCGCGCGGCGCGGATCCTCCACCGCCCGGCGTGACGGCGTGCGTGACGCGCCGCTGTACCGCCGGCCGCCGCCGGCTGCCATCGTCACTGTGTTCGGCTACATAGGTCTTCCACCGCAAGGATCCGATGCAATGCGCACTCTTCGCCGCTCCCTGACCCGTTCCCCGTCCGCCGCACGCCAGGCGGGCATGAGCCTGCTGGAAATCATCATCGTCATCGTGCTGATCGGCGCGGTGCTGACCCTGGTCGGCAGCCGCGTGCTCGGCGGCGCCGACCGCGGCAAGGCCAACCTGGCCAAGTCGCAGATCCAGACCCTGGCCGGCAAGGTCGACAACTACCAGCTCGACACCGGCAAGCTGCCGTCCAAGCTCGACGACCTGGTCACCGCGCCGGGCGGCGTCAGCGGCTGGCTCGGTCCGTACGCCAAGCCGGCCGAACTGAACGACCCCTGGGGCCACCCGATCGAATACAAGGTGCCCGGCGAAGGCCGGCCGTTCGACCTGATCAGCCTGGGCAAGGACGGCCAGCCCGGCGGCAGCAGTTACGACGCCGACATCAAGTACGAGTGATCCGACGCCGTGATCCGGGCCCCTGCCGGCGCGCTGCGCTTCGGCGTGCCGGCGTGCGCGCCGGCTGCGCGTGCGCGCATGCGCGGCGTGTCGCTGCTGGAGATGCTGCTGGTGGTGGGCCTGATCGCGATCGCCGCGCTGCTGGCGGCCTCGGTACTGACCGGCGGCATCGACGGCATGCGCCTGCGCTCGGCGGCCAAGGAGATCGCCTCGCAACTGCGTTACACCCGCGCCCAGGCGATCGCCAGCGGCCAGCCGCAGCGCTTCCTGATCGATCCGCAGGCGCATCGCTGGCAGGCGCCCAACGGCCGCCACGGCGAGATCCCGCCGTCGCTGACGATCCGCTTCACCGGTGCGCGTCAGGCGCAGCGCCGCGACGGCGAGGGCGCGATCCAGTTCTTCGAGGACGGCGCCTCCACCGGCGGGCGCATCGACCTGCAGGCGCGCCAGGCGCGCTGGCGCGTCGACGTGACCTGGCTGACCGGCGAGGTCACGGTCGGGCGCGCACCGGACCAGGCGGGCCCATGAACCGCCAGCGCGGCTACACCCTGATCGAGGTGATCGTGGCGTTCGCGCTGCTGGCGCTGGCGCTGACCCTGCTGCTGGGCTCGCTGTCCGGCGCCGCACGCCAGGTGCAGCGTGCCGACCAGTTGAGCCGCGCCACCCTGTACGCGCAGTCGCTGCTGGCGGCGCAGGGCGTGGAGCAGCCGCTGCAGCCGGGGCGCAGCCAGGGCACGCTGGATCAGGGTCGCTACCGCTGGACCCTGGACGTGGCGCCCTACGCCGACCCGCGGCGGCCGCCCGATGCCGCGGTGACGCCCGGCGCGCCGACCTTGCTGCAATTGACCCTGCAAGTGCGCTGGGGCGATGCGCCGGCGCAGGCGCTGCAGTGGAAGACCCTGCGCCTGGTCGCCCCGCAAGGCAACGGGGTGCCGCAATGACCACGCGCGCGCCGCCGCGCGCCGCCGCGCGCGGCTTCACCCTGATCGAAGTGCTGCTAGCCACGGTGCTGCTGGTCGGCGGCCTGACCCTGGCCTTCGCCACGCTGCGCTCGGCGATGGCGATCAGCGGCCGCGGCGAGGCGATCGCCGGACGCAGCGAACGCATGCGCGCGGTCGAGGGCTTCCTGCGCCGGCGCCTGAGCGGCGCGCAATCGCTGCCGCTGGATATCGACACACACACCCTGCAGCCGGTGCGTTTTGTCGGCGAACCGCAGCGCATGCAGTTCGTGGCCGATCTGCCCGAGTACCTCGGCCGCGGCGGCCCCTACCTGCACGACCTGCGGGTCAGCGGCGAGGGCGACCATCGGCAACTGGCGATCGCGCTGGTGCAGGTGCAGGCCGGCAAGCAACTCGCCGAGACCCCGCCGCGCCCGCCCGAGCCGCTGGCGCGCGACCTGCGCGAGGTGCGCTTCCGCTACCGCGGCCTGGACCCGGAGCGCGGCACCATCGGCCCCTGGCAGGAGCGCTGGGAGCGCACCGACACGCTGCCTCTGCTGGTCTCGATCGAGTTGCGCAGCGGCGACGGCATGGCGTGGCCGCCGCTGGTGGTGGCGCTGCGCCAGGCCGGCGGCGCGGAGATGCGGCAATGAGCGCGACGCATCGCCACCGCGGCGCGGCGCTGGTGCTGGTGCTGTGGCTGATCGCGCTGCTGACCGCGCTGATCGGCGCGTTCGCGCTGACCGCGCGCACCGAGAACCTGCAGGGCAAGGTGCTCGGCGACGGCGCCGAGGCGCAGGAGCGCGCCCGCGCCGGCCTGGAATACGCGCTGACCCGGCTCGCCGGCACCCCTACGCAGCCGGGCTGGCGTGCCGACGGCCGGCGCTACCGCTGGCAGTACGAGGGCGCAACCGTCGACCTGCGGGTCACCGACGAGAGCGGCAAGGTCGATCTGAACATGGCCGATGCGCAACTGCTGGCGGCGCTGGTGCGCGCGGTCGGCGAGGATCCGCAGCGCGCCGAGCGCATCGCCGCGGCGATCGTGGACTGGCGCGATCCCGACAACCTGACCCAGCCCAACGGCGCCGAGGATCCGGACTATGCCGCCGCCGGTTTGCCCTACGGCGCCAAGGATGCGCCGTTCGAAAGCCTGGCCGAGCTGCAGCTGGTGCTGGGCATGGACCCGGAGCTGTACGCCAAGCTGCTGCCCAACCTGACTCTGTACGGTGGGGTGTCGCGGCCGACGCCGGACTTCGCGCCGGGGCCGGTGCTGACCGCGCTCGGCCTGGACGCGCAGCAGGTGCTGGCGCAGCGCGAACGCACCGACCAGACCCAGCTCGGCATGGTCGGCATGGGCGGTGGCGGCACCTACAGCATCGAAAGCCGGGCGCGGCTGGGCAATGGCCGCGAGGGCGTGTTGCGCGCGGTGGTGCGCCCAGGCTCGTCGGCGCTGCCGGGCTCCGCCTACACTGTGTTGCGTTGGGAAGAAGGAACGACGGTGCGATGACGGCGTGGCGCGACACGATGGACAAACTTGGCGTACGCATCGCCCCCGGTGCGGGCGGGCTGCTGGCCTGGTGGCAGCGCTCGCTGATGGCGTGGCTGCCGCCGCGCTGGCAACTGCAGCTGGGCTGGTCGCAGGCGCGGCTGCTGCTGTGGCGCGAGGGCGAGCAACTGATGCTGGCGCGGCAGGTCGAGTCCGAACTGGGCGCGCCGCTGGCGCTGCCGTGGCCGCTGCTGCCCGACGAACTGGAGGCGCTGCTGGGGCCGCGCCTGGCGGCGCTGCCGCGGGTGTGGCTGTTGCCGGCCGAGGCCGCGCTGCAACGCCGGTTGCGCCTGCCGGCGGCGGCCGCCGAACACCTGCGCGAGGTGGTGAAGTTCGAGATCGACCGGCAGACCCCGTTCCAGGCCGACCAGGTGATCTACGACGTGCGCGCCGACGGTCGCCGCGACGACGCCCAGCTCGACGCCGAACTGGTGGTGGCCCCGCGCCGCGTGCTGGACGACCTGCAGGCCAGCGCCGGCGCGCTGCGCCCGACCCTGGCCGGCATCGACGTCGCCGGCAGCGATGGCGCGCCGCTGGGAGTGAATCTGCTGCCGCAGGAACAGCGCCACCGCCGCGCCGACCCGATGCGGCGCTGGAACGCGATCCTTGCCGCCACCGCGCTGCTGGCGCTGTGCGCGGCCGGCTGGCAACTGCTGGACAACCGCCGCGATGCGCTGGAGCACCTGCGCACCCAGGTGGACAGCGGCGCGCAGCGCGCGCGCGCGGTCGCCGCGCAGCGCCAGCAGCTGGTCGATCTGGTCGAAGGCGCTGCGTTCTTCGACCAGTTGCGCGCCGAGCGCCCGGCCTCGGTGGAGGTCTGGAACGAATTGAGCAAGCGCCTGCCGGAGGGCACCTATCTGGAGAAGTTCTCGATCGAGGGCAACCAGTTGCAGTTGATCGGCCTCAGCAGCGAAGCCTCGTCGCTGGTCGGGCGGCTGGAAGGTTCGCCGCTGTGGCGCACGCCGTCGCTGACCGGCGTGCTGCAGGCCGACCCGGGCAGCCACCGCGACCGCTTCACCCTCACCGCCGAGCTGGCCGGGACCAAGCGCAAGGAGGCCGCCGATGCCGGTGCAGGTCGATAAGCGCGACCGCTGGCTGGCGCTGGGGCTGCTGCTGGCGGCGCTGGCGCTGGGCTACCTGGTGCTGGTGCATCCGTGGTGGACCGTGCCGATGCGCGAGGTCGATGCGCAGATCCAGGAACTGCAGCAGCGCGAACTGCGCGTGCGCATGCAGTTGCAGCAGGCGCCGCAGGTGGCGCAACGGCTGCAGCAGGCGCAGCGCGAACTGACCACGCGCCCGGGCTTCCTGCGCGAGACTTCGGCCGAACTGGCCTCGGCCGGTCTGGTGCAGCGCCTGGAAAGCGCGGTGGCCACGGCCAGCCCCGGCAACCGCAGCTGCGCGATCAGCAACCGCTCGCCGCTGGCCGCCGACAACCGCAGCGACCGCTTCACCCGCGTGGCGGTGCAGGTGCGCCTGCGCTGCGGCACGCCGGAGCTGGCGGCGGTACTGCATGCGCTGGAAAGCGGCACGCCGGCGCTGTTCATCGACAATCTCAACGTGATGGCGCAGCGCTACCAGCTCTCGCCGGGCGAGAGCGGCAACGGCCTGGACGTGGCCTTCGAACTGGCCGGCTACCTGCGTCCGAACGCGATGCCGGCGCCGCCGGCGGCGTCCACCACACCGGACCCGTCGGCAGCAGCGGCCCCCGCCGCAGCCACGCCGGTGATGAACGCCGGCGGTTCCGCCGGCGCTGGCCCGACCGAGCCGGCCGCCGTGCCGTCGCCGCCGCCGGCCACCCCCAGCGCGACCAACCCTCCGGGTGCGCCCGGCGCCGCGAATGCCGCGCCGGCGGACCTGCCGCAACAGGTGGAGGGCCGTCATGCGAATTGAAGCGATGGGCCTGCGTACCGTGTGGCTGGGCACGCTGGCGCTGTGGGGGCTGCTGATCTGGGCGTTGGGCCTGGGCGGGCTCGGCGAACGCGTGGCGCCGCTGCCCGACGATCCGTCGATGCTGCAGCGGCTGCCAGGCTTGCCCGCGGCCACCACACAGCGCCTGGGCGATTTCTCGCAGTACGGCGAGATCGCCGCGCGCCCGGTGTTCGCCGAGGATCGCCGTCCGCATCCGTTCTTCCTCAGCGCCGACAACGGCCAGGCCGCCGCGCCGAACGTGCGCCTGACCGGGGTGCTGCTCACCGACCGCTTCAAGATGGCGACGCTGACCACCGAGCAGGGCGAATCGCTGCGCCTGAAGGAAGGCGGCGACGCCGTGCAGGGCTGGCGGCTGCTGTCGCTGGCGCCGCGCCAGGCCACGGTCAGCGGCAGCGGCGGCACCCAGACCCTGGAATTGAAGGTGTTCGACGGCAAGGGTGGGCAGCCGCCGACCGTGCTCGGCCAGGCCGGGCGTGCCGCGCAGGGGCAGATGCCGCCGCCGGCGTCCGCGCCCAATGGCCAGTCCAACGCCAACGCGCCGCGCCCGCCGAACCAGTCCACCCCCAACCCGGTGCCGAACCAGGCACCGACCCCGAGCGCCCCTCAGCCGTCGTCGCCGGCTCCGTCGTCGGAGCAGTTGCAGGCCATCCGCGAGCGGATCGAAGCGCGCCGTCGGCAATTGCAGCAACAGCGCCAGAACAACCCCTCAGGTCAGAACCCTTGAAGAGTGATCGCATGACGCCGCGTCTGTTTTCCCTGTTCCTCGCCATCGGCCTGGTGGCCGGCTGCGCCACCACGCCCTCGCCGGACATCCGTCGCGGCGCCGCGATCAACCCCCAGGTCGGCGCGGCCGGCAGCACCCAGAGCGACGGCCAGGGCGGCCCGGCCGATCCCAACGCCTTGCCCGAGCGCGCCACCCCGGTGATCCGCCGCGGCAGCGGCACCATGATCAATTCCGCGGCCGCCGCGGCGCCGGCGCCGTCGCTGGGCAACGCCAGCAGCGGCAGCGCCACCTTCAACTTCGAGGGCGAATCGCTGCAGGCGGTGGTCAAGGCCATCCTCGGCGACATGCTCGGGCAGAACTACGTGATCGCGCCGGGCGTGCAGGGCACGGTGACCCTGGCCACGCCCAAGCCGGTGTCGCCGGCGCAGGCGCTGAACCTGCTGGAGATGGTGCTGGGCTGGAACAACGCACGCATGGTCTACAGCGGCGGCCGCTACAACATCGTCCCCGCCGACCAGGCCCTGGCCGGCACGGTGGCGCCGAGCACCGCCTCGCCGGCCAACGCGCGCGGCTTCGAGGTGCGCGTGGTGCCGCTGAAGTACATCTCCGCCAGCGAGATGAAGAAGGTGCTGGAGCCCTACGCGCGCCCGAACGCCATCGTCGGCATCGACGGCTCGCGCAACGTCATCACCCTGGGCGGCACCCGTGCCGAGCTGGAGAACTACCTGCGCACCGTGCAGATCTTCGACGTCGACTGGCTGTCGGGCATGTCGGTGGGGGTGTTCCCGATCCAGTCGGGCAAGGCCGAACAGGTCGCGGCCGACCTGGAGAAGGTGTTCGGCGAGAACAGCAAGACCCCCAGCGCCGGCATGTTCCGCTTCATGCCGCTGGAGAACGCCAACGCGGTGCTGGTGATCACCCCGCAGGCGCGCTACCTGGACCAGATCCAGGAGTGGCTGGACCGCATCGACAGCGCCGGCGGCGGCGCGCGGCTGTTCTCCTACGAACTCAAGTACATCAAGGCCAAGGATCTGGCCGACCGCCTGGCCGAAGTGTTCGGCGCCGGCGGCGGCAACCGCGGCGACTCCAACGCCTCGCTGATGCCGGGCTCGCAGATGAGCCAGTTGAACGGCGGCGGCCTGGGCGGCTTCAACGGCAGCGACGGCAGCAGCCTGGGCGGCGGCAGCTTGGGCGGGAGCCTGGGCAGCAGCAGCGACAGCCTGGGCAGCAGCAGTTCCTCCGGCAGCAGCGGTGGCGGCCTGGGCAATGGCAGCCTGCAGTTGTCGCCGCGCACGTCCGGCAACGGCAGCGTGACCCTGGAAGTGCAGGGCGACAAGGTCGGCGTGTCGGCGGTGGAGGAAACCAACACCCTGCTGGTGCGCTCGACCCCGCAGGCCTGGCGCTCGATCCGCGACGTGGTCGAGAAGCTCGACGTGATGCCGATGCAAGTGCATATCGAGGCGCAGGTGGCGGAGGTCAACCTGACTGGCGATCTCAAATACGGCGTCAATTGGTACTTCGAGCAGGCGGTGAACGCGTCGTCCACTGCCGACAACATCGGCTTCAGCGGCGGTGGCGCGAATCTGCCCAGCGCGGCCGGCCGCAAGATCTGGGGCGATATCGCCGGTGCCATCACCGGCAGCAGTGGCCTGGGCTGGACCTTCCTGGGCAAGAACGCCGCAGCGGTCATCACTGCGCTGGATCAGGTCACCAACGTCAAGCTGTTGCAGACGCCCTCGGTGTTCGTGCGCAACAACGCCGAGGCCACGCTCAATGTGGGCACGCGCATTCCGATCAACTCGGTCAGTGTCGACACCGGCCTGGGCGCCGGCACCACCTACTCCTCGGTGAACTACCTCGATACCGGCGTGATCCTGAAGGTGCGTCCGCGCGTGACCAAGGACGGCATGGTGTTCCTGGACATCGTGCAGGAAGTCAGCTCGCCCGGCGCGGCGCCGACCAATTGCGGCACCAGCGCCGGCACCAGCGTCGCCTGCAACGTGCCGATCAACACCCGTCGGGTCAAGACCGAGGCGGCCGTGCAGAGCGGCGACACCATCATGCTGGCCGGCTTGATCAACGACAGCACCACCGACGGCAGCAACGGCGTGCCGTACCTGAGCAAGCTGCCGGTGGTCGGTGCGCTGTTCGGGCAGAAAACCCAGAAGCAGGATCGCCAGGAAGTGATCGTGCTGATCACGCCCTCGATCGTGCGCAACCCGCAGGAAGCGCGCAATCTCACCGACGAGTACGGGCAGAAGTTCGAGGCCATGAAGCCGCTGCCGGCACGCGGCAAGAAGTAAGCGGGTGAGCCTGCCCATCGTGCTGCTGGCGGTCGGCGTCGACGACGTCGCGCTGGACGCCTGCCTGGGCGCGTTGGAAGCGAACACCCCGGCCGGCACCCGCGTGTGGCTGGCCGACGATGCGCAGGCCGGCCCGCGCGGCATCCGGGTGATCGAGGCTTGGCTGGCGCGCACGCGCCTGCAGGCCGACTACACGCGGCGGCCGCGCATGCTCGGCGAGGTGGCGCATGTGGACGAGATGCTGCGTGCCTGCGGCGATGCGGACGTGGCGGTGCTGGCGGCCGACGCGCAGCCCGGGCCGGGCTGGTTGCTGCAGTTGAGCGCCTGCCTGGCGCGCGACGCGGCCATCGCCAGCGCCACGCCGTGGAGCAATGCCGGCGAAGCCTGCGCGTGGCCGCGGCTGGGCGAGATCAATCCGCCGCCCGAGGATCCCGAGCGCCTGGCGCGGGCCTGCGCGGCGCTGCCGCCGCTGCATCCGGAACTGCCGTCGGCGGTGTGCCATGCGGTGGTGCTGCGTGGGGTGGCCCGGCAGCGTGCCGGCGGCCTGGACGCCAGCAGCTATGGCTCCTGGTATGCGGCGCTGACCGACCTGTCGCTGCGCATGGCCGGACTCGGCTGGCGCAACGTGCTGTGCGAGACCGCGCATGTCGCGTGCAGCGGCGAAGGCCGCGCCGCCGACGGCGACATGGATGCGCTGGCCACGCGCTGGCCGGCCTGGCACGCGCGCCTGGCCGGCTTCCTGATGCACGATCCGCTGCGCGCCTGCCGCGAAGAGCTGCAGCGCCTGTACGACACGCTGCCGCCGCCGGATCCGCAACGGGCGTTGTTCGATGCCTAGTGCGTCTGGTGTCGAGGTCGCTCCCATAATTCAGCCATGGTGACAACAAGTGCAAGGGCAAAGCTTTCGCCTTGCGGCGAGTCACTTTTCTTTGCTTGTGCAAAGAAAAGTAACCAAAAGAAGCGCTTCACCACAGCCGAAGGCTGGTCAAGCACACCCTGCCTCGCGCCCTCCGCGCTGACGCGCTCCGGGTCCGCGTCCATCCCGGGGATCCGCGGAAGGGGCATCCTGCCCCTGCCGCGGACGGCGCACATCCCTGTGCGCCGCCCCTTCGGGGTTTTTCCCCGCGATGGCCGCCGCTTCGGAAGGGAACCCGGCAAGTCAAAAGCCAGAGAAACAGCCAAAGCCAAAGCCAAGCGACTGTGCGATGAGCAGTGTCCGGGTGCGATGTGGGAGTGACTCTCGTCCCCTTTGTGGGATCAGTCCCGACGGCTTCCGAGGTCCGATCGTCCGCCTACTCCGTTCGTCGTGGTTGCATGACAGTTGACTCCCTCAGCGGCTTGCGGCGAGCCCGCCGGATGCACTGTGGGAGGGACTTCAGTCCCGACGCATTGCGCCATCGGAAAGCACGCACCACTTCGCGCGTCGCGGCTGCATGACAGTTGACTCCCACAACCTCCCGTGACTGGTTGGCATCGCCGCAGATCGGCTTATTTCCCCGGCGCATACACATCCACCGACACTTCCAGCACATCGTGGCGCCAGGACTCGATGTCGAATTCCACGGCACGTCCGTCGGGATCGTAGCTGACGCGTTGCAGACGGAAGCACGGCGTGCCGGCGGTGGATTGCAGCAGCACCGCCTGCTCGGCATCGAGCGTGGCCGGATACATCGACAGCCGGCTGCGCGCCTGCCGCAAGCCCAGGCGCTGGGTCAGCACGGCGCTCAGCGAGCCGGCCAGGTCGTGGTCGAGCAGGCGCGGCGCCCACACGGCGAGGATCGCATTGGTCTCCAGCAGCACGGCTCGCCGTCCGATCCAGCGGCGGCGGCGCAGCACGAACACCTCGGCATCGGGATCGTCCAGGTGGAGGTGCCGGGCGAGCGTCGGGCCGGCCGGCTGGCGCTGCGCGGCGAGCAGTTCGGTGCGCGGGACGCCGCCCTGCGCGGCCACGTACTGCATGAAGCCGGCGATGCTGTTGGGGTCGTGGCGTACCCGCGGCGCGCTGACGAACCAGCCGCGGCGGTTCTCTCGGTAGATGTGCCCGTCCGATTCCAGTTGCTGCAGCGCCTCGCGCAAGGTGATGCGGGTGCAGCCGAACAGCGCGGCCAGTTCGCGCTCCACCGGCAGGCGTTGGTCCGCCCGCCATTCGCCGGCGGCGATGCGCGCCAGCAGCGCATCGGCGATGCGTTGGGCGAAGCCGGCTGCGGTGGCGAAGTGCATGCGAAATCCAGAGCGTGGAGAAGCGTTGCTGACAAGACTACGCTGCCGGCAGGGTCGCGGACGATGCGGGCGACTGATGTTGGCGTGATGCTCGTGCGGCTGCGGCGCGCCATTCGCATCGAGTTGACGACGGCACGCGCTGTGCCGCCAGGCAGCAAAGAGCGCGTGGCGTGTCAGGTGCCGGCTTGCGCGCGGCGCAGATCGGCCTGCCACAGGCGCAGTCCGTATACCGCCAACACCACGAATCCTGCGTACAGCGCGGCGGTGGGGTACAGCCCCTTGTACACGAACACGCCGACGTAGATGCAGTCCAGTACGATCCACAGGCTCCAGTTGGCGATGCGCTTGCGCGCGGCCCACACGCTGGCGACCACGCTGAAGGCCGACAACGCCGCGTCCAGCCACGGCAGCGCCGCATCGGTGTGCCGGTGCATCCACCAGCCCAACAGCGCCGCGCCGACGGCGCCGGCCAGCAGCGAACGCAGGCCTTCGCCCCACGGCAGCGGCCCGACCTGGACCTTGCCGTCGTCGCCCAGCCCGTTGCTCCAGCGCCACCAGCCGTAGCCCTGCAGCACCACGTACAGGCCCTGCAGCAGCATGTCCGAATACAGCTTCCACTGATAGAACAGCCACGCGTACAGCAGCACCGCCACCACGTTGACCGTCCAGCACCAACGCACCCGCCGCGCGGTCAGCCACACACCCAGGACGTTGATCAGGACGGCGAGCAATTCGAGCGGGGACATGGTGGGGAGGCCGGGAGTGGGGATTGGGGATTAGAGATTGGGGATTATTCGCGGGCGCAGTGCATTGCGCGCGTGCTGTAGGAGCGGCTTCAGCCGCGACCCGTCAGCAATAGCGCGTCGCGGCTGAAGCCGCTCCCACAGGGGCTGGCGGCAAGCCCGCCGAGTGCAATGTGGGAGGGACTTCAGTCCCGACGCATTGCGCCATCGGAAAGCACATCACTTCGCGCGTCTCGACTGCATGACAGTGGATTGCCACCTTGGTCATCGGCGCGGCTGGTGTTCGAGAGAAGTCATGGTTGATCCGGAGAACAGGGCCAGGCGTTTGCGAACGAAGAAGACAGTGTTTGCTGAAGGAGCAGCGTTTTTCTCACTGTAGCGATCAGCCGCAACCCGTCAGCCGCGGCGCGTCGCGGCTAAAGCCGCTCCCACAAGGTGAAGCTCCATGTCTCGCTTCCGGCTTTCACGAATCCCCAATCCCGATTCCCCATTCCCAGCTCCTCAAAAATCGAACTGCAGCGCCAGCCGCGCCGTCCGCGGCGCGCCGAGGAACAGATAGTCGTCGCCTTCGTAGGCGCCGACGTCGCGCCAGTAGCGCTTGTCGGTGAGGTTGTCCACGCTCAGTCGCAGCGTGGTCGGCACCGCGCCCAGCCGGGTGGCGTAGCGGGCGCCGAGGGTGTAGACGCTGTAGCCGCCGACGGCGACCTGGCCGCTGCGGTCGGCGTACTTGGCGCCGCTGTACTGCGCGCCGCCCAGCAGCGCCAGGCCGCTGACGCCGGGCACGTCCCAGGTGGCCTGGGCGCTGGCGCGCAGCCGCGGCACGTTCAGTGCCTGGTGGCCTTCGTCGCCCGGCGTGCCGGTGTCCTCGGCGCGCGCGCGGATGCCGGCGACGCTGGCCTGCAGGTGCAGGCCGGCGCCCAGCGTGCCGGCGGCGGACAGTTCGATGCCGCGGTTGTGCAGGCGGCCCTGCTGCACGAACAAGAAACTGCCGTCGGCCTGCGGTTGCGCGTACTGGTTGGCCTGGCGCATGTCGAACAGCGCCGCGCCCAAAGTCACGCCATCGCGCTCGAACTTCATGCCGGCCTCGCGCTGGTAGGCGCTGGTAGGGGCGAGGATGCTGTCGGCGTTGCTGGCGAACCACGGCGCGGTGCCGCCGGGGGCCAGGCCCTTGGCGAAGCTGGCGTACAGCGACAGCGACGGCCGCAGCTTGAACAGCAGCGCCGCCTGCGGCAGAAACACCGAACGGCGCGTGCGTCGGGTCAGGCTGCCGTCGCGGTCCCAGGCGCGTTCGTCGTAGCGCACCTGGCGTGCGCCCAGCAGCAACTGCCAGGCATCGCCGATGCCGATGCGGTCGCTGGCCAGCAGCGCGGTCTGCGCGCTGTCCAGGCGCCGACGCTTGGGGCCGAGCACGGCGTCGGCAGGCGACAGCAGCGGCGGATCGGCGTCGATGTTGCCGCTGCCGATCATCTCGTTGATCGAGCCGTGGCGGTCGATGGTGCGATGCAGGTAGTCGACGCCGACCTGGAACTGGTGCTGCAGCACGCCGGTGCTGGCGCTGCCGCTGGCGATCGCCTGCAGTTCGTCGTTGCGGCGGCTGTCGGCGGGGCTGCGGTAGTCGTAGATGTCGTAGTCGCCTTCGCGGCTGAAATGGTTGGGCACCGCGTCGCCGGCGCAGCTGGCCGCGCCGTAGCAGCCCCAGGCGAAGCTGGAGTAGTCGTCGATCAGTGCGCGGCTGTGCGAGGCGGCCACCTGCAGATGCCAGGCGTCGCTGAAGCGGTATTCGTAGCGCGCCTGCGCATTCAGCGCCTCGATGCCGACCGGCCTGGACCACGGCTGGTAGGCGAGCAGGCGATGCACGGACACTCCGCTCGGCAACTGCGTGCCGCCGAGCAACTGGTAGCCCGGCACCGAGCGCTGCTGGCGGTCCTGGTACTCCACGTCCAGTTGCAGGGTCGATTGCGGGTCGATGTTCCAGTCCGCGGCCAGCGACAGGAAGTTGCGGTGGCCGTCGGCGTGATCGACATAGCTGCGCAGGGTCTCGTGCGCGGCGTTGACGCGCAGGCCGAACTGACGCTCGCTGCCGAACCAGTCGCCCAGGTCCACCGCCGCACCTCGGCTGCCGTCGTCGTCGCCGTTCAGCACCAGGCTGCGCACGTGCTGCGGGCGCTTGGTCTGGTAGTCGATCACGCCGGCCGGGGTGGTGATGCCGGACAGCACCCCGGATAGACCCTTGAGCACCTGCACCTGCTCCTTGTTCTCCAGCGCCACGTTCTGTTCGCCGGCGATGGTCAGGCCGTTGATGCGGTAGCTGTTGGCCGCATCCAGCGAATAGCCGCGGACCAGGAAGTTCTCGTAGTAGCCGATCGGCGCGTAGCTGTCGCCGACCGCGGCGTCGGCGCGCAGCACCTCGCTGAGCACGCGCACCTGGCGGTCGGACAGCTGCGTGCGATCGATGGTGTCGATCGCCATCGGCGTGTCCAGCAGCGGCGCGTCGCCATAGCCGCTCAGGCTGCTGCGGTCGTGCGGCTGGCGACCCTGCACGTTGACCGCGTCCAGTTCGACCGGGGTCTGCGCGCTGGCGGGCGCCGGCGCAGCGTCGGCGGCCAGGGCCGGCAGCGGCAGGGCGATGGCCAGGGCCAGCGCGAGGGCGTGCGGAGCGGGGAAGCGGCGTGTGGGAAGCATGCGGAACGACCTCGGGGAAACGAAACGAAGGAGAGAAGCGGCAGCGCCACGCGGTGCGCGCACGGCGGGCGTGACGGCGGACGTGTCGGTGTGGATGCGACGGTTCATGGCGCGGCCGCCGCGCGCCGTTGCAGGTGCCGCAGCAGGCGCTGGCCCTCGCCCTGGCCGAACCAGGCGGCGTGGCCGAGCAGATAGCGGCGGTAGGCGATCTCGGCGTGCACGTCCGAGCCGGTGATGCCGGCGAAGTACTCGATCTCGCTGAGCGCGAAATCGGCATGCACCAGCGGTAGCAGCGCGGCCAGCAGGCGCAGGTGCGCCGCGTCCAGCGGCAGCAATGTGGCGTAGCCGTGCAGCAGCGCATCGAGCTGGTCGAGATCGGCGACGGCGGTGCCGCCGTCGTCCAGTTGCAGCCACGGGATCAGGTTGCGCTCGATCGCGGTGGCCAGGTCGAACAGGGCGAAGCTGCGGTCGGACAGGCCGAAATCGAACACCGCGCTGACCGCGCTGGCGGCGCCGTGGCCGCGCCACAGCAAATTGGAGGCGTGCCAGTCGCCATGCGTCCACAGCGCCGGCGGCGGCGTCTGCAGCAGCGGCCAGGCCTGTGCGTGCCAGGGCAGCAGCTGCACGCGCAGGTCGTCCTGCCAGTCGCGTTGCCGCAGCCATGCGGCCAGCGCCGGACGCCGTGCCAGATCGTGCTCCAGCGCCTGCAACGGCTGCGGCTGGGCGAACAGGCGCAGGTTGGCGACCAGCACGGTGGTGCTGCGCGGCGGCGCGGCGTAGCCGGCGGCGGCGCGGTGCAGCGCGGCCAGCGCGCGGCCAGCGGCAGCGGCATGCGCGGTGTCGGCGAAGCGCGTCCACGACATCGCCTCGCGGTAGCGGTCCTCGCCCTCGCCGGCGCGCATCACCTCATAGGTCCAGTGGCCACGCCGCACCGCGCTGGCGCCATCGCGGTCGCGCAGCACCTCCGGCACCGGCACGCCCTGCGCGCGCAGATGGGCGATGAAGGCATGCTCCTCGCCCAGCGCGTGCAGGTCGCGCACGCGGCGATGGTGGCGCTTGACGAACAGCGTGCCGACGGCGGTCTCGACCTCCGCCGCTGCCGAGAACGGGCGCGGGCTGTGCCAACGCAAGGCGTGCAGGCGGCCGGGCAGGGCGTACTGCTGCAGCAGGGCTTCCACCTCGCCGTCGGACAGCGGCGGCCAGTCGGCGGCCACGGTCTGCGTGCCCATGCCGTGCATCTGGTGGCGGGCGCTCATGCGCGTGCCTCGCGGTGCCGGCACGACCCGGCGCGCCGTGCCAGCGGCCGCAGCCTGGGCATGCCATGCGCCACAGCGCGGCCCTTGCGGGTGGTTGGTCTAGACCAGAAGCGAGGAGGCCTGGGACAGGGCCCGGTCGCGCGATCGGGAGCGGAGAAGCGGGCGCCGCCGGCATCTCGGCATGGGCGCGGGCTCGGGCGGCGCGCGCGGTCTGCGGGGTGGGGCGGCAGCCTGGGACAGGAAACAACGCTGACCGGCATCTGCACTGGGCGAAGGAGAGGACACGGATCGCTCCGTCTCCCATGCGCGCGGGGCCGCAGGCGGCCGCGCAGCGCACGGGGCGCAGAGTATGCGCGGCAATCGCCGCCGCCGCCATGCCCGCCGTGCGCGTGGCGGGCGGCACATGCGGGATAATTGGCGGATGAGCGAACAGCAGATAGCCGTGGTGGTGGTGACCTACGAGAGCGGCAGCACCATCGATGCCTGTCTGCAGCGGTTGCGCGCGGCAGCCGAGGTGGCGCAGATCCGGGTGGTCGACAACGCCTCGCGCGACGACACCCTCGCCGTGGTGCAGCGGCACGCGCTGGACGATGCGCGGGTGCGCTTCATCGCCAATCCCGACAACCCCGGCTTCGCCACCGCCTGCAACCAGGGCGCCGCGGCCAGCGACGCGCCGTGGCTGGCCTTCGTCAATCCCGACCTGATGGTCGAGCCCGACACCCTGGCCCAGTTGCGCGCGCAGGCCGCCGCGCTCGGCGAGGCGCTGCTGGGCGTGGAGCAGGTCGACGAGCACGGCCGCGCCGACGCCGCGGTACGCCGCCGCGATCCGGACTTCGCGGCGATGTTGCGGCATCCCCTGGCCGGCTCGCGGCTGGCGCTGGCGGCAGATCCGGCGCAGCCGCTGCAGCCGGTGCCGGCGCTGTCCGGCGCGCTGATGCTGTTGCCGCGCGCGCTGTTCACCCGCATCGGTGGCTGGGACGCCGGCTATCGGCTGCATGCCGAGGACCTGGACCTGTGCCGCCGGGTGCGCCAGGCCGGTGCCACGGTGGCGGTGCTGAACCGCCTGCGCGTGCTGCACGTGCGCGGCGTGTCCAGCCGCAAACGCCCATGGTTCGTCGAGTGGCACAAGCACCGCGGGCTGTGGCGCTACTTCCGCAAGTTCGAAGCGCCGACCCGGGCCTGGCCGGTGCGGGTGGCGGTGTGGGCGGTGATCTGGCTGCATGCCTGGGTCACCTTCGCCCGGCTGTGCTGGCGCCGCCCAGGCTGAACGAAATCGGCCGCGTTGCGCGCGCGTGCGGCATGGCAACATAAATTCGCTATATTGGGAAGTACGTCACTTAACAAATGACGTGTTCCGCCGATCTCTCCTGGACCGCGCCTGCTTTCCGGTTCGGGGGAACCCCACCAGGAACTCAACCATGCATGATTTCGACGGCGTGCGTCCGCGCACCCACGCGCGCGCCTGCGCGTCCGCTGTGCCCATGCCCGCTGCCCACCGCGCCACGCCTGCGCGCCGCGCGCGGCTGGCGCTGGCGCTGCTCGCCCTGGCGGCCGGCCCCTGCTGGGCCAGCGCCTGGGTCGACGAGGCCGGTCACGGGCTGGTGATCCTCAAGGCCAGCCATACCAATGGCGGCGCGGTGTTCAACAGCCACGGCCAGTCGGGCAACTTCCCCGATGCCGGGCGCAGCCGCCAGGACCAGCTCAATCTCTACGGCGAATACGGGCTGAGCGCGGACCTGACCCTGGTCGGCAACTTCTATTTCAGCAAGGTCGGCTACCGCAACGACAGCGGCTACGGCGACCGCCACAGCAGCGGCTGGTCCGACCAGGAAATCGGCCTGCGCTACCGGCTCGACCCGGACGGCCGCGACGGCCCCTGGCAGGGCGCGCTGCAGGTGCTGGCGCTGGTGCCCGCGTATGCGCGCCAGCGCGATGGCGAGCGGCCGGCACTGGGCCAGGGCGACTACGGCGCCGAGCTGCGCTACAGCGTCGGCCGCGGCTATCGCCTGGGCGAACACGACGGCTATGTCGACCTCGGCACGGCGGTGCGGCTGCGCGGCGGCGACGCCTCCGACGAGGCACGCCTGGACGTGTCCAGCGGCGTGGCGCTGGCGCCGCGCTGGATGCTGATCGGCGAGTTCAACGTGATCCAGAGCCTGGGCAACGGCAAGGGGCCGAACCGGATCTACGCGCCGGGCGACAACACGCCGATCCGCGGCAACAACTTCGATTTCAGCAAGCTGCAGGCCTCGGTGCTGTACACGCTGCCCGGCGGCACGCAGCTGCAGCTCGGTTACCAGCAGCCGGTGGTCGGGCGCAACACCGGCGGTGCGGGCGGTCCGTTCGTGGCCGCCTGGTGGCGGTTCTAACCGTGTCCGGCGAACACGAGAGCGTCGCCGCCGAGGCGAGCGTGCCCGGCCGGCTCGGACGACTGCCCACCGAGGGCGGTCTGCAGGCGCCGATCGGCGAGGCGCTGGTCGCCGCAGGGGTGATCGACCCGCCGCAGCTGCAGAACGCGCTGTCGCTGCAGGCGCGCTGGCGCTCGCGGCTGGGCGACGTGGTGCTGGCCCAGCGCGGGGTCGCGCCGCTGCGCTTCTACACGGTGCTGGCGCAGCACTTCGGGCTGCACTTCGCCAACCTGCTCAAGCAGCCGATCGACCCGGCGCTGTTCCAGCCGGAGCGGCTGGCCGACTACGCGCAGCGCCTGGTGCTGCCGTGGCGCGAGGAGGACGGCCACCTGGTGCTGGCGGTGGCCGATCCCGGCCCGGAGATCTTCGCCTGGGCGCGCGCCACCTACGGCGAGCAGGTGCGCTTCGTCGGCACCTCCAAGTTCGACATCGTCTGGAGCCTGCAGCAGCACGCCGACGCGCAGCTCACCCACGATGCGTTGAACCTGCTGGCCGAACATGCGCCCGAGCATTCGGCGCGGCAGGTGATCACCCGCGCGCAGTCGGTGTTCCTGGTGGCGCTCACGGTGGTGCTGGCCGCGGCCCTGGCGCTGTGGCCGCTGGTCACCCTGATCGCGCTCAACACGCTGATCGCGGTGGCGTTCCTGGCCACCTTCGGGCTGAAGCTGGTGCTGGCCTGGCGCGGTGCGCGGCGCCGCATCGACATCAAGGTCAGCGACGAGGAAGTGGCCGCGCTCGGCGACGAGGACCTGCCGGTCTACACGGTGCTGGTGCCGATGTACAAGGAGCCGGACGTGCTGCCGATCCTGGCCAACGCGCTGCGCCGGCTCGACTACCCGACGTCCAAGCTGGACGTGAAGCTGGTGCTGGAGGCCGACGATACCGAGACCATCGAGGCGGCCAAGGCGCTGGGCCTGGAGGCGTTCTTCGAGATCATCCGGGTGCCGCCGTCGCAGCCCAAGACCAAGCCCAAGGCCTGCAACTACGCGCTGCGCTTCGCCCGCGGGCAGATGCTCACGATCTACGACGCCGAGGACAAGCCGGAGCCGGACCAGCTCAAGCGCGTGGTCGCCGCGTTCCGCAAGTCGCCGGCCGACGTGGCCTGCATCCAGGCGCGGCTGAACTACTACAACGCCGACGAGAACTGGCTCACGCGCATGTTCACGCTGGAATATACGTTGTGGTTCGACTTCTACCTGCCGGCGCTGGAGACCCTGCGCATCCCGATTCCGCTCGGCGGCACCTCCAACCACTTCCGCCTGGACATCCTGCGCAAGGTCCACGCCTGGGACCCGTACAACGTCACCGAGGACGCCGACCTGGGCGTGCGCCTGACCCAGCAGGGCTACCGGGTCAGCGTGGTCAACTCGACCACGTTCGAGGAAGCCAACGTCAGCATCCCCAACTGGATCCGGCAGCGCTCGCGCTGGCTCAAGGGCTACATGCAGACCTGGCTGGTGCACATGCGCGACCCGGTGCAGCTGTACCGCTCCACCGGCGTGCGCGGGTTCTGGGGCTTCCAGCTGTTCGTCGGCGGCACCTTCTTCACCGCGCTGGCCGCGCCGTTGATGTGGTTGAGCTACGGGCTGTGGCTGGCGGTGGGCTCGAAGTTCTTCGATCCGTTCTTCCCGCCGGCGCTGCTGTACCTGAGCCTGCTCAACCTGCTGCTCGGTAATGGCTTCCTGATCTATATGACCCTGGTGGCGGCGTTCAAGCGCGACTACTTCCGCCTGGCGCCCTACGCGCTGACCGTGCCGCTGTATTGGCTGCTGCAGTCCATCGCCGCCTATAAGGGCCTGTGGCAGCTCATCCGCAACCCGTTCTACTGGGAAAAGACCACCCATGGCATCAGCAAGCACATGGCCGAAGAGCGCCGCGCCGCGCTCGACGACTGACGCGCCGCCGCGCGCGCGCGGCACCGCGGTGTTCGTGTTCACCGCGGCGCTGCTGGCGCTGCTGTGCCACCGACTGCTCGCGCACGGCTACATGAGCGACGACGCGATGGCGCAGTACGCCAAGCTGCTGCTGTTGCGCGACGCGGCCGGCTTCCGCATCGAGTACCTGGGCTTCCTGTACGCGCAGGCCTCGCTGTACCTGGGCTTGTTGCTCGGCGGCCTGCCGGGCCTGTCCACGCCGCTGCTGCCGTACCTGGTCGACGTGCTGGCCGGGGCGACGCTGGTGACCCTGCTGTGGCGCGACATCGCCGCCGGCCTGGGCCGCGGCTGGGCCTGGGCGCTGAGTGCGGGTGTGGTGATCCAGCCGTTCTTCCTGTGGCCAACCCTGTCCGGCAACAACCAGGGCCTGGGCCTGCTGGTGTTCTACGTGGCCGCGCGCGCGCTGCGCCATTTCCGCGACGATCCGGAAGCCTTCGCCTACCTGCGCCTGGCCGCGAGCTTGTGCCTGCTGTTCTTCGTCGACGAGCGTGCCTGCTTCCTGGCGCTGGCGCTGGCGCCGTGGTTGTTCCTGATCGCGCCGCCGCGGCTGATGCGGCAGGCGCCGCTGGCGTTCTACCTGGTGTGCTACCTGCCGTTCCTGTTCGCGGTGGGGGCATGGATGTACCTCAACTACATGTTCTTCGGCGACCCGCTGCTGTTCGTGCGCGACGCCACGTCCGCCTTCCGCGGCATCTCGGCGCAGGCGGCGCTGCAGCCGTGGCTGCAGCAGGCCGCGGCGCAGCCGTGGTGGCCGCCGCTGTGGTTGCTGCTGGCCGGGGTGGTCAGCGCGCCGCTGTTGCTGTTGCTGCGTCACACCCGCGACAGCGACACCTGGCGCAGCGTGCTGGCCGCCGCCGCCACCGTGATCGGTGCCGGTACGCTCGCCACCTGGGCGCGTTTCACGGCGCAGCCGCTGGACTTCCTCGCCCTGCTGCTGGTGCCGGCGGCGCTGGTGCTGGGCGACCTGCGCCGCAACCTGCGCTGGCTGGGCCTGGCGCTGCTGCTGGCCGGCGCGGTGTCCAGCGGCTGGGTGATCGCCCGCACCGCCACCTCCACCACCCGCGACTGGATCGCCGCGCTGCAGGCGCCCACGACGCCGCGCCATGCCGACGCTGCGCACCTGGGCGCGTGGCTAGCCGAGGCGCGGCTGCCGACCCTGCTCGACGACCGCGCCAGCTATCCGGTGATCGTCGCGCGCGGCGACGCCAAACAACTGATCCTGCCGTTCGACCCGCGCTTCAAGCAGGCGCTGGTCGATCCGCGGCAGATGCCGGCGCAAGTGGTGGTCAGCGACCCCGCCAGCCAGACCGGCGCCCTGGACAGCCTCAACCGACGCTTCCCGCAGCTGTGGCAGCAGGGCTTGCCGGGCTACAGTCTGGTCTACCACCAGGGCATCTACCGGGTATGGCGCCGATCGCCGTGAGACTGCTGACCGCACTGCTGCTGGCGCTGAGCGCCGGCGGCTGCAGTGCGGCGCCGCCGCCTTGGATGGGCGCCAACGTCAAGGTGTCGCCGCAGGCGCCGTGGGGTAGCGCCGCCGCGCAGCAGTCGCTGCGGCAACTGGCCGAGGCCGGCGCTTCGCGTGCGCTGTTGGTCGCCTTCGTCTGGCAGGCGGCGCCGCAGTCTTCGACCCCGGTGCTGGGCAGCGACAGCAGCCCGGCGCTGGTCCGCGTCGGATTGCGGCAGATGCGCGCCGCCGGCCTGCAGCCGGTGCTGAAGGTGCACCTGTGGATTCCCGGGCACTGGGCCGGCGAGGCCGCACCGGCCGATCGCGACGCCTGGTTCGCCGCCTACCGGCGTGCATTGCTGCAACTGGCCCAGGTCGCCGCCGACGAGCGCGCCAGCGCGCTGATCGTCGGCACCGAGCTGCGTCAGCTGCAGGATGCGCCGCAGTGGCCGGCGCTGCTGGCGGCGGTGCGCCAGGTCTACCGCGGCCCGATCGGCTATGTCGCCGACGGCCTGGAGCAGGCCGAGCGCTTCGGCTACTGGGACCGGTTCGATTTCGTCGGCACCAGCCTGTATCCGGCGCTGGCCGCCGCGCCCGAGCAGCGGCGCGCGCAGATGCGCGCGGCGGCCGCGCGGGTGCAGGCGCTGGGCGAGCGCAGCGGCCGCCCGGTGTGGGTGGCCGAGCTAGGCCTGCGCTCGGCGCACGGCAGCCTGGCGGCGCCGTGGGAAAGCCCGGAGCAACGCACGGCCGAGGTCGACACTGCGTTGCAGGCGCAGGTGCTGCGCGAGTGGCGCGACGTACTCGACGCGCAGCCGCGCATCGCCGGCATCGCGCTGTGGTGCTGGTACACCGATCCGGACGCCGGCGGCGCGCGCGACAGCGATTTCACCGTGCAGCACAAGCCGGCGCAGGCGGTGCTGAAGCGGTGAGTTGCGCGCGTGTATCGCGACGCCTGCGATTGGCCACCACGGGGCCGCAACGCACTGAGCGCATAATCGGCGGATGATCATCGACTCGCTGCTGGACACCGACCTCTACAAGTTCACCATGATGCAGGCGGTGCTGCATCAGCATCCCGGCGCGCAGGTGGAATACCGCTTCAAGTGCCGCACCCCGGGCATCGACCTGGCGCAGTACCTGCCGCAGATCTCCGAAGAGATCGACGCGCTGTGCGCGCTGCGCTTCCGCGAGGACGAGCTGGACTACCTGCGCGCGATGCGCTTCATCAAGCCGGACTTCGTCGATTTCCTGGCGCTGTTCCACCTGGACCGCAAGTACCTGCAACTGCAGGCCTCGACCAGCGTGCCCGGAGAGATCGAGCTGCATATCCGTGGGCCGTGGCTGCACACCATCCTGTTCGAGGTGCCGCTGCTGGCGATCGTCAACGAGGTGTGGTTCCGCAACGCCGGCGGCGCCGACCATGCCGAAGGCCTGCGCCGCCTGCAGGCCAAGATCGCGCTGCTGCGCGATACCCCGGGCTACGACAACTGCGCCATCGCCGACTACGGCACCCGCCGCCGCTATTCGCGCGCCTGGCATGGCGAACTGCTGCCGGTGCTGCAGCAGACCCTCGGCAAGCAGTTCGTCGGCACCAGCAACGTGTACTTCGCCCGCCGTTACGGGCTGACCCCGTTGGGCACGATGGCGCACGAATACCTGCAGGCGTTCCAGGCGCTGGGGCCGCGGCTGCGCGATTCGCAGGCGGCGGCGCTGGAATCCTGGGCGCGCGAGTACCGCGGCGATCTCGGCATCGCGCTGTCGGACGTGGTCGGCCTGGATGCGTTCCTGCGCGATTTCGACCTGTACTTCTGCAAGCTGTTCGACGGCATGCGCCACGATTCCGGCGATCCGTTCGAATGGGGCGAGCGGGTGCTGGCGCATCTGCAGCGGCATCGGGTGGATCCGCGCAGCAAGATCCTGGTGTTCAGCGATGGCCTGGACATCGACAAGGTGATGCGGCTGTACGCGCATTTCCGCGACCGCTGCATGCTGGCGTTCGGCGTCGGCACGCACCTGACCAACGATCTGGGCCTGGTGCCGCTGCAGATCGTGATCAAGATGGTCCGCTGCAACGGCCAGCCGGTGGCCAAGCTCAGCGACTCGCCCGGCAAGACCCTGTGCGACGATCCGGCCTATCTGGCCTACCTGCGGCAGGTGTTCCAGGTGCCGGCCGAGGAGCGGCACTGAGCCTGGGCGGCCCTGCCGGTGCCGACCCAGCGCCGGTCCCGGAGCGGGCGGGCAGGGGTCGCAGTTCGGCGCATCAGGGCTTTGCGGTGAAGAAAGAGTGAGATACACTGCGCCACAAAGTGAGAACTGTGTCGCATTAGTGACGGCCGGCGACGGTCGGCCCGGGGCGCCACACCCGCTACGCCGTTGTCGTTCCGTCCCTGCCCAGAGACTTCCTCGATGAGCGCTCACGCGTTGCAGACCCATTACCGCACCCACGCCTGTTCGCGGCAGTGGCGCGGCTTTCTGCGCGCGCTCGCCGAGGAGTTCGCCGCGGAGCTGGGCGCCGAGGACCTGGCCCTGCTGATGGCGCGCATCGGCCGCCGCTTCGCCGCCGAACACCAGGTCGGCGCCTGCACCACCCTGCAGGAGCTGGAGGACGCGGTGAACCGCGTCTGGGACCGGCTGGAGTGGGGCTATGCGCGCTTCGAGGAGCACGCCGACCGCGTCGAGCTGCTGCACGCCGGCTCGCCGCTGCACATCGGCCTGGCCGGGCAGGCCGGCGGTGCCGACGGCTTCCTGGAAGGGGTGTATCAGGCATGGTTCATGCAGGTGGGGATGTCGGCCGGCCTGGGCGTGCGTGCGTTGTCGTCCGGACACGAAGACCTGCGCCGCTTCGTGCTGGCCAGGGCCGGCTGAGCGCGGCGGTAGCGACCGACTATTTTCAGATCGTCATGAGGGGCGTCATGTCCAAGAAGTCCAAGCAAACGGGTGCCGAAACCGGCGACGACGTCTCCAGCCTGTTCGCCAAGCTCGGCAGCAGTGGCGCCACCGCCTACCAGGATTTTTCCGCCGACCGGCTCAGCGCCGCGGAGCCGGCTGCCGCCGCGCCGCCGCCGGCGGCTCCCGCGCCGGCGCCGGTGCTGTCGGTGGTGCGCGCCGCGGTCGAGCCCAGGCCGGCTGCGCCATTGCCGGTGGCGCCCGCCGCACCGGCGGCGCCTGTGTCGGCCGCCGTCATCGGCACCGCGACCGGCACGCCGTTGCAGCAGCTGTTCCAGCGCCTGCTCGAGGTCGGCCGCGAGGCCGCGGTGCCGGCGCCGGGCGGTCCGCTCAAGCGCTTCTTGAATCGTTGATGCCATGCGGCGCCTGCGGGCGCCGCACCTGTTTGCCGTCGCCGCGCGGTGGGGAAGACCGCGCGCCGACCTCCTCCCCTTGTTAGGAATCGCCGATGAGCGCTGCCTCCGCGTCGCGTGCCGCGCGCCCGCTGCATGTCCTGGCCAATTGGTCGCTGTGGCTGCTGGGTGCCGTGTTGCTGGTCTTCGTCGTCGCCATCCCGATGGATGTGCCGCAGCAACTGCTGTTCTCGCTGGTGGTGTTCGCCGCGGCCATGCTGCTGCGGCGCAGCGGCAGCCGCCTGGCGATCCTGGTGATGATGGCGCTGTCGCTGGCGGTGTCCTCGCGCTACATCTGGTGGCGTCTGACCCAGACCGTGGGCATGAGCAGCCCGGTCGACCTCAGCCTGGGCCTGGGCCTGCTGCTTGCCGAACTGTACGCGTTCGTGATCCTGGCGCTGGGCTATTTCCAGGTGCTGTGGCCGCTGAACCGGCGGCCGCTGCCGCTGCCGGCCGACCAGCGTGAATGGCCCAGCGTCGACCTGTTCATTCCCACCTACAACGAACCGCTGTCGGTGGTGCGCTCGACCATCCTCGCCGCCAGCGTGATGGACTGGCCGGCCGACAAGCTCAACATCTACCTGCTCGACGACGGCCGCCGCGAGGAGTTCCGCGCGTTCTGCGCGCAGGTCGGCATCCACTACGTCACCCGCACCAACAACCTCCACGCCAAGGCCGGCAACATCAACGCGGCGCTGAAGAAGTCCAGCGGCGAGTACGTGGCGATCTTCGACTGCGACCACATCCCCACGCGCTCGTTCCTGCAGGTGGCGATGGGCTGGTTCCTGCGCGACGCCAAGCTGGCGGTGGTGCAGATGCCGCACTACTTCTTCTCCGCCGATCCGTTCGAACGCAATCTCGGCAACCACGGCAAGGTGCCCAACGAGGGCGAGCTGTTCTACGGCCTGCTGCAGGACGGCAACGACCAGTGGGACGCCACCTTCTTCTGCGGCTCGTGCACGGTGATCAAGCGCAAGCCGCTGGAGGAAGTGGGCGGGGTGGCGGTGGAGACCGTCACCGAGGACGCGCACACCGCGCTCAAGCTGCACCGCCGCGGCTACCGTAGCGCCTACATCGCGGTGCCGCAGGCCGCCGGCCTGGCCACCGAGAGCCTGTCCGGCCACGTCGCCCAGCGCATCCGCTGGGCGCGCGGCATGGCGCAGATCGCGCGGCTGGACAACCCGCTGTTGGGCAAGGGCCTGCGCCTGTCGCAGCGCCTGTGTTACGCCAACGCGATGCTGCACTTCTTCTACGGGCTGCCGCGCATCGTCTATCTGACCGCGCCGTTGGCGTTCCTGTTCTTCGGCGCGCACGTGATCCATGCCTCGGCGCTGATGATCCTGGCCTATGCGCTGCCGCACATCCTGCAGGCCAACCTGACCAACCTGCGCACCCAGGGTAAGTTCCGCCACCTGCTGTGGAACGAGGTCTACGAGACCACCCTGGCCTGGTACATCCTGCGCCCGACGCTGGTGGCGCTGCTCAATCCCAAGCTCGGCAAGTTCAACGTCACCCCCAAGGGTGGCCTGGTGCCGCGCAGCTACTTCGACGGGCAGATCGCCAAGCCCTACCTGTTCCTGCTGGTGCTGAACCTGGCCGGCCTGGCTGCGGGCGTGATGCGCCTGCTCAGCGTGCAGCCCGGCGGCGAGGCGCAGACGATCTGGTTCAACCTGGCCTGGACCGCGTACAACGTGCTGTTGCTCGGCGCCACCATCGCCACCGCCAGCGAGATGCGCCAGGTGCGCCGCTCGCACCGCGTGCCGCTGGATATCCCGGCCACCCTGCACTTGGCCGATGGCCGCGAACTGGCCTGCCGCACGGTCAACTTCTCCACCGGCGGCATGGCGCTGCGTCTGCTCGAGCCGGTGCCGGTGGAGCCGGACCTGCCGGTGGAGATCGCGCTGCCGCAGCGCGGCAGCTCCAAGCGTCTGCCGGCGATGGTGCGCCACGACCGCGACGGCGAAATCAGCATCCAGTTCCGGCCGATGTCGATCGAGCAGGAGCGCTGGCTGGTGGCCTGCACCTTCGCCCGTGCCGACATCTGGGTGTCGCAGTGGGGCCGTCACGACCGCGACCGCTTCTGGGTGTCGCTGGGCCGCGTGTTCGCGGCCAGCATGCGCGGCTTCAGGCGCCTCGGCCAGCACGTCGCCAGCAGCGCGCGCAGCGGCTGGCGCGGCCGCACCGCCGGCGAGGAGGCTGCGCCGTGAGTCGTCGTTCCATCGTGTCGCATTCATTCCTCTCTTTCACTTCCATCCGGTTGCCGTCGATGCGTCTACCCGCCCTGGCTGCGTGCTGTCTCACGGTTCTCTCCGGCCTCGCCCTGGCCCAGGAGCCGACCCTTCCCGCCACCGCGCAGGCGCCGGCCGCCGCCGCGACCGCCACGCCGCTGCCGTCTCCGGCCGAACGCGAGCGCTCGGCCACGCTCAAGCAACTGGGTGTGGACTACGAGATGACCCTGCGCGGCATCCAGGGCAGCGCCGGTATCGCCTTCAGCACCCGCACCGACGAAGTGGTGCAGGCGGCGAACCTGCATCTGGTCTACAGCTACTCGCCGGCGCTGCTGCCGGACCTGTCGCACCTGAAGGTCAGCGTCAACGGCGTCACCGTGGCGACCCTGCCGGTCAGCCGCGAGAACGCCGGCAAGCTGCAGCAGAGCGACGTGCCGATCGATCCGCGCCTGATCAGCGACTACAACCGGCTCAACCTGCAACTGATCGGCCACTACACCCGCGATTGCGAGGATCCGGACCACACCAGCCTGTGGGCCAACATCGATCCGTCCACGCGGCTGTCGCTGACCGCCACCCCGCTGGTGCTGCGCAACGACCTGGCGCTGCTGCCGGTGCCGTTCTACGACAAGCGCGATACGCGCCGCCTGGAACTGCCGTTCGTGTTCCCGCAGCGCCCGGACCTGGCCACGCTGCGCAGCGCCGGCATCGTCGCCTCCTGGTTCGGCGCGCAGGCCGGCTACCGCGGCGCGTCGTTCGGCGTGGCCATCGGCGACGTGCCGGCCACCGGCAACGCGGTGCTGTTCGCCACCGCCGCGACGCTGCCGGCGGAGCTGGCCGCGACCCTGGCCGGCCTGACCGAGATCGCCGGCCCGACCCTGGCGATGATCACCAATCCGCGCGATGCCACCGGCAAGCTGCTGCTGGTGCTGGGCCGCAACGACAACGACCTGCAGCAGGCCGCCACCGCGCTGAGCCTGGGCACGCCGTTCAACGGCCCGGTGGCGCGCATCGGCGAACTCAAGCCGGCGCAGCCGCGCAAGCCCTACGACGCGCCCAACTGGATCTCCGGCGACAAGCCGGTGCGCTTCGGCGATCTGGTCGCGCAGACCTCGCAGTTGAACGTCAGCGGCTACCACCCCGACCTGATCCGGGTCGGCCTGCAGCTGCCGCCGGATCTGTTCGTGTGGCAGCGCGACGGCATCCCGGTCAACCTGCGTTATCGCTACACGGTGCCGGAGACGCAGAACAAGTCGGCGCTCAACGTCAGCATCAACGATGCCTTCGTCACCACGCTGCCGCTCAACGGCCATGCCTATGCCGAGTCGCTGCCGCTGCGCTGGTGGCACGAACTCTCGCCCAAGGGGGCGATGCCGGTGGAGCAGAAACTGCTGCTGCCGACCGGGCCGTTCTCGGCCAACAGCCAGCTGCGTTTCCACTTCTTCTTCGACCGCCCGCAGGCGGAAGCGTGCAAGAACACCTTCCCCGACGTGTCCGGCGCGATCGACGCCGATTCCAGCGTGGACCTGCGCTCGTTCCATCACTACATGGCGATGCCGAACCTGGCCGCGTTCGGCAATGCCGGCTTCCCGTTCACCCGCCTGGCCGACCTGTCCGAGTCCACCGTGGTGGTGCCGGACGAGATCGGCGACCAAGACATGGCCAACCTGCTGACCCTGCTCGGCCGGCTCGGCGCGTCCACCGGCTACCCGGCGCTGCGGGTGACCCTGATCCACGCCGCCGAGGTCGACAAGCATGCCGACAGCGACCTGCTGGTGTTCGGCAGCCTGCGCTCGCAACCGCTGTTCCAGCGCTGGAGCGCGGCGCTGCCGATCGGCGACGGCGCCAGCGGGCGGCGCTTTGCGATGAGCGACTGGGTGCTGGACAAGCTGCCCGGCTTCCTGTCGTTCGATGCGCGCCGCACCGACCTGCCGACCACCGCCGAGGTGGCGGTGAAGCCGGCACCCGGCGACGTGGTGCTGATGGGCTTCCAGTCGCCGCTGAAGGCCGGGCGCAGCGTGGTCGCGCTGCTGGCCGAGGACCCGGCCAGCGTCGAGGACTTCTTCGACGCCTGGCTGGAGCCGGCCACGCTGAAGGACTTCCAGGGCAGCGTGGTGCTGCTGCAGAAGGGCAAGGTGCGCAGCCTGGCCGGCAACCAGACCTACTATGTCGGTCACCTGCCGCTGCCGACCTGGGCGCGCTGGTACTTCTCGCAGCATCCGCTGCTGCTCGGCCTGGCGGTGGTGCTGCTGAGCGTGTTGCTGGCGCTGGCCGCGCGCGTGGTGCTGCGCCGACATTCGGCGGCGCGGCTGCAGGCAGGGCAGTGAACGGACACACCGGCCAACGCCGACGCCTGCTCGGCGGCCTGCTCGCAGCCGGTGCGGCGACGCTGCTGCCGCCGGCGCGCGCCGCGCTGGCGGTGGCGCCGGCCTGCGCGCCGTGGCGCGAGTGGACCGCGTTCGTCGGCAAGCACCTCGATGCCAGCGGGCGGGTGATCGATTTCCAGCACGCCGACCAGCGCAGCACCTCCGAAAGCCAGTCCTACGCGCTGTTCTTCGCGCTGGTGGCCAACGACCAGGTGCTGTTCGACCGCGTGCTCGGCTGGACCCGGCACAACCTGTGCGGCGGCCGCCCGCAGCAGGTGTTGCCGGCCTGGCTGTGGGGCCGCGCCAGCGACGGCAGCTGGCGCGTGCTCGATGGCAACAGCGCCAGCGACGCCGACCTGTGGATCGCCTACGTGCTGCTCGAGGCCGGGCGCCTGTGGCAACGGCCCGGCTACACCCAGGCCGGTCTGCAGATGCTGGCGCTGGTGCGACGCACCGAGCTGGCCGAGCTGCCCGGGTTCGGCAGCATGCTGCTGCCGGCGGCCAAGGGGTTCGTCAGGCCGCAACGCTGGACGCTCAACCCCAGTTACCTGCCGCTGCAGTTGCTGCGGCGCTTCGCCGCGGTCGATCCGAAGGGACCGTGGGCCGGCCTGGCCACGCGCAGCGCACGGATGCTGCGCGACAGCGCGCCGGTCGGCTTCGCGCCGGACTGGACCGCCTGGGACGGCCGCGCGTTCGGCGTCGACCCCGACAAGGGCGCGATCGGCAGCTACGACGCCATCCGCGTGTACCTGTGGGCCGGCATGCTCGATGCCGCCGATCCGCTGCGCAAGGCGCTGCTCGACGACCTGTCCGGCCCGCTGCAGCAACTGCGCGCGCAAGGCCGTCTCGACGAGAAGATCGACAGCCGTCAGGGCGTCGGCAGCGGCCAGGCGCCGCCCGGCTTCGCCGCGGCCCTGCTGCCGTACCTGAGCGCGCTGCGCGAACCGGCGCTGCTCAAGGCGCAGGCGCAACGCATTCCCGCGCCCGGCGACGCCGCCGCGGCACGGCTTCCCTACTACGACCGGGTGCTGATCCTGTTCGGACGCGCCTGGCTCGACAACCGCTACCGCTTTTCCGCAGACGGCGCGCTGCAGCCCGCCTGGAGAACCCAATGCTCCGCATGAACCTCAAACCCCTGTACCTGGCCGGCATGATCGACCTGTGCCTGCTCGCCGGCAGCGCGCACGCGCAGAACGCCGACGCCACCCAGCAACTGGTCAGCCAGGGCAACTACTGGCACGACCAGGGCCGCGACGATCTCGCCGCCGATGCCTGGCGCAAGCTGCTGCGGGTCGACCCGAACCAGCCCGACGCCCTGCTCGGCCTGGCCCAGATCGATCTGGCGCAGGGCCGCCAGACCGACGCGCGCAAGCGCCTGGCGCAACTGCAGAAGGCGCATCCGCAGGCGCCGCAGACCCAGCGCCTGGCCATGTCGATCGGCGGCACCGGCGATAACATCGACCTGCGCAACGCACGCCGCGCCGCCGCCGCCGGCCGCTACGTGGACGCGGTGCGCGCCTACCAGGCGCTGTTCGACGGCAAGGGCCCGCCGGACTCGCTGGCGCTGGAGTACTACCAGGCGCTGGCCGGCACCCCGCAGGGCTGGGACGGCGCACGCGACGGCCTGCGCCGCCTGGCTGCCGCGCAGCCGGACAACACCGCCGCGGCGCTGGCGCTGGCGCAGGTGCAGACCTACCGGGAACCGTCGCGGCGCGAGGGCATCGCCCAGCTCGCCGCGCTGAGCAAGCGCGCCGATGTCGCCGGTCCCGCGCGTGCCGGCTGGCGCCAGGCGCTGCTGTGGCTCAATGCCGGCCCCGCCGATGCGCCGCTGTACCAGGCGTTCCTGGCCGCCAATCCGAACGATGCCGAGATCGCCAAGAAGGCCGCGCAACTGCAGGAGCGCCGCGCGCAAGGCGGCGATCCGGCCGGCGAACAGCTGGGCGAAGGCTTCAAGGCGCTCAACGCCGGCAACCTGGCGCTGGCCGAACAGCGCTTCGCGCAGGTGCTGCGCGCGCGTCCGCGCGATGCCGAGGCGCTCGGTGGCCTGGGCTCGGTGCGGCTGCGCCAGCAGCGCTTCGGCGAAGCGCAGGAACTGCTGCGTCCGGCCGCGGCCGCCAACGGCAAGTGGCGCAGCGCGCTGGACAGCGCGCGCTACTGGCTGCAGCTGCAGCAGGCGCAGGCCGCGCGCACCCGCGGCGACACCGACGCCGCGCTGCGCCTGGTCCAGCAGGCGGTCAAGCTCAAGCCCGAGGAGGCCGCCGGCTACGCGTTGCTGGGCGACCTGCAGTCGGCCAGCGATGCCGCCGCAGCCGAAAAGAGCTACCGCGAGGCGCTGCGCCTGCATGCCGACGATGCCGGCGCGCTGCAGGGCCTGATCGCCCTGTACAGCCGCCAGGGCCGCGCCAACGAGGCCAATGCGCTGTTCGCCAGGCTCAGCCCGGCGCAGCGCCAGCAGGCCGGCGGCGAGTCCGCGCTGAAAGCCAACCTGCAGCGCGCCCGCGCGCAGCAGGCGCTGGAGGCCGGCGACACCGTCACCGCGCAGAGCGAGCTGGAAAAGGCGATGGTCGACAACCCGGGCGATCCGTGGGTGCGGCTGGACCTGGCGCGCCTGTACCAGCAGGCCGGGCGTCCGGACCAGGCGCGCAGCGTCATGGACGGCCTGCTCGCAGTGCACGGCGACATGCCCGAGGCGCTGTACGCCAATGCGCTGCTCGCGCAGGAACGCGGCGACTGGGCCAGCGCCTACGCCAGCCTGGAACGCATTCCGGCCAATGCCCGCACCGCCGAGATGAGCGCGCTGCGCAACACCGCCTGGGTCGAACAGCAGGCGGCCACGGCGCGCCTGCTGCAGCAGCAGGGCCGCGGTGGCGAAGCGCAGTTGCTGCTGGGCCGCACCGAGGCCGCGCTGGGCGACGCGCTGGAACAGCCGGCACTGCTGGCGGCGATGGCCGGCGCCTATGCCGACATCGGCAGCAACCAGCGCGCGCTGACCCTGGCGCAGCGCCTGGTCGCGCAGAACCCCTCCACCGAGGCGCGCCTGCAATACGCCGGCGTGCTGCTGCGCGCGCACCAGGACGCGGAGCTGGCGGCGACCCTGCGCCAGCTGCGCGACAGCGACATGAGCGCCGAGCAGCAGCGCCGCTACCAGGCGCTGCGCAGCGGCTACGTGCTGCGCCAGGTCGATGCCCTGCGCGAACTCGGCAACCTCGAAGCCGCCTACGACGCGCTGGCGCCGCTGCTGGCGCAGCAGAACCAGGATCCGCAGGCGGTGGCCGCACTGGCGCGGCTGTACGCCGCCGCCGGCGACCAGCGCCAGGCGCTGGTGTTGTACCAGCAGCAGCTGCAGCAGTCGCCCAACGACCTGGACACGCTGATCGCCGCGGCCAACACCGCCGCCGCGCTGCGCGACCTGCACAGCGCCGAGGACTACCTGCAGCGCGCGCTGGCGCAGGCGCCGGATTCGCCGCAGGTGCTTGGCGCCGCCGGCCGCGTGTACCGCAGCGCCGGCAAGAACCGCAAGGCCGAGAGCTACTTCCGCGCCGCACTGGCGGCGCAGGCGCGCGAGGCGGGCCAGTACGACAACGGCCTGCCGGCCGCCAACGGCCCGGCGTCCTACGCCGCTGCCGGGCGCCCGCTCAATCCGTTCGCCGGCATGAACGGGCGCATGCCGCGCAGCGCCGCGGTGGTGTCCGACCGCCTCGGCGGCGGCGTGCCGGCCCCGGGCTACGCGGCGTCCGCGCTGCCGGCGTCCGCGCCGGCCGTGGCCGCCAGCGACGACCTGCCGCCGCCGGCCAGCGCCAGCGCCGTCGGCGTGGCCCTGGCCGCGTTGCCGGTGCCGGGCCAGCGCAGCACCGCCCGCAGCGTGCCGCGCGACCTGCCCGACGACGGGCTGCTGGCCGCGGCGCCGCGTGCGTCCCTGCGCCAGCCCGCCGCGCCGGCCAGCGCCGGCGGCGGTTCAACCGTGCTCGACGAACTGCGCGAGGTGCAGGCCGAGAACAGCGACAGCCTCGCCACCGGCGCCAGCTACCGCGCCCGCGACGGCGAGGCCGGCCTGGGCCGGCTGCGCGATCTGGAAGTGCCGCTGCACGGCGAGTTTGCGGTGGGCGAGGGCAAGCTGCAGGTCGACGTCACCCCGACCCTGCTCGACGCCGGCACGCTCGGCACCGGCTACGCCACCGCCAGCCGTTTCGGCGCCGGCCCGGCCGCGGCGATGGGCGATGCCCTGGCCGCCGACCGCACGCCGATCGACAGCCTGGTCGGCAGCGACCTGTACCAACTGCTGCTCACCGAAGGCAACAGCAATGCCACCCGCAACGCGCTGCGCACCTACGCGGTCAACACCGGGCTGTACAACAAGCTGTTCAACGACACCGACCCGGCGCTGACCAACGCACAGCGCCAGGCGGCAGCGCTGCAGGCGCTGTACGCCGAGCCGCTGTCGGCGTTCCTGCTCGGCAACACCGCCGCCGACACCGCGATCGGCACGCTGGCCAGCGCCATCCTCGGCGACGCCTCGCGCAGCGCCGACCTCAGCGCCGCCGACATCGCCCGCTTCCGCAACCTCGCCGCCAACCCCACCGCCGCGGCGCTGACCCCGGCCGGCTTCAGCCAGGCGCTGTACACCATGGCCGCCAACGGCAACGGGGCGCGGCGCATGGACCAGGACGCGCGCGGCGTCGGCATGGCGGTGACCTACAAGAACGGTGGCTTCAGTGCCGACCTGGGCAGCACCCCGGTCGGCTTCCCCGAGCGTCGCATCGTCGGTGGCGTCGGTTACCGCGGCCAGGCCGGCGACAACCTCACCTATTCCGGCCAGGTGTTCCGCCGCGTCGTCAGCGACAGCCTGCTGTCCTTCGGCGGCGTCGACGACGGCCGCGCCGGACTCGGCTGGGGCGGCGTGACCAGCAACGGGCTGCGCCTGTCGGCCACCCTCGACAACGGCCTGCTCGGCGGCTACGCCAGCGTCAGTGCCGACCGCCTGGTCGGCCGCAACGTCGCCAGCAACGACCACCGCCAGGTCGACCTGGGCGTGTACGTGCACGCGCTGGACACCGAGAACCAGTCGCTGACCGCCGGCCTCAACCTGACCGCGATGCAGTACGACAAGAACCTGGGCGGCTACACCTACGGCCAGGGCGGCTATTTCAGCCCGCAGGACTACGTGGACCTGGGCTTCCCGGTGCACTGGAGCGGCCGCACCGCCGGGCGCACGGTCAACTGGAGCGTGGACGCCAGCGTCGGCGTGCAGCATTTCCGCAGCGACGACAGCCCGTACTTCCCGACCAGCGCGCAGATGCAGCAGGCCGCCTACGACGCCGCCTCGCTGGCCGCACTGCTGGGCCTGACCGATCGCTACGTCGCGCCGGTCTATGCCGGGCAGAGCAAGACCGGCATGTCCTACAACATCGCCGGCGCGGCCGAATGGCAGATCGCCCCGCAGCTGTTCCTGGGCGGCCGCCTGCTGCTGAACAACGCCCGCGACTACACCCAGTTCAGCACCAACCTCTACGTGCGCTTCGTGCTCGACCGGCTCGGCGCCGGCCTCGGCCGCCGCCCACAGGTGCTGGCCTCGCCGTACGTGCCGGAGTAGGGCGCGTGCCGCGCGGAGACCGGCGCACGTCAACTGTCTTACAGCCGCGACAAGCGGCACCGAAGCCGGACTGACATCCTGCGTCGTCGGGACTGAAGTCCCTCCCACAAGGATGCCCAGCGCATCCCTGTGGGAGCGACGTCAGGCGGGCGTCACGTGTGCACATCCATCTCGGCGGATGGCCCACGGCGCTGCGGAACCACGCGTGACGGAATGCGCGCTACGCTGGCTGGGTGCACGGTGGGAGGGACTTCAGTCCCGACGCATTGCGCCATCGGGAGGCGCGCCACGTCGCGCGCTGCGGCTGCATGACGGTTCGCTCCTGCAGAATTCGCCAAGCGCTTTGCCGCAACACGGAGATTGCACCGCGGCGTGTCGCAGTCGGGGCAGGGGAGGCCGCAGCCCGCGCTGCACGCGTCGCCGCCACGGCGGATAATCGCGGCCATTCCCCACTGCCAGGAGTCCGCACATGATCCGCGACATCATCCGCATGGGCGACCCGCGTCTGCTGCGTCAGGCGCCGCCGGTCACCGATTTCGACAGCGCGCAACTGCATGCGCTGGTCGCCGACATGTTCGAGACCATGGACGCCGCGCGCGGCGTCGGCCTGGCCGCGCCGCAGATCGCGGTGGATCTGCAGTTGATGGTGTTCGGCTTCGAGCGCAGCGCGCGCTATCCGGATGCGCCGCCAGTGCCGCGCACCGCCCTGGCCAACGTGGAGATCGAGCCGCTGTCCGACGACCTGGAGGACGGCTGGGAGGGCTGCCTGTCCATTCCCGGGCTGCGCGCGGTGATTCCGCGCTACCGGCACATCCGCTACCGCGGCGTGCTGCCGGACGGCACCCCGCTGCAGCGCGAGGCCGAGGGCTTCCACGCCCGCGTGGTGCAGCACGAGCACGACCACCTGATCGGCCGCCTGTATCCCTCGCGCATCCGCGACTTCGACAGGTTCGGTTTCGAGGACGTGCTGTCCTACGACTTGTAGGGCCGGGATCCCCCGCGTTGGCGATGCGTGCCCAGCGGTCACTTCCGCATGCGTGCAGTGCCGCGCGCTTGTGGGAGAGCTCCAGTCGCGACGGTTTTACCGGTAAGGCCCATCGCGACACAGGGACTTGTAGCGAACTCGGCGGGTGCACTGTGGGAGGGACTTCAGTCCCGACGCATTGCGCCATCGGAAAGCGCACCGCTTCGCGTGTCGTTGCTGACAATCGACTCCCACAGACTCCCGGAGTCCGATAGCGGCCCACCCGGCAGTTAACGCAAAACGCGCACGGCCCGCGCGAAGCGGGCCGTGGCGGGTGCTGCCAGAAACGCGCTGCGGCTTACTTCAGCGCCTTGAAACGCAGGCGCTTGGGGCCGGCGTCGTCGCCGAGGCGGCGCTTTTTGTCTTCCTCGTACTCGCGGTAGTTGCCCTGGAAGAACTCCACGTGCGAGTCGCCCTCGAAGGCGAGGATGTGGGTGGCGATGCGGTCCAGGAACCAGCGATCGTGCGAGATCACGAAGGTGTTGCCCGGGAACTCCAGCAGCGCGTCTTCCAGCGCGCGCAGGGTTTCGATGTCCAGGTCGTTGGACGGTTCGTCGAGCAGCAGCACGTTTCCGCCCTGCAGCAGGGTCTTGGCCATGTGCAGGCGGCCGCGCTCACCACCGGACAGCGAACCGACCATCTTCTGCTGGTCCTGGCCCTTGAAGTTGAAGCGGCCGATGTAGGCGCGCGACTGGATCTCCACGCCGTTGATGTTGAGGATGTCCAGGCCGCCGGAAATCTCCTGGAACACGTTGTGGTTGCCTTCCAGCTTGTCGCGGCTCTGGTCGACGTAGGACAGCTGCACGGTCGGCCCGACCACGATCTCGCCCGAATCCGGCTTCTCCTGCCCGGTGATCATCTTGAACAGGGTCGACTTGCCGGCACCGTTGGGGCCGATGATGCCGACGATGGCGCCCGGCGGGATGATCATCGACAGGTTGTCGATCAGCAGGCGGTCGCCAAACTTCTTGGAGACGTTCTTGAATTCCATCACCGAGTTGCCCAGGCGCTCGCCCGGCGGGATGAAGATTTCGTTGGTTTCGTTGCGCTTCTGGTAGTCCACCGACTGCAGTTCGTCCAGGCGCGCCAGACGTGCCTTGCCCTTGGAGCGGCCGCCCTTGGCGTTCTGCCGGGCCCACTCCAGTTCCTTCTGGATCGCCTTCTGCCGCGCCTTTTCCTGGTTCTCTTCCTGCTTCAGGCGCTCGTCCTTCTGCATCAGCCATTCGGTGTAGTTGCCCTTCCACGGAATGCCGCGGCCGCGGTCCAGTTCCAGGATCCACTCGGCGGCGTTGTCGAGGAAGTAGCGATCGTGGGTGACCGCGACCACGGTGCCGGTATAGCGCGCCAGGAACTGTTCCAGCCACTCCACCGACTCGGCGTCGAGGTGGTTGGTCGGTTCGTCGAGCAGCAGCATGTCCGGCTTCTGCAGCAGCAGCCGGCACAGCGCCACGCGGCGCTTCTCGCCGCCGGACAAGTTGGCGATCTTGGCGTCCCACGGCGGCAGCCGCAGCGCGTCGGCGGCCACGTCGAGCTGGTTCTCCAGGGTGTGCGCGTCGCCGGCGGCCAGGATCGCCTCCAGGCGCTCCTGTTCCTTGGCCAGCGCGTCGAAATCGGCGCCTTCCTCGGCATAGGCGGCGTACACCGCTTCCAGCGCGGCCTGCGCCTGCAGCACTTCGCCCACGCCTTCCTCGACCGACTCGCGCACGGTCTTGTTCGGGTCCAGCTCCGGCTCCTGCGCCAGGTAGCCGACCTTGGTGCCGGGCTGCGGACGCGCCTCGCCTTCGAAATCGGTGTCCACGCCAGCCATGATCTTCAGCACGGTGGACTTGCCGGCGCCGTTGAGGCCGAGCAGGCCGATCTTGGCGCCGGGGAAGAACGACAGCGAGATGTCCTTGATGATCTGGCGCTTGGGCGGCACGGTCTTGCTGACCCGGTTCATGGTGTAGATGTATTGCGACATGGCGGCTCCAAAGGCGCAGGGCGCCCGCCGGCCGGCGGCCGGAGGGCGTCGAAAGGGATGGCGGATTATAGCCGGACGGCCGCCGGCATTCGTTGCCGCACGGTGGCGGCGGCAGACGCTCGGGCGGTGCCGCGCGGCCTACTCGGCGATCGGCGGCAGCGCCGCGCTCGGTGCCGTCGCCGTTTCCCCCGCGCGGCGCTGCCGGCGCAGATACAACAGTGCGCAGATCACCAGCACCAGCATCGCCAGCCACTCGCTGTGCAGCGCCGCCTGCATCGCGGCCAGACTGCCGCCACCGCGGGCGTGGGCGTAGATGGCGCCGAGTGCTGCCGGGCCCAGGCCCATCGCCGCCTGCAGGATGGTGGAGAGCATGGCGCTGCCCGCGCCGGCATGCTCGGTGGGCACCTGCGACAGGCCGATGCGGTAGAAGCTGGCCACGATCCAGGCCTGGCCGGCGCCGATCAGTGCGGTCGCCGGGGCCAGGTTGCCCACGCCCGGATGCGGCCACACGGCGTGCAGCGTCCAGGCCAGCGCCAGCAGGCCCAGCATCTGCACCAGGCAGCCCAGCAGCAGCGTCGGCAGCGGGCCGCAGCGCGCCGCCACGCGGGCGCTGACCAGCGCGGAGGCGAAGTAGGCCGCGCCCAGCACGATGAACGCATTGCCGGACTGCAGCGGCGAGAGGCCGGCGCCGGTCTGCAGGGTCAGCGCCAGCACGAACATGAAACCGCTCCAGCAGGCGAAGAACACCCCGCCCACCAACAGCGCGAAGCGCACGCTGGGCAGCCGCAACAAGGCCGGCGGCAGCAGCGGCGTCCGTCCGCGGCGTTCCTGCCACAGTTCGACCCGGGTCAGCGCCGCCAGCAGCGGCAGGCAGGCCGCCAGCACCGCCAGGCACGCCGGCGGCCAGTGCAGGGCAGGGCCCAGCGCCAATGGCAGCAGCAGGCAGGCCAGGAACAGCCCCAGCAGCCCGGCGCCGGCCAGGTCGGGCGGCATCCGCCGTGCCGCGCGGGTCTCCGGCACGGCGCGCAGGCAGGCCAGCGCCAGCAAGCAGAACGGCAGGTTGATCAGAAACACGCTGCGCCAGCCGGATCCGGCGATGTCCGCGCTGACCAGCGAGCCGCCCAGCACCTGGCCGATGACGAAGGCGATGCCGCCCAGCGAGCCGTATAGCGCCAGTGCCCGGGCGTGCGCCTTGCCGTGCAGGCTGACGTGGATGGTGGCCAGGATCTGCGGTACCGCCAGCGCCGCCCCCAGTCCCTGCAGGATGCGGCCGGCCAGCAGGGCCGGGACCGAGCCGGCCACCCCGCACAGCAACGAGGCCAGGCCGAACAGCAGCACGCCGGCACCGAACACGCGGCGCCGGCCGAGGTTGTCGCCGAGCCGGCCGCCCGCCGCCAGGCCCACCGCGAAGGCGACGCCGTAGACGGCCACGATCAGCTCCAGCTGGGTCGCCGACGCGTGCAGCGTGTGGGCGATCGAGCCAAGCGCGACATTGAGGATGGAGAAATCGATCAGCGGCAGCATCTGCCCGATCAGCAGGATGCCGAGGCCGCGGTGGCTCAGGTTGGGGGCGGTGGCAGGCATGGCGGAGGCGGGGGAGGGCGTGGTCATGGCGCGGAGTATGGTGAGTCGATAAACTGGTACAAGGACTCATTTATCCTGGTACTGGCGCTGCCTCCCTGATCTCGGACGGTCGCGTCGGGCGCCGTCTCCTGCGGCGTGACAGACACGCCTGCGCCGCCTGTCGACGTGGCGTCGTCGGGCACCGGCGGACAGCAAAAGTGGAGAAGACGATGCAACTGGACCTCGCGCATTCCACCTCCAGGCCGGAGCGGGCGGTCGCGCCTGCTGCGTCGGGCCCGGCCCTGGCCAGCGAGCGCGCCCGCGCGCTGGGCGCCTTCCTGCGCGCGCGCCGCGAAAGCCTGGATCCGGCACGCCTGGCGCTGCCGCGCGGCGGCAGGCGCCGTACCCCCGGCCTGCGCCGCGAGGAAGTGGCCTTGCTCGCCGATGTCGGCGTGACCTGGTACACCTGGCTGGAACAGGGGCGCCCGGTCCGCGCCTCGGCGCGCGTGCTGACCGCCATCGCCCGCGCCCTGCAGTGTTCGGAGGTGGAAACCGCGCACGTGCTGGCGCTGGCCGGCGTGGGCGGCACGACCGCCCTGGCGCCGCCGCCGTGCCAACGCCTGACCGGCACCGCGCGCATGCTGCTGGACCAGCTCGGCCCGTGGCCGGCAATGCTGCAGACCCCGCGCTTCGACATCCTCGGCGCCAACCCGGCCTTCGAGCGGCTGATGGGTGTGACCCTGGCCGACCTGGCGGACGCCGACCGCAACTGCGTCTATCAGGCCTTCACCAATCCGCGCTGGCGCGACGCATTGCTCGATCGCCAGGAGGTGCTGCAGCACATGGTGGCGTTGCTGCGCGCGGCGATGGCCGAACACCTGGGCGAGCCGGACTGGGAGGCGCTGCTGGCGCGCTACCGTGCGGCCTCTCCCGAGTTCGATGCGCTGTGGCGGCAGCGGCGCGAGGTACGCGGCGTGGAGAACCAGCTCAAGCGCTTCCGCCATCCGCAGGAAGGCGAGCTGCACCTGCAGCAGGTCAACTGGTGGTCGGCGCCGCGCAACGGCAACCGTCTGGTGGTCTATTTGCCAGCCGATGACACGGCGCAGGCGGCGCTGTTGCGCCTGCACGCGCAGGCCGGAAATGCCGCTGGATGAACGCTTTCCCAGCCCGATCCATGAAGCTGAATACGTAACCGATTCCAGCAGGAGACGGTTCAGACGAAAACGGCCTAAATGCAACCGCCACACCACGTGACGGAGTTGCCATGAACATGAAACGCATTGCCACAATCGCCCTCTCGTCCGCGCTGGCGCTGGGTTTCATGGCGCCATCCGCATTCGCCTGGGGTCCGGGCGGTCCGGGCGGTCCGGGTCCCGGACCGGGCTGGGGCCCGCCGGGTCCTCCGGGTCCTCCGGGTCCTCCGGGGCCGCCGCCCCCGCCGCCGGGACCGGATCCGCGCGACCATGGCTGGTACGACCGCGGCTACCGCGATGCCGATCGCGAGCGCTACTGGCGCGACCGTGAGCGCGACCGCCGCGACGCCCGTCGCGCCTACGACCGCGGCTACCGCGACGGCTATCGCAACGGCCCGGACGTCGTCTACTACCGCCCGGGTCCGCCGCGCTGGGCGCGCGGCCAGCGCTACTACGGCCCGAACTACGTGGTCTACGACTACGACCGTTATCAGGTCCGGCGCCCGCCGTACGGCTACCGCTGGGTGCGCGACGACACCGGCAACCTGCTGCTGGTTGCCATCGCCACCGGCATCATCGCCGACCTGGTGCTCAGCGGCCGCTGAGCACCACCGCAGCACTGCCTGACGGCCTCCTTCGGGAGGCCGTCTGCGTTTTGGTTCGCCCTTGGCCGCGCGCGGGGCTTAAACTAGTCGTCTGCCTTCTGTTCATGCCCCCGGAGACCCGATGTTCCCGCGCGACGCCCGCATCGAAACCTACGATCCCGACCTGGCCCGCGCCATCGCCGCCGAAGCCGGCCGCCAGGAAGACCACGTCGAGCTGATCGCCAGCGAGAACTACTGCAGCCCGCTGGTCATGGAAGCGCAAGGCAGCCAGCTGACCAACAAGTACGCCGAAGGCTATCCGGGCAAGCGCTACTACGGCGGTTGCGAATTCGTCGACGTCGCCGAGCAGTTGGCCATCGACCGGGTCAAGCAATTGTTCGGCGCCGACTACGCCAACGTGCAGCCGCACAGCGGCTCGCAGGCCAACCAGGCGGTGTACTTCGCGCTGCTGCAGCCGGGCGACACCATCCTCGGCATGTCGCTGGCGCACGGTGGCCACCTGACCCACGGCGCCAAGGTCAACGCCTCCGGCAAGCTGTTCAACGCCGTGCAGTATGGCGTCGACGACCAGGGCCTGATCGACTACGACGAAGTCGAGCGCCTGGCCGTGGAGCACAAGCCGAAGATGGTGGTGGCGGGCTTCTCCGCCTACTCGCAGGTGATCGACTGGGCGCGCTTCCGCGCCATCGCCGACAAGGTCGGTGCTTACTTCTTCGTGGACATGGCGCACGTGGCCGGCCTGGTCGCCGCCGGTGTCTATCCGACCCCGCTGCCGCACGCGCACGTGGTCACCTCCACCACCCACAAGACCCTGCGCGGCCCGCGTGGCGGCATCATCGTCGCCAGTGCCGCCGGCGCCGGCGACAAGCTCGAGGATCTGTCCAAGAAGCTGCAGTCGATCGTGTTCCCCGGCATCCAGGGCGGCCCGCTGATGCACGTGATCGCGGCCAAGGCGGTGGCGTTCAAGGAAGCGCTGGAGCCGGAATTCACCCGCTATCAGCAGCAGGTGGTGAAGAACGCCCAGGCCATGGCCAAGACCCTGATCGCGCGCGGCTACAAGATCGTCTCCGGCGGCACCGAGAACCACCTGATGCTGGTGGACATGATCGGCCGCGACGTCTCCGGCAAGGACGCGGAAGCGGCGCTGGGCAAGGCCCACATCACCGTCAACAAGAACTCGGTGCCCAACGACCCGCGCTCGCCGTTCGTGACCTCGGGCCTGCGCCTGGGCACCCCGGCGATCACCACCCGCGGCTACCAGGAACAGGACTGCGTCGACCTGGCCAACTGGATCGCCGACGTGCTCGACGCCCCAGCCGACGACACGGTGCTGGCGCGCGTGCGCGACGCGGTGACCGCGCAGTGCCGCAAGTATCCGGTGTATGGCTGAAAAACGGGAATGGGGAATGGAGAATCGGGAATGGTTGAAAGTGCTAGCTGGCGCCTTTGGCGTTCCCATTCCCCATTCCCGTTTCCCCACTCCCGGCACCTATATGGCTGAGGCGGGAATGGAGAATGGAGAATCGGGAATGGTCAGAAGCGCTACGCTTGCGCTGTTGACGTTCCCATTCCCCATTCCCGTTTCCCCATTCCCGGCGCCCTGAATGCACTGCCCCTTCTGCCAGCACACCGATACCCGGGTGATCGATTCGCGCGTGTCCGAGGACGGCGCGACGATCCGCCGGCGTCGCGAGTGCGAGGCCTGCGGCGAGCGCTTCAGCACGCTGGAGACGATCGAACTCAAGCTGCCGACGGTGATCAAGAGCGACGGCGGCCGCGAGGCGTTCGATGCGCGCAAGCTGCGCACCAGCTTCGACCGCGCGCTGCAGAAGCGGCCGGTGGCCGAGGAGCAGATCGAGGCGGCGGTGCGTGCGGTGGTGCACCAGTTGCGCATGTCCGGCGAGCGCGAATTGCCCTCGATCCGGGTCGGCGAGTACGTGATGGCCGAGCTGCGCAAGCTCGACCACGTCGGCTACGTGCGCTTCGCCTCGGTGTACCGCAGCTTCCAGGACGTGGCCGATTTCCGCGAGGAGATCGAGAAGCTCGAGCGCGAGTTGCCGGTGGGCAGCGAGCAGTTGCCGCTGCTGGACCTGGTGCGCGCGGCCAAGCCGGGCGACAAGACCGGCAAGCGCTGAGCGCATGCGCATCGTCTGTCTGGCCGAGGCCGCGCAGCACATTCCCGCGCTGGCGCAGGAGCATCTGCAGGCGTTCGGCCCGCTGCTGCCGGAGTGGAACGTGGTCGAGGCCGAGGCCGACCTGCGCAGCCATCGCGACGACAAACGTATTCCCACCAGCTGGATCGCCCTGGACGGCGAGGACTGGCTGGGCTCGGTCAGCCTGCTGCAGAACGACGACGCGCGCATCCGCCAGTTTTCGCCGTGGCTGGCGACGCTGTACGTGCGGCCGCAGGCGCGCGGTGCCGGCGTCGGCGCCGCTTTGGTCGCGCACTGCGTGCAGGCTGCCGCGCGCTTCGGCGTGCAGTGGCTGTACCTGTACTGCGAACCGGTGCTGGTGCCGTTCTACGAGCGCCTGGGCTGGCAGCGCCATGCCGACCTGCCGCTCGGGTTGCTGCAGATCGTGGTGATGCGCCGCGACGTCAGCGCTGCTACCGCATCCGCATGAGCGCCGACGCCGTCCCCGGCTTCTCCGCCGACGACCATCGCTGGATGGCGCAGGCCCTGCGCCTGGCCGAGCGCGGCGCCTACACCACACGACCCAACCCGATGGTCGGCTGCGTGATCGTGCGCGACGGTGTCGTGGTGGGTGAGGGATTCCACCAGCGCGCCGGCGGGCCGCACGCGGAGGTGTTCGCGCTGCGCGCCGCCGGCGAACGCGCCCGTGGCGCCACCGCCTACGTGACCCTGGAGCCGTGCGCGCACTACGGCCGCACCCCGCCGTGCGCGCTGGCGCTGATCGAGGCCGGGGTGGCGCGGGTGGTGGCGGCGATGGCCGACCCGTTCCCGCAGGTCAATGGCGGCGGCTTCGCACTGCTGCGAGAGGCCGGCATCGCGGTGCAATCCGGGTTGATGCAGGCGCAGGCGCGCGCGCTCAATCGCGGTTTCCTGTCGCGGGTCGAGCGCGGCCGGCCTTGGTTGCGGATCAAGCTCGGCGCCAGCCTGGACGGACGCACCGCCCTGGCCAGCGGCGAATCGAAATGGATCACCGGCGCGGCGGCGCGCCAGGACGTGCAGCACTGGCGCGCCCGCGCCGGCGCCATCCTTACCGGCGCCGGCACCGTGCTGGCCGACGATCCGGCACTGACCGTGCGCCTGGACGCGGCGATCGAGGTGGCCCCGCCGCTGCGCGTGGTGCTGGACGCGCAACTGCGCAGCCTGGCGCAGGCCAAGGTCCGCGACGGCAGCGCACCGACCCTGTACCTGCATGCGCCGGACTGCGTGCCGCCGGCGCTGGCTCACGCCGCGTTCGCCGCGGTGCCGTTGCACGACGGCCGCTGCGACCTGCACGCGGCGCTGCGCCTGCTCGGCGAGCGCGGCATCAACGAGGTCCAGGTCGAGGCCGGGGCGACGCTGAGCGGTGCACTGCTGCGCGCCGGCCTGGTCGACGAGGTGCTGGTGTACATGGCGCCGCTCCTATTGGGCGATACCGCGCGTCCGCTGCTGGCCGGGCTCGGCATCGAGACCATGGCGCAGCGCGTACCGCTGCAATTGCAGGACGTGCGCCAGCTCGGCGACGACCTGCGTCTGCTGTTGCGGCCGGCGGCTGTGGATGCCTGACAAGGACGGTGCCGGCCACGGTGGCCTACCGTTCCCTACGATCGACGACGATGTATTACCGGTAGTCGAGCGAAAAAAGAAAGGTCCCGCTCGGGACCTTTCTTGATGGAGCTGTTTCGCGCTCAGAAGCTCGCGCGCACGCCCAGCCAGCCCTGGTTGCTGTGCTCGACGAACCGGAACTCGGTCACCAGACCCCAAGTCCGGGTGACGTTGACCTGGCCGCCAATTACACCGACGAACTTGCCCTGCTTCATCGCGTTGCCGTCGAAGTAGCCGCCCTTGATCCAGGCTTCGGTGCGTGCCGACGGCTTGCCGCGAACGCCGCCAGTGACCTGTCCGATGTTGGCATGATCCTTGGTCGTATAGCGGTCGCCGAGGAAATTCGACTTGAGTTCGAGCTGGCTGCGCTGGAACGCCGCATCGGCGACGAAGTCCAGTTTCTCGGTGAATTCCATGTGGTAGCCGATGCCGATCTCCGAATCGCTGGCGATGTACTTTTCGGTCAGGTCGTGGCTGCCGTCGTCGAAGATCGAGTAGTACCGGGTGTCGGTAACGCGGGTGTAGCCGCCGAACACGAAAACCTGGGGCGCAATGGCGACGGAGCCGCGCACATAGGCACCATCGAGAGCGTCCGATTTCGGGTCAAGGCGCGAGTAGCCGGCTTCGACATAGGTATAGCTCAGGCCCTCGGCCGACGCAGCAAAGGGTACGGCCGCCAACAGGGCAGCCAGGATCAGGGTGTTGCGCATGGGTGGTGCTCTCCGAATGAATGGCAGTGTCAGTGCCCCGTTGCAGGGCGGACACGGGCGACGTCGCTGTCGCCGTACGCATCTTAACAAATATTTCACATTGCTGTCTTGGGGGGCGGTCCTGCCGCGCGATGCAGTGTCCTGTCGTGATCGCCAGTGCGGCCCGGGCTCGCCTGACCGCGCCTGCTAGAATGCGCGAGCCGGTTCGCCGGCGACCACAAACGTCTTCAGGGCGGGGTGCGATTCCCCACCGGCGGTAGGTGCGTTCGCGCACGAGCCCGCGAGCGCTTCCCGGCGCAGGTGCGACGCGCCGAATCGGGAAGGTCAGCAGATCCGGTGCGATGCCGGAGCCGACGGTATAGTCCGGATGAAAGAAGACGGCCTTCGCGCAGCCTTGCGGCTGTGCGCGTGCCTGTTTGCCTTGTGGCGTTTTTCGCTCACCCCATTGCGAGAAACGTAGCTATGTTCACCGGAATCATCGAAGGCGTCGGCCACCTCGCCGCACGCCAGCCGCAGGGCGGCGATCTCCGCTTCACCTTCGCCACCGGCAGCCTGCCGTTCGCCGACGTGCGCCTGGGCGAGAGCATCGCGGTCAACGGCGTGTGCCTGACCGTGGTCGCCTTCGACGCGGCCTCGTTCCAGGCCGACGCCTCCACCGAGACCCTGGCGCTGACCACGCTTGGCCGCCTGGCCGAGGGCGCGATACTGAACCTGGAGCGGGCGATGCGCCCCAGCGACCGCCTCGGCGGGCACCTGGTCAGCGGCCATGTCGACGGCCTCGGCGAGGTGCTGTCGATTCACGACGATGCGCGCGCGCAGCGCTGGCGTTTCGCCGCGCCGGCGCCGCTGCTGCGCTACATCGCCAAGAAGGGCTCGATCTGCGTGGACGGGGTCAGCCTCACCGTCAATGAAGTCGACGCCGAAGGCTTCGAGGTCGCGCTGATTCCGCACACCGTGGCGCATACCGCGTTCGCGCAGACCGCCGTCGGCGCGGCGGTGAACCTGGAGATCGACCTGGTCGCGCGCTACGTCGAACGCCTGTTGCAGGGCCGCCAGGACTGATCCTGGCCGCGTCCGGCCTTCTGCCTATCCGCCACGCTGCGCCGCTGCCTGTGGCGCGCGCGGCACCTTCCGTCTTTCCGCGAGTCCCCGCATGTCGCCTTCCGTTACCCCGAGCCTGAATTTCGCCTCCGTTCCCGAGCTGCTGGAAGAACTCCGTGCCGGCCGCATGGTGGTCATCGTCGACGACGAGGACCGCGAGAACGAGGGCGACCTGATCATGGCCGCCGAGCTGGTCAAGCCCTCGGACATCAACTTCATGGTCACCCACGCGCGCGGCCTGGTGTGCCTGTCGCTGACCCGCGAGCGCTGCGCGCAGCTCGGCCTGGCGCCGATGGTCCAGCGCAACACCGCGCAGTTCCATACCAACTTCACCGTCAGCATCGAGGCCGCCGAGGGCGTCACCACCGGCATCTCCGCCTACGACCGCGCCCACACCGTGCGCACCGCGGTCAAGCCGGACGCCAAGCCGCACGACCTCAGCCAGCCCGGCCACATCTTCCCGCTGATCGCCCAGCCGGGCGGGGTGCTGACCCGTGCCGGCCACACCGAGGCCGCCAGCGACCTGCCGATGCTGGCGGGGCTGGAGCCGGCCGGCGTGCTGGTGGAAGTGCTCAATCCCGACGGCAGCATGGCGCGGCGTCCGCAACTGGAAGCGTTCGCCCGCACCCACGGGCTGAAGATGGGCTCGATCGCCGACCTGATCGCCTACCGCCTGGCCACCGAGCACACCGTCGAACGCATCGACGAGCGGCCGATCGAGACCGAGTTCGGTGGCTTCACCCTGGTCACCTACCGCGACCGCATCGCCCACGACCTGCACTTCGCCCTGGTCCGCGGCACCCCGGACGCCGACACCCCGACCCTGGTGCGGGTGCAGGTGGAGAACCCGCTGGCCGACCTGCTGCACTGGCGCCGCGACGACTTCGGCGTGGCCGCCAGCGACGCCTTGCGCGCGATCGCCGCCGCCGAGCGCGGGGTGATGGTGGTGCTGTCGGCGCCGCGCGACAGCGAGGCCTTGCTGGCGCGGCTGCGCGCGCAGCCGGAGGCGGCGCACGGCAAGGACGTGGGCCAGTGGCGGCGCAACGGCGCCGGCAGCCAGATCCTGGCCGACCTGGGCCTGGGCAAGCTGCGCGTACTCGGCACGCCGCGCCGGCAGATCGGCCTGGCCGGGTTCGGGCTGGAGGTGGTGGAGCACGTAGAGCCGGGAATCGGAATCCGGGACCCGGGACCCGGGAAAGCCTGATCCCGACGCGCGACCTCGTTTGCTTCTCCCGGGCCCCGGGTCCCGGGTCCCGGCTGCTAAACTCTCCCACCCCCTCAAGCTGCCACCGCCATGTCCCACTACGAAGGCGACCTCCGCACTCCCGAGTCGGCGCGTTTCGCGATCATCGCCAGCCGCTGGAACGCCCGTATCACCGACGTGCTGGTCGCCGGCGCGCGGCAGAGCCTGGCCGGCAACGGCATCGCCGATGATGCGGTGGACGTGATCCGGGTGCCGGGCGCGTGGGAGCTACCGCTGGTCGCCGCCCGCCTGGCCGCGGCCGGCAAGCATGCCGCGATCATCGCGCTGGGTTGCGTGATCCGCGGCGACACCCGCCACTACGAACATGTCGCCGACGGCTGCGCCGAGGGCCTGCTGCGGGTGTCGCTGGACTTCCGCATCCCGGTGCTCAACGGCGTGCTCGCCGTGGAGCAGGTCGAGGACGCCGAGGCGCGCGCCGGCGGCAGCCATGGCAACAAGGGCGAGGAAGCGGCGCTGAGCGCGCTGGAGATGGTCAACCTGCTGGAGCTGCTGCCGTGAACAAACCCGCTGGCCACAAGCACCACCCACGCCGCGACGGCGTGGATCCGGTTCTGCGTTCGCGCGCGCGCCGGCGTGCGCTGCAGGCGATCTACGCCTGGCAGATCTCCGGTGGCAACGCCCAGCACGTGATCGCGCAGTTCGCGCACGAGCAGGCGCACGAGATCGCCGACCTGGTGTACTTCGAGAACCTGGTCGAAGGCGTGCTCAAGCACCGCGCCGAACTGGACGCAGCGCTGGTCGGCTACCTGGACCGCACGGTCGAGGAAGTGGACGCGATCGAACGCGCGGTACTGCGCCTGGCCGCCTACGAACTGCTGCACCGCATGGACGTGCCGTACCGCGTGGTGATCAACGAAGCCATCGAGACCGCCAAGCGCTTCGGCTCCGAGCACGGCCACACCTACGTCAACGGCGTCCTGGACCGCGCCGCGCTGGAATGGCGCGCGGTGGAGTCGGGGGGCTGAGGGGCTGGGAATGGGGAAAAGGGAATGGGGAATGGCAAAAGCAACTGCCGTCCCCTCCGAGATCGCCGGCGCGCCGGTTGTTGCTCCTGCTTTTCCCATTCCCGACTCCCCATTCCCGATTCCCAGCCCTCCAATGCCCGAATTCGATCTGATCGAGCGCCTGCGTGCGCGCAGCCGGGCGCGGGACGACCTGCCGCTGGGCATCGGTGACGATGCGGCCTTGCTGCTGCCGCCGCCGGGGGAGTTGCTGGCGATCACCACCGATACGCTCAACGCCGGGGTGCATTTCCCGGCCGAGACCGCGGCCGCCGACATCGGCTGGAAGACGCTGGCGGTGAATCTGTCCGACCTGGCGGCGATGGGCGCGCAGCCGCGCTGGTGCACGCTGTCGCTGTCGCTGCCGCAGGTCGACATGGCCTGGGTCGATGCGTTCGCCGAGGGCTTCTTCGCCCTGGCCGATGTGCACGGCATCGGCCTGGCCGGCGGCGACACCACGCGCGGGCCGCTGGCCTTGTCGGTCACCGCGATCGGCAGCGTGCCGGCGACGATGGCGCTGCGCCGCGATGCCGCGCAGCCGGGCGACGAGGTCTGGGTGACCGGCCAGCCGGGCGAAGCCGCCGCGGCGCTGGCGCTGTGGCAGGCCGGGCGCCTCGACGTGACCGCGCCCGCCGCCGATCCCGTGCACGAACGCCTGCGCCAGCGCCTGCTGCGGCCGACGCCGCGGGTGCAGGTGGGCCTGCGCCTGCGTGGCCTGGCGCGGGCCTGCGTGGACGTCTCCGACGGTCTGCTGGCCGACCTGGAGCACATCTGCGCGCGCAGCGGCGTCGGCGCCGAACTGGAGCTGGCCGCGCTGCCGGCGGTCGCCGCCCCGGCCGACGCGGACCCTGCGCAGGTGCACGCCTGGCAGCTGGGCGGTGGCGACGACTACGAACTGTGCTTCACCGCCGACCCGGCGCAGCGCGCGGCGATCGGGCAGGCGCTGCAGGCGGTCGGGGTCACGGCGACGCCGATCGGGCGCATCGTCGCCGGCAAGGGCATCGCGGTGCGCGATGCCGACGGCCAGCGGTGGCAGCCGCCGCGAAGCGGCTACCAGCACTTTTTGAGCTGAGCCGCGTGGCCTGAGCGTGTGCCGGCCACCGGCCGCGGCGCCAGCACGTTTGGGCCGCCCGCCAAGGTCCTTCCATACTGTGCCGCACTGCGGCGTGAATATCGCCCGTACCCGGTGGTACGGTCCGCCTGCCCGGCCCCGTGTCGAGCCCTTGTCATCGTTCTGGCAGTACCGTTCCGGCAGCCGGCCATCCCGGTCCGGCGCCGCTTGGGAGGCAGTCCATGCGCATGTCCGTGTCACGTCGCATCGCCCTTGGCGCGATGTTGCTGGTGTTCTCCGCCGCCGCGGCTGCGGCCGGCTTCACCAAGCAGTACCAGAGCATTTCCAGTTTCGATGGCACCAAGCTCGGCGCGCTCGTCCTGGTGCCGCAAGGGCAGGGCCCGGGGCCATTCCCGCTGGTGGTGATGCCGGCCAGCTGGTCGCTGCCCAACCTGGAATACGTGGGCCGCGCCAGCGAACTGGCCAACGACGGCTACGTGGTGGTCAGCTACACCTCGCGCGGCTTCTGGGATTCGCAGGGGCTGATCGACATCGCCGGGGCACCGACGGTGGAGGACGTCAGCGCAGTGATCGACTGGGCGCTGGCCAACACCCCGGCCGACGCCAAGGCGATCGGTGTCTCGGGTATCTCCTACGGCGCCGGCACCAGCCTGCTCGCCGCCGCGCGCGACCCGCGGATCAAGGCGGTGGCCGCGCTCAGCGGCTGGGCCGATCTGCAGGCCTCGCTGTACGCCAACAGCACCGTGAGCCAACAGGGCGTGGGACTGCTGGTTGCCGCCGGGGTCGCCACCGGTCGGCCCGGTCCGGACCTGGCGCGGATCACCGCGCACGTGGCGGTGGGCGACTACGACGGCGCGGTGCAGGGCTTCCTGCCCAAGGCGGCCGAACGCGGGGTGATCAACGAGGTGCAGGCGCTCAACCGCAACGGCCCGGCGGTGCTGATGGCCAATGCGTTCAACGATGGCCTGTTCCCGCCGAACCAGTACATCAACCTGTACAACCGGTTGAGCGTGCCCAAGCATCTGATGTTCAGCCAGGGCGACCACGCCACCGCCGAACTGCCGGGCGCGCTGGGCCTGCCGAACCAGGTGTATACCGAGGCCACGCGCTGGTTCGACCGCTACCTGAAAGGCCGCGACAACGGCGTGGACCGTGAAGCGCCGGTGCAGCTGTCGACCCTCGGCGGCACCTGGCTCAGTTATGCCGACTGGAACAGCGTACAGGCCGGCGCCACCCGCTACGGCCTGACCGGCCCCAGCGGCCTGTTGTTGCCGACCGGGTCGCTGACCAGCGGCAACAGCAGCGGCTGGAACTACCGCATCGCCACCGGCGTGCCGACCCTGGCCGATTCCGGCGTGGTGATGGTGAGCGGCCTGCTGCAGGGTCTCGGCCAGCCGGTGACCACCTCGATCCCGCTGGTCAGCCGCGCCGGCGCCGCGGTGTGGAGCGGCCCGGTGCTGTCCAGCGACAAGCGCCTGGCCGGCGCGCCGTCGTTGCGGCTGACGGTGACCCCGAGCCAGTCCAACGTGTCGTTGTTCGCTTATCTGTACAGCATGGACGGCACGGGTTCGGCGCAGTTGCTGAGCCATGTGCCGTACACCCTGCGCAACGCGACCCCGGGCACACCGGTGACGCTCGACCTGGCGCTGCAGGCGACCGCGGTCGAGATCCCGGCCGGCCGCCGCCTGGTGCTGGTGGTGGACACCACCGATCCGCGCTATACCTCGGCCAGCCGCTTCGGCGGCACCGTGAGCTTCAGCTCGCCGACGGCGACGCCGTCGTTCTTGAGTGTGCCGTTGCACTGAGGTACTTGGCGTTTCCCTTCTCCCACCGGGAGAAGGTGCCCCGCAGGGGCGGATGAGGGTAGGGCGTAACCTCGTACAGCTGGATCAGCCCAGCGCTTCGCTTGCCGGACCCTCACCCCAACCTCTCTCCCGGCGGGAGAGGGGCTTTGGCCTCTCCCTTCTCCCACCGGGAGAAGGTGCCCCGCAGGGGCGGATGAGGGTACGGCACCACGCATCGCCACAGCAGCGCGCACACCACGCCAGCACAGCACACGAATTTACGCAGCTTTTATTCGAACCCGCCTGCGCTTTGCAACGAAGATATCCGGCGATTCCTATACTTTCCGCGCTGACGACGGGGATGCTTGCGTGGAATCGATGGCTGCAATCTTGAGCGTGTCGCAGGCCGCACCGATCGCCTGCAGGCGCCGCGTGCCGCAGACGCAACGGCGTGCCGTCCGCGCCCGCGTGGCGGCCATGCCGCGTGCGCCGCGACACCACCATAGCTGCCGCAGCGCGCTGCAGCATCCGCCGCCACACGGCAGCGCGCGTTCACTGCACGCGCGTTGACGACATAACGCCGCCGCCACCGCGGCGCTGCATTCCAACTCCCTCCCCGCGATGCGCCACCCGGCGTATCGCCTGCGATGGCGCGTGCGCGTGAGGCGGCGCGCCGTCGTTGCCCCCTCCACCCAACGAAGGACGGCTCGTTGCGAGCCGACGTCGCGATGTCCATGAAGTTCCATCCCCTGTTCCTGTCCCTGGCCGTGCTGTGCGCCGGCGATGCCGCCGCCGTGGGTCTGGCTGCGCCCGTGTCGGAGGCGATGCCGACGTCGGAGCCCGCCCCCGTGCCGCAGGCACGCAGCGCCGATTGTTCCAATGGCTTCTTCTCGCGCCTGGCCTCGGCCTATCGCGAGGATGCGCAACCGGCCGATCCCGATGCGCCGACGCCGGCACGCCGCGGCCTGGCGGCGCCGTTCTCCTCGCCGCCGTTCCCGTCGGCCGAATGGCAGCTCGGCGCGGTGGACTACCCGGTCGGCGTGCCCAACGAGAATGCGCAGTACCCGGTCGAGAAGGCGCTGGCCTGCACGCGCGTGGGGCAGTGGATGCAGCGCAACCGCATCGAGCTGTACGGCTGGATCAATCCTTCGCTCAACGCCAGCACGTCCTCGCGCAGCAACTATCCGCTGTCCTACTCCACGCGGCCCAACCGCGGCGAGTTCAACCAGGCGCTGATCCGCCTGCAGCGCGTGCCGGACACGGTGCAGACCGACCATGTCGACTGGGGCTTCCACCTCGACGACCTGTACGGCTACGACTACCACTACACCACGATGAAGGGCGTCACCAGCGACCAGTTGCTGCACCACCCGCAGCCCAACAGCGCGCTCAACGGCAAGATCTACGGCAACGATCCGATGATCGCGCACGTGGACCTGTACCTGCCGTCGGTGGCGCAGGGCATGCTGGTCACGGTCGGCCGCTACCTGTCGCTGCCGGACATCGAGGCGCAGTTCTCGCCGAACAACTACCTGTTGACCCATTCGATCCTGTACACGGTCGATGCCTATACCAACATGGGCATCCTCACCACCACCAAGCTCAACGACCAGTGGACGCTGCAGCTCGGCGTGCATGGCGGCGACGATTCGGCGATCTGGGACGCGACCAGCCGCCTGAGCGCGCAGGCCTGCCTGCGCTGGGTCTCCAAGAGCAACGACGACATGCTGTATCCGTGCGTGGAGTCGTACAACAACGCCGCGCAGACCTACAACAACCTGCAGGAATTCGTGCTCACCTGGGGCCACCGCTTCTCGCCGAAGGTGCACATGCTCACCGAGGCCTACCACATCTACGTGCGCGACCAGGCGCTGGCCACCGATCCGTCGCAGTCGCACGCGCCGACCGGGCGCCCGGGCTATGCGCTGGGCGAGGCGCCGGACTTCCCGCTGGGGCGCAGCACTGCCGACGCCATCGTCAACTACGTCAACATCCAGCTCGGCGCGTCGGACATGCTGGCGATCCGCAACGAGTTCGTGAACGACCACGACGGCCAGCGCACCGGTTTCGCCACGCGCTACTCCAGCCACACCATCGGCCTCACCCACTGGGTGTCGCAGGACCTGGAGATCCGCCCGGAGCTGCGCTACGAGCATGCCTACGATTTCCCCGCCTACGACGGCGGGCGCCGCAACCATCAGGCGACGGCGCTGATCGACGCGATCCTGCATTACTGAGGTCGTCGCGCGCTGCCGTGCAGGCGGCGGCGCGGCGCCGGCAGACGTGGCGCACGCCCCTGCGTCGCGCGGTTTTACGCAGAATTTATGCGTGCCGCGCGCCTTCGCCACGGAGAGTTTATGGCGACGGCTTCGATAATGCCGGCCTGGGCCAGAAGGCCTGTCCGACCCGGCGTGCGTGGCCATGTTGCGCTTCCCTTCTGCCTCCGTGCGCATGCCGCGTCCGGCGGTGTTCCCACACGATTGCGGCCTGCCCTGCGGCGGGCCGTCCCTTTGTTTCGGAGTTGAGACATGAGCGGTTGGCTTTCGTTCGTTTGCGGCGTGGCGGTGATCGTCGCGGCCGGTTACCTGCTGTACGTGATCCTGCGCCCCGAAGATTTCTGAGCCGAGTGCCACTTCCATGATCGATACATTGCTTGTCTATGCGCTCGCGCTGCTGCTGGGATGGCCGCTGGGCCTGTACCTGGCCAAGGTGATGCGCGGGGTGCCGATGCGCGGCGACGCGCTGTTCGGCTGGATCGAACGCCCGCTGTACCGCCTGCTCGGCACCGATCCGGCGCGCGGTATGCACTGGCGCGCCTATGCCGGCGCGTTCCTGGCCAGCAACCTGGTGCTGGGCGCGCTGGTGTTCGTGCTGTTCGTGACCCAGGCCTGGCTGCCGTTCAATCCGGATGCGGTGCCCAACATGCGCTGGGACGTGGCCTTGCACACCATGGTCTCGTTTCTGACCAACACCAATCAGCAGCACTACTCGGGCCAGGCGCAGCTGTCGTACCTGTCGCAGGCGGTGGGCGTGGTCGGCCTGCAGTTCATCACCCCGATGATGGGCCTGGCGCTGGTCGCGGCGACGCTGCGCGGCCTGTTCGGTGGGCGTGGCCAGGATGCGCCGCGCAAGGCGGCCGCGACTGGCGGCGAGACGGCGCAGGAGGTCGATCTCGGCAACTACTGGGCCGACGTGATCCGTCCGACCCTGCGCTTCCTGCTGCCGCTGTGCCTGCTGTGGACGCTGCTGCTGACCCAGCAGGGCGTGCCTTCGACGCTGGCGGCCGGTCCGGTCGCCACGCCGCTGGACGCCAGCGCCGGCCAGCAGACGCAGAAGATCCCGCTCGGCCCGGTCGCGGCGATGGTGGCGATCAAGCAGCTCGGCACCAACGGCGGCGGCTGGTACGGCCCCAACAGCGCGATGGCGCTGGAAAATCCCACGCCGTTCTCCAACCTGCTGGAGATGTTGGGCATCGTGCTGATCCCGGTGGCGGTGGCGTTCATGGTCGGCCCCTTCACCGGGCGCCGCAAGTTCACCGCGCTGGTATTCGGCAGCATGCTGGTGATGTCGCTGGCGTCCACCGCGGTATCGCTGTGGGCCGAAGGCCACGCGCCCGGCAGTGCCGCGCTGATGGAGGGCAAGGAGGTGCGCTTCGGCGTCGATGCCTCGGCGGCCTGGTCGTCGCTGACCACGCAGACCTCCAACGGCTCGGTCAACGCCATGCACGATTCGCTGGCGCCGCTGACCGGTGGCGTGGCGATGGTCAACATGCTGATCAACGCGATCTGGGGCGGCATCGGTTGCGGCCTGCAGCAGTTCCTGGTGTACCTGCTGCTGAGCGTGTTCCTGGCCGGGCTGATGACCGGGCGCACCCCGGAACTGTTCGGACGCAAGATCGAGGCACCGGAAGTGCGTCTGCTGGCGCTGCTGATCCTGCTGCAGCCGCTGGTGCTGCTCGGCTTCACCGCGGTCACCCTGGCGCTGCCGGCCTCGATCTCGGCGACCTCCAATCCGGGCTTCCACGGCATCAGCCAGGTGTTCTACGAGTACACCTCGGCGTTCGCCAACAACGGCTCCGGGTTCGAGGGGCTGGGCGACGGCATTCCATGGTGGAACCTGAGCTGCACCGTGGTGCTGCTGCTGGGCCGCTATCCGGCGCTGATCGTGCCGCTGATCGTGGCCGCGCAACTGGCGCGCAAGCGGGTGGCGCCGGAAACCGGCGGCAGCCTGCAGGTGGAAACCCCGACCTTCGCGCTGACCCTGATCGCGGTCATCGCGATCCTGACCGTTCTGCAATTCACGCCGGCTTTGGTGTTGGGACCGATCGCCGATCACCTGACCCTGGCCGCGCACTGAGACGACGACGATGAGCACCCCGCTTCCTTCTACTTCCGTGGCTTCTTCGCCGGCGCGCCGGCCTGGGCTGTTCGATGCCGCGGCGCTGCGCGCGGCCTTGCGCGACAGCGTGCTGAAGCTGTCGCCGCGGCACCTGCTGGGCAGCCCGGTGATGGCCGTGGTGTTCGCCGGCACGCTGCTGTCGGCACTGATCACCGTGGCCGGCCAGGGCCCGGCCGGCTTCGGCTGGGCGGTGACCGCGATCCTGCTGGTCACCGTGCTGTTCGGCAACTTCGCCGAGGCGGTGGCCGAGGCCCGCGGCCGCGGCCAGGCCGCCTCGCTGCGGCGTGCGCGCAAGGACCTGGTGGCGCGCCGGGTCGCCAGTGTGCGGCTGGACGGCGAGACCAGCGTGCCCGCCGCCGAACTGCGCCCGGGCGACCTGGTGGTGGTGTCGGCTGGCGAGCTGATCCCGGCCGATGGCGAGATCGTGCACGGCCTGGCCACCATCAACGAGGCCGCAGTCACCGGCGAATCGGCACCGGTGCTGCGCGAGGCCGGCACCGACCGCTCCGGCGTCATCGGCGGCACCAAGGTGCTGTCCGACGAGATCCTGGTGAAGGTCACCGCCGAGCCGGGCCACAGCTTCCTGGACCGGATGATCGCGCTGGTGGAAGGCGCCAACCGGCAGAAGACGCCGAACGAGATCGCGCTGACCATGCTGCTGGCGGCGATGACCCTGACCTTCCTGATCGTGGTCGCCTCGCTGCCGGCGATCGCCGGCTTCGTCGGCGTGCACGTGGATCCGCTGCTGCTGATCGCGCTGCTGGTGTGCCTGATCCCGACCACCATCGGCGGGTTGCTGCCGGCGATCGGCATCGCCGGCATGAACCGCGCGCTGTCGGCCAACGTGCTGGCCAAGTCGGGCAAGGCGGTGGAAGTGGCCGGCGACGTCGACGTGCTGCTGCTGGACAAGACCGGCACCATCACCCACGGCGACCGCCAGGCCACCGTGTTCCATGCGCTCAGTGGCGTGGACGTGGCGCAGCTGCGCGAGGCGGCGATGCTGTCGTCGCTGGCCGACCCGACCCCGGAAGGCAAGTCGATCGTGCGCCTGGCGCGCGAACAGGGCCTGCCGCCGGCCGATCCGGCGGGCGCCGAGTTCGTCGCCTTCACCGCGCAGACGCGCATGTCCGGTGTCGATCTGCCGGCCAACGGCATGCAGCTGCCGCGGTCGATCCGCAAGGGCGCCGCCGATGCGTTGATCCGCCACGTCACCGCGCTGGGCGGGCAGGTGCCGGCGGAACTGAAGAGCCGCGTCGAGCAGGTCGCGCGCAGCGGCGCCACGCCGCTGGTGGTGGCCGAGGGCCGGCACGTGCTGGGCGTGGTCGAGCTGTCGGACGTGGTCAAGCACGGCGTGCGCGAGAAGTTCGCGCGGCTGCGCGCGATGGGCGTCAAGACGGTGATGATCACCGGCGACAACCCGCTCACCGCTGCGGCCATCGCCGCCGAGGCCGGCGTCGACGACTACATCGCCGAGGCCACGCCCGAGGACAAGCTGGCGCGCATCCGCCAGGAGCAGGCCGGCGGACGACTGGTGGCGATGGTCGGCGACGGCACCAACGACGCGCCGGCGCTGGCCCAGGCCGACGTCGGCCTGGCGATGAACTCCGGCACCCAGGCGGCCAAGGAGGCCGGCAACATGGTCGATCTGGATTCGGATCCGGCCAAGCTGCTGGCGGTGGTGGAAGTGGGCAAGCAGCAGCTGATCACCCGCGGCGCACTGACCACCTTCTCGCTGGCCAACGACGTGTCCAAGTACTTCGCGATCCTGCCGGCGCTGTTCGCCGCCTCGATCCCGCAGATGGCCGCGCTGAACGTGATGCGCCTGTCCAGCCCGACCAACGCGGTGCTGGCGGCGTTGATCTTCAATGCGCTGGTGATCCCGGCGCTGATCCCGCTGGCGCTGCGTGGCGTGCGCTTCACCCCGTCCTCGGCGACCTCGCTGCTGCGCCGGAACATGCTGATCTACGGCGTGGGCGGCGTGCTGCTGCCGTTCGTCGGGATCAAGGCCATCGATCTGCTGCTGGTGGCGCTGGGCTGACCCCGGCGCCGATTCTCACGCTCCTTCGGAATTACCTCCATGACCGTGTCTTCCGTTTCCCTTCGCGAACCGATGCGCTGGCGCGCGGTGCTGGTGCTGCCGCTGCTGGTGCTCGCGTCCGCGGCGCTGTACTCGTTGCTGGCCACCGTGCTGGCCGGCGCGCTGTTCCCCGAGCAGGCCAACGGCAGCCTGCGCACGCGCGATGGCCGCGTGGTCGGCTCGGCGCTGGTGGCGCAGCCGTTCGCCGCCGCCGGCTACTTCCAGCCGCGTCCGTCCGGCGCCAAGTACGACCCGATGTCGGCGGCCGGCAGCAACCAGGCGCGCAGCAACCCCGACCTGCGCAAGCGCCTGGACGCCACCCGCCAGGCGGTGGCCGCACGCGAGGGCATCGACCCGGCGCAGGTGCCGGACGACCTGGTCACCCAGTCCGGCAGCGGCATGGACCCTGACATCAGCGTCGCCGCGGCGCGCATCCAAGTGGCGCGCGTGGCCGCCGCGCGCGGCCTGCCGCCGCAGACCGTCGCCGCCCTGGTCGCCGCGCAGACCCAGCCGCGCCAGTTCGGCGTGCTGGGGGAGCCGCGGGTGAACGTGCTGGCGCTGAATTTGGCCTTGGATGCCGGGAATGGGGAAACGGGAATCGGGAATGTGAAGGAGCAAAAGCGGTAAGGCGCGTCGCGCTGTAGGCTTTGCGATTCCCCATTCCCAATTCCCCATTCCCAGCAGCAAATGCCCGACCCCCGCACCCAACAGGCCGACGCCCTGATCGGCGAACTGCAGCGCGAGCGCGGCGGGCGCCTGACCGTGTTCCTCGGCGCGGCGCCGGGGGTCGGCAAGACCTACGCGATGCTGTCGCGCGCGCGGCAGTTGCAGCAGCAGGGCAGCAACCTGGTGGTCGGCGTGGTCGAGACCCACGGCCGCGCCGAGACCGCGGCGCTGCTGGAAGGCCTCACCGTGCAGCCGCGGCGGCGGCTGGAGTACCGCGGCCGTACTCTGGACGAGATGGACCTGGATGCGCTGCTGGCGCTGCGTCCGCCGCTGGTGCTGGTGGACGAGCTGGCGCATCGCAACGCGCCGGGCAGCCGTCACGAGCGGCGCTGGCAGGACGTACAGGAACTGCTCGACGCCGGCATCGACGTCTACAGCACGGTCAACATCCAGCACCTGGAAAGCCTCAACGACGTCGTCCACCGCATCACCGGCGTGCGCGTCAGCGAGACCGTGCCCGATGCGATCTTCGACCGCCTGCGCGACATCGTGCTGGTCGACCTGCCGCCACGCGAGCTGATCGAACGCCTGCAGCAGGGCAAGGTCTACCTGCCCGAGCAGGCCGGGCAGGCGCTGCAGGCGTTCTTCTCGCCGTCCAACCTGGCCGCGCTGCGCGAGCTGGCGATGCAGACCGCCGCCGACCGCGTCGACAACGACCTGCGCGACGTGCAGGCCGCGCAGGGCCGCACCAGCGTCGCCCTGCGGCGCACGGTGATGGTGGCGATCGACGGGCGTGGCCAGTCCGACTACCTGGTGCGGGTGGCGCGGCGCCTGGCCGAGCGCCGCGGCGCGCCATGGACGGTGGTCACCGTGCAGACCCAGGCGCAGCCGGATGCCGACTGGCAACTGGAGATCGACCGCGCCTTCGCGCTGGCGCGCCGGCTGGGCGGCGAGGCCGCGCTGCTGCACGGCGCCAACGTCGCCGACGCCTTGCTCGACCATGCCGCGCGCAGCGGCGTGTCCACGCTGGTGCTGGGCCGCACCCGCGAGCGCCCGCTGGCGCGCATGATCAACCGCACCCTGACCCAGCAACTGCTGCAACGCGGCGCGCACTACGAACTGGTGATCATCAGTTCGCCGGAAGCGCGCGCGCGGGCGCGGCGGCGCTGGCGCAGCCCCGCGCACTGGCTGTCGCGCGACGACCTGCTGTTCGCCACGGTGGCCTCGGCGCTGGCGGTGGTGGTCGCCTGGATCGCCGAAAGTTGGGTCGGCATCGACGACCTGTCGATGGTGTTCATCGTCGCAGTGGTGATGGTGGCATCGAAGACGCGGATGACCGCGGCGGTGCTGGCGGCGCTGTTGAGCTTCTTCAGCTACAACTTCTTCTTCATCGAACCGCGCTTCACCTTCCAGATCGGCGCGCGCCAGGGCGTGGTCACGGTGCTGCTGTTCCTGGTCGCGGCCCTGGTCGCCGGGCGCCTGGCCTCGCGCCTGCGCATGCAGGTGCTGGCGCTGCGCGCGGTCAACGCGCAGACCACCGCACTGCAGCGCCTGGGCCGCGAACTGACCAGTGCCGCCGACCTCGGCCAGGTGCTGGAGGCCGGGCGCCGCGCGCTCGCCGGCACCCTCGACGCCGAGGCCTGGCTGCGCCTGCAGCCGCTGGAGCGCGCGCATGACGGCGCTGACGACTACGCGCCGACGATGGCCGCGGTGGACCGCAGCGCCGCCGACTGGGCGCAGCGCCACGGCCAGGCCACCGGTCGCTTCACCGATACGCTGGCCGGCGCGAGCTGGTGGTTCCTGCCGGTGCGCCACGAGCGCGGCACCATCGGCGTGGTCGGCTTGCGCTTCGGCGCCGGCGTGCAGCGCCCGGGCCTGGAGCAGCAGCGCCTGGCCGAGGCGATGGTGGAGGACATCGGCCAGGCCGCGCTGCGCACGCGGCTGGTCGCCGACCTGGAGAGCGCGCGGGTCAGCGGCGAGACCGAGCGGCTGCGCTCGGCCCTGCTGTCCTCGGTCTCGCACGACCTGCGCTCGCCGCTGGCGGCGATGATCGGCGCGGCCAGCAGCCTGTCCAGCTACGGCAAGGCGATGGACGCGGACGACCGCCGCAGCCTGCTCGAGACGATCCAACTGGAAGGCGAACGCCTGGACCGCTACATCCAGAACCTGCTGGACATGACCCGGCTCGGTCACACCGGGCTGACCTTGAACCGCGACTGGATCGGCGTGGACGAACTGATCGGCTCGGCCGCGCGGCGCCTGCAGCGCTACCAGCCGCAGGTGCGCCTGGACATCGCCCTGTCCGCCGAGCTGCCGACGCTGTGGGTGCACCCGGCGCTGGTCGAGCAGGCGATCTTCAACGTGTTGGAGAATGCGGCCAAGTTCTCGCCGGCGGATGCGGCGATCCGCGTCGCCGCGGGCATGGTCGAGGGCCGCCTGCGCATCGACATCAGCGACCGCGGCCCGGGCATTCCCGAGGACGAGCGCGCGCGCATCTTCGACATGTTCTACAGCGTCGAGCGCGGCGACCGCGGCCGCCATGGCACCGGCTTGGGCCTGACCATCTGCCAGGGCATGATCGGCGCGCACGGCGGCAGCGTCGAGGCGCTGCCCGGCCCCGATGGCCGCGGCACCACGATCCGCATTACCCTGCCGCTCATCGAACCCGCCGCGCCGCCGTCTCGCCCCGATGCCGACTGAGTCCCACGCCGATCCGATTCCGCCGCCGCGCGTGCTGGTCATCGACGACGAGCCGCAGATCCGCCGTTTCCTCGACATCAGCCTGCGCGCGCAGGGCTACCGCGTGCTGCAGGCCGACACCGGCGCCGCTGGCCTGGCGCAACTGGCCGCGCACGGCGCCGAGCTGGTGGTGCTGGACATCGGCCTGCCCGACCAGGACGGGCACAGCGTGCTGCGCGAACTGCGGCAATGGTCGTCGGTGCCGGTGATCATGCTGACCGTGCGTGCCGGCGAGGACGAGAAGGTGCAGGCGCTGGACGCCGGCGCCAACGACTACGTGACCAAGCCGTTCGGCGTGCAGGAACTGATGGCGCGCATCCGCGTGCTGCTGCGCATGCAGCCGGTGGCCGGCGAGGCCGAGCCGGTGTTCGACGACGGCCACCTGCACATCCACCTGGGCCTGCGCGAGGTCCGCCTGGACGGCGAGGCGCTGCCGCTCAGTCGCAAGGAGTACGCGCTGCTCGCCCTGCTGCTGCGACACAGCGGCCGCGTGGTGACGCAGCCGCAACTGCTGCGCGAACTGTGGGGCCCCACCCACCAGGACGACACCCACTACCTGCGCATCCTGGTCGGCAAGCTGCGGCAGAAACTCGGCGACAGCGCCGTGGCCCCGCGTTATATCGCCACCGAGCCGGGGGTGGGGCTGCGCTTCATCGGGGTGCAGTGCGCGCCTCATGGCGCGCCAGGGACGATCTGAATCCTGTCCCCAGATTCTGCCGAATCTTCCTGCGCCCAGCGCAGCGGCAACGATGCGGAGCAGACGGCCTGTCCTCAATGGCCCGATGCGCCAGTTCCTCCCCAATCTCGTGGACCTATTGCCGGCCCGTCGGGAGTCGCCCGATCACGCGGGCATGCGGATGAACGCGCACGCGCAGCAGGCACTGATCCGGATTGCGCCGGCGGCGATGCAACACGCTATTCTCGCCTTCAAATTCCATGTCTCGGGCGATGCTGATGACCGCCCAGTAAGGTAGGCAGCATGAAGCACGCACACTATCGCGCCATTGCGTTCGTCATGCTGTCGCATATCGCGGTAGCTGCTGACGCCCGGGACACGCTATCGGCACTGGCGTCGGCAACCCCTCTGCAGGCCACGTATGCAGATGAAACGCCGCGTGGCTTGTCGCAGGTTGTCCTCGGCAGGCAGAGCATTGTCTTCGGTAATGCAAACGTCGAACTCGTCACCCGATATCAAGGAACGCTGAAGACGCATCCTCGGGCGGACGAGGATTTTTTCTCAAACACGATGGACGGTGCAGATCTTTATTCCGTCACGAACAGGAATGACGAAGGTTTCCGGAAGTTGGGGAGTTCGCATATTCGTTCAGTGGCGTTGCTCAGAGAAACCGATGCCCAAGGAGCTGCCTCCCTCGTGCTGTGTCTCTCCGACTACGAAGATCTCAATCACTATTTCTACAAGGATCGAACCTTCACCACTTGCACGAGGTTTTCTTTGGGCAAGGGGGCGTTGGCATTGCCGCACGAACCTGGCGCATCTGTTCGATAGGCCGGCTCGCTGCCAGGCGCGGTTGCATGCGGTTTCTGGATCCTCGCTGGGAGATGCCAGCGTAAGAGTCAGGACGCGGGCTGTCTTTCCGGCGCTCGCGGCTTGTAGCTTGTATGGCGCGGCCAGGCTGGTCGCCCGCCATCGCAGCGCGGAACGCCACGCGCTGTCGGTTTCCGGTGCCGCCATGGCCAATCCGATCGCCCGGCGGCTGCCTCGCGAGTCGCCGAGCTTCAGTCCCGCTCCGGCAACACTTTCCCCGGATTGAGGATCCCATCCGGATCCAGCGCACGCTTGATCGCACGCATCGCATCCAGGGTGGCGGCATTGAAGGCCTGGTCCATGTAGTCGCGCTTGGCCACGCCGATGCCGTGTTCGCCGGACAGCGTGCCTTCCAGCGACAGGACCAGCGCGAACAGTCGCGGCAGGGCGGCCTGCGCGCGCGCGGTTTCGCCGTCGTCGTCGGGCGCGTACATGATGTTGACGTGCAGGTTGCCGTTGCCGGCATGGCCGAAGGCGACGATCGGCAGGTCGAACTCGGCGGCCAGCGCTTCCACGCCGGCCACCAGCTCGGGGATGCGCGACACCGGTACCACCACGTCCTCGTTGATCTTGCCTGGGCGGATCGTGCGCAGCGCCGGCGACAGCGCACGGCGCGCGGCCCACAGGCGGTCGCGCGCGCTGCCGTCGGCGGCCACGTCCAGCGTCAGCAGGCCCTCGCCCTCGGCCGCCGCGCCCAGCGCCTGCAGCGCGTAGGGCAGGGTGTCGTGGTCGCCGTCGGCCTCGATCAGCAGCATCGCGCCGGCCTCGGGTACGTCGATGCCGTTGCGGCGCAGCAGCGCGATCGCGCTGCGGTCCATGAACTCGAGCATGGTCGGCGTGCTCGGCTGCGCCATCAGCCGCGACACCGCCGCCGCGGCGGTGGCGGCGTCGCGGTACAGCGCGCGCAGGCCGGCCTGCGCCAGCGGCCGCGGCGACAGCTTCAGCGTCGCTTCCACGATCAGCGCCAGGGTGCCTTCGCTGCCGACCAGCAGGTGGGTCAGGTCGTAGCCGGTGGCGTCCTTGGTGTAGGCGCCGCCGCAGCGGATCAGTTCGCCCGTGCCGGTCACCGCGACCAGGCCGAGCACGTTGTCGCGGGTGGCGCCGTACTTCACCGCGCGCGGTCCGCCGGCATTGGTGGAAAGGTTGCCGCCGACGCTGCAGATCTCCGCGCTGGACGGATCCGGCGGCCAGAACAGCCCGTGCGGCGCCAGGGCCTGCTGCAGGTCGCCGTTGAGCACGCCGGGTTCGACCACCGCGCAGCGGTCGGCCGGGCGCAGCTGCACGATGCGGTTCATGCGCGCGAACGACAGCACCACGCCGCCGGCGAACGGCACCGCGGCGCCGGCGGTGCCAGTACCGGCGCCGCGCGCCACCAGCGGCACGCGGTGCGCGCGGCAGGCGCGCATGATCGCCTGCACCTGCTCGCGGGTCTGCGGCAGCGCCACCGCGTCGGCCAGGGCCCAGCGCCGCGAATCGTCCTCGCCATAGCGGCGGCGGCTGTCGGCATCGGTGCGCCAGCCCTCGGCGCCGAGCAGGGCGGAAAGGGTGTCGGTGAACGCGGTGGGCAAGGCGGTGGTCATGGCGAAGGTGGCGACGACGAAGTGGAGGGCGAGGGCGGCTGCAGCCGTTTCCAGGTGAGCACCGCCAGCGCCAGCGGCAGCCACACCCAGCGCAGTTCGGACCACAGCGTGGCCATGCCGCGCGCGCTGAAGAAACCGTTGGCGAACGGCGAGACCCGGATCGGCCGCCACGGCGCGAACCAGCGCTGTTCGCTCCACGGCCACCCCAGGGCCACGCCGAGGCCGCCGGAGGTCATCGCATCGAGCAGCGGATGCGAGGCGGTGCAGACGAACAGCCAGACGGCCGCCTGCAGCGCGCCGGCGCGCAGGGGTCGGTGCAGCAACGCGCCGAGCATGCCCAGTACCGCGGCGAACAGCAGCGAGTGGCTGGCGCCGCGATGGCCGAAGGCGTCGGCGTAGGGGATGTGCAGGGCGAAGCCGAGCACGTCGGCGTCGGGCAGCATTGCCGCGACGATGCCGGCGCCGAGCAGGCGCGTGGAGATGCGCCCGCGATCGGCGGCGGCCCACAGTGCCAGCGGCACCGCGGCGTGGGTGAAGACGCTGGGCACCTCAGCAATCCTCGGCGCGGAAGGCGTCGCGCAGCCAGGTCAGCCGCGGCGGATCGCCCTCGGCCTCGACCACGTCGAAGCGGCACGGCCAGTTGGCGTACTGCGGATGCGCGGCCAGGAACAGCTGCGCCGCCAGCAGCAGGCGGCGGCGCTTGCGCAGATCGACCGAGGCCGCGCCGCCGCCGAACGCGGCGCTGCGCCGGTAGCGCACTTCGACGAACACCAGGCTCTGCGCCTGCTGCATCACTAGATCCAGCTCACCGCCGCGGAAGGCGACGTTGGCGGCGATCAGGCGCAGGCCGGCGCGCTCCAGTTCGGCGCGCGCCGCCGCTTCCACCGCGTTGCCGCGTCGGCGCCGCTCAGTTTCCATCGGGCAGCGGGGTCGGGCGCCCGCCGCTGAAGGTGGACCAGGCCGGGGTGCGCACGATGTTGCCGAAGCCGTCCAGGTGCAGCACGCCGGTGGCGCCGCGCAGGCCGCTGTCCTTGCCGGTCGCCAGCTTTTCCAGGTAGGCGGTGATCTGCCAGGCGTCGTAGCCGAACGCGAACAGGCGCCCGGCCGGGCCGCGCGCGGTCGGCAGCATGTCGGCCACGCTGGTCGCCGCCGGTAGGCCGCCGACGCCGCGCACGTTCCACAGCTCGCTCGGGTAGACGATGCCGTCCAGCACCAGGTCGTCCTCCGGCTTGCCGGTGCCCAGCACCAGCTGCGAGGTGGCCACCCGGGTCTTGCCGGCGAAACCGGCCAGCGCCAGTTGCGGCGCCAGCGCGCGGGCGGTATTGCCCTTCACCGCCAGCAGCACCGAGTCGGCGGCGCCGGCGTTGCGCAGTTGCGCGCCGATGTCGCCAGGGGTGTCGGCCACGCTGACGCTGCCGGCGACCTTGCCGCCGCGCTCGCTGAAGCGGTCGCGGAACGCGGCCACCGCGCGGCGGCCGTTGTCGTCGTTGCTGCCGATCACCAGCGTATTGCGGCGTTCGTGCGCCAGCAGGTACTCGGCGGCGGCGATGCCGTCGTCTTCCGGCGCCAGCGAGAAACCGGCGCTGCCGCCGGGCGGGGCGTGGGTGCCGCGGTTCAACGCCAGTACCGGCACCGGCAACGCGTCGCGCCCGAACAGCGCGGTGACCTCGTCGCGGCCGAGCGGGCCGACCACGAAGTCGGCGCCGCCGTCGACCGCCTTCTGATAGGCGGTCAGCGCCCCGGCCGGGGTGCCGGTGGTGTCGATGAAGTCGATCGCAGGACGCCGCCGGGTCTCGCCGTAGTAGCCGGCAAGCAGACCGTCGCGCACCGGCGCGGCCGCGGTGGCCAGGCTGCCGCTCAGCGGCAGCAGCACCGCCAGCTTGGCCGGCGGGCGATAGCCGTCGCGTTCGGCCGGCGGCCGCTTGCTGGTGTCGAAGCCCCACTGCTCGCCGCGGTCGAACGGACGCGGCAGCGCCAGGCCGCGGCTCAGCAGCGCGCGGCCGACGAATTTGTACAGCGGGTCGCCGGCTGGCAGCGCGGCGGCGCGCGCCTGCAGCGTGGCGTCGTTGAGCGCGGCCAGCTGGCGCACGATGGCGCGCTGGTTGTCGCTGCGCGCCTGGCCGCTGAGGCCGTTGTCGGCGCGCGCGCGCTCGTCCAGCGCCGCGGTGGCGTCGCCGGTGCCTTCCAGCGCCTGCGCGCGGGCCAGGTGCCAGCGCGCGCGCAGGTTCTGCGGCACCGCCTGCGGATCGCTGCCCAGCGCCTGCAGCGCCTTGGCCGGCTGGCGGTCGGCCAGGGCCAGCTCGGCCTCGACCAGCGCCACCCGTACCTTGCTCAGCGGCGGCAACTGCCGCGGCTGCACCTGCGCCAGCAGGCTGCGCGCGCGGGCCGCGTCGCCGGCCTCGTACCAGGCGAAGGCGGCGTCGCCGAGCAACTGGTTGCGGGCGCTGCCGGTGGCGCCGGCGGCCTGCGCCTCGAGCTGCTGCGCCGCGTCCTTCGGCTTGCCCTGGTCCAGCAGCGCCAGCGCCGCCGATTGGGCCGGCGAGGCGCTCGGCGTCACGCTGGTGGTGGCGCAGCCGGCGACGAGCAGCGCCAGCAGCGACAGGGCGGAAATCCTTGCGAATCGCTTGTTCATTTCTGGTCCATTCGGCTGGGCACGCCAGGCGCGCCGGGGAAAACCGCTACGATTCTACCCTTGACCATGGAAAGCCCGTAGATGAGCGCCCAGCCCGGAACCCTGCACGTCGTCGCCACGCCGATCGGCAACCTCGCCGACCTGACGCCTCGCGCCCAGGAGACGCTGCGCACGGTGGCGGCGATCTGCGCTGAGGACACCCGCCGCAGCGGCCAGCTGCTGGCCCACTTCGGCATCGAGCGGCCGCTGCTGGCGCTGCACGAACACAACGAGGAGGCGCTGTCGCAGCGCATCGTCGCGCGCCTGCTGGAGGGCCAGTCGCTGGCCCTGGTCAGCGACGCCGGCACCCCGCTGGTCAGCGACCCCGGCTACCGCCTGGTGCGCGCGGCGCGCGCGGCCGGGGTGCGGGTCAGCCCGGTGCCCGGCGCCTGCGCGGCGATCGCCGCGCTCAGCGTGGCCGGCCTGCCCAGCGACCGCTTCGCCTTCGAGGGCTTCCTGCCGGCCAAGGCCTCGGCACGCCGCGAGCGCCTGCTGCGGCTGGCCGGCGAACCGCGCACCCTGGTGTTCTACGAAGCCTCGCACCGCATCGCCGAGTCCCTGGCCGACTGCCGCGCCGCCTTCGGCGACGCCCGCCCGGCAGTGATGGCGCGCGAACTGACCAAGCTGTTCGAGACCGTGCTCGACGGCACCCTGGCCGACCTGCACGCCCGGGTCGAGGCCGACGACAACCAGCGCAAGGGCGAGTTCGTGCTGATGGTGCAGGGCGCCGGCGACGACGCCGATGCGCAGCTGGCCGAGGGTCGCCGCGTCTACGCCAAGCTCAGCGAGCACCTGCCGCCGTCCACCGCCGCCAAGCTGGCCGCCGAACTGACCGGTGCGTCGCGCAAGGCGCTTTACGGCGGTTGAGGGGGCGATAACGCCCTGCGGCAATGCGATCGCCGGCCAGTCGTCTTTGGCGACTGCGTTCTCAGGCGACTTTCGAATAATCAAACCCTGCCTGTTCGGCCTCCCATCCCAGCATCGCCAAGCCAATGCTCTTGGGGACGGGCTTTTCGCCGCTGCGGTAGTAGGCGAGCATGCGCCGGCTCAAGCCCAATGCTTCGGCGGCTGAATCCAACGTCATGTCGTGGCGATGCATCCAGGCGATGATCTGCTGGTGGGAATAGTCACCGGCTTGCTCGATCGCGAGTGCGCGCAGGTTGTCGCTGGCGAGCGCCAACTCGTCGTTGCCGTCGAAGATGACGCCGCGCTGCCATTCGTCGAGCGAGACCTTATGGAAAACGTGTGGCAGCCGTGCCTTTTTCAGGGAAGGATGCGAGGCCAAGACCTCGCTGAGGTCGACGGTGCAAGTGAAGCCGTCGGCAAAGGTCAGTGCAAGTTCGCGCGCCGCGACTGCCTTCACCTTGGTAATGACGAATTGAGGCTGGTTCATGGATTCAATTCCTGCCATCGGGCGATGAGGGTGGCTTTGTTCGCCGCGGCCCATTCAAGCGCGGCGCTCAATTCGCGTCGGCTCAGGCGGCCGGACAGAACCGCCAGGGTGTCGATGACGATCAGCGCTTCCCGACCATCTCGGGTACGCACATGGAAGTGAGGCGGCAGATGGTCGGCCGCATACATCGTGACAACGCTGTTGGCGAAACGGACGATCGTCGGCATGTGCGGAACATAGTGCAATGATTGCACTTTCGCAAGAAGGATCCTGTTCGCAGCGGGTCGGAGACCAGAAGGGGGGGGGGGGGCGCCCATGAACGCCTGGCGCTCCGCGCCCTCAGTGAAGGTTTGGAGTTTTCGGCGTTCTGAAAAAGTGGCGGAGCCGGCCGATAAGCCGGGTTCTGTCGTGGACAGTCATTCTTCTAGGCGCACCGTCACCGGTACGCTCAAGCAACCTACCCGGACCCGACGCGGGCCGCGCCATGAGGTCCCTATTTGGTCTTGCTCCAGGTGGGGTTTGCCGTGCCGGTCCGTTACCGGACTCGCGGTGCGCTCTTACCGCACCATTTCACCCTTACCGGCCTGCTTGCGCAGACGTAGGCGGTATCTTTCTGTTGCACTAGTCCGTCGGCTCGCGCCGCCCAGGCGTTACCTGGCACCTTGCCCTATGGAGCCCGGACTTTCCTCGGCATCCCGCCGCACCGAAATGCGATGGGATGACGCGACTGTCTGGCCGGCTCCGCCGCGGGCATTGTCGCATGTTAAGACGGGACCCGGGTCCCGCAAATGCCAAAGCCGTACCTCTGACGGGCGATGCAGCCGAAAGCAGCCACGGCCGCCCTGCATCATCATCGCTTTTCCGGGTCACCGGTCCCCGCACCTGGGTCCCGGTTTTCCAGCCGCGTTTCCCCAATGAACGCCCCGTCCGGGCCGAACCGGCGCTCATGGATCCAGCCGTGGCCGGCGGCGTCCACGGCGACGATGGTGCTGGCGCGGGTGCCGTAGTCGTGGCCGCGGATGAAGGCCGGCGACAGCCGCCGTTCCAGGTCCGGGCCGACCCCGGTGTCGGGTAGGTCGGCCGGGTCGGCCAGGGTCTCGTCGGCCAGCGCCCGCCACAGCGGCGCCAGGTCGTCGTCGCCGGCGGCGATCCAGGCGCTCACGGCCGCGCGCAGGCGCAGGGTCTTGGGCCAGGGCGCGTCCAGCGCGCCGTTGGACATGCCGTGCACGCCGGATTCCAGGGCGCTGCGGCCGGGCGGGTGGTTGCCCACGTAGGCGGCGCCGGTGGCGTCGGCCAGCAGCAGGTTGAACGGCGGGTAGGCGTCGGCGCGCGCCGCCAGCGCGTCGGCGAAGGCGTCGGCCGGCTCGGCGCCGGTCAGGTAGTCGGCGATCAGGGCGCCGCGCGAGGCGCCGGACATCGACGCCAGCGGATCGCGCACGTTGGTGACCACGGCGCAGCGGCCGGCGGTGTCCAGCCCCACCCAGGTGCCGCCGGAGCGCAGGTCGCGCCCGGCCAGCAGGCGCTGCGCCGGGGCCGGCCAGCGCTGCAGCGGCGCGGTCGGGCGGGCGTGGAATTCGTCGCGGTTGCCGACCAGCAGCAAGCGCCATCGCGGGTGCGCAGCGTGCGCGAGAACGACCAGACACATGCCCGGCAGTGTGCGCGCTTGCGCAACGCGAGGCGAGCCCAGGCGACATGTCGACGGCCGGTGACGATCGCCTTAACGCCCCGTACACAGGCCTGAATTTCCGTTCAATCTCAAAATTTGAGACGAAACAGTAACTTGTGGATAAGCCTTGAACAAGTCTCTAAAGATCGTTGCAAACCATTGATCCCGCTAGCGATTTACCGCTCGCAAAGTTGTTGACAACCCGTTGCGCGCTGCTAAGGTGGGCACTTGAGGGGAAACCGGGTTTTTTGTGGTTTTTCGTGGTTCAATGACCGCCCAGGCGGATTCGGAAAGGTGCAGGCGTCGTGTTTCAGGGCGAGACCGCAATCACTGTGGACGACAAGGGGCGTATGGCGGTTCCCACCGCGTACCGCGACCTCGTCGCGCGCGTGAGCGGCAATCGGCTGGTGCTGACCTACAACCCGTTCGAGGCCGGCTGCCTGTGGCTGTATGCGGAGAAGGAGTGGGAGCGGGTCCGTGACGACGTCATGGCCAAGCCCAACACCCAGCGCGTGGTGCGGGTCCTGCAGCAGAAGCTGGTGGGTTCGTCGGCCGCGCTGGAGCTGGACGCCAACGCCCGCATCACCATTCCGCCGAGCCATCGCGCCGCGGTGGGCATTGAAAAGCGCGCCGTGCTGTTGGGCATGGGCGACAAGTTCGAACTGTGGAGCGAGCAGGCTCATCGCGCACTGATCCAGCAGACGTTGTCTGACGAGGATCTGGGCGATGGATTGCTCGATCTGAAGTTGTGAGTCGGGGTGTCCGGATGCGCGGACAGGCGCAGGCCGGTCACCTCCCGGTGTCGCAACCATCGGCGGCGCATGTGCCGGTGTTGTTCGCGCAGGTCCTGGACGGGCTGCAGGTGATCGAAAACGGAATCTATCTGGATGGCACGTTCGGGCGTGGCGGACACGCGCGCGGGGTGCTGCACAAACTCGGCCCAGGAGGCCGGCTGCTGGTGATGGACAAGGATCCCGAGGCGATCGCCGAAGCCGAACATGCGTTTGGCGGCGACGCGCGCGTGTCCATCTATCGCGGCAGCTTCGCCGAGCTGGGCCAGTGGGACGCCGCCACCGCCCTGGATGGCGTGCTGTTCGACCTCGGCGTGTCCTCGCCGCAGCTGGACGTGGCCGCGCGCGGCTTCTCCTTCGGCAAGGACGGCCCGCTGGACATGCGCATGGACCCGGACGCTGGCGAGAGCGCCGCGCAGTGGCTGGCGCGCGCCGAGGAGCGCGAGATCGCCGACGTGCTGTGGACCTACGGCGAAGAGCGGCAGAGCCGGCGCATCGCCCGCGCCATCGTCGCCCGCCGCGAGAAGCAGCCGCTGACCCGCACCGCCGAACTGGCCGAGCTGATCGCCAGCGTGATGCCGCGCGGCGACAGCAAGACCCACCCGGCCACCCGCAGCTTCCAGGCCATCCGCATCCACATCAACCGCGAGCTGGCCGATCTGGAGACCGGCCTGGACGCGGCGCTGGCCCGGCTCAAGCCCGGCGGCCGCCTGGCGGTGATCAGCTTCCACTCGCTGGAAGACCGCATCGTCAAGCAGTTCATGCAGCGCCACGCCAAGGCCCCGCCGAGCAACCGCCGCCTGCCCGAGGCCACGACCTTCGTGCCGACCCTGCGCCTGCACGGCGGCGCGATCAAGGCCGACGCCGACGAACTGGCGGTGAACCCGCGCGCGCGCAGCGCGGTGTTGCGGGTGGCGGAGAAGCTGGGAGTCGGGAGTCGGGAATCGGGAATCGGTAGAAGCGAAAGCCGGCCTTCTGGCACGGACGATTCCCGTGCGCAGGACACCAGTTTTTCCCCATTCCCCATTCCCGTTTCCCCATTCCCGCCGGCGCATGGCGCGCTCCACAGGAGCGCCCAATGAGCCGGCTGCTGCTGCTCGTGCTGCTCGCCTGCACCATCGCCTCGGCGATCGGGGTGGTGTACATGCGCCATCGCCATCGCCAGTTGTTCGTGGAGCTGTCGCGGCTGGAGCACAACCGCGACGAGCTGAACATCGAGTTCGGCCGGCTGCAGCTGGAGCAGGCGACCTGGGCCGAGAGCAATCGCGTCGACCAGGTCGCGCGCGAGCGGCTGGGGATGAAGTTCCCCGAGACCGGCGACATCGTGGTGGTGCGTCCGTGAACAAGAGCGGCCGCAATCGCCCCCGCAGCAACTTCAACCTGCGCGGCCGCCTGGTGCTGGTCGGTGCCGCGCTGGGCTTGTGCTCGGTGACCCTGATCGGCCGCGCGGCCTACGTGCAGCTGATCAACAGCGATTTCTACCAACGCCAGGGCGAGGCGCGCTACCTGCGCGAGCTGCCGATCGCCACCTCGCGCGGCATGATCACCGACCGCAACGGCGAGCCGCTGGCGGTGTCCACGCCGGTGGAGTCGATCTGGGTCAATCCGCAGGAACTGCTGCGCAGCCCGGACCGCATCCCGCAGCTGGCGCAGGCGCTGGAACTGCCGGTCGACGAACTCACCGCCAAGCTCTCGCAGAAGGCGGACAAGGAGTTCATGTACCTCAAGCGCCGGATCAATCCGGACAAGGCGCATGCGGTGGTCGCGCTGGGCATCCCCGGCGTGTTCTCGCAGCGCGAATTCCGCCGCTTCTACCCGCAGGGCGAAGCGATGGCGCATGTGCTGGGCTTCACCAACATCGACGACCGTGGCCAGGAAGGGCTGGAGCTGGCGTTCGATTCGTGGCTGCGCGGCAAGCCGGGCGCCAAGCGGGTGATCCGCGACCGCAAGGGCGCGATCGTCGAGAGCATCGACCTGGTCAAGCCGGCGCAGCCGGGCAAGGACCTGACCCTGAGCATCGACCGCCGCATCCAGTTCCTGGCCTACAAGGAACTGCGCAACGCGCTGGTCGAGAACAAGGCCGCCGGCGGCTCGATCGTGATCATGGACGTGGCCACCGGCGAGATCCTGGCCATGGTCAACCTGCCGACCTACAACCCCAACGCGGTCAACGGGGTCAACCCGGACGTGCGCCGCAACCGCGCGGTCACCGACCTGGTCGAGCCGGGCTCGACGATGAAGCCGCTGACCATCTCCACCGCGCTCAAGGCCGGGGTGGTGACCAAGGACACGCTGATCGACACCAACCCCGGCTACATGTCGGTGGGCCGCTTCACGATCAAGGACGTGCCGCGCAACAACGGCGTGCTGACCGTGACCGGGGTGATCACCCGCAGCTCCAACATCGGCGCGGCCAAGATCGCGGCCAAGCTGCCGGACCAGACCTTCTACGACCAGGTCCACAGCTACGGCTACGGCAGCTCCCCGCACAGCGGTTTCCCCGGCGAATCGGCCGGCGTGTTCCCGTCGCCGGCGCGCTGGAGCGGCTCGTCCAAGACCACCATGTCCTACGGCTACGGCCTGTCGGTGACGCCGCTGCAGATCGCCCGCGCCTACTGCGCGCTGGGCAACGGCGGGCGCCTGGTCACCCCGACTTTCGTCAAGGGCCAGCACGAGGACAGCAAGCAGGTGCTGGACCCGGCGATCTCCAAGGAAGTGGTAGCGATGATGGAGACGGTGGTCACCCAGGGCGGCGCCAAGGGCGCGGCGATCCTGGGCTACCACGTCGCCGGCAAGACCGGCACCGCGCGCAAGGCCGGCCCCGGCGGCTACGAGCGCGGCCACTACAACGCGCTGTTCGCGGGCCTGGTGCCGGCGAGCAATCCGCGCTTCGCCACGGTCATCGTCATCAACGACCCGCAGGGCGCCAAGTACTACGGCGGCCTGGTCTCGGCGCCGGTGTTCCACAACGTGATGGAAGGCGCGCTGCGGCTGATGGACGTGCCGCCGGACGACATCCAGTCGTGGCTGGCCGCGCAGGCTGCCGGCAAAAGCGGCCATGCGCCGCCGCCGGCGCCGGTGGAGCCGGATCCGGCCACCGTGCCCGACGCCGCCGCCGAGGTCGATGCCGCGCTGCCCAGCGCGCGTGCGGTGGCGCCGCCGGCGCCGGCCGCGTTGCCGGCGCCGCTGCAGGAGACCCGCCAGTGACCCGCGCGATGTCGCTGTCGCAACTGCTGCCGGGCGTGGCGCTGGCGCATGACGTGCAGGTGTCCGGGCTGGTCATGGACAGCCGCGCGGTGCGCCCGGGCGATGCCTTCGTGGCGATCGCCGGCTTCGGCGCGCATGGCCTGGGCTTCGTCGAGCAGGCGCGCGCCAACGGCGCGGTCGCGGTGCTGTACGACCCGCCGGCCCCGGCCGAACTGCCAGCGCCGGCCGACGCGATCGCGGTGCCGGGCCTGCGCGCGCGCATGGGCGCGATGGCCGACCAGTTCCACGGCCATCCGTCGCAGACCATGACCATGGTCGGGGTCACCGGCACCAACGGCAAGACCTCCACCGTGCAACTGCTGGCGCAGGCCTGGCACCTGCTGGGCACGCGCAGCGGCAGCATCGGCACGCTCGGCGCCGGCCTGTACGGGCAGGTGCAGCCGACCGGCTTCACCACGCCGCTGGTGCTGCCGCTGCACGCGCTGCTGGCGCAGCTGCGCGACGCCGGCGCGCAGGCGGTGGCGATGGAAGTCAGCTCGCACGCGCTCGACCAGGGCCGCGTGGACGCGGTGCATTTCGACGTGGCGGTGTTCACCAATCTCACCCGCGACCATCTCGACTACCACGGCGACATGGCCAGTTACGGCGCCGCCAAGGCGCGGCTGTTCGCCACGCCGGGGCTGAAATCGGCGGTCGTCAACCTGGACGATGCGTTCGGCCGCGAACTGCTGGCCAAGCTGGATCCGGCGCTGCGCCGCATCGCGGTCAGCTCGCGCGGCCAGGATGGCGCGCAGGTGCGCGCCGAGGCGCTGCGCCTGGACGCGCGCGGCATCGGTTTCACCCTGGCGATCGGCGAGGAGCGGCATCCGCTGCAGTCGCCGTTGCTGGGCCGTTTCAACGTCGACAACCTGCTGGCCGTGGCCGGCGCGCTGCACGCGCTGGACGTGGCGCCGGTGCGCATCGCCGCCACCCTGGCGCAGCTGCAGCCGATCCGCGGGCGCATGAACCGGCTCGGCGGCGATGGTGCGCAGCCGCTGGTGGTGGTCGACTACGCGCATACGCCCGACGCGCTGGAACAGGCGCTGCAGAGCCTGCGCGCGCACGCACAGGGCCGCATCACCTGCGTGTTCGGCTGCGGCGGCGAGCGCGACACCGGCAAGCGCCCGCAGATGGCGGCGATCGCGCAGCGCCTGGCCGAGCGCGTGGTGGTCACCGACGACAACCCGCGTGGCGAGGACGGCGACCGCATCGTCGCCGACATCGTGGCCGGTTTCGACGGCATGCAGGCGGTGCAGGTGCAGCGCGACCGCGCGCAGGCGATCGCCATGGCGGTCGCCGACGCCGGCGCCGAGGACATCGTGCTGATCGCCGGCAAGGGCCACGAGCCGTACCAGGAGATCGCCGGCGTGCGCCATCCGTTCGACGACACCGAGGTCGCCGCGCAGGCCCTGCGCGCGCATGCGGCGGAGGCGGCCCGATGAAGCGCCTGCCGTTGTCGATGATCGCGCACTGGGCCGGCGCCGAGCTGCACGGCGACGACGTGGCGATCGATGCGATCAGTCACGACACCCGCAGCCTGGCCGCCGGCAGCCTGTACGTGGCGCTGCGCGGCGAGCGTTTCGATGGTCACGCCTTCGTCGCCGACGCCGCCACGCGCGGCGCCAGTGCGCTGCTGGTGGAGCGCGTGCAGCCGCAGATCGAACTGCCGCAGATCGTCGTCGCCGACACCGAACTGGCGCTGGCGCGGATCGCCGCCGGCATGCAGCGTGGCCGTGCCACCCGCGTGGCCGCGATCACCGGCAGCAATGGCAAGACCAGCGTCAAGGCGCTGCTGCTGGCGATCCTGCAGCATGCCTGTCGCATCGATGGCGGCAGCGTCTACGCCAATCCCGGCAACCGCAACAACGAGATCGGCCTGCCGCTGGCGGTGATCGAGGCGCCGGACGACGCCGACTACGCGATCTACGAGATGGGCGCCGGCAAGCCGGGCGACATCGCCTATCTCACCGACATCGCGCCGCCGCAGGTGTCGCTGGTCAACAACATCGCCGCTGCGCACCTGGAGCGCATGGGCAGCCTGCTCGGCGTGGCGCAGACCAAGGGCGCGATCTACACCGCGCTGCCGGCCGACGGCACCGCGGTGATCAATGCCGACGACGCCTTCGGCCTGTGGTTCGAGCAGCGCCTGGCGACCGGCGAGGCGCGGCCGCAGGTGCTGCGCTTCGGCCTGCAGCCGGGCGCCGAGGTCGGTGCCGCGCAGATCCGCATGGCCGCCGACCGTACCCAGTTCGTGCTGACCACCCCGCGCGGCGACGTCGAGGCGACGCTGCCGTTGCCGGGCCGGCACAACCTGCAGAACGCCCTGGCCGCCGCCGCGCTGGCGCTGGCGCTGGACGTGGCGCCGGCGCGTATCGCCGCCGGCCTGGCGCAGGTGCAGCCGGTGCCGGGCCGGCAGATCACCCACACGCTGCCCAACGGCGCGGTGCTGATCGACGACAGCTACAACGCCAACCCCGGTTCGCTGGCCGCGGCGATCGACGCCCTGGCCGCGGCCGGCGGCGAGCGCTGGCTGGTGCTGGGCGACATGCGCGAACTCGGCGCCGGCGCCGAGGCGCTGCATGCCAGCGGCGGGCGCCGCGCGCGCGATGCCGGGCTGACCCGGCTGTACGCGCTCGGCCCGCTCAGCGCCCACGCCGCGCAGGCGTTCGGCGAGAACGGCCGCGTCTTCGACAGCCATGCGGCGCTGATCGAGGCGCTGCAGCGCGATCTGGCCGCGGTGGCCGGGAATCGGGAATCGGGAGCCGGGATTCGGCAAGAGCAGGATCAAGAGCAGGAAGTGAAGCAGATGCATGAGAACACCAGCGCGCCGTCCGATGGCGCGCTCCCACGGGTCCCGGGTCCCGGGTCCCGGGTCCCGGCCACGCTCCTGATCAAGGGCTCGCGCGGCAGCGCCATGGACACCGTGGTGCGTGCGCTGCTGAACCAGGCACAGGAGGCGCCGCATGCTGCTTGAACTCGCCCGCTGGCTGCAGCAGCTCGAAAGCATGTTCGGGCTGTTCGGCTATCTGACCTTCCGCGGCATCCTCGCGGCGCTGACCTCGCTGTTCCTGTCGCTGTGGCTGGGCCCGGCGGTGATCCGCAAGCTGGCGCAGTTCAAGGGCGGCCAGCCGATCCGCCAGGACGGCCCGCAGACCCACTTCTCCAAGGCCGGCACCCCGACCATGGGGGGCTCGCTGATCCTGCTCACCGTGCTGCTGTCGGTGCTGCTGTGGGGCGACCTGCGCAATCGCTACGTGTGGCTGGTGCTGGCGGTGATGCTGGCGTTCGGCGTGATCGGCTGGTACGACGACTGGATCAAGATCGTGCGCCGCGACCCGAACGGGCTGAAGTCGCGCTGGAAGTACCTGCTGCAGTCGATCTTCGGCCTGGCCGCGGGCCTGTTCCTGTACTACACCGCCGACGTGCCGGCGGCGATCACCTTCTACATCCCGATGTTCAAGTCGATCGCGCTGCCGCTGGCCGGGATCAGCTTCGTGGCCATCGCCTACTTCTGGATCGTCGGCTTCTCCAACGCGGTCAACCTGACCGACGGCCTGGACGGCCTGGCGATCATGCCGACGGTGCTGGTGGCCTGCGCGCTGGGCGTGTTCGCCTATGCCTCGGGCAACGCGGTGTTCTCGGCCTACCTGAAGATCCCGACCATTCCCGGCGCCGGCGAACTGATCATCATCTGCGCGGCGATCGCCGGCGCGGGCCTGGGCTTCCTGTGGTTCAACACCTACCCGGCGATGGTGTTCATGGGCGACATCGGCGCGCTGGCGCTGGGCGCGGTGCTGGGCACCATCGCGGTGATCGTGCGCCAGGAACTGGTGCTGGTGATCATGGGCGGCGTGTTCGTCATCGAGACGCTGTCGGTGATGATCCAGGTCGCCTCGTTCAAGCTCACCGGCAAGCGCGTGTTCCGCATGGCGCCGATCCACCACCACTTCGAGCTGAAGGGCTGGCCGGAGCCGCGGGTGATCGTGCGCTTCTGGATCATTTCGGTGGTGCTGGTGCTGGTCGGCCTGGCCACGTTGAAGGTGCGCTGATGAACGACCCCGCCCGCCAAGCGACCCGCCTGGAGGCCATCGGTGGCCGCTACGACCCGTGGCTGCTCGGCGCCGCGGTGGCGCTGGCGTCGCTGGGCGTGGTCATGGTCGGCTCCAGCTCGATCGAGCTGACCACCAGCCCGTTCTACTACCTGAGCCGTCACCTGCTGTTCCTGGCCGGCGGCATCGGCCTGGCGTTCTGGGCGATGCGCACCGAGCTGAAGAACATCGAGCAGTACAACCAGTTGCTGCTGCTGGCCTGTTTCGGCCTGCTGCTGGTGGTGTTCGTGCCGGGCCTGGGCAGCACCGTCAACGGTGCGCGGCGCTGGATCAACCTGGGCATCTCGCGCTTCCAGACCGTGGAAGCGGTGAAGGTGCTGTACATCGTGTGGCTGTCCAGCTACCTGGTGCGTTTCCGCGACGAGGTCAACGCGACCTGGCCGGCGATGCTCAAGCCGCTGGGCGTGGCGGTGGCGCTGGTCGGCCTGCTGCTGCTGCAGCCGGACTTCGGTTCCTCCACGCTGCTGCTGGCGATCACCGCCGGCATGCTGGTGCTGGGCGGGGTGAATCTGCCGCGCATGTCGATGCCGATCGTGATCGGCCTGCCGGTGTTCGCCTTCATCGCGATCCTCGAGCCCTACCGCCTGCGCCGCATCACCTCGTTCCTGGATCCGTGGGCCGACCAGCTCGGCTCCGGCTACCAGCTGTCCAACGCGCTGATGGCGGTGGGCCGCGGCGAACTGTTCGGGGTCGGCCTGGGCGGCTCGGTGCAGAAGCTCAATTACCTGCCGGAAGCGCACACCGACTTCATCTTCTCGGTCATCGCCGAGGAACTGGGCTTCGTCGGCGTGTGCCTGATCATTTCCCTGTACGCGCTGCTGGTCGGACGCGCGTTCTGGCTGGGCATGCGTTGCGTGGAAATGAAGCGCCACTTCTCCGGCTACATCGCCTTCGGCATCGGCCTGTGGATCAGCCTGCAGAGCTTCGTCTCGGTCGGCGTGAACCTGGGCATCCTGCCGACCAAGGGCCTGACCCTGCCGCTGATCTCCGCCGGTGGTTCCAGCGTGCTGATGACCTGCGTGGCGATGGGCCTGCTGCTGCGCGTGTCCTACGAACTCAATCGCGCCGAGCGCCAGGTGGCGCTGGTGCGCAGCGACGCGGCGATGCCGGTCAAGCAGACCGTGGACAACGCCGAGGACCTGCACGCCGCACGCGAGGCCAGCGCCAGCGCGGTCGCCGCGGCGATCCAGGGCGGCACCCCGGGGCGCGGCACCAGCCGCATGCAGCCGCGCGTGGAACCGACCTTTGGGAGGCTCGGATGAGCGCGGTGCAGGGCGATCGTCCGGTGATGATCCTCGCCGGCGGCACCGGCGGGCACATCTTCCCCGCGTTGGCCGTCGCCAAGGTGCTGCGCGCGCGCGGCGTGCCGGTGGTGTGGCTGGGCGCGGCCGGGCGCATGGAAACGCGGCTTGTGCCGGAGCACGGCATCGAGCTGGACACGATCGAGATCGGCGGGCTGCGCGGCAAGGGCGCGCTGGCCCTGTTCGGCGCGCCGGTGCGGGTGATGCGCGCGGTGCGCGCCGCCGGCTTCGTGCTGCGCCGGCGTGCGCCGCGGGCGGTGATCAGCTTCGGCGGCTTCGCGGCCGGCCCCGGCGGCCTGGCCGCGCGCCTGCTCAAGCTGCCGCTGCTGGTGCACGAACAGAACCGCGCGCCGGGCCTGACCAACAAGGTGCTGGCGCGGGTCGCACGGCGCGTGCTGACCGGCTTCCCCGGCAGCTTCGCCACGCGCGAGGAAGCGGTAGGCAACCCGGTGCGTGCCGAGATCGCCGCGCTGGCGCCGCCGGCGCAGCGCCTGGCTGCGCGCCACGGTGCGCCGCGGCTGCTGGTGCTGGGCGGCAGCCAGGGCGCGCGCGTACTCAACCAGGCGCTGCCGCAGGCGCTGGCCGCGCTCGGCGTGACCGTGGAAGTGCGCCACCAGTGCGGCGAAGCGCTGCGCGAGGAAGCCGCGCGCGCCTACGCCGACGCCGGCGTCGCCGCCAGCGTCGAAGCCTTCATCGGCGACATGGCCGCCGCCTACGCCTGGGCCGACCTGGTGGTGTGCCGCGCCGGCGCCTCGACCCTGGCCGAACTGTGCGCGGTCGGCATCGGCAGCGTGCTGGTGCCGTTCGCCGCCGCCGTCGACGACCACCAGACCCGCAACGCCGAATACCTGGTCGAGCGCGGCGCCGCCGTGCTGCTGAAGCAGGACGACGCCCTGGCCGGCCACCTGCATCGCGTGCTGCGCGACCTGCTGGCGCAGCCCGCGCAGCGCCTGGCCATGGCCGAGGCCGCGCGCCAGCTGGCCAAGCCGGATGCGGCCGAGCGGATTGCGGACATCGTTTTGGAAGAAGCCGGGAATGGAGAACCGGGAATGGGGAATGGGTACAAGCACAATCAAGGGCAGAATCACGCAGTGACACACGCAGACACGAACACGCGACAGGCACGGATCGCTGCAGCCGCCGCGCTTCTTCCAATTCCCGATTCCCGTTTCCCCATTCCCGCCTCCGCAGGAGGCCAGCAATGATCCGCCGCCTCCACGACACCGGCGATCTGGTCCGTGCGTTTCCGCGCGTGCACTTCGTCGGCATCGGCGGCACCGGCATGAGCGGCATCGCCGAGGTCATGTTGACGCTGGGCTATGAGGTCTCCGGTTCGGACAACGCCGACAACGCGGCGACCCGGCGCCTGGTCAAGCTCGGTGCGCGGGTGATGCGCGGGCACTCGGCGGCCAACGTGCTCGGTACCGACTGCGTGGTGGTGTCCAGCGCGATCCGCGAAGACAACCCGGAACTGATGGAGGCGCGCAGCCAGCGCATTCCGATCATGCCGCGCGCGGCGATGCTGGCCGAACTGATGCGCTTCCGCCGCGGCATCGCGGTGGCCGGCACCCACGGCAAGACCACCACCACCAGCCTGGCCGCGGCGGTGCTCAGCGAAGGCGGGCTGGACCCGACCTTCGTGATCGGCGGCCAGTTGCTCGCCGCCGGCGCCAACGCCAAGCTCGGCGGCGGCCAGTGGCTGGTGGCCGAGGCCGACGAGAGCGACGGCAGCTTCCTGCGCCTGAACCCGCTGATCTCGGTCATCACCAACATCGACGCCGATCACCTGGAGAACTACGGCAACGACTTCGCCCGGGTCCAGGCCGCGTTCGCCGAGTTCCTGCAGCGCCTGCCGTTCTACGGCCTGGCGGTGCTGTGCATCGACGATCCGGAAGTGGCCGCGCTGGCGGCGAAGACCCCGCGCCACGTGATGAGCTACGGCCTCAGCGAGAACGCCGACGTGCGCGCCGAGGACGTGGTCCAGGACGGCCCGCGCATGCGCTTCACTCTGCGCCTGCCGGAGGGTAGCAGCATCCCGGTGACCCTGGCGCTGCCGGGCCGGCACAACGTGCTCAACGCGCTGGCCGCCGCCGCCATCGGCTGGCAGCTGGGCGTGGCGCCGGAGGCGATCGCCAGCGCGTTGCAGAGCTTCGCCGGCATCGGCCGCCGCTTCAACGACCTGGGCGAAGTGACCACCGCCGGCGGCGCGCGCGTGCGCGTGGTCGACGACTACGGCCACCACCCGCGCGAGCTGGCCGCGGTGTTCGCCGCCGCCCGCGGCGGCTGGCCGGACAAGCGCCTGGTGGTCGCCTTCCAGCCGCATCGCTACAGTCGCACCCGCGACCAGTTCGATGCGTTCGCCGCGGTGCTGTCGGAAGTGGACGCGTTGGTGCTCAGCGAGGTCTACCCGGCCGGCGAGGCGCCGATCCCGGGCGCAGACGCACGCTCGCTGGCGCGCGCGATCCGCGCGCGCGGCCGTAGCGAGCCGGTCGTGGTCGGCCAGGTCGGCGAACTCGGCAGCGTGCTGCCGGACGTGCTGCAGGACGGCGACCTGCTGCTGATGATGGGCGCGGGCGACATCGGCTACGTCGCCCAGCACATCGCCCAGCACGGCTTCGCCGGCGGAGCCGACGCATGAGCGCGCAGACCCTGCCGCCGCCGCGCGTCACCGACCCGGCCGCGTTCGGCCGCGTCGCCGTGTTGCTCGGCGGCACGTCCAGCGAACGCGAGGTGTCGCTGAACTCCGGCGCCAACGTACTCGAGGCGCTGCGCAGTCGCGGCGTCGACGCGCAGCCGGTGGACGGTATTCCCGCCTTGCTTGAGCGCATCCGCGCCGGCGAAGTCGACCGCGTGTTCAACATCCTCCACGGCGGCGACGGCGAGAACGGCGTGCTGCAGGGCCTGCTGCGTGCGTTGCAGGTGCCGTTCACCGGCCCCGACGTGCTCGGCAGCGCGCTGACCCTGGACAAGATCCGCACCAAGCAGGTGTGGATCGCCGCCGGCCTGCCGACCCCGGGCTTCGCCCGCATCGACGCCCAGGCCGACCTGGCCGCGGCCGCCGCCGCGCTGGGCTACCCGCTGTTCGTCAAGCCGGCCTGCGAAGGCTCCAGCGTCGGCGTGTTCCGCGTGCTGTCCGAGGCCGACCTGGCGCCGGTGCGCGCCTTCGCTGCCGACTACCGCGGCGAACTGCTGATGGAGCAGATGGTGCAGGGCGAGGAATACACCGTCGGCGTCCTCGGCGACGTCGCCCTGCCGTCGATCCGCATCGTCCCCGCCGGCGACTGGTACGACTACCACGCCAAGTACATCGCCGAGGACACCCAGTATCTGTGCCCGGGCATGGACGGCGAGGACGAGACCGAGATCCGCCAACTGGCGCTGCAGGCCTTCGCCGCCGCCGGCTGCAGCGGCTGGGGTCGCGTGGACGTGATGCGCGACCGCGTGCGCGGCCTGCAGCTGATCGAGGTCAACACCGCCCCGGGCATGACCAGCCACTCGCTGGTGCCCAAGGCCGCGGCGCAGCTGGGCGTGGATTTCGCCGGCCTGTGCTGGCGCATCCTGGAGCAGACGCTGTGAAGCCGGGAATCGGAAATCGGGAATCGGGAATGGGCAAGAGCGGTGCCGCGTGCGCGGCCGCTTGTGCCTTGCCCATTCCCCATTCCCGATTCCCCATTCCCGCGCACCCGAAGGTGCGCCGATGAACGCCTCCCTGCGCATCCTCGCCTGGTTGCTGGCGCTGGCCCTGGTCGCGCTGCCGATCGTGGCCGTGCTCAACGGCTGGGTCGGGGCCGAGCGCTGGCCGCTGAGCCGGTTGCAGGTGAGCGGCGATTTCAAGCGCGTGTCCGCCGAGCAGTTGCGCCAGGTTGTGCTGCCGTATGCGCGGCGCGGCTTCTTCGCGGTGCGCCTGCAGGATGCGCAGGACGCGATCGAGCGCTTGCCGTGGGTGGAGAGTGCGCGCGTGCGCAAGCGCTGGCCGGACGTGCTGGAAGTGCGCGTCGTCGAGCACCGCCCGTTCGCGCGCTGGGGTGCGGACCGCATGCTGTCCGAGCAGGGCCGCATCTTCGCCCTGCCCAACGAACTGCGCGACGTGGCGCTGCCGCATCTGGCCGGCCCGGACGCCAAGGCCGCCGACGTGGTCGCGCTGTACAACACCTCGCGCGCACTGTTCGCGCCGGTCGGCCTGCCGGTGCAGGGCGTGGCACTGGACGCGCGCGGCAGCTGGTCGCTGGCGCTGGGCAACGGCGTGCAGGTGGTGGTCGGCCGCGACGACGCGCGCGCGCGCCTGGAGCGCTTCGCCCGGGTGCTGCCGCAATTGCTGCAGCCGGGCCAGCCGCCGCTGGCGCGCGCCGATCTTCGCTACACCAACGGATTCACCGTGGCATGGGTACCCGAGAGCAAAGAGCCGAGTAAGGAGCCGGGCAAGGAGAAGAAGCCCGCGGCGCCGGCCCAGCCCGCGCGGCACGCGGCACTGGCCGACCCTCCATCCCATCGCGAGAGCCCGCTCTTCTCCCTTCCCCATTCCCGATTCTCTATTCCCGGCTCCAAGACATGAACCGCAAAGGCGACAAATCCCTCATCGTTGGACTGGACATCGGCACCTCCAAGGTCGTCGCGCTGGTCGGCGAATACTCGCCCGGCAACCCGATCGAGGTGATCGGCATCGGTTCGCACGAATCGCGCGGGCTCAAGCGCGGCGTGGTGGTGGACATCGAATCCACCGTGCAGTCGATCCAGCGCGCGATCGAGGAAGCCGAGCTGATGGCCGGCTGCGAGATCCGCTCGGTGTACGCGTCGATCTCCGGCAACCACGTGCAGTGCAAGAACTCGCCGGGCATCGTGCCGATCCGCGACGGCGAGGTGACCTGGAACGACCTGGACCGCGTGCTGGAAGCGGCCAAGGCGGTGGCGATCCCGGCCGACCAGCGCATCCTCCACGCGATCCCGCGCGAGTACGTGCTGGACGATTCGCAGGAAGGCATCCGCAACCCGGTCGGCATGACCGGCGTGCGCCTGGAGGTGCACGCGCACCTGGTGGTGTGCGCGCAGTCGGCCGCGGCCAACATCAGCAAGTGCGTGCAGCGCTGCGGTCTGCAGGTGGACGACCTGATCCTGTCCTCGCTGGCGTCCTCGGTGGCGGTGCTGACCGCCGACGAGCGCGAGCTGGGCGTGGTGCTGGTGGACATGGGCGCCGGCACCACCGATCTGGCGGTGTTCGTGCAGGGCGCGATCTGCCACACCGCCTCGCTGCCGATCGCCGGCGACCACGTCACCAACGACATCGCGCACATGCTGCGCACGCCGACCCCGGAAGCCGAGCAGATCAAGGTGCGCTACGCCTGCGCGCTGGCGCAGCTGGCCACTGCCGAGGAAAGCATCCAGGTACCGAGCGTCGGCGACCGTCCGCCGCGGCGCATGCCGCGCCATTCGCTGGCGCAGGCGGTGCAGGGCCGCTACGAGGAAATCTTCGAGATGGTGCAGGCGGAACTGCGCCGCTCCGGCTTCGAGGAACTGGTGCGCGCCGGCATGGTGCTGACCGGCGGCGCCTCGAAGATGGAAGGCGTGGTCGAACTGGCCGAGGAAATGGTGCAGATGCCGGTGCGCGTGGGCATTCCCCAGCACGTCACCGGCTTGGGCGAAGTCGTCGGCAACCCGGTGCACGCCACCGGCGTGGGCCTGCTGCTGATGGGCAGTCAGATCGAGCACCCGCGCCGCCCGTCGCTGCCGACCGGCCGCGCCGGCAGCTTGTTCAAGAAATTGAAGAACTGGTATCGCGGCGAGTTTTGAGGGCCGGGAAGGGTGAATCGGGAATTGGGAACGGGTAAGAGCAAAGGCAAAGGCAAAGGCAAAGGCAGTGCTGCGGTGAGATCGGTGGAGAGCGGTGAGAGAAGGTAGGTAGGCGTGGTTTTTTTGCAATTCCGCTGAGGAAAAGGTCCCGGGCTGGAGACGCGCTGTTGCGATTCCCCACTCCCGATTCCCCATTCCCAGCTTCCAAACAACAACACTCGCCGAAATGCGGGTGTCGGGACAGCGAACGGAGCGATCCGATTCCCCATTCCCGATTCCCCATTCACGGCTCAAAGAGGAAACGGACATGGCGCATTTCGAACTGATTGAAAAGATGGCACCCAATGCAGTGATCAAGGTGGTCGGCGTGGGCGGCGGCGGCGGCAACGCGGTCGCGCACATGGTCAGCAGCAGCGTGGACGGCGTGGAGTTCATCACCGCCAACACCGACTCGCAGGCGATCAAGAACTGCGGCGCCAAGCTGCAGCTGCAGCTCGGCACCAACGTCACCAAGGGCCTGGGTGCGGGCGCGAACCCGGAAGTCGGCCGCCAGGCCGCGCTGGAAGACCGCGAGCGCATCATGGACGCGCTGCAGGGCGCGGACATGGTGTTCATCACCGCCGGCATGGGCGGCGGCACCGGCACCGGCGCCGCGCCGGTGGTGGCGCAGCTGGCCAAGGAGATGGGCATCCTGACCGTGGCCGTGGTCACCAAGCCGTTCCCGTTCGAAGGCCGCCGCCGCATGCAGGTGGCGTTGAAGGGCATCGAGGAACTGAGCCAGCACTGCGACTCGCTGATCACCATTCCGAATGAAAAGCTGATCACCGTGCTCGGCCGCAACGCCACCATGATCCAGGCGTTCCGCGCCGCCAACGACGTGCTGCAGGGCGCGGTGCAGGGCATCGCCGACCTGATCGTGCGTCCGGGCCTGATCAACGTCGACTTCGCCGACGTGCGCACCGTGATGTCGGAAATGGGCCTGGCGATGATGGGCACCGGCTCGGCCCGCGGCGACGACCGCGCGCAGGCCGCCGCCGAGGCCGCGATCCAGAACCCGCTGCTGGACGACGTCAACCTGGCCGGCGCCAACGGCATCCTGGTCAACATCACCGCCGGCCCGGACTTCACCATGGCCGAGTTCGACGAGATCGGCCGCACCATCGAAGGCTTCTCCTCCGAGGACGCCACCGTGGTGGTCGGCACCGTGCTGGATCCGGACATGCAGGACGAAGTGCGCGTGACCGTGGTCGCCACCGGCCTGAACCGTGCGGTGTCGCGCCAGTCGCAGCGTCCGGAGCAGCGCGCGCCGATCAAGCTGGTGCGCAACGCCACCACCGGCCAGCCGGAGTTCGGCGACTTCGAGCATGGCGGCGACGCCGTGTCCAAGGCGGTCGGCGGTGCGATGGGCCTGGGCCTGCGTCGTCCGAGCGGCGAGTCGATGAGCACCGCGGCGTCCGCCCCGGCGCCGGCCGCGGCCGACCTGCCGAGCGACTACCTGGACATCCCGGCGTTCCTGCGCCGTCAGGCCGACTGAGGTCTGCATCATCGGCCGGCGTTCGCGCCGGCCCGCAACACCGCCGTCCAGGAGCGCCTCCCTGGCCGGCGCGCCGTGTCCCTTGCTGCCGGGTCCCCGCGACCCGGCAGGTTTTTGCGACCGCGACGCCGGCACGGGCCAGCGTTGCACCGATGGGATGCTGTGACCGCTTTGTTAAAATTTAGCTAAACGCGTGATATTCTCGTTGTCTGTTCAGTTCCCGTGCGAACAGACGTTCCCAGACTGTCTGCCATGACCCAGCAACGCACCCTCAAGAACACGATCCGCGCCACCGGCGTGGGCCTGCACAGCGGCGACAAGGTCTACATGACCCTGCGCCCCGCACCGGCCGACCACGGCATCGTGTTCCGACGCGTGGACCTGGATCCGGCGGTGGACGTGCCTGCCGATGCCGAGCTGGTCACCGAGACCACGCTGTGCACCGGCCTGAGCCGCGGCCAGGCCAAGATCCAGACGGTGGAGCACCTGATGTCGGCGATGGCCGGCCTCGGCGTGGACAACGCCATCGTCGAACTGTCCTCGGCCGAACTGCCGATCATGGACGGCTCGGCCGGTCCGTTCGTGTTCCTGCTGCAGTCGGCGGGCATCGTCGAGCAGGACAAGGCCAAGCGCTTCATCCGCATCAAGCGCGAAGTGGAAGTGCGCGACGGCGACAAGATCGCCCGTTTCGTGCCCTACGACGGCGGCTACAAGCTCGGCTTCACCATCCAGTTCGACCACCCGATGATCCCGGCCAAGCAGTCGCGCCAGGAGATCGAGTTCTCGACGATGGCCTACATCAAGGAAATCTCCCGCGCGCGCACCTTCGGCTTCATGCGCGACCTGGAGTACATGCGCGAGCGCAATCTCGGCCTGGGCGGTTCGATGGACAACGCCATCGTGCTCGACGAGTTCCGCGTGCTCAACGACGACGGCCTGCGCTACGCCGACGAGTTCGTGCGCCACAAGATCCTCGATGCGATCGGCGACCTGTACCTGGCCGGCGGTGCCATCCTCGGCGCCTACGAGGGCTACAAGTCCGGCCACGCACTGAACAACAAGCTGGTCCGCGCCCTGCTCGCCGAACAGGCGGCGTGGGAGTGGGTCAGCTTCGAATCCGCCGCGCAGCAGGCGCCGGTGGCCTACGGGGCGGCGGCTTACGCCTGAACCGTTCAACCCGGTGACGGCCGGGTGGGTATCACGGAATCGGCAATCGGCCGTTCCTTCTTTTCCCCTTAACGCCGATTTAACGAATCGGTAACGACCTCGCGCCCGACGCCCGCTAGGATGCGTCGGTCGCGGCGTGCGTGTCTACGTACGTCGACGGCCACGGTCGGAGCCCGTGGTCGCATCGGGCGTCGCGGAGACGACGTCCTGCAGGGAAGCCAGGGCCTCGCGCAACCCCTTGTGCGTGGCCGCAGAAACCGGAGCCGGCGTGCTTCTTGCCTGCTGCATTGGGGAATGCGCGGGTGCAGTCGCAGTCTTGACGGTCACTTTGGTGGCTTTCAGCCCGAGGGAACGGGCCGCAGCAAGGATGTCGGCCTCGGCCAGCCTGACCCGGGCGTGCCAGACCGGAGACTCAACGAGAAAAACGAGCTGTTCGCCGTTCACATTGGCCAACCGGCAACGGGGCGCCAGGTTCGGCGGCAAATGGGGGCGTAACTGCCGGTCCAGCGCGTCGAGCCACAGGGCGCGGCGCAACGGGTCGCCCGCCTTGTCCGCCAGTGCGGCGTCCAGCGCCGGCTGCGGCGTGGCGGTATGGCCTTCGCCGGACTTTCGCTTAGACATGAAAACTCATATGACGTTCAAGAAGATCGTAATCCGTTCCAGTGAAAAGGGGGTCAAGACGTTGCCGTGGCGATTGCGCGAATTCGCCGATCGTCGCCCCCTCGCCGCGCTCGGTGCGGTGCTCGGCCTCGGCATGGTACTCGGCATCGGCCTCAGCGCCGCAGCCGGATGGGGTGGTTCGGCGCAGATGCGCGCCAAGCTCGAGCGGCAGGACCAGGAACTGGCGCAGGTGCGCCGCGACGCGCAGACCCAGGTCAACGCCCTGGCGGCCCGGCTGGGCGAACTGCAGGCGCAGGCGACCCGGCTCAACGCGCTCGGCGATCGCCTGACCCGCATGGGCAAGCTGCAGGACGGCGAGTTCGATTTCGACCAGCCGGTCGGCGTCGGTGGCGGCGACGACGAACCCAGCCACGACATGCCCGCGCAGCAGCTCGGCAAGGAACTGGACGGGCTGCAGCAGCAGTTCGCCACCTCCGGCCAGCAGCTGTCGGTGCTCGAATCGCTGCTGTTCGACCACCAACTGGACCAGAACGCGGTGCCTTCGCGGATGCCGATCCGCAACAGCTACATCACCTCGGCCTTCGGCGGCCGCGCCGATCCGTTCGGCCGCGGCACCGGCAACCACAAGGGCATCGACTTCCACGCCAACGTCGGCGACCCGGTGCTGGCGGTGGCCGACGGCGTGGTCAGCTACTCTGGCGTGCGCGGCGGCTACGGCAACGTGGTCGAGGTCGACCACGGCAACGGCTATGTCACCCGCTACGCGCACAATTCGCGGCTGTCGGTGAAGGTCGGCGACCTGGTGCGGGTCGGCCAGGAAGTGGCCAAGGCCGGCTCCACCGGCCGTTCCACCGGTGCCCACGTGCATTTCGAGGTCTGGAAGGACGGGGTGGTGGTGAACCCGGCCAAGTTCCTCGGCGATGGCGCCATCCCGGTGGGCCGCCGCGGCCGTGGCTGAGCCGCGCGGGGGCTGGCGTGCCGGCGCTTGAATCGCCGGGCGCCGCCCCAAGCTACAATGTGCTTTGCCATCGACAGGGCGCCTCGCGCCCTGTTTCGTTTGCGGCCCGTCGATTCCCTGGGGATCGGGCCGTCGAGGCGTTCCTTTCCAACCGGTTCCTTCAATGATCAACAGTCTGCTTACTCGCGTTTTCGGTAGCCGCAACGAGCGCCAACTGCGCCAGCTCCACCGTATCGTCGCCAAGATCAATGCGCTGGAGCCGGAGATGGAGCAGCTCTCCGACGAGCAGCTGCAGGCCAAGACCCCGGAACTGCGTGGCCGCATCGCCGGCGGCGAGACCCTGGACAAGGTGCTGCCGGAAGCGTTCGCGGTGTGCCGCGAGGCCAGCCGACGCGTGCTGGGCATGCGCCACTACGACGTGCAGTTGATCGGCGGCATGGTCCTGCACCTGGGCAAGATCGCGGAAATGCGCACCGGCGAGGGCAAGACCCTGGTCGCGACGCTGCCGGTGTACCTCAACGCGCTGGAAGACAAGGGCGTGCACGTGGTCACCGTCAACGACTACCTGGCGCGCCGCGACGCCGCGCAGATGGGCAAGCTGTACAACTGGCTGGGCCTGAGCGTGGGCGTGGTGTACCCGGGCATGCCGCACAGCGACAAGCACGCCGCCTACGCCGCCGACATCACCTACGGCACCAACAACGAATTCGGCTTCGACTACCTGCGCGACAACATGGCGCTGTCCAAGGCCGACCGCTTCCAGCGCGGCCTCAACTACGCCATCGTCGACGAGGTCGACTCGATCCTGATCGACGAAGCGCGCACCCCGCTGATCATCTCCGGCCCGGCCGACGAGTCGCCGGAGCTGTACATCCGCGTCAACCGCATCGTGCCGCAGTTGGTCAAGCAGGAGTCCGAAGAGGGCGAGGGCGACTTCTGGGTCGACGAGAAGGGCAAGCAGGTGCACCTGTCCGAAGCGGGCATGGAGCACGCCGAAGAACTGCTGCGCGCCGCCGGCATCCTCGCCGACGAGGAAGACCGCCTGTACGGCGCGCAGAACCTGAGCGTGGTGCACCACCTCAACGCGGCGCTGCGTGCGCACGCGATCTACCAGCGCGACGTCGACTACATCGTGCGCGACGGCGAGGTGGTGATCGTCGACGAGTTCACCGGGCGCACCCTGCCGGGCCGCCGTTGGTCCGACGGCCTGCACCAGGCGGTGGAAGCGAAGGAAGGCGTGCCGGTGCAGCGCGAGAACCAGACGCTGGCCAGCATCACCTTCCAGAACCTGTTCCGCATGTACAAGAAGCTGTCCGGCATGACCGGTACGGCCGATACCGAAGCCTACGAGTTCCAGAGCATCTACGGCCTGGAAGTGGTGGTGATCCCGACCAACCGCCCGACCATCCGCAAGGACTGGCCGGACCAGGTGTTCCTCAACCGCCAGGGCAAGTTCAACGCGGTGCTGGCCGATATCGAGGACTGCGCCAAGCGCGGCCAGCCGGTGCTGGTCGGTACCACCTCGATCGAGACCTCGGAGATGCTGTCCGAGCACCTTCGCAAGGCCGGCGTGAAGCACGAAGTGCTCAACGCCAAGCAGCACGAGCGCGAAGCGCAGATCGTCGCCAACGCCGGCCAGCCGGGCGCGGTGACCATCGCCACCAACATGGCCGGCCGCGGTACCGACATCGTGCTCGGCGGCTCGCTGGAAGCCGAACTGCACGCGCTGGGCGAGGAGCTTGACGACGCGACGCGCGCGCGTCTGAAGGCGGCCTGGCAGGAGCGCCACGACGCGGTCAAGGCCGCCGGCGGCCTGCACATCATCGGTACCGAGCGCCACGAGTCGCGGCGTATCGACAACCAGCTGCGCGGCCGTTCCGGCCGCCAGGGCGACCCGGGTTCCTCGCGGTTCTACCTGTCGCTGGAAGACAACCTGATGCGCATCTTCGCCTCCGACTGGGTGCAGAAGGCGATGCGCATGATGGGCATGAAGGAAGACGACGTCATCGAGGACAAGCTGGTCAGCCGGCAGATCGAGAAGGCGCAGCGCAAGGTCGAGGCGCACAACTTCGACATCCGCAAGAACCTGCTCGACTTCGACGACGTCAACAACGACCAGCGCAAGGTGATCTACGCCCAGCGCGACGAACTGCTGGACGCCGAGTCGGTCAAGGAGAACGTCGACGGCATCCGCGACGACGTGATCTACGACATCGTGTCGCGCTTCGTGCCGCCGAACTCGGTGGACGACCAGTGGGACCTGCCGGGCCTGGAAGCCACGCTGGCCAGCGAACTCGGCCTGTCGCTGTCGATCACCGACCTGGTCAAGCGCCACGAGGAACTGGACGCGGACGGTATCGTCGAGAAGGTGCGCGAGGAAGTGGACCGCCATTTCCGCGAGAAGGAATCGGCGATCGGCGGCGAGACCATGCGCGCGCTGGAGAAGCACGTGATGCTCACCGTGCTCGACCAGAGCTGGAAGGAGCATCTGGCGCGCATGGACTACCTGCGCCAGGGCATCCACCTGCGCGGTTATGCGCAGAAGCAGCCCAAGCAGGAATACAAGAAGGAAGCGTTCGAGCTGTTCTCGGAGATGCTGGAGCACGCCAAGCGCGAAGTGGTCACCCTGCTGGCGCGGGTGCGCATCCGCAGCGAGGAGGAAGTGGCCGCGCTGGAAGCGCAGGAGCGCCAGCAGGTGGAGGCGCAGTTGCGCCAGGCCCAGTTCCAGCACCAGGACGCCGGCGGTTACGGCGCCGACGAGGAAGCCGAGCAGGTGCAGCGCGGCGAGGCGGGAGCGCCGACCGTGGCGCAGGTGACCCGCGAAGCGCCGAAGGTCGGCCGCAACGATCCGTGCCCCTGCGGTAGCGGCAAGAAGTACAAGCACTGCCACGGCCAGCTGAGCTGAGCCTGGCCTGGCCGCACGGTGGCGCATGCGCGCCGCCGCTGCGGGCCGGCCCCCTTCAGGGGTGAAGACGCGGCTCCGTTGCTCCCGCAGATGTGCGGGACGGCGGCGATCCGCCGCTCAGTTGCCCAGTTCCGCCAGGCGCGCCGCCAGCCTGCGTTGGATCAGCGGCGCATGATCGATCAGCCCAAGCAGGCCATTGCGGACCGTGCGCGTCACCGGCGCGGTGGCGGTGGCCGCGCGGGTCATCGCGTCGGTCATGCGCACCACGCCGCGGGCGATGCGGAGGCGGCGGGTCGCCCAGGCGTCCAGGCCCTGGTCGTCGTGCTGGCGTAGCGCCTGCTGCAGCGCCGTCGCCAGGGCGATGGCGTCCTGGATGCCGGTGTTCATGCCCTGGCCACCGGCTGGGCTGTGCACGTGCGCCGCATCGCCGCACAGCAGGACCCGCCCCCGGCGCATCTGCGCGGCCACCCGGTGCTGCAGATGGAAGTCCGAACGCCACAGCAGCGTGTCGACGCGAGCGCGCCCACTGCGCGGTCCGCGCGCATCGAGCAAGGCCTGCACCTGCGCCAGCGTCGGCGGCCCGATTGCGTCCGTCACCGTGGCCACGATCCGGTGGCGATCGCCCGCGGTACCGTCGGGTTTCGGCAACGGCGCCACCACCATCAGGCCCTGCGGCGAGAAGAACAGGCTGACTTCGTCGCGCGGCAGCGGCCAGGCCATGCGCACATCGGCCAACACGAACGTTTCCGCGTAGTCACCGCCCTCGAACGCGATCCCGGCGCCCTGCCGCACCGCACTGTGCGCCCCGTCGCAGCCGACAATCCAGCGCGCACGCACCCGCTGCCGGCGCTGTTGCGGCAGTTCCAGGTCGGCGCTGATGCCATCTGCTGATTCTGCGAACGAGAGCAGGCGCGCGGGCCGCCACACCGTGGCCGAGTCCGGCACCAGCGCGTCGGCGAGGATCGCTTCGGTCGCGCTCTGCGGGCACATCAGCGCATAGCGGTGCGCCGAGGGCAGGTCGTCGAAGCCGATCTGCAGCAGCACCCGGTCGCCGTCGCGCACGCGGAAGGTGGTGGTGCGCACGCCCGCCGCGAGCAGGCGCGGCACCACGCCCAGCGGTTCCAGCACCTCCAGGGTGCGGGCATGGATCACCGCCGCGCGCGAGGTGTTCAGCCCGGCCGGATGTCGGTCGACCAGCAGCGAGGCGATCCCGAGCCGGTCCAGCGCCAGGCGCAGCGCCAGTCCGCTGGGGCCGGCACCCACGATCAGGACCTCCGTCGATCGCGTGTCGCAGTTCGCGTTCATCGCATCTTCCTGGGTAAGCGTGTGTTTACATCCTGCGCCGTTTCCGGGGTGGAGTAAACTTCTGTTTACAAGGGCCGCGCCTGTGCCCAGCAGAGACGCATCCGTGACCCGTTCGCAGGCAACCAAGGACCGCATTCTCGAATCGGCACGCGCGCTGTTCGCGTTGCACGGCTACGACGGCACCACGGTGCGCCAGATCGCAGCGCGGGCGCAGGCCAACGTCGCACTGGTGATCCGCTACTACGGCAGCAAGGAGCAGTTGTTCCTGGCCGCGGTGGAGTTCGACCTGCGCCTGCCGGATCTGCGCGACCTCCCGGCCGAGGACGTGGGTGAGCGCCTGGCGGTGCATTTCTTCGCGGTCTGGGAGGACGCACCGTCGGGCCATCAGCTGGTGGCCTTGCTGCGCGCGGCGGTGAGCCACGCCGATGCGAAGGCGCGGATCACGGAGATCTTCGAGAGGCAACTGCGTACCGCGGTACGGCGCTACCTCGGGCCGGGCGCGGCAGCGGAGACGCGCGCCGCGCTGATCGCCTCGCAGATGCTGGGCTTTGCCCTGGTGCGCTATGTGCTGGAATTTCCAGCCAGGGGCCTGACCCGGCCGCGCGCAGTGCGGGTGTTGGGAGAGACGCTGCAGCGCTATCTGACGCAGCCTCTGTGAGGGCTGGGCGCGTTTGCCAAGCCCGGCCGTACGATGGTGGTCGCGCGCGGGTGGCCGGATGGCGTGGGCATGGACAGAGCGTCGCGTGCGCGCGCGTTCTTGCTGGCGCATGCGCCGTCGCGACGTGGCATGCTCGGTCATGGATCGCTCGAACACCTTGGAGAAATCGCCTTGGATGCCTCTCCCAGCCGGGAACTGAAGGTCTTCGTGCCGGCGCAGGATTTCGCGCTGTCGGCGCAGTTCTATGCGGACATAGGCTTCGCGGCCGAGCCGCTCGGCGACGGCCTGATCTGCTTCCGCCATGGCAACCGTTGCGCATTCCTGCTGCAGGATTTCTACCATGCGGGCCTGGCGCACAACCTCGTGCTGCACCTGTGGGTGGAGGACGTCGATGCCTGGTGGCGGCGGCTGCAGGCGGCCGACCTGGCCGGCCGCTACGGTGCGCGCCTGGGCGAGCCCGAGGACCGGCCCTGGGACATGCGCGATTTCACCTTGCACGATCCCGGCGGCGTGCTGTGGCGGACCGGCCACGGCCTGGTGGCCTGAGCGGTGCGCGCTGGATGTGCGGCGCCGACACGATGCAGGCGGTCGCACAGGGGCAGCGGTGGTGGCGGGCCAGTCTGCGCATGATCTTGCCTTGGCGTGGCAGCCCGGCCAGCAGCGCACGCCGACGCGCAGCGCTGGGTTTCCGGATTGCATTGGCGCCGCTTACATGCCGATCGTCGCCGATGTGAACCCGGTTGATTGCGTTGGCGCTGCCGGAAACGGCAAGCTTGCGCCATGTCCGAACCGCTCAGATCCATTCATGTCGTCGCCGGCGTCATCACCGATGCGCGTGGCCGTATCCTGCTGACCCGCCGCACCGAGGGCCGCGACCTGGCCGGGCTGTGGGAATTCCCTGGCGGCAAGCGCGAACCCGGCGAGACCTCGGAGCAGGCGCTGGTGCGCGAACTGCAGGAGGAACTGGGCATCGAGGCGGTGGTCGGCGACTGGTTGATGGAAGTGCCGCAGCGCTACCCGGACAAGCGCCTGCGCCTGGAAGTGCGCCAGGTGGCGGCGTGGAAGGGCACGCCGCGCGGCCGCGAGGGCCAGGCGCTGACCTGGGTGAGTGCCGACAAGCTGGGCCGCTATGCGATGCCCCCGGCCGACCAGCCGGTGGTGGCGATGCTGCGCCAGCCCGCCTGCTATCTGGTGACGCCGGAGCCGGCTGAGCCGGGTCCCTGGTTGGCGGCGCTGGAGCGCGCGCTGGACGCCGGCGTGCGCCGCGTGCAGTTACGTGCGCGCAGCCTGCCGGCCGAGCAGTGGGCGCCGCTGGCGCGGACCGCGGCGACGCTGTGCGCGACGCGTGGCGCGCAGGTGCTGCTCAACCGCGACGTGGCGCTGGCACAGGAACTGGGTGTCGGCGTGCACCTGGGCGCGGAGCAGTTGCCGCAGTGGCAGGCGCGCCCGTTGCCGGCCGGGCAGGCCGTGGCGGCGTCCTGTCATACCGTTGAAGAATTGCAGGCGGCGCAGCGCATCGGCTGCGATTTCGCGGTGGTCGGGCCGCTGGCCCCCACCGCCAGCCACCCAGGCGCCGCGCCGCTGGGCTGGGAGGCGTTCGAGCGCCTGCGCGAGCAGGTCGCCCTGCCGATCTATCCGATCGGCGGCCTGGCATCGACGCAAGTCGCCGAGGCGCGCCGCCATGGCGGCCAGGGCATCGCCGCGATCCGCGGGCTGTGGCCGCTGGCGGCCGATGTGGCGTGAGCGCGGCGATTCCGTAGGGACCAACTATCGTGCGGCCGCGACGCGCGACGTGACGTGGTTTCCGATGGCGCAATGCGTCGGGACTGAAGTCCCTCCCACAGTGTCCGACGAGGCTGGCGCCGCTCCTGGGCGGGGGGAGCCGCGTACGGGGGAACCGCTGTTGCGGTTCCAGAATCCCCAATCCCCAATCCCGGCTCCACCGCGTCGCTGCTGAAGCCGCTCCTGCGCGAGAGTAGGGTGGTGCGTACGGGATGCCGCTGTTGCGATTCCCCAATCCCCAATCCCCAATCCCCAATCCCCATTCCCGGCTCCTCAGAAACTGATCCAGAAGCAGTCGTACTGCCGGCGCAGGTCCAGCACGGTGGAGGCGGGGGTGATGCTGCCGGCGAGGGTCTGCTGCAGGCGCAGGCCGGTCGGATGCGGGCGCGATGGTGCCTCGCCACCGTCGGCATCCCCCGCGGCCGACGTGGCCGTTGTCGCGGACGCGGCTGTCGACGACGTGCCGGCTGCGGGAGCGGTCGTCCCGCCGGTGTCCGGCAACACCGGCACGATCGCCACCAGGGGGCGGCGCACGATCGCCTCCAGACGGTCGAAGATGCGTTGCGCGCCGTCGTCGGAGACGCCGTTCCACCAGTACAGTGCCGATAGCCGGTTGACGTCGCGGGTCTCGACCGCGGTGCGGATCTGCTGCGCCAACACGCTGAGCCGGCGCACGCACTGCGGCGGCGCCAGGCCGCGAGCGGCGCTGCCGACATTGCCGGGCGCCGCCGGTGGCGGCAGGCGATCGATCGCGCCGACGTCCTCGCAGCGCCGATCGCTGAACACGGTGGTGCCGTCGGGGCCGGTGCAACGGTTCACCCGCTGCGCCATCGCCGGCGTGGCGAAGATGCACAGGCACAACAGCAGCAGGATCGGCGGAAGGGCGCGCATCGCCGCAGGGTAGCCGCAGCCGGTGTGACCGCGGAGCGAATGCCTTACGAGCGCTGGGATTCGGGATTGGAGATTGGGGATTCGCCAAAGCGAGGCCGCGCGCCGCTGTTACCAATCTCTAATCCCGAATCCCCAATCCCAGCGTTCGGCCAGCGGCCGCGACACTCAGCCGGCGGCGACGTCGCCGCGCAGACGTGCCAGGACGTTGGTGGTGGGCTTGGCCAGGTTGAGCGTATAGAAATGCAGCGCCGGCGCGCCGCCATCGATCAGGCGCTGGCACAGCGCGGCGACCACGTCGGCGCCGAACTCGCGGATGGCCTCGGCATCGTCGCCGTAGGCCTGCATGCGCTTGCCGATCCAGCGCGGGATTTCCGCGCCGCACTGCTCGGAGAAACGCCGCAGCTGGCTGAAGTTGGAGATCGGCATGATGCCGGGCACGATCGGGATCTGCACGCCGAGCTTGCGGACCGCGTCGACGAAGTGGAAGTAGGCGTCGGCGTTGTAGAAGTACTGGGTGATGGCGGCATCGGCGCCGGCATCGACCTTGGCCTTGAAGTGGCGCAGGTCGCTGAGCGCGTCGTGGGCCTGCGGGTGCGTCTCCGGATACGCGCCCACTTCCAGATGGAAGGCGTCGCCGTGCTCGGCGCGGATGAAGGCGATCAGGTCGGCGGCATAGCGCAGGTCGCCCGGGTGGCCCATGCCCGACGGCAGGTCGCCACGCAGCGCGACCAGGCGGCGGCAGCCGATGGCGCGGTACAGCTTGAGCAGCTCGCGGATCTCCTCGCGGCTGCCGCCCACGCAGGACAGATGCGGCGCGGCCTCGAAACGGTGGTGCTGCTTGAGGTGGCGCACGGTCTCGGAGGTGTAGCTCAGGGTCGAGCCGCCGGCGCCGAAGGTGCAGGAGACGTACTCCGGGGCGTAGGCCTTCAGCCGCGCGGCGGTGCGGTCGAGCTGCGCGCGCTGTTCGTCGGTCTTGGGCGGATAGAACTCGAAGCTGATGGCGGTCATGGGCGCAACGCAGCGGGCGGTGTGGCGAGTATATCTCTTCATCCGGATGGATGTGCAAGAAGTCGCGACCGCGCGATCGCCGCGTCGCCCGGGGGCGGCGACGCGCTCCCCGCGCGGCGCGCCGGTGGGCGCGCCGCGTCCGCTCCCAGGCTCAGCGCTTCCACATCCGCGCCTGCCGCGGCGGCAGGCTGAAGGTGTAGCTGCCGCTGGAAATACGCACCACGCTGCCGGAACCCAGCGCATCGGTGTAGTCGACGTTCCAGCGCAATACGCTGCCGTTCATCGGTACCGCGGCGGTGACGGTATTGCCGCACTTGTTGATGCCGACGATGCCCAGGTCGCCGCGGCGGAACAGCAGGTAGCAGGCGCCGTGCGCCAGCACCTGCATGTCGCGGCCCTGTGCGGCGTTGTGGAACCCGACCATGCGCTTGAGGTCGTCGCGCTGGTAGGCGTTGACCCAGCGGTTGTCGCCGCTCTCGTTGTTGTCCGAGTACACCATCGGCACGCCGCCGTCGCGGCCGAGCAGGTAGGCGTAGGCCAGGGTCTCGTCGACCGGGTCCATGATCGCGTAGCGGAAGCCGGCGTTGTTGGGGATGTCGTGGGTGATGGCGAAAGTCACCGCGCGCGCACCGGGCAGCGCCTGGCCGTAGGCGCCCGGATCCACCAGCAGGTCCATGCTGCCGCCGTAGGCGAAGGCGTTGCGCACCGAGTTGAACAGCGGGAAGTCGTAGGCCGCGTGCGGGGTGGCCTGCAGGTACGGTGCCAGGAACTGGTCGTAGTCGGAGTTGCCGCTGCCGCCGCCGGTGATCACCTCGCCGAACACCAGCACGCCGGAGCGGACCTGCGCATCGAGCACCTTGTTCAGATGATCGAAGGTCATGTGCTTGGCCGCGTCGATGCGGAAACCGGTGACGCCCAGCGCCTTCAGCGCCAGCAGGTAGTTGCGCTGCTGCTGCACCACCCAGTCGTTGCCGACCAGATCCGGCAGGCCGGGATCGTTGCCGCCGCCGCAGATGCGGTAGGTGCGCACCTGGTAGGGGTCGTTGTAGTTGGTGATGCACTGCGCCGGGCCGAAATCGTTGGCGCTGAGGAAATTCTGCGAGAGGTCGCCGAACAACCGCAGCGACGCATAGCGCTGCGGATTGGCGGCGTACTGGCCGAGCACCGCGCTGCCCGGGTAGTTCAGGTCCGAGCGCGTGGCCGCTTCGTTGGCCATGTGGTTGAGCACCACGTCTGCATAGGTTTCCACGCCCACCGCCTTCAGCGCCTGCACCATGCTGGCGAAGGCGTCGGTGTCGCCGAGCGGGTCGTCGATCAGACGCATGTCCTGCGGCTGGTAGCGCGCCCACCAGGCGTCGCCCTGCGAGCGGTAGGCCGGCGCCACCAGCACCTTGCGGTAGCCGGCGGCGGCGATCTGCGCGGCACGCGCTTCCACGGTGGCATAGGGCCAGTTGAAGGCATGCAGGATGACGTCGGCCTGGGCGCTGGCGGTGGCCAGGAGCAGCAGCAGGCCGACCAGCAGGCTGCGCCAGCGGTGCAGGTGCAGCAGACGATTTGCAGCGGATGGGACGCGCATCGTTCGATCTCCTCGGTGCGTGGGCGCAGGCAGGACGCCTGCAGGACAGGGGCATGACCTCGCCGCGGGGCTGGCGTGCGGCCGGAGGATGCTAAGCGCGCATCGCGGCGCAACATGCGCGCGCTACATACGTATTCATGGCGACAGCGTACGAAAGCGGGATCGGCATCCGCTTCCGCTCGGGAGCGCCGTGCGCGCTGCATTCATGGCACATGTCGCATCGCGGCCCATGCGCTTTGCTACAGTCGCCGCCCTCACCTGTCGACGCGGAGCCGCATCATGACCAGCGCAGCCTTCTATCCGATCGGAACCCCCGGCGTGCCTTGGGGCGCGGCCGAGAAGGCGGCCTGGCTGGCGGGTCAGCCGCGCCGGCGCAGCTACCAGGACGAGGTGGTCGCTGCCATCGAAGGCCTGCGCGGGCAGTGGGAGGTGGTCGCGTACGGGGAACTGGCATACGCGCAGGAGCGTTATCCGCTGCTGGCCTTGCGCAGCCGCAACTGGGACCACGCCTTGCCGTGCATGCTGGTCACCGGCGGCGTGCATGGTTACGAGACCAGCGGCGTGCACGGCGCGCTGCAGTTCGCGCAGCAGCATGCCGGGGACTACGCCGGCCGCGCCAACGTGCTGGTGGCGCCGTGCGTGAGCCCGTGGGCGTACGAGCGCATCCACCGCTGGAACGCCGATGCGCTGGATCCCAACCGTTCGTTCCGCGCCGACAGCCCGGCGCAGGAATCGGCTGCGCTGCTGCGCCTGGTCGCGCCGTTGCGCGATCAAGTGCGCATGCACATCGACCTGCACGAGACCACCGACAGCGACGAGTCCGAATTCCGGCCGGCGCTGGCCGCGCGCGATGGCATCGCCTACGCGCCGGGCGGCATTCCCGACGGTTTCTACCTGGTCGGCGACAGCGAGAACCCGCAGCCCGCGTTCCAGCAGGCGGTGCTGTCCGCAGTCGCACAGGTCACCCATATCGCGCCGGCCGACGCCGCCGGCGAACTCATCGGCACGCCGCTGGCGGCGCCGGGGGTCATCAACTACCCGGTGAAGCGGCTGGGTCTGTGCGCAGGCATCACCGACGCGCGCTACACCACGACTACCGAGGTGTATCCGGACAGTGCCAGCGCCACGCCGCAGCAGTGCAACGCCGCGCAGGTGGCGGCGGTACGCGCGGCGATCGACTACGCCTTGGCACATCCGTAGTCGCCAGGTGGATGCACGATTTGCAGGACACCTGTCACGCAGCTGCGACGAGCGGCGCCTGCTGGGTACCCAACCTTGCACGGCGTCGGGACTGAAGTGCCTCCCACAGTGCACCCAGTCGAGGTATCGCAAGTTCCGCTAAGCGCTGTTCCGCATGGCCTTGCGCCACCGGCTGCGACGGTGGCAGCGGTGGGCACCGACCCTGCCGCGCGCTACGCTTGTGGGCCCTCGTTTGCCATGTACCCCATGTCCATCGTCCTCACGCCGTTTGCCCGCACGCGTCTGTTCCCGCGCGATGGCCGCCGCAATGCGATCCAGGACTGCACGCCCGAGCAGTTCGAGCAGCACCTCAACGCGCACACGCCGCTGCAGGTGCTGGACGGCTACGCACCGTTCTGCAAGTTGCACGTGCACCGCAACTGGACCTCGACGCGCTGCCTGACCGTGCCGATCACCGACGCCAACCGGCGCCTGCTGCGCTCGGGCTACGAGGCGCGCAGCCGTGAAGAGCTGCCGGTCCTGGTGCGCTGGTTCGAAGGGGTCGAGCCGCCGGTGGCCGAGTACCTGCTGCCGATCCTCTACAGCCGCGAACAGCTCGCGCACGAGGGCGCGCCGATCGAGGCGGACTGGGGCGTGGTTGGTTGCCTGTATACCGCCGAGCCGCAGGAGATCCCGATGGCGCCGATCACCATGCTGCGCAATGCGCTGGGCGTGGAGGAGGGCGGCTCGGGCGTGCCGCTGGATCGCGACGCCTATCGGCGCAGCGTGGCGTTCTGGGAGCACAACGCCAACTGGCGGCCGTAAGCGCGGCCAGACACGGTCCGCGCGCAGTGACCTCGCCGGGCACGCATCGCGGTGCATGCGGCGCACGTTACCGCGCGCAGGCGTGATCGCTCCGGACGCGGTCACGCATTCGCGCAGCCGCCTTCACGCATCCCTGCACGTTGCCGTCGCCGGCCCGCCGTGCTGCATCCGTGCACGCGCTTGTGCACTGGCGCATAAGTGCTGAACAGAACTGCGCGCAGCCGCGCGTTCTCGCCGCGACGCCCTGTCCGTTCATCGGCATGACGCGCAATGACCATCAAGTTTGCGGACGGCGGGACGATAGCGAGAGGGTGGGTCGCCATGCAGCGGCGCCAGGACGCAATGTCCGGCCGCGCATCGTGGCCCGGTGGGGAAGGCGCCTCGGGCAGGTCATCGGCAGCGGACACGGCGCACTCGTGCCGCGCGCCGTGGCGGGCTGCCGCGTGGGGGCGTTCCCCGCGACCGTATTCCCTCCCCCCTTGCCAAGGAAGTCGTCATGTCCACTCCGTCGCCGCAGCGCCGTCGCGGCAGCGTCGCCAAACGCCTGATGCTCGGTACCGGCCTGCTCGCGCTGGCCTGCTTCGGCCTGACCGCAATGATCATCTACTGGCGCAGCAGCGATGCGCTGCTGTCGACCTCGCGCACCAGCATCGAGAACCTGGCGCAAGTGGAGGCGCAGCGGGTGTCGCGCGAAATCGGCGTGGCATTCGACGCCAGCGACGCGCTGGCCAACAGCTTCCGCGTGCAGCACGCGGCCGGTCTGTCGCGCGCCACCGCCACCGCGGTGCTGCGCAGCCAGCTCGACGCGCATCCGCAGTGGCTGGGCATCAGCACCATGTGGGAGCCGGACGCGTTCGACGGCAACGACAAGGCCTTCGTCGGCACCGAGGGCCATGACGCCACCGGCCGCTACATGACCTGGTGGTCGCGGCAGAACGGCAAGCTGGTGCGCGAGGCGCTGCGCGACTACGAGAAGCCGGGCGACGGCGACTGGTACCTGCTGGCGCGCAACACGCACAAGCCGGTGGTGATCGAGCCCTACTACTACCCGGTGGCCGGCAAGGACACGCTGATGACCACGCTGGCCACGCCGATCCTGGAGAACGGGCGTTTCCTGGGCGTGGTCACCGTCGACTTCACCCTCGATACCCTGCAGCAGCGCATCGCCGCGCTGCGGCCGATGGGCGAGGGCCATGCCAGCCTGCTGTCGCCGTTGGGCATGGTGATGGCCAGCCGCGATCCGCAGCAGGTCGGCAAGACCCGCAGCGATGCCTGGTCCAAGGACATGCTGGCGCGCGTGGCCAAGGGCCAGGTGGTGTTCGACCATCGCCGCGCCGACGGCGAGGATGCGTTGAACGTGTTCGTGCCGCTGAAGATCGGCGATGCGCCGCAGACGTTCGCGCTTGGCGTCTCGGTGCCGTACGCGCTGGTCATGGCCAAGGCGCGTGCGCTGTTGTGGACCATCGCCGCGGTCGGCCTGCTCTCGGCGTTGTTGCTGAGCGGCGCGCTGTACCTGCTGCTGCGCCGGCAGGTGCTCGACCCGCTGGCCGAGGCCGTGCGCGTGTCTTCGGCGGTCGCCGCCGGGCGCCTGGACAGCCAGGTCCGGCATCGCCGCGACGACGAGCTGGGCCAGTTGCTGGATGCGATGGGCAGCATGCAGACGCAGTTGCAGGCGGTGATGCAGGCGCAGGCGGAGATGGCGCAGCGCCACGACGCCGGCGAGATGAGCTACCGGATGGACGCCGAACGTTTCCCCGGCGAGTACGGACGCATGGTCCACGGCACCAATGCACTGGTGGCCGCGCACGTGGACGTGCAGCGGCGTCTGGTCGAGGTGATGTCGCAGTACGCGATCGGCAACATGCAGGTGGACATGGAGCCGCTGCCGGGCGAGAAGGCGGCGATCACCGAGGCGATGCGCACCACCAAGCGCAGCCTGCAGGCGATCAACCAGGCCATCACCGAACTGGCGCAGGCCGCGGCTTCCGGCGATTTCTCCCGGCGCGGCGACGCCGAGCGCTTCCAGTACGACTTCCGCGGCATGGTGGTTGGGCTGAACCGGCTGATGGAGTTGACCGAAGGCAACCTCTCGGCCTTGTCGGCGCTGTTGCGTGCCGTGGCCCAGGGCGACCTCACCGCGCGCATGCACGGCGAATTCCACGGCGTATTCGCGCAGATGCGCGACGATGCCAATGCCACGGTGGAACAGCTGACCGGCATCGTCGGCCGCATCCAGCAGGCCACCACCGCGATCAACTCCGCCGCCAGCGAGATCGCCGCCGGCAACGACGACCTGTCGCGTCGCACCGAGCAGCAGGCGGCCAATCTGGAAGAAACCGCGGCCTCGATGGAGGAGCTGACCTCGACGGTGAAGCAGAACGCCGAGCATGCGCACCAGGCCAACCGCCTGGCGCAGGACACTGCGGGCGTGGCCTCGCGTGGCGGCGCGGTGGTCGAGCAGGTGGTGGACACCATGTCCGGCATCGCCGAGGCATCGAAGAAGATGGCCGAGATCATCGGCGTGATCGACGGCATCGCCTTCCAGACCAACATCCTGGCGCTCAACGCCGCGGTGGAGGCGGCGCGCGCCGGCGAGCAGGGCCGCGGTTTCGCGGTGGTGGCCAGCGAGGTGCGCGCGCTGGCGCAGCGCTCGGCGACCGCGGCGCACGAGATCAAGGGCCTGATCGACGCCTCGGTCGGCAAGATCGACGATGGCACGGCGCTGGTCAACGGCGCTGGCGACACCATGCGCGAGGTCGTGGCCAGCGTGCGCCGGGTCACCGACATCATGAGCGAGATCGCCGCCGCCTCGCAGGAGCAGAGCGCCGGTATCGAACAGGTGAGCAAGACCATCGTGCAGATGGACGAAGCCACCCAACAGAACGCCGCGCTGGTCGAGGAGGCCACGGCGGCGGCGCGGGCGATGGAGGATCAGGCCGAGGAACTGCAGCGCGCGGTGGCGCTGTTCAAGCTCGCGGCACCTTCGTCGGGCGGCCTGGCCGCGGCGGGCCGGGCGCGGCTGGAGCTGGTGTCGTGAGCGCCATGCGCAGCGCAGCGCTGCTGCTGGCGCTGGGCGTCGCCGTCCCGGCCTGGGCCGGGAGCGCCAGCGCCAATCTGGCGGCGACCTCGAACTACGTCTCGCGCGGATTCGAGCAGAGCTGGGGACGGCCGGTGCTGCAGGGCGGGCTGGACGTGGCCGCGGACAGCGGCTGGTTCGCAGGCACCTGGGCGTCGGGCGTGAGCCCGTACTTCATCGAAGGCGGGCACGTGGAGTGGGACGTGTATGCCGGCTACGCGGCCAGCCATGGCGACTGGGGCTGGCGCGCCGGCGTCTACCACTACGCCTACCCCGGCGCGCGCATGAGCGCCAGCGGCACGCGCTACGACTATGGCGAGGCCATCGTCGCCGGGCACTGGCGCACGCTGGAACTGTCCTACGCCAGCACCTGGACGCGCGACTACTTCGGCTACAACAGCGCCACGCTGGGCGTCGGCCAGGGCCGGCACTCGCGCGGCTCCGGTTATCTGGCGCTGGACGCCACGCTGCCGCTGGCGCCGGACTGGCAGGCCAGCGTGCATGCCGGCCACCAGCACGTGCGCAACTTCGCCGACTACGGCTGGACCGACGCGCGCGTGGGCCTGAGCCGCACCTGGCGCGGCACCGAGTTCGGCCTGAGCTACGCACGGGCCTGGAACAGCGCCGGCGTCTATCGCCGCTACACCACCGGCGTGGCGGATGGCGAGGGCCGGGTGCACGTCTCCAACCCGATCGACGGCGCCTGGTCGTTCTCGATCAAGCGCAACTTCTCGCTATAGGCGGACGCGCGCTCAGCCGTCGGCGGGCGCTGCGAACGCCTCCACGGCGAGCCGGTCCAGGTAGGCGCGCAGGCGTTGCTCGCGTTGCGCCGGGTCGCTGGGCAGCGGGCGCGCTTGCGTGCCGCCGCCGCTGCGCGCATGCACGCGTGGATACGGCTGTGCCGGCATCGGCACGCCCAGGAAGGCGCACAGCGGTTCCCAGCCGCTCTGCGCGTCGGTGTCGAGCACCAGCAGGCGCTGCGCCGGCACGCTGGCGATGACCGCCTGGTTCCAACGGCGGAAATAGTCGGTCATGAAGCCGCGATCGTCGATGCGCGTGGCGAAGTCGCGGCGCAGGAACTGGCTCAGCCGTTGGCCGTCGGGGCCGAACAGGGCCGGCACGCTGCCGTCGCTGGCGAAGATGGTGCTGCGCACCGACTCGAACCAGGCATCGGCATCGCGCACGGTCAGGATCACCTTGGCCTGCGGGTAGCGCGCGACCAGCTCGCGCCAGAAGCAGCAGCCGGGATAGTCGACGGTGGCGGTATAGCCGGCGAACAGCGTGTCCCAGTCCGCCTGCCCGTCGATCGCCGCGTCCCACAGCGGCAAGGCCTGGCGCAGGTGCGCGGCCAGTTCCATGGCGTGATAGCAGCGGCCCAGGCCCAGATGTTCCAGCGCCAGCTTCAGCGACAGGGTGCCGGTGCGGCCGAGGCCGGCGCCGACGACGCACAGGCTCATGCCGACGCCCCGGCGCCCTGCGCCAGCCACTGCGTGGCCTCGCGGCCCAGCTCCGCCTGCGCGCGCGCCTCGTAGTCGGCGGCGACGGTCGCCGGCAACAGCGTACGCCAGCGGCCGCTGCGGCCCTGGTTGAAGAAGGCCTTGCCGCCTTCGCGCCACAGCCCGGCGCCCTGCGGCACGTAGCGCGCGGCGTGCTGGCGCATGTAGCCGAACTGGCAGTGCGCCAGGATGGTCTCCCGGTCCGTCTCGCGCACCGGAATCTCCAGGAACGCGGCGATGCGCCGCACTTGCCCGGGCAGATCCTGCAGCAGGTCGGCGTAGTGCACCAGCAGCACGTTCGGCTGCGCGCGCTGCTGCCACCAGCTGCGCACGCCTTCCCAGAACGGCCAGAACGGTGCGCCGTCGTGGGCCAGCCAATGCGCCACGTAGGCATCCATCGGCAGGCTCGGCGGCGGCACCACGCGCAGCTTGCCCGGTTCGGCCGCCCCGGCATCCAGCCGCGCCTGCGCATCCTGGCTGACCGCACACTGGTGGTCGTACAGGCTCAGCGCGATGTCGCGGCCGTCGCGGCCGATGTACAGGTATTTGGCGCGATCGCTGACCACCAGCGCATCGGCGGGCAGATGCGTCTTGATGAAGCGCCGGTGGGTCTGCGCCTGCAGCAGCGCGAGCTTGCTCGTGCGGTCCGGGTACACACCGTCCAGCCACGGCGAGATCGCCGACACGTCGACGTCCGCCACGCCCTCGAACAGCAACTGCGCGACGATCTGCTGCAGCCAGGTGGTGCCGGCCTTGGCGTAGCTGGCGATGACGATGTCGCCGTCGCGAAACTCCAGTTCGTTCCAGGCGGCGGAATCGAAAAAGCGGTTGGAGTATTCCCGGGTCTTGGCGAAGGCAGTGGAATCAGCCATGCGGGGTTTCCGGTGTGCGGGGGAAGGGCGCCGTCGCGGGCGACTGGCGGGACAGGGTTGTCGTGCGCGGGCGCAAGGCGATGCGGACATCGAGTGGACGCAGCACCAGCGCCGGATACGGCCGTGGCCGTGCATCCGTCGCCAGGTGCAGCGTGCGCTCGCGCAACAGGCCGACCACGACCACGGTCATCTGCACCAGCGCCAACTGGCTGCCGATGCAACTGCGCGGACCGCCGCCGAACGGAAAGTAGGTGTAGCGCGCCGGTGTCTGCGCCGGGTCCAGCCAGCGCGCCGGCAGGAAGCGGTCCGGCGCGGAGAAGTGACGCGGATCGCGCTGCACCACCCACTGGCTGACGATCAGCTGGGTACCGCGCGGCACCGCGAAGCCGCCCAGCGTGGTGTCGCGTTGCGCGATGCGCGCGGTCATCCACGCCGGCGGATACAGGCGCATGGCCTCCTTCACGCAGGCGCGCGTCAGCGGCAGGCGTTCGACGAGCGCATCGGCGCAGGGCGTGGTGGATGCGCCGTCGATACCGGGCAGGGCATCGGCTTCCTCCGCCACGGCCTGCGCGATCGATGGATGTTGCGCCAGCAGCAACAGCGTCCAGGTCAGGCCGGCCGCCATCGGCTCCAGCGCCGACATCAGCATCGCCGCCGCTTCGTCGCGGCACCAGTCGTCGTCGGCCTGCGGAGCGTCGCGTCGCAGCAGCTCCAGCACCGAGGCGTCTGCGCCATCAGAATGTGGCGACGTCAGGATCTGCGTCAGCGCGGTGTCCAGTGCGCCGCGTGCGGCACGCAGGCGGCGCTTGCCGGCACTCGGCCACCAGGCCGGCGCCGCGGACGGCGTACGCGTCTGCTGCAGGATCGCATCGACCATCGGCAGCATCCGCAGCAGCGCCGGCGCGTGCACCGCATCGCCGAGCAGGAAGCCGGCGCCCAGTTGCGCGCAGAGCGCGGTCATGGTCAGGCGCAGGTCGTGCACGTTGTCGATGTCGCCGCGCGATCGCAGCAGCGCCTGTGTGGCGGCGGCCGCCTTTGCGGCGTAGTCGCGCACCAGGCTGGCGCGGAACGCGGGCTGCAGCGCCTGGCGCTTGCGCCGCCAGGCCTCGCCCTCGCTGTTCATCACCGATGCCGGAAATGCAGCGCGCCGCGCACGCGGATCCGGATCGGATTTGGCGTAGAGGCTGCCGTCGTCGCCGAGCACCGTGGCGATCGCGGTTGGTGCTGCGAGCAGATAGGTGCGCTCGGCGATCCGCACCACGTCGCCATGCGTGCGTGCACAGTGTTGCAGGAAGCCGAGCGGATCGGTGGCGAAAGCCTGCCGGTTGCCGAATGCCCAGTGCCCGCGCGGGCCTGGCGGGCGCGGATGCGGATCGGTCACGTGCAGATCCGCACGAATAGCCGTGTCGGCGGGTCACACCGCGACGCAGGAGGGGACATGGAGCCGATGGCGAACGGGCGTGCGGCCGTGCGAAGCGGAGAGCGCTGGGGAGAGGGGGCGGGTCGCCCCCTCTCGCACGGTCATGCCACGCGACGGTGGCGGGGGAGGTCAGTAGGTGTAGATGTAGCCGAGCTTGCGGCCACCGAGGCTCTGCACCCAACGCGACAGCGAATCAAAAAGGCGTTTCATGGCGATACTCCTGATTGAGCGGGGGATCTGTTGCGATTGTCGCGCCTGCCTCAGCGTGGCAGGCGCGGGAAAAAGCATCCTCGCTTGGATGCGGCGGCGCAAGCAAAAGACTGAAGCGCGGCCAACTGCAATGCGCATGTCATCTGCAGTTTTGTGGCGTGTGTCGCACGCGATTGCAGCGCATCGCCGCGCCTGCCATGCAGGGTGCCGCCCTGCATGTGTGGCCACTGCGTCGCCATCGCTGCGTGCTATGGTCGCGCCACTTCGGCAACGAGTGGCTGCGGATGCCCGTGACCCACGAGTACGATCGCCTGGCCGCGATCTACGACCGTTTCTACGATCGCTGGCCTGCCGCCGTCACCCAGCAGTGCGTCGGTGTCCTCGCCGAGCTGGCCGCGGGCCGTGCGGCGCTGGAACTGGGCATCGGCACTGGCCGCATTGGCTTGCCGCTCGCGCACTGCGATGTGCCGGTCACCGGTATCGACAATTCGCCTGCGATGCTCGAGGCCTTGCGTGCCAAGCCCGGCAGCGAACGCCTGCACCTGGTCCGCGCCGATTTCGCCGACATGCCGGTATGCGGCCCGTTCGGCCTGATCTACGCGGTGGCGGCATTCGGGTATCTGCTGACGCAGGCCGAGCAGCTGCGTTGCATGGTCAACGCGGCGCGCTGCCTGGCGCCCGACGGCCGCTTGCTGATCCAGAGCGCGGTGCCGGGTGCAGAGGTGTTCGAAAGCGGCGGCAAGGTCAGCCAGGTGCTGGACGTGCCGGACACCGACGGCGATGGCGCGGCAGTGATGCTGGTGTGCTCGCAGCCCGATCCGCTGCAGCAGCGCATCGACCAGCGCGTGGTGGTACTGGGCGAATCCGGTACGCGCATCTTCAGCGAGCGCCGCCGCTACGTGTGGCCATCGGAGCTGGACCTGATGGCGCAGATCGCCGGCCTGCGCCTGGAGGCGCGCTGGAGCGACTGGGCACGCACGCCGTATCACGCGCGCAGCCGGATTCAAATTTCGGTGTACGCGCCGGCCAGCGAGTGCACGGCCTGAAGATCGTGCCGTTGCAGGCGTTGGATGACGGCGTCCTATCTACAATTGCGGCATCGGTATCGGCAGGACCGTGTCGCCTTTGGGTTGGTGTCCATGCCGGCGGTACCCGCCGAAGGTCATTCAGTATCCAATCCGCCGACAGCGAGATGCCGCACTGGTTGCCGTCGGGGGCGAGGTGAGGATCAATCAGTTGGCGATGGCCCGAGGGCGATCCACGATGCCCCTGCCGGCATCCGTCGATGCGGTGGTGCGGACGTCGACTCGGTTTCATCCGCCGAGCGCATAGCCCGCCTCCCGCTGTGCGCGGATGGCCATCACGATCACCGTATCGGTCACATCCACATAGCGATACAACGCCACATACCCATGCGCACCGCGGCCCATCACCAGTTCGCGGTTGTCTCCATGGACCGGGCGGCCGATCAAGGGATTACCCGCCAGTACGTCGAACGCGCTGACGATCTCCTCGGTCCTCGCCTCGGCATGCTGGCTCTCGTGCTCGCGCAAATACGCAGCGATCCGCTCCAGATCCTCGATCACGCCGGGAGCGATGCGGACGCGCGTCACCTCAGTCTTCCAGCTTGCGCGCTACCGGCCGCTTTGCGGGCTTTCCTGCGGCCAGTGCCTTGAAATAGGCACGCGCTTGGTCCCAGGGAATGGTCTCACCCGTTTCCAGGAACTCGGCCCAGCGCTGATCGGCCTGGGCATGGAAGTCGACGCGCCGCTCGGCCAGCTCGGCCTTCTCGGCGATGGCTTCCAGGATGAAGTTGTGCGACGTGGTGCCGGCCGCTTCCGCGGCCTTGGCGACGCGGGCCTTGAGCGCGTCCGGCAGGCGGATGGTGGTAGTGCCCATGGAGAGCTCCAGGCGATTGGCTTGGAATCAATGTAGCACAGGTGTGTTACAGATGCCTGGCTGGGCAGGCGCGTCGGCCGACTGGCCGGAAAAGGCGGCTTGGAGCAGGGGTTGGCGCAAGGTGGCGACGTCTGCGGTTTTTCGCTCCGTACGAATTTCCAGCTCCCTTCCGCTCCACACGCTTGCTGCGCCGATCGCACAAAAAACGGGCGCCTCGCGGCGCCCGTTCCTGTCTGCCTGGCGATGTGCTGCCAATGGCTCAGTAGCGGTAGTGCTCCGGCTTGAACGGGCCATCGACCGGCACGCCGAGGTAGGCGGCCTGCGCGTCGGTGAGCTTGGTCAGCTTCACGCCGATCTTCTCCAGGTGCAGGCGCGCCACTTCCTCGTCCAGCTTCTTCGGCAGGCGGTACACCTGCTTCTCGTAGCTGTCCTTGTTCTGCCACAGGTCGATCTGCGCCAGGGTCTGGTTGGCGAAGCTGTTGGACATCACGAAGCTGGGGTGGCCGGTGGCGCAGCCCAGGTTGACCAGGCGGCCTTCGGCCAGCAGGAAGATCGCGTTGCCGTTGGGCAGCACGAACTTGTCCACCTGCGGCTTGATGTTGATCTTCTGCACGCCCGGCAGCTTGTACAGCGCCTCGACCTGGATCTCGTTGTCGAAGTGGCCGATGTTGCAGACGATGGCCTGGTCCTTCATCTGCGTCAGGTGCTCGATGCGGATGATGTCCTTGTTGCCGGTGGTGGTGACGTAGATGTCGGCCTGGCCGAGGGTGTCTTCGACGGTGTTGACCTCGAAGCCTTCCATCGCCGCCTGCAGCGCGCAGATCGGGTCGATCTCGGTGACGATGACGCGGGCGCCGTAGGCACGCAGGCTGTGCGCCGAGCCCTTGCCGACGTCGCCGTAGCCGCACACCACCGCGACCTTGCCGGCCAGCATCACGTCCATCGCACGCTTGAGGCCGTCGGCCAGCGACTCGCGGCAGCCGTACAGGTTGTCGAACTTGCTCTTGGTCACCGAGTCGTTGACGTTGATCGCCGGGATCAGCAGGGTGCCGGCTTCGGCCAGCTGGTACAGGCGGTGCACGCCGGTGGTGGTCTCTTCGGAGACGCCCTTCCAGTCCTTGACCACGCGGGTCCAGTAGCCGGGGCGCTCCACCGCCACGCGCTTGAGCAGGTTCTTGATCACCTGCTCCTCGTGCGAGGAGGACGGCTCGTCCACCCACTTGGCGCCGTTCTCCAGCTCATAGCCCTTGTGGATCAGCAGGGTCACGTCGCCGCCGTCGTCCACCACCAGTTCCGGGCCGGTCTGGGTGCCGTCGGGCAGGGTGAAGGTCAGCGCGTCGAGGGTGCAGTCCCAGTATTCCTCCAGGGTCTCGCCCTTCCAGGCGAACACGGGGGTGCCGGTGGCGGCGATCGCGGCGGCGGCGTGGTCCTGGGTGGAGAAGATGTTGCACGAGGCCCAGCGCACGTCGGCGCCGATGTCCTTCAGCGTCTCGATCAGCACCGCGGTCTGGATGGTCATGTGCAGCGAACCGGTGACGCGCACGCCGGCCAGCGGCTTGGCGGCGGCGTACTGGCGACGGATCGACATCAGGCCCGGCATCTCGTGCTCGGCGATGTCCAGTTCCTTGCGGCCCCAATCGGCCAGGGAAATGTCGGCGACCTTGTAGTCGCCCTCTGTGGAAAAGCTCTTGAGTGCAGCGTTCATCGATAAAGCTCCGGTCAATGGCGAGAAACTCGCGAAGTCCGGGCGCCGTTGTCGCTCAAGCCTCGCGCCGAGCCTGGCCGGGTCTGGAGACGGGGAATCCGGTCTCGATCCGGTCGCAGCGCCCCTCGGCACAAGGGGTAACCGATTATAGCGGCTGCCGCGTGTGGCGCTTGAACGCGGGTCAGGGCGGGGAATGGCATGCCCAAGCCCAACCATCGACAGGGGGCGGGCCGCGCCGGCCCTGCTACCGTCGCTGGTTCGATCGATGCGAAGGAGAGGGGAAGAGATGAGCCAGATCACAGTGCGCGGGCGCCGCCGTGTCGCCAGGCCGGTCTGCGGCCTGCTGTGCGCGGCCCTGGCCGCGGCCGGCAGCGCCGCCGCCAACGCGGCCCCGGCACCCGCGGCGGCGGCTGCCGCCGATCCTGCGGAAAGCGGCTACCAACTGCCTTCGGCGCCACTGCAGGCCATCGTCGATGCGCCGCGACCGCCGCAGCTGTCGCTGAGCCCGCGGCGCGATCTGGCGGCGATGCTGCAGTTGCCTGCGCTGCCCGGCATCGCCCAGGTCGCGCAGCCGGAACTCAAGCTGGCCGGGCTGCGCATCCATCCGCGCACCCGCTCGCAGAGCCGCTTCGCCTTCGGCGACAAGCTGTGGCTGCTGCGCATCGCCGACGGCAGCGAGCTGCAGATCGAAGGCTTGCCGTCGCCGCTGTCGATCGCCGGCATGGCCTGGGCACCGGACCAGCGGCATCTGGCCTTCAACCAGGTCGACGGGCGCAGCGGCGCCAACGAACTGTGGGTGGTGGACATCGCCGCGCGGCGGGCGCGACGTGTCGCCGAGCGGCTCAACACGGTGTCCGGCGAGGGCTATGCGTGGATGCCCGACAGCCGCCAACTGCTGGTGTTGCTGCAGCCGCAAGCGCAGGGCGCGGCGCCGCCCGCCGACGCGGTGCCGACCGGGCCGGCAGTGCAGCAGACCGCCGGTGGTGGGGCCACCGCCTTGCGCACCTACCAGGACCTGCTGAAGAACGAGGCCGACGCGCGCCAGTTCGACTATCAACTACGCGCGCAGCCGGCGCTGGTCGACGTCGACGGGCGGATGCAGCGCATCGCGTCTCCCGACCTGTATCTGTCGCTGGCGCCGTCGCCGGACGGCCGTTATCTGCTGGCGCAGCGCCTGCAGCGGCCGTTCTCCTACCTGGTGCCGGCCAGTGGCTTCCCGCGCACCATCGAGGTGCTGGACCGCGCCGGCAAGCCGGTGCACACGGTGGCGCAGCTGCCGCTGGTGGAAGGCCTGCCGACCGGCAACGATGCGGTGCGCACCGGCGTGCGCGATATCGACTGGCGCAGCGACGCGCCGGCCACCCTGGTCTGGGCCGAGGCCCAGGACGGCGGCGACCCCGCGCGCGAAGCGGCGGTGCGCGACGCGGTGCTGATGCAGGCGGCGCCGTTCAAGACACCGCCGGTGACGCTGGCGCGCCTGCAGTCGCGCTTCGCCGGCATCGCCTGGGGCCGCGGCGACCTTGCGCTGATCGACGAGTTCTGGTGGAAGACGCGCCAGACCAGACAATGGCGCGTGGCCCCGGACCATCCCGCGCAGGCGCCGCAGCTGCTGGTAGAGCGTTCGCAGGAGGACCGCTACGCGGATCCGGGCACGCCGGTGACGGAGCGCGATGCGGCCGGCAACCCGCGCCTGTTGATCGCCGCCGACGGTCACAGCCTGTTCCTGCGCGGCGAAGGCGCCTCCCCGCAGGGCGATCGACCGTTCCTGGATCGCTACGATCTGGACACGCGGAAAAGCACGCGCCTGTTCCAGTCGCAGGCGCCGTATTACGCGGTGCCGCAGGCCTTGCTCGACGCCAGTGGCCAGCGCCTGCTGATCACCCGCGAAACGCCGCGGGAGCCGCGCAATTTCTACCGGCTCGACGCTGCGAACGCGGAGCCGGTGGCGCTGACCCATTTCACCCATCCCACGCCGCAGTTGCGCGACGTGCATAAGGAACAGATCCGCTATCGGCGCAAGGACGGGGTGGAGCTGACCGCGACCCTGCTGCTGCCGCCGGGCTACGACGCCAAGCGCGACGGCCCGCTGCCGATGCTGATGTGGGCCTACCCAGGCGAGTTCAAATCCGCCGACGCCGCCAGCCAGGTCACCGATTCGCCGTACCGCTTCAACGCGATCGGCTACTGGGGCCCGCAGGCGTTCCTGGCGCTGGGCTATGCGGTGCTCAACGATCCGTCGATGCCGATCGTCGGCGAGGGTGCGCGCGAACCCAACGACACCTACGTCGAGCAACTGGTCGCCGATGCGCAGGCGGCGGTGGACGAGGTGGTGCGGCGCGGCGTCGCCGACCGCAACCGCATCGCCATCGGCGGGCATTCCTACGGCGCCTTCATGACCGCCAACCTGCTCGCGCACACGCGCCTGTTCAAGGCCGGCATCGCCCGCAGCGGCGCCTACAACCGCTCGCTGACCCCGTTCGGCTTCCAGTCCGAGGAGCGCACCTACTGGCAGGCGCAGCCGGTGTACCAGGCGATGTCGCCGTTCAACTACGCTGACCGGATCAAGGATCCGCTGCTGCTGATCCACGGCGCCGAGGACAACAACTCCGGCACCTTCCCGATCCAGAGCGAGCGCATGTACGCGGCGATCAAGGGCAACGGCGGCACCGCGCGGCTGGTGATGCTGCCCAACGAGGCGCATGCCTACCGCGCGCGCGAGTCGGTGCTGCAGATGCTGGCCGAGAGCGAGCGCTGGCTGCGCACCTATCTGGGACCGGCGCCCACGCCGACGTCCATGCCGGCTGCGGCAGGCGCCACGCCGCGCTGAGCCGCGCCTGCGCCACGGCCGCACGTGCGTGCCGCCGTGGCGCAGGGCGCTGCTGTGCAGTGCAAATGGTTCGCTTTGAAACCGTCGCGCGGCCGACGGGAACGCGATCCCTTTTCGGTTAGGCTTGCGGCGCCCCCACTGCCGAGCCATGCGTTTCCCGATGAACGAGTCCCGCAGCAGCATCGTCCTCGCCACCCCCGACCTTCCCCTGCGCGACGACGTGCGCCGCCTCGGCGCCCTGGTGGGCGACCTGCTCGCCGAACAGGTCTCGGCGCAGTTCCTCGACGAGATCGAACGCATCCGCACCACCGCGATCGCGCGCCGCGAGCGCGCCGCGCCGCTGTCCTCGCTGAGCGAGCAACTCGCCGGTCGCGCACCGCGCGATGCCGAAGCGCTGGTGCGCGCCTTCAGCACCTATTTCCAGGTGGTCAACATCGCCGAGCGCGTGCACCGCATCCGCCGCCGCCGCGATTACCAGCGCAGCAGCGCCGACACGCCGCAGCCGGACGGCCTGCTCGACGCCTTGCGCCGGCTCAAGGCGCAGGGCGTCGGCATCGACGAACTGCGCGACTGGCTGCCGCGCATCGACGTGGAGCCGGTGTTCACCGCGCACCCGACCGAGGCGGTGCGGCGCGCGCTGCTGGAGAAGGAACAGTTGATGGTGGCCAGCCTGGTCGACAACCTCGACGGCCTGCGCACCCCGGGCGAGCGCGCCACCGACGCGGCGCGCTTCCGCATGGCGCTGACCGCCTCGTGGCAGACCGCCGATTCCTCGCCGGTGCGTCCCACCGTGGAGGACGAGCGCGAGCATGTCGGCTTCTACCTGACCCAGGTGCTGTACCGGGTGATCCCGGTGATGTACGAGACCCTGGAGCACGCCATCGAGCAGACCTACGGGCAGGCGCTGAGCCTGCCGCGGCTGCTGCGCTTCGGCACCTGGGTCGGCGGCGACATGGACGGCAACCCCAACGTCGATGCCGCCACCATCACCGCCACGCTCGACGCGCAGCGGCGTGCGGTGCTGGAGCGCTATCTGAAGGAACTGTGGCAGCTCGCCAGCCTGCTCAGCCAGTCGACCACCCTGGTCGCGGTCAGCGCGCCGCTGCTGGAGCAACTGGAGCGTTACCGGCAACTGCTGCCGGAGGCCGCGGCGCGCTCGCGGCCGCGTCACGGCGACATGCCGTACCGCCTGCTGAACGATCTGATGCGCGCGCGCCTGCAGGCGACCCTGGACGATGCGCCCGGTGCCTATGCCGCGCCGGCCGAACTGGAAAGCGACCTGCAGTTGATCCTGGACAGCCTGCAGGCCAACAAGGGCCTGCACGCCGGCTGGTTCGCGGTGCGGCGCCTGCTGTGGCGGGTGCGCAGCTTCGGCTTTCACCTGGCGCGGCTGGACGTGCGCCAGGAGTCCAGCGTGCATGCACGCGCGGTCGCCGCCGCGCTGGACACGCAGGACTGGGACGCGCGCGCGGTGGAAGCGCGCGCAGGCCTGCTCGGCCCCTACGCCAGCGGCGAACAGGCGCTGCCGGCGGCCGACGACGAAGGCAATGCGCGGCTGGACGCGGTGTTCGCCGCGCTCGCCGATGCGCGCGCGCGGCACGGCGCCGATGCGCTGGGCAGCTACATCATCTCGATGGCGCACGACCGCGCCGACGTGCTGACCGTGCTGGCGCTGGCGCGCCGCGGCGGCCTGGTCGATGCCGACGGCGCGGTGCCGCTGGACATCGTGCCGCTGTTCGAGACCGTGGACGACCTGCGCGGCGGCACCGCGACCCTGCGCGATCTGCTGGCCGACCCGGTCTACCGTCGCCACCTGGCCGCGCGCGACGACGTGCAGATGGTGATGCTCGGCTATTCCGACAGCGGCAAGGACGGCGGCATCGCCGCCTCGCGCTGGGGCCTGCAGCGCGCGCAGGTGGAACTGCTGGAGGCGGCGGCCGAACTCGGCATCCGCCTGACCTTCTTCCACGGCCGCGGCGGCTCGATCGTGCGCGGCGGCGGCAAGACCACGCGCGCGCTCGAAGCGGCGCCGCGCGGCAGCGTCGACGGGCGCCTGCGCGTGACCGAGCAGGGCGAGGTGATCCACCGCAAGTACGGCATCCGCGCGCTGGCGCTGCGTTCGCTCGAACAGATGACCGGCGCGGTGCTGCTGTCGAGCCTGCGCCCGCGTGCGGCCGATGCGCGCGAGGCCGGCTGGCGGCCGGTGATGGACCTGGTCGCCGAGCACAGCAGCCAGGCGTACCGCGGCTTCGTCGGCGATGCCGAGTTCATGCGCTATTTCCGCCTGGCTACGCCGATCGACGTGATCGAGCGCATGACCCTGGGCTCGCGGCCGTCGCGGCGGCTCGGCCAGGATGCGGCGCTGTCCAACCTGCGGGCGATTCCCTGGGTATTCGCCTGGAGCCAGGCGCGCGCGGTGATCCCGGGCTGGTACGGCGTGGGCAGCGGCCTGCAGGCGGCGGTGGACGCCGGCCACGAGGACGCGCTGCGCGCGATGGCCGCGGACTGGCCGTTCTTCCGCACCTTCCTCGACGACATCGCCATGGTCCTGTCCAAGGGCGACCTCAACATCGCCGAGATGTTCTCGCGCCTGTCCGGGCCGCTGCACGCGCGCTTCTTCCCGCGCATCCGCGACGAACTGGCGCTGACCAAGGGCTGGGTGAAGGCGCTGACCGGGCAGTCGTCGCTGCTGCAGCACGATCCGCGCCTGGCCTTGTCGATCCGCCTGCGCAATCCGTACATCGACCCCATCAGCGTGCTGCAGGTGGACCTGCTGCAGCGCTGGCGCGCCACCGACGGCGAAGACGAGGACCTGCTGCGGGCGCTGGTGGCCTGCGTCAACGGCGTCGCCCAGGGCGTGCAGAACACCGGCTGAGCCCGGTGCTTCCAGGGCGCCGCCGGTGGGTACCGGCGGCGGCCGGCCGTGATCCGCTTGCAAGCGGACAAAATTGTCCGATAATGCCGCGCATGGAGATGCGAGCCGATACCGCCCACCGCCGCCGCCTGTTGCTGGACGCCGCCGACGAGGTGTTCTGCGCGCACGGCGTGCTAGCGCCGCTGGAACTGGTGGTGGAGCGCGCCGGCCTCGGCCGCGCCACCCTGTACCGCCATTTCGCCGACCGCACCGAGTTGATGGCGGCGCTGCTGGAACGCGGCCTGGACGGCCTGGAGGGCTGCGCGCGCGAGATCGGCACGCGGCCGGACGGGCTGTTCCTGCTGATGTACGACGTCGCCGAACACATCGCGATGTCGGCGCCGCTGGCCGACTACTGGCGGTCGATGCCGCGCGAGCATCCGACGATCGCCGCGGCGCATACGCGGGCGATGGCGATCCTGCTGCCGTACCTGCAGCGCGCCATCGCCGCCGGCCTGTGCCGCGCGGACCTGGGCGAGCAGGACCTGGCCCTGGCGATGGACATGCTCGGCGCCTGCCAGCGCGGCAGCGACGAGGCCGAACGCAAGGCGCTGGCGCAGCGTTGTTGCCGCCTGCTGTGCCACGCCCTGGCCACGCCCGCGGCGGCGGCCGAGTTGTGAGCGCCGACGGCGCCGCGCGTCGACGCGCCTGGCCATGGCGGCTGGCGCGCGCACTGGCGATGCTGGCGGTGCTCGGCGCCAGCCTGTGGGGGGCGCTGTTCCTGAGCTATCTGCCGCATACCGGCGCGGTGGTGCGCTACGGCTCGGCGCTGCTGTGGGCCGCCTTGGGCGGCGCGGCGCTGTGGGGCCTGCGGCATCCGCGCGAGTACCGCGTGCTGCCGCTGCTGTTCGCGGTCGGCTGCGCCGGCATGGCGGTGGGCTGGTCGGCGCTGCAGCCGCAGCAGAACCGCGACTGGGCCGACGATGTCGCGCAACTGCTGCAGCCGCAGGTGGACGGGCATGTGGTGACCCTGCACAACGTGCGCAATTTCGCCTGGCGCAGCGACCACGACTACACCCCCCGCTGGGAGACGCGCCGTTACGACCTGGAGCGGCTGGCCTCGGCGGACCTCGCGCTGTCGTACTGGATGGGGCCGGCGATCGCCCACACCCTGGTCTCGTTCGGCTTCGACGACGGCCGTCGCGTGGTGTTCTCGCTGGAGATCCGCAAGGAGCGCGGCGAGGCGTTCTCGGCGCTGGCCGGGTTCTTCCGCAACTTCGAGCAGGTGATGGTCGCCGCCGACGAACGCGACATCCTGGCGGTGCGCAGCAACGTGCGCGGCGAGGACGTCTATCTGTACCGGCTCAACCTGTCGCGTGCGCAACTGCGCCAGCTGTTCCTGGGCTACGTGGCGCGGGCGCAGCAACTGCAGCGCACCCCGCGGTTCTACAACACCGCCACCAGCAACTGCACCACCATCGTGTTCGAACTGGCGCGCAAGCTCGATCCCGCACTGCCGCTCGACATCCGCCTGCTGCTGTCCGGCTACCTGCCGTCCTACGTCTACGCGCAGCACGGCTTCGTGCCCGGCTACAGCCTGGCCACGCTGCGCGCGCGCGGCCGCATCGGCGAACGCGCGCGCGCGGCTGGCGTTGGCGACGACTTCTCCACGCGCATCCGCGCCGGCATTCCCGGCGACGATCCCGCCGTCGCGCCATGACCCGGTACTTACGTCTTGCGCGGTGCGCGGGCACCGCGCTGCTGGCTGCCGGGCTGCTGCTCGGCAGCGGCTGCGCCATGGTCAGCGTGCAGTCGCGCAGCGCTGCCGACTACATCGCCACCCAGCGCGGCGACGTGCTCAGCACCGGCAAACTCAGCGATGCCAGTCTGGAGACGTTGCGCGTGCTCGCGCTCGATCCCAAGACCTGCGAGGCGGACGTTCCGGCCTGCGCCACGCAGCTGCGCGCCCTGCAGGGGCTGGATCAGGAGCGGCGGCTGGCGACCCTGTCGGAGCTGTGGGTGCATGCGGCCAATGTGCGCACGCCGCGGCAGGCGAGGGCGCTGGACGATGCGACGCTGCAGGCCTGGCTGGAAGCCGCGCGCTACGCCTACGCCTACCTGTTCTACACCCAGCGCCCGGCCAGCGCGCGCGCCTTCGAGGACCGGCAGACCCAGGTGCGCGACTACTACAACTACGCCGTGCAGCAGGTGGTCGGCGAGCTGTTCCTGCGCTGGCGCGCCGGCAGCGCCAGCGGCGAGTTGCACGACGACGACACGCTGCGCACGGCCGGCTGGCAGGTGCGCGCGGACATGGGCAGCTTCCGCCTGCCGGGTGGCGTGGCGCGTCCGGACGCGATGCTGCCGGCGTCGACGCTGCGCTTCGATGGCTTACGCAGCACCTACCGTCGCGACGGCTTCGGCGCCGAACTGGTCGCGGAGATCGCACCGTCCAAGGTCGGCGACCCGACCGCGGCGGCGGCCGCCAAGGCCACGCCAAACCCGCACGCGCCGGCGTTCAGCGAGATGCCGTATGCGCCGACCACGGTGCTGCTGCGCTTCGACGGCGACAGCCTGGCGCAGGTGCTGGACACCCGCAGCGTGGTGGTCGCGCCCTACGATCCGTACCGCGACGGCGAGGTCGAGGTGCACGGCCAGCGCCTGCCACTGGCGGCCAACTTCACTGCGGCCTATGGCCTGTGGCTGGCCCGTGCCGGCTTCGCGCGGCAGTCGCTGCGCTCCATGCTCGGCCGCGAGGATGGCATCGACCAGCCGCATCTGTACCTGATGCAGCCGTACGATCCGGACCGACGCATCATCCTGATGCTGCACGGCCTGGCCAGCAGTCCGGAGGCCTGGGTCAACGTCGCCAACGAACTGATGGGCGACGAACAACTGCGCCGCCACTACCAGATCTGGCAGGTCTACTATCCGACCAACATGCCGATCGCCTGGAACCGCGCGCAGATCGAGACGCTGGTGCAGCAGACCCTGCGCCATTTCGACCCGCAGGGGCAGGCGCCGGCCTCGCAGCACATGGTCCTGATCGGCCACAGCATGGGCGGGGTGATCGGGCGCCTGTTGGTCAGCGACTCCGGCGACACGCTGTGGAACGACCTGATCGGCGCGCGCGGCGACCGGCGCCCGCTGGACCCGCAGGCGCTGGCGCAGTTGCAGCCGCTGCTGCGCTTCGCGCCGTTGCCGGAGGTGGACCGCGCCATCTTCATCGCCGCGCCGCAACGCGGCACCACCTTCGCCGAAGGGCGCCTCGGCCGCCTGGCCGGGCGCCTGGTGCGCCTGCCGGTGACGCTGCTCGATCGCTTGAACACCTTGCTGCAGGGGATCGACGGCCCCGACGGCGCGCCGATGCGCGTGCCCAACAGCATCGACAACCTGCGCGACACCGATCCGTTCGTGCGCGCGGCGGCGGACCTGCCGATTTCGTCGGCGGTGCGCTACCACACCATCATCGCCCGCCGCGATCCGGCGGTGCCGCTGGCCGACTCCGACGACGGCTTGGTGCCGTACCGCAGCGCGCATCTGCCGGGCGCGGTCTCCGAACTGGTGATCACCTCCGGCCACAGCGTGCAGGAGACGCCGCAGGCGATCCTGGAGATCCGCCGCATCCTGCATGCGCAATTGCAGGTGGACGCCGCCGCGACGCGGTGACGCTGCCCGTGACGGGCGGTTGTGCGCGTTCTTCGTCGAGCGCCCGCTGGGTTGCGTTGTCGCCTCATGCGCCCCACGGGCTGGGCGAGGCATCGCCTGCTGGAGCGTTGGCCGCCGCGTCGACGGAAGCGGCCAGGATGTCGCGCTGCCATCGGTGGCGCAGCCGCAAGACGGCACGGCGAATGGTTTCAATTGTGCCGAATTGCGCAGGAAAGGCGCCGAATCGTCGGTCGACGACCTGCGGTGACATCGTTGTCATCAAATTGCAGCCGCGCCTGCCAACAATGCGCGCCGCCGCTAACACGATCACGGCCTCTCTCCCCTCCATGCCCGGCCTGCGGCCCGTTCCGTTGGTCGCGCCTACGTTCGGATTTTTCATGTCGCACTCGATCCATCTTCAGAAACGCCTGTCACTGGCGATCGCCGCCGCGTTGCTCGGTGTCGCGCCGATGGCCTTGGCCCAGGCGCAGGATGCGCAGGAGACGCAGACCGCCGCGTCCGACGCCAGCGCCAAGACCCTGGACAAGATCACCGTCGCCGTCACCCGCTACAACGCCGCGGACATGCAGATGGCCGCGACCAACACGGCCAACGTGCTGTCGGCCGAGGACCTGAAGTACACCGCCGTGCACAACATCGCCGAGGCGCTGGGACTGCTGCCCGGCGTCAACGTGGTCAACACCGGGCAGTCGTACTTCGGCGGCGTCGACGGCGCCGCGCGCGGCGAGGGCATGTTCGCCTCGGTGCGTGGCCTCAATGCCGAGTACAACGTCAACCTGATCAACGGCGTCAACGTGGCCCAGGGCCTGCCCTACAGCCGCAGCGTGCAGCTGAGCCTGCTGCCGCCGTCGGGCCTGCAGACCATCGTGTTGAACAAGACCTCCACCGCGGCGATGGACGGCGACGCGATCGGCGGCACCATCGACTACCGCACCCCCAGCGGCTTCGACTACAGCGAGGCGATGGGCGGCAGCGTCACCGCCAGCGGGCGTATGGAAAGCCGCGCGCGCGACTACGGCGACAACGGCCTGGGCAAGGGCGCGGCGGGCGAATTCCACGCCAAGTTCGGCGCCGACAACCAGTTCGGCGTGTACACCAGCGCGTACTACGACGAGCGCCACTACGTGAACAGCGAAGTGGCCAACGCCGCCGCCTCGCGTGGCGACTGGGGCAAGAAGTACTTCTCGCGCACCACGGCCAGCGGCCAGCCGGCGCCCGGCTACGATCCGCAGGACCTGCTGATGGCCACCGGCGCCAACATCGGCTATTCCGCCGGCGACACCAAGCGCTACGGCGGCAACGTGTCCTTCGACTGGCACGTCGACCCGAGCCTGCAGCTGTACGCGCGCGCCACCTACGCCTACGCCAAGACCGAGCAGAACACCGGCTACACCCAGCTGGTGCCGGCCAACGTGAGCCTGGCGCAGATCGGCACCACCGGCGTGTACCAGCCGCAGATCAACCGCGTGGCGGTGCGCTACTGGTACGAGACCAACCCGGAAGTGGCGGACCTGGCCACCTTCCAGTTCGGCGCCGACAAGCAACTGGGCAACTGGACGCTGTCGCCGAACCTGTTCTACAGCTACGGCGACAACGATCGCCCGGACCACGTGGAAATCTCCGCGCGCGTGGACCAGTACGCCTCCACCCAGTTCCCGTACGGCGGTGCCAGCACCTTCTCCGGCTACGACGGCGACGGCTTCCCCAAGCCGCTGCTGACCCCGGCGCTGCAGGCCCAGGCCAGCGACATCGGCAGCCTGTATGCGCGTCGCTACGGCCAGTTGACCAAGTCCTACAGCGGCCAGACCAAGGGCGGCGCCAAGTTCGACGTGCGCTACGACTTCGACCAGGGCGCGCTGAGCAACCTCCAGTTCGGCGTGAAGTATGTCGACAGCTCCCGCGACTTCACCTCGCGCGACTGGACCAACAGCAAGTTCACCGACGGCACCCTGCTGCGCGACACCGGCCTGGTGGTCGGCCAGTACGACTCGGTGTACCCGGGCAAGTACGCATGGCCGACGGTCAAGCTCAGCAACGGCGGGCTGAAGGCGATGATCGCCCAGCATCTGACCGCGGCCAGCTTCGACACCTGCGGCAGCCTGGCGATCAACAACCAGAACTGCGCGACCATGCGTGGCGACGAGGCGGTGACCTCGGCGTATGCGATGGCCACCTTCCGCAGCGGCGACCTGGAAGTGATCCCGGGCGTGCGCTTCGAGCACACCAGCATCCGCAACACCTTCTGGACCATGCCCGAAGACGCCAACGGCAACGAACTGCCCGGCTTCTTCAGCAGCAACCACACCAGCTACGACGTGCCGCTGCCGAGCGTGTTCCTGAACTACCGCCCGGGCAACGGCAATGCGGTGTACCGCGCCTCGGTGTGGACCAGCTACACCCGGCCGGCGCTGGTGCAGCTCGGCGGCGGCGCCAACTACGACGTCTCCAGCGACGGCACCACGGTCATCACCGAGGGCAATCCGGACCTGAAGCCGATCAAGTCGCTCAACGTCGACCTGTCCGGCGAGTGGGACAACGGCCACGGCGGCCACGCGATGCTGGCCGGCTACTACAAGCGCCTGACCGACTACATCTACGAGAGCGGCTCGGATCCGGCCAACGCCGGCACCAGCACCGGCGCCGGCAATGTGCGCTACGTGCGTCCGCAGAACGGCGGCGACGGCAAGGTGCTCGGCGTCGAGGCCGCGGTGCGGCAGACCCTGCAGGGCATGCCGGCACCGCTGGACGGCTTCGGCATCGGCGCCAACGTCACCCGCCAGACCACCCGCGTCGACCTGGGCATGGACGGCTTCCACGACGAGCGCATCCAGAACGCGCCGGACCTGATGGCCAACGCCGAGCTGTTCTACGAGAAGGGCCCGCTGTCGGTGAACCTGGCCTATCACTACTCCGGCGAGTACGTCTCGGTGTACGACTACTACAACCGCGGCGCCACCTGGGACGACCTGTGGGTCAAGCCGATCACCCGCGTGGACCTGCACGTGGGCTACACCTTCAACGAGCACCTGCGCGCCGACCTGTCGGTGGCCAACCTCACCAACCGCCTGAGCTACTGGGCGCACGTGGGCCACAACAGCACCGCGATCTCCGACATCGTCGATGCCGGCCGCACCGCGCTGCTGAACGTGAAGTACACGTTCTGAAGCGGGCGCTTGCGCACGCGGGACGTCGCCACCCGCCGCACGGCCCTGTGCCGTGCGGCGGGTGGGGCGTTGTCGGCATCGCCGCGATGTTCGTCTGGCTGGCGCTGACGATCCTGCCGGGAATTGCGTGGTCGACAGAGGTGCCGGTGACGGTGCCGATCGACGGCCTGCGCCTGGACCAGGTGCAACTGCTCGGCTCGCATAACAGCTATCGGCCGGTGCCGACCGCGCAGGTGCGCCAGCGCCTGCAGGCGCACGACGCCGCCGAATGGCCGGCACTGGCCTATGGCCATCCTTCGCTGCAGGCCCAGCTCGCGCTGGGGCTGCGGCAACTCGAACTCGACGTGGCCGCCGATCCGCACGGCGGCCTGTATGCCGCACCGTATGCACGCGCGGATGCGGCGACCCGGGCCCGCATGCACGCGCCCGGCGCCAAGGTCCTGCACCAGCCGGGCCTGGATTACGCCAGCCACTGCCTGCGCTTCCGCGATTGCCTGGCGATCCTCGCCGCCTGGTCGCGCGCGCACCCGCGGCACACGCCGCTGGTGGTGCTGGTCAATGCGGTGGATTTCGATCCGGTGCCGGGCCTGTGGCCGCACCGTTCCGCGTTCGACGCTCATGACCTGGACTCACTGGACCGCGACATCGTCGAGGTGGTCGGGCGCGCGCGCCTGATCCTGCCCGACGACGTGCGCGGCGCCGCGCCGAGCCTGCGCGAGGCGGTGCTGGCGCATGCCTGGCCGCGGGTGGCGCAGGCGCGCGGCCGCATGCTGTTCGTGCTCGACGGCAATCCGCGGCACGAGGCGCTGTATCGACAGGATCATCCATCGCTGCGCGGCCGCATGATGTTCGGCTGGTACGCGCCGGACCAGCCGGAAGCGGCGGTGCTGTCGATCGAGGATCCGCTGGCCGAGGCGCCGCGGATCCGCGCGCTGGTGACGCAGGGCTTCCTGGTGCGCACCCGCGCCGATACCGATGGCCGCGAGGCGCGCGCGCACGACCGCCGCCGCGCACGGGCGGCGCTGGAGGCCGGCGCGCAATGGATCAGCACCGATTACTACGCTGGCGCCCCGGATCCGCAGCGGCTGGGCTACTGGCTCGGTATCGCCACGGGCCTGCGCTGCGACCGGGTCACGGCCGCATGCGGCACGAGCGCACCGTGAGACTTTCCATGTTGGGGACGATGATGAAAACAAGAACGCGTTGGATGCTGTGGGTCGTGCTGCTGGTGGCGGCATTGGGCGCGCAGGCGCGGCCGGCGTCCAAGGCCGCGCCCGCGCTGCAGGTGGAGAAGGTCTGGATGCTGTTCCGCCACGGCGTGCGCGCGCCGCTGCCGGGCGAGGCCGCGGCCGCCGCGTTGGCGCCGCAACCCTGGCCGGTGTGGGACACGCCGCCGAGCCTGCTCACCGCGCACGGCCGCACGGCGGTGGAACGCAGCGGCGACTACACCCGGCAATGGCTGCTGCGCGATGGCGTGCTGCCGGCGCAGGGCTGCCCGGCCGATGGCACGGTCAGCATCTACGCCAACTCCGATCAGCGCACCATCGTCAGTGCGGAGCTGCTCGCCGACACCCTCGCGCCCGGCTGCCATCTGCAGGCCGGCCACCAGGCCGAGGGCAGCGACGACCCGCTGTTCCGTCCGGTGGAAGCCGGCGCGGTGGAGTTCGATGCCGCCGCCGCGGTGGCCTCGATCCAGCGCCAGACCGGCGGCCCGGGCGCGGTGCTGGCACCGTATGCGCGCGAACTGCGCACCATGCAGGAGATCCTCGGCTGCACGGAGCGCTGCGACTTCGTGCACATGCCCTCGTCGCTGACCCCGGGCGCGAACGGGCGCAGCCTGGCCTTGCACGGCCCGCTGGACCTGACCTCGGGCACGGCCGAGGTGTTCATCCTGCAGTACGCAGAAGGCATGCCGCTGGACCAGGTCGGCTGGGGTCGCGCGACGCCGGCGCGCATCGCCGCGGTGTCGCGACTGCACGCCTTGCTGTTCGAGATCTACGCACGGCCGCAGTACATGGCCGCGCGCGCGGGCGCGCCGCTGGCGCACCGCCTGCTGGACACGCTGGGCGCTGACGACGCGCCGCGGCTGAGCGTGCTGGTCGCCAGCGACACCCACATCGCCGCGCTCAGCGGCCTGCTCGACCTGCACTTCCACCTGCCCGGTTTCGGCCGCGACGACGCGCCCCCCGGCGGGGCGCTGGTGGTGGAGCAGGTGCGCGACCCACGCAATGGCCAGCGCTACGTGCGTGTGCGCTACCAGGCGCAGTCGCTGGACCAGTTGCGCGCGCTGACCCCGCTGAGCCTGCGCCATCCGCCGCTGCTGCAGACCCTGCAGATTCCGGGTTGCAGCGACGCCGCGACCGGGCTGTGTCCGCTGCCGAAGTTCCAGGCGCTGCTGCAGGCCGCGCTGCAGCGCCGCGGCTGAGGCGCTCCCGCCGTGACCATCGCTGCTGCCTGGCGGACCAGGGCGAAGCACAGCCGGCCGCCCTTGAGCGCACGCCGACGATGCGGTAGCGCGCGTGTCTGCCTGCGGGAGTCGACTGTCATGCAGCCGCGGCAAGCGCCGCCGACAGCCGACTGACACCCTCCGTCGTCGGGACTGAAGTCCCTCCCACAAGGAGGCCCAGTCCATCCTGCGGAACGACTTCCGTTGCGACGCGCGTTCCAAGCAACGCCTGTCGCGGCCGAAGCCGCTCCTGCGCGGAAGCGTTCCTGCGGCGTGGCATACCCCTGCCTGCATGGCCGTTGCCAGTGTCCGCCACTGGCCAGTTCCTACCACCCAAACGCAGAACGGGCCGCAATGCGGCCCGTTCTTTCTTGCAAGCGCGGGCAGGCCGGCTTACTTCAGCTTGGCGTCCGCGCGCAGCGCCTCGGCGCGGTCGGTCTTCTCCCACGAGAACGCGGTGGCCTGGTGCTGGGCGCCGGTGCCGTCGGTGTAGGTGAAGGCCTTCGGGGTGCGGCCGAAATGGCCGTACGAGGCGGTCTGCTGGTACATCGGGTGGATCAGGTCGAGCATCTGGATGATGCCGAACGGACGCAGGTCGAAGTGCTTGCGGATCAGCTTCTCGATCTTGTCGTCGGCGATCTTGCCGGTGCCGAAGGTGGTGACCGAGATCGAGGTCGGCTCGGCCACGCCGATGGCGTAGGACACCTGCACTTCGCAGCGGTCGGCCAGGCCGGCGGCGACGACGTTCTTGGCGACGTAGCGCGCGGCGTAGGCGGCCGAACGGTCGACCTTGGACGGATCCTTGCCGGAGAACGCGCCGCCGCCGTGGCGCGCCCAGCCGCCGTAGGTGTCGACGATGATCTTGCGCCCGGTCAGGCCGCAGTCGCCCACCGGCCCGCCGATCACGAACTTGCCGGTCGGGTTGATGTGGAACTTGGTGCCCTTGTGCAGCCACTTGGCCGGCAGCACCGGCTTGAGGATTTCCTCGCGCACGGCCTCGACCAGGTGCTTCTGCTTGATGTCCGGATCGTGCTGGGTGGACAGCACCACCGCATCGATGGCGGTCGCCACGCCGTCTTCGTAGCGCAGGGTGACCTGGCTCTTGGCGTCCGGGCGCAGCCACGCCAGCGGCGAGTTCTTCTTCTTGCGCACCTTGGCCTGCTGTTCGACCAGGCGGTGCGACAGGTGGATGGCGGCCGGCATGAAGCTGTCGGTCTCGCGGGTGGCGTAGCCGAACATCAGGCCCTGGTCGCCAGCGCCCTGTTCTTCCGGCTTCTTGCGGTCCACGCCCTGGTTGATGTCCGGCGACTGCTTGCCGATCAGGTTGAGCACGCCGCAGGTCTCGCCGTCGAAGCCGACGTCGGAGCTGTTGTAGCCGATGTCCAGGATCACCTTGCGGGTCAGCGCTTCCAGATCGATCCAGGCGCTGGTGGTGATTTCGCCGGCGACGATCGCCACGCCGGTCTTGACCAGCGTTTCGCAGGCCACGCGCGCGCGCTTGTCCTGGGTCAGGATCGCGTCGAGCACCGCATCGGAGATCTGATCGGCGATCTTGTCCGGGTGGCCTTCGGAGACCGACTCGGAGGTGAAGAGATAGCTGGACATCGCGGCTATATCCTTGTATTCGGATGAAAAGATGGAGGCGAATGATACACGGGCGCCGGGCGGCGTGCATGCTGCCCGGGTCGGACGTTGCCCAAGGTTAACCGGTTGGCGCGCCATGGTGCGCCCGTCACTTTGCCGTAGTCAGATTGCAAGATCGGTGTCGCCGCCGCGGCCGAAGCTGTGCGCAGTCAGCAAGGGGGCTTGCCGTGCTCGCACTCGAACGCCGTCTTCAGGACCGCTACCCGCACTGGTTTGCCGGACGCCGCTCGCGGCTGGTCCGGCCATTGCTGCGCGGCCTGCAGAAATGGTCGGGACTGGACGCGCTGGACGCGTTCCTGGAGGCCAACCGCGACCTGCGCGGTTTCGCCCTGGTCCAGGCCGGACTGGATTTCCTGCAGGCCCGCTATGTGGTCGCACCGACCGCCGCCGAGTGCATCCCGGCGCGCGGGCGCCTGCTGATCGTCGCCAATCATCCTTCCGGGGCGCTGGATGCGCTGGCGCTGCTGGACTGCGTGGGCCAGGTGCGGCGCGACGTGAAGATCGTCGCCAACGATTTCCTGTGGGCGCTGGAAGGCCTGCGCGACCTGCTGCTGCCGGTGCGCATCCTCGGCGGCGCACCGTCGCCGGCCAGCGTGCGGGCGATCGAGCAGGCGCTGGCGCAGGAGCAATGCGTGATCGTGTTCCCGGCCGGCGAGGTCTCGCGGCTGGGCTGGGGCGGCGTCGCCGACGGACGCTGGCGCCGCGGCTTCCTGCGCTTCGCCCTGCGCACCGCCGCGCCGGTGCTGCCGGTGCGCATCCATGCACGCAATTCGGCGTTGTTCTACGGCGCTTCGGCGCTGTTCAAGCCGGCCGGCACCGCGCTGCTGGCGCGGGAGATGTTCGCCCGCCGCGAGCGCCGCATCGCGCTCAGCCTGGGCCGCGCCCGCGCGCTGCCGCAGGACCTGCCCGAAGCCGAATTGATGCGGCGCCTGCGCAGCGAGCTGTATGCGCTCGGCCGCAGCGGTGGGCAGGCCGCGCCGAACGAAGAAGCGCTGGTCGCCGCCGAGGATCCGGCGCAACTGGCCGTGGAAGTGGCCGGCCTGCGCAGCCTCGGCCATACCCTGGACGGCAAGCAGATCCGCGTCGGCCGGCTGCGCGCCGGCTCGGCGTTGCTGCGCGAGATCGGCCGCCTGCGCGAGCTGACCTTCCGCGCGGTGGGCGAGGGCACCGGCCGGCGCCTGGACCTGGACGACTACGACACCTGGTACGAACACATCGTGCTGTGGGATGGCGCGGCCACCCGCGTGGTCGGCGCCTACCGGGTTGCGCGCGGTGCACCGGTGCTGGCCGAGCGCGGCCTGGCCGGCTTCTACACCGCCGAACTGTTCCGCTACGGCGAGGGCATGCTGCCGCGCATCGCCGCGGGCATGGAGCTGGGCCGCAGCTTCGTGGTGCCGGACTACTGGGGTAGCCGCAGCATCGATTACCTGTGGCAGGGCATCGGCGCCTATCTGCAGGACCATCCGCAGGTGCGCTACCTGTTCGGCGCGGTGTCGATCAGCGCCGCGCTGCCCTACGAAGCGCGCGAGCAGATCGTGGCCTACTACGCGCGCTACTACGGCGACGCCAGCGGCGAAGCCGCCTCGGCGCGGCCGTTCCCGTATCCGGAAGCGCCGTCGGCGTTCGACGAACTGGACGCCGACACGGCCTTCAAGGTGCTCAAAGGCAACCTCGACGCGCTGGGCGCGGCGGTGCCGATGCTCTACAAGCAGTACACCGATCTGTGCGAACCCGGCGGTGCGCGCTTCCTCGCCTTCGGCGTGGATCCGGCGTTCAACGACGCCGTCGACGGCCTGATCGAGCTGGACCTGCAGCGCATCCGCAGCAAGAAGCGCGCGCGCTACCTCGAACGTCCCCGCAACGAAGCAGAGGTGGTGGCATGAGTCCGCTCAACAGCCTGGCACCGCGCCGCGCCGTGTTCGTCTCCGATGTGCACCTGGGTGCACCGCATTGCCATGCACGCGAGCTGGCCGATTTCCTCGGCGGCCTGCGCTGCGACCAGCTGTACCTGGTCGGCGACATCGTCGACTTCTGGTGGATGGCGCAGCGCCGCGCGGTGTGGAGCGCGGCGCACCAGCGCGTGATCGATGCGCTGCACGCGCTGGCCCGCGGCGGCACCGAACTGATCTACGTGCCCGGCAACCACGACCGGCCGATCCGCCGCTTCTGCGGGCTGGCGCTGCCGGCGATGCAGGTGCGCCGGCGCGCGGTGCACGCCACCGCCGACGGGCGTCGCCTGCTGGTGGTGCACGGCGACGACTACGACAGCGTGACCCAGTTCGGGGGCCTGCAGGAGAAGTTCGGCGACTGGCTGTACTACCGCATCCTCACCGGCAACCAGTTGACCAACCGCGTGCGCCGCCGCCTGGGCATGCGCTACTGGTCGCTGGCGGACTACCTGAAGCGGCAGAGCAGCGCCGCCGAGCGCTACATCGAGCGCTTCGTCACTGCCGGCCTGGACGACGCGCGCCGCCGCGGCCTGGACGGGGTGATCTGCGGTCACGTGCACCGCGCCGGGCTGTTCGAGCGCGACGGCCTGGTCTACGCCAACGACGGCGACTGGGTCGAAAACCTCACCGCGCTCGCCGAAGAGGCCGACGGCACCCTGCGCCTGCTCTCGCACCGCGGCGACGTGCTGCGCGAACTGCCGCCGCGCCTGCGGCTGGTGCAGGAGAACGTCTGGCCGCGCGCGGCCTGAATCAGCCGATCGTGCCAGGCGGCGCTGCACAGCCTGGCGCGTGACTGGCAGGTCGTGCGTTCCACTGCTGCCGCGCCTGCGCGCCCCGCAGGTGTCCTTGTCGCGAATCGCCCCGGGCGTGGCACCGCCGTCCCTGCACTGGATGGAAGCGTAGAACCCGGTGTGACCGCTATTCCACGATGGCCCGTGTGTGGTGTGCATCACCACCACGCGCGCTTGCCCGGCTTCCGTGGCATCGGGTCTACTGCGATGCGTCGGCGCGACATGCCCGGGCAGGAATCCACGTTCGCGCCCGGGCATCACGCTGATCCATGTCGCTGCGGCGCGCGTGCGCCGCATCCCGATCCGTTCTGGAGTTGTGGAGACCGTGAAACCAGGGAAGGCGTTGTGCGGCCGGTCGCGCAGATCCATGGGGACATGGTTCGGCTTGGCCTGGTCCGCCGTTTCTGGCGATTCCGTCCAGGCGAACGTCACCGCGCCTGGCATGTGGCCGCGGACATGCCTGCGATGGGCGTGCCTGGGCGTCCTGCTCGCGGCGAGCCCGGCCGCGATTGCGCAGAACACGATCTATGGCTGCGCGGAGCCCGCCGCGCCGCGTCCGCTTCCCGATCCGCTGCTGTGCGTGCAGCAGGCGGGCGTGTCGACGCCGCACTCGGCGGGCGATGCGCGGGTCGAGGCATTGTTCGCACGTGCCAAGCAGCAACTCGACGGCGGCCGCTTCGACGCCGCCGAGCAGGCGCTGGATTGCGCGCAGGCCAACCTCGGCGATGCCGGCGGCGCGCGTTTGCGCTACGAGCTCACCCGCCGCCGCGGCATTCTCGATTTTCGCCGCGAACGCCTGCCGCAGGCGCTGGCGCGCTTCGAGTGCGCGGTCACGCTGTCCCGCTCGCTGCACGACCGCATGGGCGAGGCGCGCGATCTGAACAACGTCGGTGCGGCGCTGCGCCGGCTCGGCGATTTCCGCGGCGCCCTGCGCAACCTGACGCTGAGCCTGGACATCCAGCGCGCGCGCGGCGTGGTCTCTGCGTCCGTGCTGACCAATATCGCCGACGTGTATCGCGAACTGCGCGAGTCCGACACCGCGATGCGTTACTACCGCGATGCGCTTGCCGCCAACCGCGCGCAGGGCGACGCCATCGAGGCCGCGCACGTGCAGGAAACCATGGCCGAGCTGGCGCTCGACAGCGGCGACACGCCGCAGGCGCTGGCCTGGCTGCAGGAGGCGCTTGCCGTGTACCGGGCGCAGGGCCGCCGCGTGTACGAACTGCGTGTGCACGATGGCCTGATCCGCGCGGCATTGGCGCTCGGCGACGTCGCGCAGGCGCAGCGCTGGAGTTCCAGTGCGCTGGCGCTCGCCGAGGCATGGGCGCTGCCGCTGCCGTCGGCGCTGCAGTTGCAGCTGGCGCGGACCGCCCGCCTCGAAGGCAACGCGGCCGCCGCCGCGGCCCGCCTGCGCGCGGCGCTGGCGGCGGCCGCCGGCGGCGATCCGGTGCGGGTGCCGTTGCTGGAGGAGTTGGCGCGGCTGCAGGAAAGCGGTGGCGAGACGGCGGCGGCCATCGCCACGCTGCGGCGCGCGAATGCGGAGGCCGCGGCGCTGGTCCGCGCGCAGCACGATCGCCAGTTGGATTGGCTGCGGATCCGCTTCGACACCGCCGAAAAGCAGCGCACCATCGATGCCCTGCAAAGCGAGAACCGCCTGCGCCAGGTCCAGCTGCGGCAACGCACGTTGCTGCTGTGGCTGGCATTGGTGTCCGGCGTCGCAGCCGCGCTCGGCCTCTGGCTGTGGCTGCAGCGTCGCCGCCAGCGCGAACGTTTGCTGCAAGCCGCACGGCAGGTCCGCCACGAGGAGCAACTGGCTCGCTATCGGCGAGAGGCGGACGCGCTGGCCGAGGATCGCAGCCTGCTGCAGACCCTGCTCGACAGCCGCGAGGACGCGCTGTGCCTGCTCGATGCCGAAGGCCAGGTGCTGGCCACCAATCGTGCCGGCCGCCTGCTGCTCGGCGGTGCGGACGACGCCGAACCGGTCGGGCAGCCGGTGTTCGCCTGCGTTGCCGAGGGCGACCGCCCGGCGTTGCAGGCGGCGCTGGAGCGGATGGAGGACAGCGCGGCGCAACGCCTGGAGATCGTCGCACGGCATGGCACGCCGCTCGCCGTGACCTTCACGCCCTGGCGCGGCGGCGATGGGCTGGTCGTCCTTGGCCTGCAGGAACGCGACCGCGGCGCGGTGGCGGACACCGCGCAGGCCGAGCACACGCCAGCGGAGGCCGCCGCGCCTGCGTTGCGCGATGCCTTCCGGCGCGCGCTGGTCGACCTGATGCTGGCGGTCATCGACACCTGGGAGCGCGCCACCGCGACCGGTCGCCTGGAGTTGGCCGAGCGCAGCCGGATCTGGCGCGTGAACATCGATGACGGCCGCCTGCGTGCGCGGGCGATGGAGCGCTACCTGGCGGTCTCCAAATTGCCTAGCAACCCGCGCTGGCGGGACGTGCTGCGCTCGGCCTATTTCGTGCTCGCGCACTGCGAAGGGCTGTCGGCGGAGGCGCGCGCCGCCTTGCAGTCGAGGATCGACACGGTGCTGGCCTACACCCGCCGGGACGCGCTCGGCTGAGCAAGCCCGGCACTTCTCCTGCCGGCGATCGTCGGCTGCGCTAACCGGCGAGCGCGCCTGCATGGTGCGTCAGCGCCCGCGCTTGGCCGGGCAGACCACGCAGGCGCCCTTCAAGCCTTGCTCCATGCGGTAGGCGCTGTGGTGATCGCGTGCCAGGAAGGTCGTCGGGCCGAGCACGATGGGCTTGGCCGAGCGCGACGGCGCCACCACCTCGCAATAGGCGGCAATGGTGTTCAGCGTATTGGTGTACGGCTCGTGGCTATCGACCACGCCGCACTTGTCCATCGTCTGCCGCAACTGCTCGCCGTCGAAATCGAATTTCACCACCACCTCCGGTTCCTGGCTCTCCTCCAGGCACCAGTCCGGCGGCAGGGTGTCGTGGCCGTGGGCGATCAGCGGCAAGGTCAGCAGGGCCGCGGCAAGGGCGGCATGGAAGACGGAACGGCAGGCAGGCATCGGAACCTCGCAATGCGCAGAAGAAGAGTCCGCAGCCTACGAGCGGGGCTGCGGCCGATGCCAGCGCATCCGCGGGTATAGACCGGGAATAAATCCTCCTAAGGTATTGATTCTCCGATGGTGGCAACGCGCCGCGCTGCCGGCTCGCGCGTCCGCGGCCCGCCGTGCTTGCGCCGTGGCCCCGGCAATTCGACCCGATTCCCTCCCGTGGCGACCCGGGTTTGCCCTCGTGCCGCGGCGGCGGCCTGCCTAGCCTGAAATCGCCGGATCGCACCGAGTGCCGATGCGGCGGTGGCCATATCCCCCGGGGGTGATGCACGCAACCCCAGCCATCTCCAATCCCTTCCATATAGCGAGAGAACGCTCATCATGAAGAAGAAGCTCCTTGTCGCAACCGCCTTGCTGGCGGGCAGTGTGGTCGGCGCCCCTGCGCTGGCTGCGGAAAACCCGGTGGACCAGGCCGGCATCCAGCACAACATGTACCTGGGCTGCCTGATGGATGCCAATGCCTCGCCCGACGAGGCCCTCACCGTCGTGGTCAAGACGTGCGGTTACAACCCCGGCATGCCGCTGGAGCGGTTCATCGCCACGCAACAGCCCATCATCGATGCGGTCGATCCGACCCAGCCGATGACCGACAACCTGGCCGGGTTGCGCCAGCAGCTCAGTGCCTACGAATTCTCGTTCATCGTGCGGATGGACCAGGTCATCGAGAACGCCGAGGACATGGATGCGGCGGCGGTGCAGTTCGAGGAACTCGAGAAGGAAGCCATGGCACGGCTCGATCCTGCCTCCAGGAACGGCGCGCTGGTGCTGGGCGGGCTGAGCGTGGCCAAGCATTCCAACCGCTACTGGGCCAAGGTCGCGGCAGAGCATGGCGAGACCACGGCTGGCGACGCCACCGCGAAGAAGAAGGGGCGCTTCTGGCGATGGCTGGCCGTCGTCGGTTCGGACGTGGTGGGTTTCCTGCTCACCGAAAACCCGGTCACCGCGGCCACCACCTCCAGCACCGTCTACGACATCGTGTTCTGACCGGGCTGCAGCCCGCTCCGCTGGAAGACCGCCGCATCGTGCCGTGCGCCGATGCGGCGGTGACCGCCTGCCCATGACCCATGTGGGTCCGGGCCCACTCATCCCCGTTCAATGAAGAGAATGCACATGAAGAAGCACTTTGTCGCAACCGCCGCCCTGCTTGTCGGCAGCGCCGTCGGTCTCCCCGCGCTGGCCGCGGAGAATCCCATGGACCACGCCGGCGCCCAGCACAACATGTACCTCGGTTGCCTGATGGACCTCAATCCCTCGCACGACCAGGCCCTGACGCTGCTGGTCAAGAAGTGCGGCTACGCCCCGGGCATGCCGCTGGAGCAGTTCATCGCCACACAGCAGCCGATCATCGATGGGATCGACCCGACGCGCTCTGTGACCGAAAACCTGACGGGATTGCGCCAGCGGTTCAGTGCCGAGGAATTCGCATTCATCGTGCGAATCGATCAGATCGTCGAGAACGCCGACGATTTGGAGGCCGCCGCAGCGCAATTCGAGGAGCTGGAGCGGGACGCCTTGGCGAAGCTCGATCCCACCTCCAGGAATGGCGCGTTGATCCTGGGTGGATTGAGCGTGGCCAGGCACTCCACACGCTACTGGTCCAGGCAGGCGGCCGAAAGCGGTCAGTTCGCGGCAGAGGGCGGCACCTCGAAGAGGAAGGGACGATTCTGGAAGTGGCTGGGCGTTATCGCAGCCGACGTGATCAGCTATTTCCAATCGGAGAATCCCGGCACGGCGGCCACGTCCTCCGACGATGCATACACCCTGTTCTTCGAGGGATTCGGATTCTGATCCAGGCGTTGCCTGGGTAGGGAAGGGCACCCTGATGGGGTGCCTTTCCCCAGAGGGAGCGACGTCAGCTCATTCGCTTTGCTGCGACTCGGCGTGGACATGCCGTTGTCGTCGCAGGAGCGGCTTCAGCCTGTGGCGTCTCGCCGAAGCTAACGCCGCTCCTGCAAATGGCCTTCCCTCGTCATCGAAGATGGCCTTGCAGTCGCAGCGGCGCTTTCGCTTGAAGCGCTTGGCAGGATCGGCATCGGGCCGAACTGCCCGTGCCGCGTGTTGTACACCTGCGACAGCAGCAAACGAACGACTGCCGCGCCACTGCCACGGCCACGCACCCATTCCCGCATCGCTGCTAGCATCGGCCGATGGATTCCCTTACCCAGATCGTGCTCGGCGGCGCCATTGCCGCCGCCATCGCCCCGGCCGCACATCGGCGCGCGGCACTGCTTGCCGGCGCCGCGCTCGGCACCGTGCCGGATCTCGATGCGCTGATCCTGCTGCCGCTGACCCGCGATCCGGTGACGCTGATGACGGTGCATCGCAGCGTCAGCCATTCGCTGTTCGCGCTGCCGTTGCTCGGCTGGCTGATCTGGTGGCTGTTCCGGCGCTTCGGCCATGGACGCGTGGCCGAAGCGCCACACCGCTGGTTCTGGGCGATCCAGCTGGCGCTGATCACCCACCCGCTGCTGGATGCGTTCACCGTCTACGGCACGCAGCTGTGGTGGCCGCTGCGGCCAGCGCCGACGATGTGGTCGAGCGTGTTCATCATCGATCCCGCCTACACGCTGTGGCTGCTGCTGGCCTGCGCCATCGCCTGGTTCGCCCGCGCGCGGCGCGTGGCGCAGCAGGCGTTGCTGGTCGGACTGCTGTTGAGCAGTGTCTACCTGGGCTGGTCGCTGCTGGCCAAGCAGCTGGTCGACCGCGAGGCCGACCGCGCGCTGGCGGCGATGGGCCTGGCGCAGGCGCCGCGCTTCTCGGTGCCGATGCCGTTCAACACGCTGCTGTGGCGGGTGGTGGCGATGACCCCGAGCGGCTACGTGATCGGCGAGCGCTCGCTGGTCGCCGACCACGGGCCGATGCGCTTCCAGGGCTATCCTTCCAACACCCAGGCGCTGGCGCAGGTGCGCGAGCTGCCGGCGGTGCAGCGATTGAGTTGGTTCAACCGCGGCTTCATGCGCGCGCAGGTCAAGGACGGCGAACTGGTGCTCAGCGACCTGCGCATGGGCCTGGAACCGGACTACAACTTCAACTTCGCGGTGGCGCGACAGCAGGGCGACGGCTGGGCGGCGATGCCGCCGCGGCAGCTGCAGGCCGCGTACCGGGCGCCGGTGGCACGTGGACAGATTGGTGCGGCGCTGGCGCGGATGTGGCAACGGATCTGGACCGAGCCGGCATCGCCCGCGCCGGTGAGCGCGCAGGTGCCTACCGCGGCGCGTTGAGCGCGGCGCGATGCGCCTTCATTGCCGGCGCCAAGTCGCACGAAGCGGCAATGGCTGCCAGGGCTTACGAGCATACTTCTCGTGCCCGGCTGCCCCGCACGTGACCATCACCTGCCGCGGTGATTCCCCGTTGAAATCGAACTTCGTCACCACCTGCGGCTTGTGATCCTGCTGCAGGCAGCAGTCCGACGGTAGGTACGATGTCGTGCCGTGGACGGCTAACGGCAAACTCGAAGGGCCGCGACGACGGAATGCGCGCCGGCGGCCGCGATGCGGCCAGCGCGGCATGGGCGACGCGACGCTGGTGAGTGGGTGAGCTTCCTAACCACAAGGCGCGCAACAGCCGCGTTGCAGCGACGCCGCGGTTCCAGCGCATTCGCGGCGACGGATCGGGAACGAATCGGCGCAAGGCATTGATTCTTCGATCATGGAATGTCCGCCGGCAGCCAGGGCCACGTTTGCGCGATGTGGTGACGGTGCCATCGATTCGCCAATTCGACCCGGTTCGTTCCCGTCGCGACCCGGTTTCGTCCTCGTGCGTCGCCGCAGATCTGCCTAGCCTGAAACCGTCGCATCGCGCCGTGTGCCGATGCGGTGTGGTCGCCTCGCCTGGGTCCTCCGCGGGAACGTCGGGAGATCTGGGCCACCCTCCATCCATTACATGAGAACGTTGATGAACAAAAAGCTTCTTGTCGCAACCGCCGCGCTCCTGGTCGGCAGTGCCTTCTGTACCGCTCCCGTGCTGGCGGCCGAGAACCCGATCGACCAGGCGGGCATCCGGCACAACATGTACCTCAGCTGCCTGATGGATGCCAAAGCCTCGCCCGACGAGATCCTCGCCGTCCTGGTCGAGAAGTGCGGCTATAACCCAGGGATGCCGCTGGAGCGCTTCATTGCCACGCGGCAGCCCATGCTGGATGCCATCGATCCGCTCCGGCCGATGACCGAAAACCTGGCCGGGCTACGCCAACAGCTCAGTGCCTACGAGTTCTCGTTCATCGTGCGAATGGATCAGATCGTGCAGAACGCCGAGGGCCTGGATGCGGCGGCGGTGCAATTCGAGGAATTGGAACGGGAAGGCATTGCGCGGCTCGATCCAACGTCGAAGAATGGCGCGCTGGTTCTGGGCGGGCTGAGCGTGATCAGACACTCCGCGCGTTACTGGTCCAAATTTGCAGTCGACACCGCATCCAAATACGCCGCGTCTCCGGACCCGAAAAAGGGCTGGGCGATTGTCGCAGCGTGCGATGCAGTGGGTTACTTCGTGTTTCATGACGGCGAAATGGGCGCTTCCACCTCCCGCGCAGCCTTTCATGCGCTCGCTTCACAAGGATATTTCCCGCTCTACGCTTACTAATAGTGTTCCCCTTCAGGCGGTGCGGATGAAGGGAGGCGTTCCTGACGGGACGCCTTTTCACCAAACAGGGGATGTGGCCGTGTCGCTACTGTTCCGGTGTGCAGGCGCATGGTTGATCCGGGCTTCTGGAGCTGGCCGAGCCAACTCCGCATCGCCAGCACAGTGGCTTCGCGCTACAACCCCAACTTCGCGGTGGCGCGGCAGTGCGGCGATGGCTGGGAGGCGATCGCGCCGAGGCAGCTGCAGGCGGCTTACCGGGCGCCGGTGGCGCGCGGGCAGATCGGCGCAGCGCTGGCGCGGATGTGGCGGCGGATCCGGGTCGAACCGGCCGCGCCCGAGCCGGTCGGTGCGGCACGTCGCCGCGAACACGGCTCAATACACCGTCGCGTGCGCCTGCACGAACGAATAGAAGAACACCGCGTCCGGGTCGCTCTGCACCTGCGCCATTTCCCGGCGCATGCCGGCCACGGTCTCCTCATCCACCGCGCCGGCCTGTAGCAGCCGTTCGGCCGCCGACAGCAGCAACTCTTCCCAGAACCCGATCATGGTCTTGCGCCGCGCCGGCTCGCGGTTGTCCAGGTGCAGCGTCTTGATCTCGGTGCTGACGTCGCGATAACCGCCGGCCAGCAACAGGTTGCCGAGCTTGGCGCCGACGAACGGGTCGCCGCCATGGTCGTACTGGAAGTCGTTGAACGCCATCCAGTAGCGCCATACGTTCGGCGAGTACGGATGCAGCAGGAACGAGGCGTTCATCACCTCGGTCACGTACACCGGCGACCCCGGTGCCAGCACCCGCCGCACTTCGCTGAGCACCCGCGCCGGCGACGGCACGTGTTCCAGCACCCAGCACAGGAACGCCGCATCGAAGCTGCGCGGCTGGAACGGCAGGTCGCCGGCGTCGGCCTGCTGCAGCGTGTAGCGGTCCTGGCACCAAGGCATGCGCTGCAGGTTCTCGCGCGCGGCCTGCAGTTGCGCCTCGCTCAGGTCGATGCCGGTGACATGCAGCTCCGGGAAACGCCGCAGCAAGACTTCAGTCTGGGCGCCGACGCCGCTGCCCACTTCCAGCAGGCGCCGCGCGCCGGTGTAGTCGATCTGGTTGAACAGGGTGGCTTCGAGCAGCCGCGCCTGTTTCAGCAGGCGTGCCTGTTCGGTGTCGGAATAGCCGTGCAGATAGGTCGGGGTGTCGGGAGACGAGCGCATGGCGATGCTCCAGGGAGAAGAAGACGTCAGGCGGCGGCGGACAAGGCCGGCGGCACCCCGGCGATCAGCGCATCGAAGTACTCGGCGGTCAGCGCGAGTTGCGCCTGCGCGCTCTCGGCGCGGTTGACCACGGCGCGGAACGCCGCGTTCTCCGGCCGATCCTTGGCGTACCAGCCCAGGTGCTTGCGCGCGATGCGCACGCCCTGCGCCTCGCCGTAGAAATCGTGCAGGGCCTGCAGGTGGCCGAGCAGCGTGTCGCGCACGCACGCCAGCGGCGGCGCCGGCAGGAGTTCGCCGGTGGCCAGGTAGTGCGCGATCTCGCCGAAGATCCATGGCCGGCCCTGCGCCGCGCGACCGACCATCACCGCGTCGGCGCCGGTTGCGGCCAGCACCTGTGCCGCCTTCTGCGGCGAGTCGATGTCGCCGTTGGCGATCACCGGGATGTGCAGCATCGCCTTGATCCGGGCGATGGTGGCGTATTCGGCCTGGCCGCTGTAGTGCTGATCGCGGGTGCGCCCGTGCACCGCCAGCGCGGCGATGCCGCAGTCTTCGGCGATGCGCGCGATGACCGGGCCGTTGCGGTGGTCGCCGTCCCAGCCGGTGCGGATCTTCAGCGTCACCGGCACCGGCGAGGCCTTCACCACCGCGCTGAGGATGCGCGCCACCAGCGCCTCGTCGCGCATCAGCGCCGAGCCGGCCCAGGCGTTGCAGACCTTCTTCGCCGGGCAGCCCATGTTGATGTCGATCAGTTGCGCGCCGTGGTCGGCGTTGTAGCGCGCGGCCTCGGCCAGTTGCTGGGGCTCGGTGCCGGCGATCTGCACGCTGACCGGGTCCGGCTCGCCGGCGTGGTCCATGCGCTGCAGCGACTTGCGGGTCTGCCAGAAGCGCGGATCGGAAATGGTCATTTCCGACACGGCCAGGCCCGCGCCCAGCCGCTTGCACAGCAGCCGGAACGGCTTGTCGGTGACCCCGGCCATCGGTGCCAGGATCACCTTCGGTTCGATCGTGTAGGGGCCGATACGCATGCGCGTAGTGTAGCGGGGCGCATGCGCTGGCGGGCCGGGCGGCCCGCGCGGCCGTCAGCGCATCAGCTGGTACAGCTCGAAGCCATTGTCCTTGCCGTCCAGGATCAGCAGCAGTTCGTTCGGGCCCAGCGCGACCAGGCGGCCGACGCTGTTGCCGTGCGTGCCGTCGGAGGCATGGCCGGGCGCGTAGGCCGCTTCCGGCTCGTCGTTGACCGTGCTTGCGCCGAGGAAGGCCAGCTCATGGCTGCCGGCGGACAGCGGATACAGCGTGCCGCTGCGGCGCTGCGAGCCGCTGGTCTTGCTCAGGTGGTAGCCGCAGGGATCGCGGCGGATCTCGGCCTTGAAGTAGGGATAGGCGTAGGCGAAGTGTGGGTCGATCTGGATCGAGCGCACCTTCCAGCGGCCCTCCAGCTTGCCGGGCTGCTGCGGCGTCTGCGCGCGCTGCAGCAGGCTGCGCGCCAGCGCCGCGCCCTTTTCCTGCTCGGCATCGTCGTAATGCGCCGCGATCACCTGCTGCAGGCGTTCGGCGGAGACGGTCACCGCGGCGCGGTCGGCGTCGGCGGCCAGGCTGTTCCAGTCGCAGTGCGGTGCCGCGGCGGCGGACAACGGGAGCAGCAGTGCGCACAGCGCGGCGAACGGGATGACGGAACGGCGGGGCATCGGCAACTCCTTGTCGGATGCGTGGCCGGCGCAGCGCCGGCGCTGGTTTGTGATGGCAGGCAACGGCGACGGCCGGCGCCGTCGCGCCGATCGCTCAGCCGGCCTCGGGCGTCAGCCGCGGCATCGATGCCGCCGCGCCTTCGGCCTCGGTGGAGCGCGCCGCGTAGTGGTTGGCGAAGCGCACATGGGTAGCGAACGCGGCGTTCGGCGACTGCGCCAGCGACGCCACCAGGGCGCCGTTGAAGGCGTCGCCGGCACCGGTGGTGTCCACGGTATGCGCGGTTTCGGCGCCGATCCGGTAGTAGGGCTGGGTGTCGCCGAGCAGGCGCTCCTCGGGGTGCGAGATGAACGCACCGACCGCGCCCAGCGTCACCACCACGGTGCCGCCCGGCAGCAGCTTGCGGCACAGCGCGTGCAGGCTGCCGCCATCGGTGGCAGCGACGTCGTTGGCGTCCACGCGCACGCCGACATGGCGGGCGAGCAGGGCGGCGAACTCGGTTTCGTTGGGGGTCAGCACGTCGGCCAGCTTGAGCAGGCCGATGCTGGTCTGCGCATTGGCCGGAGCGGCGTTGAGCACCGTGGTCAGGCCGGCCTCGCGGGCCAGCGCCAGGGTGGCCTCGATGGTCTCGATCGGCGATTCCAGCTGCGCCAGCAGCACCCGCGCCGAGCCCAGCAGCGGGCGCTGCGCCTGCACGAAGTCCAGGCTCAGCGCGGCGTTGGCGCCGGCGCCGATGACGATGGTGTTGCGGCCGTGGCCGTCGACGTAGATGCCGCCGGTGCCGGTCGGCTCGCTGCTGGCCTCGGCGACCAGGGCGATACCGTCCTGCGCGGCCAGGCCGCGCGCCATCGCGCCGCCGGCGTCGTCGCCGAGCGCGCAGACGAAGCTGGTACGCGCGCCGGCGCGTGCCGCCGCCACCGCCTGGTTGAAGCCCTTGCCGCCGGGGCCGGTGCTGTAGCGGCCGGCGATGGTCGCCCCCGGTGCGGGCAGATTCTCGCAACGCCACACATGGTCGACATTGAACGAACCGACGACGATGACCGAACTCATAGGCATGTACTGCTTCTCGACTGGAACTGAAAAAGGAAAACGGTGGAGCGGATGCCGCGACCGGATCAGGCGAAGTGCGACAGCACCCCGGCGATGGTCGCGGTCATGAAGGTGGCGATCGAGCCGCCCAGCACCGCACGCAGGCCGAAGCGGGCCAGGTCATGGCGGCGCTCGGGGGCCAGGCCGCCGATGCCGCCGATCTGGATCGCGATCGAGCTGAAGTTGGCGAAGCCGCACAGCGCGTAGGTGGCGACCAGCCGGCCTTCCGCGCTCAGGCTCACGCCCGGCACCTGGCCCTGGACGATACGCGACAGCTCGGTATACGCGACGAACTCGTTGATGACCACCTTCTGGCCGATCAGCGAACCGACCGTGGTCGCATCCGGCCACGGCGTGCCGATCACCCAGGCCACCGGCGCCAGCACGTAGCCGAAGATGGTGGACAGGTTGGTCGGGCGGCCGATCACGCTGGCCAGGCCGGTGACGTCGCCGATCCAGGTCAGCGGCGCATTGACCAGCGCGATCAGGGCGATGAACGCCAGCAGCATCGCGCCGATGTTCAGCGCCAGGCGCAGGCCGTCGCCGGCGCCGGCGGCGGCGGCGTCGATCACGTTGCTGGTGGTCTTCTCCACTTCCATCTTGACCGTGCCGCGGGTCAGCGGCGTGCCGGTTTCCGGGATCAGCAGCTTGGCCACCACCAGCGTCGCCGGCGCGGCCATGATGCTGGCCGCCAGCAGATGCTTGGCATAGAACGCCTGCTGCGCCGGGTCGCCGCCGCCGAGCATGCCCACGTAGGCCGCCAGCACGCCGCCGGCGATGTGCGCCATGCCGCCGATCATCATCGTCAGCAGCTCGGACTCGGTCATGCGCGGGATGTACGGACGCACCGTCAGCGGCGCCTCGGTCTGGCCGATGAACACGCTGGCGCAGACGCTGGTGGTCTCGGCGCCGGACACGCGCATCACCTTGGTGATCGCCCAGGCCATCACCCGCACCACCGCCTGCATCACCCCCAGGTGGTACAGCACGCCCATCAGCGCGGAGAAGAAGATGATGGTCGGCAGCACCTGGAAGGCGAAGATGAAGCCGTAGGTCTTGGTGTCGAGCAGGCTGCCGAAGATGAAGCTGGAGCCTTCGTTGACGAAGCTCAGCACCTTGACGAACACCTGGCCGAGCCAGTCGAACACCTCACGGCCGCCCGGGACCAGCAGCACCAGCGAGGCGAACCCGATCTGCAGGACCAGGCCGGTCGCGACCAGCTTCCAGTCCACCGCCCGGCGGTTGTTGGAGAACAGCCAGGTGATCCCGATCAACACCGCCAAACCGAACAGGCCGAAGCCGATCCTTCCCAATCCCTCGACCATCTGCGTCCCCGGTCCCCGACCAAAGACGGGAAGCCTAGTGCAGGGGGTGACGGCCGGCAAGGCGAGGCGTGTTCAGTCGGGGGATTCGGGATTGGGGATTGGGGATTTGCAAGAGCGGGGCGCCTGGCTGCCGCCGGCGTGGCGGCGCCGACGGTGCCTCGCGGCAGCGCCGCTACACTGTGCGGCCGCCCGCCGGCCGTGCCGCGGGTTCGCTCAGCAGGAGGAGTTGCCATGCAATACCGTCGCCTCGGTGCCACCGGGCTGCAACTGTCGGCGCTGTCGTTCGGCGCCTGGATCAACTTCGGCGGGCAGACCGGCCGCGACGAAGCGCGCAACCTGATCGCCGCCGCCTGGGACCACGGCATCAACTTCTTCGACAACGCCGAGGTCTATGCGCACGGCCGCGCCGAGCAGGTGATGGGCGACGTGATCGCCGACCTGCGGCTGCCGCGCGACGGCTTCTGCGTGTCCAGCAAGGTCTACTTCGGCGCCGTCGAGTCGCCGCGCCCCACCCAGCGCGGGCTCTCGCGCAAGCACGTCACCGACGCCTGCCATGCCGCGCTCAAGCGGCTGCGGGTGGAGTATCTGGATCTGTACTACTGCCACCGCCTTGATCCGGACACGCCGGTGGAGGAAACCGTGCGCGCGATGGACGCGCTGATCCGCCAGGGCAAGGTGCTGTACTGGGGCACCTCCGAGTGGCCGGCCGAGCGCATCCGCGAGGCGGCGCAGGTGGCGCGCGCGCTGGGCCTGCATGGGCCATCGATGGAGCAGCCGCAGTACAACCTGCTGCACCGCGCGCGCGTGGAGCAGGAATACGCGCCGCTGTACGCCGAACTCGGCCTGGGTACCACCATCTGGTCGCCGCTGGCCTCGGGCCTGCTGACCGGCAAGTACAACGACGGCATCGATCCGGCCTCGCGGCTGGGCCAGGAGCGTAATGCCTGGCTGCAGCAGGAGGTGATCGGGCCGCCGGCGCAGCGCCGCATCGAGCGCGCGCGCGCCTTCACCGCGCTGGCCGCGGCCGAGGGTGTGGCGCCGGCGTCGCTGGCGATCGGCTGGTGCCTGCGCAACCCGCACGTGTCCACGGTGATCCTCGGCGCCAGCCGGGTGTCGCAGCTGCTGGAGAACCTGGCCGCGCTGGAGCTGGCCGCGCGCGACGACGCGGCGTGGTGGGAACGGGTCGACGCTGCGGTGCGTTGACGACGGCATGCGCTTGCGCCGCCGCAGTGCAGCGGTGGCGCGGTGGCGAAGGCGTCGATGTGTGGCGATCTTTCGAATCTTTCGTGGTCGGGGTTTCGATCGGGATTACGAATCGAATCGGGCGAGAATGGGTCTTGATTAAGTATTGAGAATCATTATCATCTCGATGCACCCCGTGGATGGAGTTCGACCATGACCGCTCAACCCGTGCTGTTGCGTCACCCCGAGACCCTGAGCCTGCGCGAGCGCACCGTGCCGCGCGCCGTGCCGGCCGAAGAAACCATCAGCAGCCAGGCGCTGCTCAAGGGCCGCCGCGAAGTGCTGATCCAGCACGGCGACCGCGTCTATCGTCTGCGCCACACCAGCAACGACAAGCTGATCCTGACCAAGTAATGCCTCCGGCCGCCGCGCGCGGCCGGCCTCCCGCTCGATCTGCCGCCACCTGGCCGCCGCCCTTGCGCGTCGGCCGCGGACGCCTCGCAGTCGCGATCCTTCTCTCCCCCTCGGCCAGGCGCGGACCCCGCGCCGTGCCGGTCGAGGGTCTTCCGCGACCACCGATGCTCCCCATGTTCCGTACCGCCCCGCTCACCGGCGCGCTGTGGCTGGCCCTGGCCGCCGGCGCGCATGCCGCTCCCGCATCCGCACCCTCTTCCTCCAACGCCGACGCCGACGCCAGTGCGGCGTCCGCCGTCCGCGATTTCGATCGCCTGCAGGTCACCGCCACCCGTACCCAGCGCGCCATCATCGACGTGCCCGGCAGCGTCGATGTGATCGACCGCGAACAGATGGATCGCGCACTGGTCCACGACCTGAAGGATCTGCTGCGCTACACGCCCGGCGTGTCCGCCACCGGCAACAGCGGCCGCTTCAGCGGCATCTCCGGCATCCGCATCCGTGGCCTGGACGGCAACCGCGTGCTGATCCAGACCGACGGCATCCCGGTCTCGGACAGCTTCAGCTTCGGCAGCTACCTCAACGCCAACCGCAATTTCGTCGACATGGACACGCTCAAGCGCGTGGAGATCGTGCGCGGCCCGGCCAGCGCGCTGTACGGCTCCGATGCGCTGGGCGGCGTGGTCGCCTATGTCACCAAGGACCCGGCCGACTACCTGGCGCCGGGCAAGGACAGCTACGTCGGCCTGAAGTTCGGCTACGAGAGCGAATGGAAGGGCCTGTTCGCCGGCGCGCTGGTCGCCTTCGGCGGCGACCGCTGGAGCGGCATGGCCGCGGTCAGCCATCGCCAGGGCCAGGAAAGCGAAACCCAGGGCGACAACCGCAGCATCGGCGCCGCCCGCACCGCGCCCAATCCGCTCAGCAGCGACGGCCGCAGCCTGCTCAGCAAGCTGGTCTACGCGCCCAGCGCCAATCAGCGCTTCAAGCTGACCGTCGAAGGCAACGAGGACTACTCGCGCATCGATGCGCTGAGCAACGTCACCGCCAGCATCCTGTCGCAGCGCGGCCGCGACCATCAGACCCGCGCCCGCGTGTCGCTGGCACATGAGGTGGACCAGCTCGACACGCTGCTCGCCGACGACCTGCAGTGGCAGCTGTACCGCCAGGACAGCCAGAGCCTGCAGCGCACCGACGAACGCCGCAGCAACGGCACGCTGCGGCACATGGAGCACGACTTCGACCAGCGCCTGTACGGGCTGCAGGCGAATCTGCACAAGCGGGTCGATCAGGGGCGCGTCGTCCACGACATCAGCTACGGCATCGATCTGTCGCACACCGACACCCACGAAAAGCGCGACGGCCACACGCTGAACCTGCGCACCGGCGCGATCAGCAAGACCGTGGGCATGGAGACCTTCCCGGTCCGCGACTTCCCGATCACCGAGACGCTCAAGGCCGGCGCCTACCTGCAGGACGAGATCGCGCTGGCCGATGGCCGCTTCAGCCTGACCCCGGCGTTGCGTGCGGACTATTACCGGCTGTCGCCGCAGGTCGACGCGATCTTCGCCACCGACAATCCCGGCGTGGCGGCGAAGAAGATCAGCGATCGCAACGTCTCGCCCAAGCTCGGCGCGATCTGGCGCCTGGACGACGCCTGGTCGTTGTACGCCAACTACGCGCACGGCTTCCGCGCGCCGCCCTACAACGACGTCAATATCGGCTTCACCAATCTGCTGATCGGCTACACCGCGATCGCCAATCCCGACCTGAAGCCGGAGACCAGCCGCGGCGCCGAGCTGGGCGTGCGCTACGCCGGTCCGGCCGTCTATGCCGGCCTGAGCGCCTACCGCAACGCCTATCGCGATTTCATCGAGTCCTACCGCTTCGTCGGCTTCAACGCCGACGGCCTGATGCTGTATCAATCGCGCAACGTCGACCGGGTGACCATCCGTGGCGTTGAGGCCAAGGCCGGTGTCGACTTCGGCGCACTCGATGCGCGCTGGGCTGGCTGGTCGCTGCAGGCCAGCGCGGCCTATGCGCGCGGCGACAACCGCACCGACGGCACCCCGCTCAATTCGGTGGATCCGCTGCGCGGCGTGGTCGGGCTGGGCTACGACCGCAGCAGCTGGGGCGCGCAACTGGTCGCCACCGCGGTGGCGAAGAAGCGCCGGCCGGAACTGCCGACCTACTACACGCCGGCCGGCTACGCGACGCTGGACCTGCTCGCGCATTGGCACTTCACCGAAGGTGCGCGGCTCGACGTGGGCGTGTTCAACCTGGCCGACCGCCGCTACATCGACTGGAACATGCTGCCCGGCGCGACCCTGGCCAGCAGCGCCGTGCTCGACCGTTATACCGGTGCCGGGCGCAACGTCTCGGTCAGCCTGGCGCTGGACTGGTAGCGGCGGATGCGCACGGCCGCGCCAGCGCGTACCGGCCCGGAGCGGATCGCCGCGCCGCTGCCGCGCCCGGCGCAACTGGCCGCCCTGGGCACGGTGCTGTGTCTGTACCGCGCCCGCACCGGCGCCGAACTGATCGGCTGGCGCCATGCCCGGGGCGTGGCCGCGCACCTGGACGTGGACAGCGATGGCGTGCTGGAGAGCCTGCGCTTCTACGACCGCCAGCAGCAGTGCTGCTGGCGCCTGTACCTGCTGCCCGACAGCGATTTCGTCGCCTGGGACCTGCTGTTGTCGGCGCTGCCCGCCGCGCAGGATGCCGCCGACGGCGGCGTCGCCGAGCGGCTGTGGCGGCGTGTCGCCGGCCGCCTGCGCGGCGATGGCTGGCATGCGCGGGCGCTGCGCCTGCACGCGGCCGATGGCGTGCTGGCGGCCAGCGTCGCCGGCGTGTCGCCGCTCGGTGCCAGCATCGCCCGCCGCATCGCGCGCCTGGAGGCGGCCGAGGGCGACGTGCTGGTCGACGACTGCTGTTGCGCCCGCGCCGGATGCCCTGCGCCGCGCCCCGATCCCGACCGGCCGTGGCCGCTGCTGCGGTTGTGAGCGGCCGCTGGCGTTTCCTCGTTTCCCATCAACCAAGACTCCTCTCTCGATGATGAAAGCTCCGCCCCTGTTCTGCGCCTTGCTGCTTGCCGGCAGCCTCCCCGTCCACGCCGAGAGCGCCGACCCGGCGCGCGACCGTGCCAGCATCCTGGCGATGCAGGGCGAGTACACGGTGGCGTTCGCCTTCGACGAGACCGTGCTGCTGCAACCAGGCTACGCGCGCGCCGCGCCAATGCGCAGCGGTGGCGACGAAGTGGTGATCGTGGTCGAGGACAGTCCGCGCAAGGTGGTGCTGCAGCATCTGCTGGTGGAGCCCAAGAGCGGCCACGTGACCAAGCACTGGCGCCAGGACTGGATCTACGAGGCGCCGCAGCGCTTCGAGTTCAGCGCCGACCAGACCTGGCAGGTGCGCCCGCTCGACGCGGCGGCCACCCGCGGCGCCTGGACGCAGTGCGTGTACGAGGTCAGCGACGCGCCGCGCTACTGCGGCACCGGGCGTTGGGACTACGCCGATGGCCATCCGACCTGGACCAGCGACCTGAGCTGGCGTCCGTTGCCGCGCCGCGAGTACACCAAGCGCAGCGACTACAACGCGCTGGCGGTGGTCAACCGGCATACGCTGACCCCGGCCGGCTGGACCCACGAGCAGTTCAACACCAAGGTGCTGCGCAAGCCCGATGGCAGCCAGCAGGCCATCGCCCGCGAATTCGGCTTCAACGACTACGTCAAGACCACGACCGTGGATTTTGCACCGGCCTACGCCTACTGGAAGGCCACCCAGGGCTACTGGGCCAGGGTGCGCGCGCGCTGGGACGGCCTGCTCGGCAAGCCGCCGGGCGTGCAGCTGAAGACCAAAGTCGACGGCATGGCGATCATCGTGCCGCTGTTCGGCCAGGCCGAGGCGGTGCAGCAGGGCAAGCCGGTCAGCGATGCGCAACTCGATGCGGTGTTCGCGCAATGGACGGCGCCGGCGCCGGCCGCGCGCTGAGCACAGCGCCGGCGACACAGCCAGGGTGGGGAAGGCGGCCGGGATGGCGCCTTCCCCTTTTTCTTGCGTGTGTCGCGTCGCCGAAGATGGTGCTTGGCGCTGGCAGGCGCGTAGATCGCGGCTCACGCTCTGAGCCGCAGGTGCGCCAACGGAGGCAAGGCGACGCAAGGCCGGCGCCAGCACGGCGCCGCGCGGGATTCTCAGCGTCCCGCGTCGTGCGCGCGTGTGGTCGTCGCCGGTGCGGGCGGCGTCGTTGGCGATGACGCGTCACCCGTGGAGGCGGACATCACCTGCTCGATCCACGGCAGATAGCGCGACACGCGCACGGCGTGCACGATCTGGCCGTAAAGACCCTGCACGAAGGGACGATCCGCGGTCCAGGTCGCCCAGAACGGATGGTCCGGCGGATAGTTGCCCCACGACGCCAGTCCGATCAGTTGCCGCGCGTCGCCGGTGCCAATCAGCAAGGGGCCGCCGCTGTCGCCGCTGCCGGTGATGCCTTCCAGCGGCAGGGCGGCCGGGGGCGCGTCGAAGCGATACGAGAGGTAGCGTGGGTCGGCGCCGACGATCGTGTTGAACGCATGGCGCAGCACGCCGCGATGGGCGCCGTGGGGATCCTGGCCGGCGTTGCCGTCGCCGGTGGCGCCCTTACCGATCAGTTCGGCGGTCATCCCCACCTCGCCGTCGCCGCGGTACAGCGCGGCCGGCGCCACGCCCGTTACCGGCGTGGCCAGCTCGATCAGCGCAATATCGTCGGAGGCGGCCAGAAACGCGTAGAACTTGGCGAAGTCGCGCGAGGCCAGCGCCTCCTGCACCAGCGCATCGGGCGGCTTGCGGTAGCCGGGATGGAGGACGACGCGCCTGATCCTGTACGCCACGCCGCCGATGGACACCTCCTGGTCCATACCGGGCATTTGCATCGGCGCCGCGTGCGCGGCGGTGACGACCCACTGCGGCGCGATCAGCACGCCGTGTCCTTCGCCGGGCAGGTCGGCCAGTGCAGGGAATGCCGCCGCCGGGATCCGATAGCGCGCTTCCTCCAGGTCCGCCCTGACCACCACGGCGCCGGCCGTGTTGGCGATGGCCAGCAGGCAACAGGCGACAATCCATTTCATGTGGTTCTCCTTTCGATGCAGCGTGATCTTACCCATGGCGCGGCACGCATCGCTCCCGTCGTCGCGGCAGACCGCCGCCGAGGGCCGGTGGCGACCGCATCGCGTCCGCGCAGCCCGCGGCGCTCTTCCAAATCCCCAGTCCCGGCTCCACTCAGTTCTCGCGCAGCGCCAGCGCCGGCGGCGTGCGCAGGATGCGGCGGGTACCGGACCAGCCGGCGAGCAGGCTCAGCGCCACGCCACCGAGGCCGCCGAGCAGCAGCGCCGGCCACGGCGGCGACAGCGCGAGGTCGAAGGCCTGCTTGGCCACCACCACGCCGATGATCGCCGCCGCGCCCACCGCGAGCAGCGCGGCGAGCAGGCCGAGCGCGCCGAACTCCACCAGCACCGCGCCGCGCAACTGCCCACGCCGCGCGCCCAGGGTGCGCAGCACTGCGCTGTCGTAACGACGCTCGCCGGCAGTGGCCTGCAGGGCGGCCAACAGCACCAGCGCGCCGGCCAGCAGGCTGAAGCCCATCACCAGTTGCACCGCCTGGGCGACGCGGTCGATGACCTCGCGCACCCGCTGCAGGATCGCGTCGATGTCCAGCAGCGACACGTTCGGATAGGCGCGGCTGAGTCCGCTCAGTTGCGCGGCCGAGGCACGCGGCAGATGGAAAGCGGAAATCAGGTTGTACGGCGCGTCCTGCACCGCGCCGGCGTTGAGTAGCAGGAAGAAGTTGACCCGGAACGAATCCCAGTCGGCTTTGCGCACATTGGTGACGGTGAAGCTGCGTTGCTGGTCGCCGAGCAACAGGGTGATGCGGTCGCCGAGCTTGAGCCCGTAACGCTGCGCCCAGCCTTCCTCCACCGAGGCCTCGGCGGCGGTGCTGTCGGCGGCCCAGAAGCGTCCGGACAGCAGCCGGTTGGCGGCGGGGAACTCGTGCCGCCAGGAGAAGTTGATCGGCCGGTCGCTGCCGTCGCCATCGTCCTCCGGACCCTGCTCGCGGCGTTGCGGCGGCTTGCCGTTGATCGCCACCAGCTTGCCGGTACTGAACGGCTCCACCGCCGCATCGGCGACGCCGAGCGTGCGCAAGGTGCCGAGCACCTGCTCGGCCTGATCGGGCTGGATGTTCATCAGGAAGTAGTTCGGCGTGTCCGCCGGCAGCCGGTCGCGCCACTGCCCGAGCAGGCCGGGGCCGATCACCGCCAGCAACAGCAGGGCGCACAGCGACAGCGACAGGCCTACCAGTTGCACCACGCTCAGTGCGCGGCGCCGGGTCAGCGCCGCCAGGCCCAGCTTCCATGGCCCGCGCAGCTGTCCCTGCAGCCGCCGCAGCACCGCCAGCAGCACGCCGCCGACCGCCGCGGCCAGCGCCGCCAGCAGGGTCAGGCCGCCCAGCACCCAGGCCGCCAGCACGCCGTCGCCGGTGGCGTAGACCGCCAGCACCACGGTGGCGACCAGGGCCGCGGCGTAGACCAGCAGTGAGGTTGGCGGCAGCGCGGCGAAGCTGCGGTTGAGCACGCGCATCGGCGGCACGTCGCGCAGGCGCAGCAGCGGCGGCAGGCCGAAGCCGAGCAGCAGCAACAGGCCGATGCCGGCACCGGCCAGCGCCGGGGTCGCCTGCGGCAAGGGCAGGCGGTCGGGAATCAGGCTGCCCAGCGCTTCGACCAGGCCGACCTGGGCCAGCATGCCCAGGCCCACGCCGAGCGCGCAGGCGGGGATCGCCAGCAGCAGCAACTGCACCGCCAGCGCACCGAGGATGTCGCGCTGGCGCGCGCCCAGGCAGCGCAAGACCGCGACCTGATCGATGCGGCGCAGGGCGAAGCGGTTGGCCGCCAGCGCGGTGGCGACGCCGGCCAGCAGCACCGCCAGCAACGCGGCCAGCGCCAGGAAGCGCCCGGCGCGGTCGAAGGCGCCACGCACGCCGCGCTGGGTGTCCTCGATGCCGACCAGACGATAGGCCTTGGCGCGTGGCGCCAGCCATTCGCGCAGGGCGGCGATCTCGCCGGGCGCGCCGGCGAACATCAGTCGATAGGAGGCGCGGCTGCCGGGGCCGAGCAGGCCGGCGGCATCGACGTCGGCGCGGTTGACCAGCAGCGGCGGCGACAACTGCATCAGTTCGCCGGAGGCATCCGGTTCGGCGCGCAGCACCCGGGTCACGCGCAGCGTGCCGGCGCCGAACTCCAGCGCATCGCCGAGCTTCAGCCCCAGCGCTTCGAGCAGGCGCGGATCGGCATAGGCCTCGCCGCGTGGCGGCGGCCCGGCGCGTTCGCTGCCGGCACCGACGGTGTCGCGCGCGACCAGCAACGCGCCGCGCAGCGGATAACCCGCGCCCACCGCCTTGATGTTGGCCATCTGGCTGGCGTCGCCATGGAACAACACGCTCGGGAAACTGACCATGCGCGTGCTGCGCAGCCCGCGCCGCTGCGCTTCCTCGGCGAAGGCGGCGGGGATGTCCTGGCGCCCGCTGACGCCGAGGTCGCCGCCGATCACCTCGGCGGCGCTGCCGGTCAGCGCCAGGGTCACTCGGTCGACCAGGGTGCCGACCGCGGTCATCACCGCCACGCCCAGCACCAGCGCGGCGAACACGGTCAGCAGATCGCCGGCGAACAGTTCGCGGCGCAGTGCGCGCGCGGCGTGGCGCAGCACGTTCATGCGGCATCCGCCGCGTCGGCGGCGCGCAGGCGGCCGCCGTCGAGCCGGTAGCGGTGTTCGCAGCGTTGCGCCAGGCGCATGTCGTGGGTGACCAGCACCAGGGTGGTGTCGCTGCCTTCGTTGAGCGCGAACAGCAGGTCGCTGATCTGTTGTCCGGTGGCCTGGTCGAGGCTGCCGGTGGGCTCGTCGGCGAACAGGATCCGCGGCCGCGCCACGAACGCGCGCGCCAGCGCCACGCGCTGCTGCTCGCCGCCGGACAGTTGCCGCGGGTAGTGCCGCGCCCGCGCGCTCAGCCCGACCGCCTCCAGCACCTCGCGCACCCGCGCCGGATCCTCGCGTCCGGCCAACTCCAGCGGCAGCGCGATGTTTTCCGCCGCGGTCAGCGACGGCAGCAGGTGAAAACTCTGGAAGACGAAGCCGACCTCGCGCGCGCGCAGCGCGGCGCGCGCTTCCTCGTCCAATGCGTTGAGCGACTGCCCGGCCAGCACGATCTCGCCGCGCGTGGGCAGGTCGAGGCCGGCCAGCAGGCCGAGCAAGGTGGTCTTGCCGGAGCCGGAGGCGCCGACGATGGCGACGCTGTCGCCTTCACCGATGGTCAATCCGACCTTGTCGAGAATGTGGACCGTACCCTCCGGTCCGCTGACGGATTTGCCGACATCGCGTACGTCGATGGCGATGCTGGCGCGAAGCGTGGGGGCCTGACTGTCGATGAGGGAATCTCCAATGCGTGGCGACGAGACGAGAAGCAAGCGGGCCTGGATGCGCCGCGCCTGGCTGCTGCTGGCATGGTGGGTGCTGCTGCCCGCCATCGCCTGTGCCAAAGGTGCGACGGGGCCGGTGCTGGTGCTCGGCGACAGCCTCAGCGCGGCGCACAACATCCCGGTGCAGTCCGGATGGGTGGCCTTGCTGGACAAGCGCCTGCAACAACAGATGCGGGCGCCACCGGCGGTGGTCAATGCCAGCATCAGCGGCGAGACCTCGTCCGGCGCGCTGACCCGCCTGCCGGCGCTGCTGCAGAAGCATCGGCCGTCGGTGGTGGTCATCGAACTGGGCGGCAACGACGCATTGCGCGGGCTGAGCCCGGCCGAACTGCGTGGCAACCTGGAGAAGATGATCGTGCTCAGCCGTGACGCCGGTGCGAAGGTGCTGTTGCTGGGCATCGATGTGCCGCCGAACTATGGACCGGGCTACCGGCAGCGCCTGCGCGCGGTCTATGCGGACCTGGCCAAGCAGTACCGGACGGGCCTGCTGCCGTTCCTGCTGGAGGGCGTGGCGCTGAACCCGTCGCTGATGCAGGGCGATGGCCTGCACCCCACCGCGGCGGCCCAGCCCAAGGTGCTGGATAATGTCTGGCCTCAGCTCAAGCCATTGATCACGCAGTAATTTTTTTGTCGCTCAGGCAGATGAAGCGGTCTTCACGCCGCCACCACCGCACATCCGGCATGTTTCACAAAGCTGAAGACTGAGGAAGCGTTATGCGTCAGACCAAGGAAACATCCGGGCTCGTGCTGGTCGTGGAGGACAACCGCAATATTTCCGAGATGATCGGCGAGTACCTGGAAGGCCGCGGGTTCGAAGTGGATTACGCCTGCGACGGCCTGGACGGCTACCGCCTGGCGGCGGAGAACAGCTACGACGTGGTGGTGCTGGACCTGATGCTGCCGCGTCTGGACGGCATCGAAGTGTGCCGCCGCCTGCGCAACGACGCGCGCAAGTCGACCCCGGTGCTGATGCTGACCGCGCGCGACACGCTCGACGACAAGCTCACCGGCCTGGGCTTCGGTGCCGACGACTACCTGACCAAGCCATTCGCGATCCAGGAACTGGAAGCCCGCCTGCGCGCACTGATCCGCCGCGAGCGCCGCCAGGTCGGTTCGGAAGTGCTGAAGGTGGCCGACCTGGTGCTGGATCCGGTGAGCATGCGTGCCACCCGCGCCGGCACCGAATTGCAGTTGTCGCCGATCGGCCTGCGCCTGCTGACCATCCTGATGCGCGAATCGCCGCGCGTGGTCACCCGCCAGGAAATCGAGCGCGAGATATGGGGCAACGGCCTGCCGGACTCGGACACCCTGCGCAGCCACCTGTACAACCTGCGCAAGATCATCGACAAGCCGTTCGACCGCCCGCTGCTGCACACCGTGCAGAGCGCCGGCTACCGCATCGCCGACATCGCCCAGCCGATGAGCTGAGGCAACGCCCGATCGTGGACCCCGCAGCGGCCCCGGTGAACGGGGCCGCTTGCACGAAAGGCTCACGATCGGCCTTCCTATAATCGCGGCAACGATCACGGATGCCGTATGCCGCACGGGTTGCCGCGCAAACTTCGCCTCGCCCTGATCGCCCGCATCGTGTTTGCGGGCTGCGTCGTCACGCTTGCCAGTTATCTGGTGGTCGCGATCGTGCAGCACTCGCTGGTCGGCTCGATCCTGAAGCAGGAGGCGCGCTACTACTGGCGCCTGCGCGCGCAGCTGCCGCAGCAACCGCCGCCCAACAGCCACAGCCTGCGCGGTTATCTGGTGCCGGCCGGGCAATCCGATGCGGCGGTGCCTGCCGACCTGCGCGGGTTGGCGCCCGGTCTGCACGAGGATCGCCCCGGCGGCGAGATGGTGCTGGTCGACCAGACCGAGAGCGGGCGCCTGTACCTGGTGTTTTTGCGCGCACCGGCGCAGCGGCTGGCGTTCTGGTTCGGCGTGGTGCCGACGTTGCTCACCCTGATCGCGGTGCTGGTGGTGGCCTGGCTGACCTGGCGGGTGTCGCGGCGCTTGCTGTCGCCGATGAACTGGCTGGCGCGGCGGGTCGCGCGCTGGGATCCGCGGCATCCAGCCGCCGCCGAACTGGCCCCGGAAAACCTGCCGACCGACGTACAGGGCGAGGCGCGGCAACTGGCCGCCGCCCTGCATGCGCTGGCCCTGCGCGTCACCGACCACGTCGCCCGCGAACGCAACTTCACCCGCGATGCCAGCCACGAGCTGCGCACCCCGCTGACGGTGATCCGCGTCGCCACCGACATCGCCATGACCGAGCAGGAACTGCCGCCGCGCCTGCACCGCAGCCTGCAGCGCATCCAGCGCGCCGGCCGCGACATGGAGGCGGTGATCGACGCCTTCCTCATCCTGGCGCGGGAAGCGGACGTGGTGCCGCAGAGCGAACTCTTCGAGATCGCCGACGTGGTCGAGTACGAGGCCGAGAACGCGCGCGAACTGCTGATCGGCAAGCCGGTGACCCTGAGCGTGCGTGTGCTGGCCTCGGCGACATTGCATGCGCCGCCACGCGTGCTGCACGTGGTGGTCAGCAACCTGCTGCGCAACGCCTGCAGCTACACCGACACCGGGCGCATCGAGGTCGAGGTCGAGGCCGACCGCATCCGCATCCGCGACACCGGCATCGGCATGTCCGAGGACGCTTTGCGGCACGCCTTCGAGCCGTTCTTCCGTGCCGAGCCGGAGCGCCCGCAAGGCACCGGGCTGGGCCTGTCGATCGTGCGCCGGCTGTGCGACCGTTTCGGTTGGCAGGTGGCCCTGGAGAGCGCCGAGGGCGGCGGCATTCTTGCGACCGTGCGGTTCCCGCCGGTCACGTGAGCGCCCGCGCACGGCGGCGCGGGCGCGTCACGGTTCAATCCTTCAGGTACGGACGCAGGGTGTCGCGCCACAGCGCGTAGCCGGCCGCGTTCATATGCAACTTGTCCGGTCCGAACAGCTCGGCGCGCGGCTGCCCGTCGGCACCCAGCATCGGCGTGTACACGTCGACGAACTGCACCTGCTTCAGGCCGGCTGCGGCCTTGCGGATCAGCGCGTTGGCCTCGGCCATCTTCGGCATCAGCGCCGCGCGCGAGGGGCTGGGCTTGATCGACAGATAGACGATGCGGGTCTTGGGCAGGTCGCGGTGCACGCGGGTCACGAAGGCCACGAAGTCGTCGCGCACCTGCTGCGGACTGCGGCCGCTGTTGAGGTCGTTGTCGCCGGCGTAGAACACGATCAGGCGTGGCTTGTACGGCACCACGATGCGGTCGGCATACCAGGTGCTGTCGCGGATCTCTGAGCCGCCGAAGCCGCGGTTGAGCGTCTGCACGCCCGGAAAATCCGTGGCCAGCGAGGTCCAGAAGCGGATCGAGGAACTGCCGACGAACAGCACGTCACCGGGTTTGACCGGATGCGCGGCATCGTCCTTGGCGAAACGCGCCATGTCCTCTTCCCAGGCCGCATTGGAGACCTGGTCGGGCACGCTGGGCGGCGGGGGTGGGGTGAGCGCCAGCGCCGGCGACAGGCCCAGCAGTGACAGGCTGAACAGACTCAGGGCGAGCAGCGGTGCGCGCAGCGGCGAACGGGGCATGATGCCTCCTCGAAGCAAGGGGATCGGCGATGGTGCCGCAGGCGCCGCATGCAGGCAAATCCGTGGCGATGCCGGCGGTGCCGCGGGGCTTGTGGCAAAATTGCCGCCTATCCCGCTGCGCCTTGCCCATGACCGATTCCTTCCGGCCGTCGTCGTCGCGTCCCCGTTCCCTGGGGCGGGGCTGAGCCGTGGCCGACCAGTTCGGGCATCTGCCGCGCGGACCGCGCCGCATGCTGATGGCGGCACGCTGGTCGTGGCAGGGGCTGCGCGCGGCCTGGCTGCACGAGTCCTCGTTCCGTCTGGAGGTGTGCCTGTTCCTGATCCTGGCGCCGCTGGCGCTGTGGCTGGGGCAGGGGCCCGTGCAGCAGGTGCTGATGATCGGCTCGCTGCTGCTGGTGCTGGCGGTGGAACTGCTCAATTCGGCGATCGAAGCGGTGATCGAGCGCTACGGCCCCGAGCATCACGAACTGGCCGGCCGCGCCAAGGACATGGGCTCGGCCGCGGTCTTCGTGATGCTGGCCAACGTGGTGCTGTGCTGGGGCCTGATCCTGCTGCCGCGCCTGCTGTGATCGCCGCCCGTTTCTTCTTCCGTTAAAGGATCCGACGCCATGGCCCTCGAGTTTCTCGCCGACCCCAACACCTGGCTGACGCTGTTGACGCTGAGTGCGTTGGAGATCGTGCTGGGCATCGACAACCTGGTGTTCATCTCCATCGCCGTGGGCAAGCTGCCGGAAGCGCAGCGCCCGGCCGCGCGCAAGTTCGGCATCGCGGTGGCGTGCCTGACCCGCATCGCGCTGCTGGTGTCGCTGGCGTTCCTGGCGCGCATGCAGGGCGAGCTGTTCAGCGTCGCCGGCATGGGCATCTCGATCCGCGACCTGGTGCTGATCGTCGGCGGCCTGTTCCTGCTGGTGAAGGGCACGATGGAGATCCGCGAGCTGATCACCGGCGGCGAAGACGAAGACCCCACCACCAGCAAGGCCTCGGGCGTGTTCTGGATGGTGATCGCGCAGATCGCGGTGATCGACATCGTGTTCTCGCTGGATTCGGTGATCACCGCGGTGGGCATGGCCCAGCACATCCCGGTGATGATCGCCGCGGTGCTGCTGGCGGTGGCGGTGATGCTGCTGGCGGCCAATCCGCTGGGCCGCTTCATCGACGCCAACCCGACGGTGAAGATGCTGGCGCTGGCCTTCATCCTGATGATCGGCGTGGTGCTGATCCTGGACGGCCTGGACGTGCACGTGCCCAAGCCGTACATCTACGCGGCGATGGGCTTCTCGGTGCTGGTGGAGTGGCTGAACCTGCTGATGCGCCGGCGCGCCGCCGCGCATCAGGTGCCCGGCGCGGGGAAGTGGTGAGCCACCGCTGAGGTCGGCTGCGTTTTCACCGGCGGCGTGGCAAGCTGCGCGCAGTCATCCGCCGGAGTCCTCGCATGCGCCTGTTGTCCCGCTCCCTGTTTCTGGCCGCGCTGGCGGTGTTGCTGTCCGGCTGCGGCTACAACGCGATCCAGCAGAAGGACCAGGCGGTCAAGGCCGGCTGGTCGGAAGTGCTGAACCAGTACAAGCGCCGCGCCGACCTGGTGCCGAACCTGGTCAACACGGTCAAGGGCTATGCCGACCAGGAGCGGCAGGTGCTCACCGACGTGACCAACGCCCGCGCCCGCGTCGGCCAGGTGCAGGTCAACGCCGACGACGCCGCCTCGTTGCAGCAGTTCCAGCAGGCACAGGGCCAGCTGTCCAGCGCGCTGTCGCGGCTGCTGGTGGTCAGCGAGAACTATCCGAATCTGAAATCCGACCAGGCCTTCCGCGACCTGCAGGCGCAGCTGGAAGGCACCGAAAACCGCATCACCGTGGCGCGTGGCCGCTACATCCAGGCGGTACAGGACTACAACACCTACATCCTGTCCTTCCCGCAGGTGCTCACCGCCAAGATGTTCGGCTACAAGGAGAAGCCCAACTTCTCGGTGGAGAACGAAGCGCAGATTTCCGAGGCGCCGGCGGTGAACTTCGGTGGCCAGCCCGCGTCCGCTCCACAGCAGCCGCAACAGCCGGCGCCGGCGCACTAAGCGCCGCCGTGGGCCGGCGTGACCATGCGTTCCGCACCCGTGGTGACTGAGCGCGCTGTCGCATCGGCGGCGTCGCGTGGCGCCGCTCGCCGCCGGCTCGCCGGCGTCTGGCTGGTGCTGCTGCTGGCGCTGCTGCCCTGGCTGGCCTGGGCGCAGGCTGAGGCGCCGATCCCGCCGCTGGACGCGCCGGTGGTCGACACCACCGGCACGCTGACGCCGAACCAGCGCCTGGAGCTGGACCGGCAGGCGGTGCAGTTGCAGCAGCGCAAGGGCAGCCAGCTGCAGGTGCTGGTGGTGCCCAGCACCGCGCCCGAGAGCATCGAGCAATACACCCAGCGCGTGTTCGACCAGTGGAAGCTCGGCCGCAAGGGCGTGGACGACGGCGTCCTGCTGGTGGTGGCCAAGGACGACCGGCGCGTGCGCATCCAGCCCGGCTATGGCCTGGAAGGCGCGATTCCCGACGCCACCGCCAACCGCATCATCCAGGAGTACCTGGTGCCGCGCTTCCGCGCAGGCGACTACAGTGGCGGGATTTCCGAAGCGACCGCGATGCTGGTCAAGCTGATCGACGGCGAAGCGTTGCCGGCGCCGGTCAGCGCGCACGCCTCGGCCTCGCGCGGCGGCGGCCTGGGATTCGGTTTCTTCGCCGGCCTGTTCGCGGCGCTGGTCGCGCAGGTGCTGTTCGCGCGGCTGTCGCGCCCGGTGCGCGGCGTGCTGAGCGGCGTGGTCGGCGGCGGCGTCGGCCTGCTGCTGAGCCTGTCGCTGTTCGTCGGTGCGCTGACCGGCGCGATCGGCCTGCTGCTGGGCCTGTTTGTGGGAATCGCTCCGGGCCGTTCGGCCGGCGGCGGCGGTTGGGGCGGCTGGGGTGGCGGCGGCTTCGGCGGTGGCTGGGGCGGCGGTGGCGGTGGCGGTAGTTGGGGTGGCGGCGGAGGCGGCTTCGGCGGCGGCTGGGGCGGTGGTGGCGGCAGTTCCGGAGGCGGCGGCGCCTCGGGGAGCTGGTGATGCGCTTGGTCCGGCACCTGTTCGCGCCGTCGGCACAGCGCCTGTTCCCGGCGGCCAGCCTGGAGCGCATCGGCGCGGCGATCGCCGAAGGCGAGCGCCTGCACAGCGGGCAGGTGATGTTCGCAGTGGAATCGGGGCTGGCACCGGCGCAGGTGCTGCGTGGCATGGCGCCGCGGCTGCGCGCCGAGCACGCGTTCGCACAGTTGCGCACCTGGGATACCGAGGCCAACAACGGCGTGCTGATCTATCTGCTGCTGGCCGATCACCACATCGAGATCGTCGCCGACCGTGGACTGCACGGGCGGGTGGACGCCGCACAATGGCGCCAGGTCTGCGCGCTGATCGAGCGCGAGATGCGTGCGGGCCAACCCGAACAGGCGGTGATCGCTGGTGTTGGCGCGGTGTCCGCGTTGCTGGCCGCGCACTTCCCGGCACAGCCGGGCCAGCCGGGCGAGAACGAACTGCCGAACCTGCCGCAGGTGCTGGATTGAGTGTGCTGCTGTGGTGGTTCGCGCTGCCAGCAGAGGCGGCGGTGTTGTGGAAGGGACTTCGGTCCCTAGGCGAGAGTGCCGGGCTGGGGCCTGATGGCTCTGCTCGTCGCGGCTGAAGCCGCTCCCACATCAGGGCGATGCCGCTCCTGCATGGGTGCGACGGGTGGTGTTGTGGGAGGGACTTCAGTCCCGACGCGATAGCGCCGGAGTGAACCCGATGGCTCTGCTCGTTGCCGCTGATGGCCTGGAGGCCACATGGGCCGCTCCCACAAGCAACGAGGGGCACGTGGCGTCTGGGCTGAGCATATTGCCTTGGAGTCGGTCGGCGGCAGGTTCGTGCGCCTGCCAGCAGATGAAGCGCCACCCCGCTGCGCCGTCCGTAGGTGCGGCAAGCAGCGGAGTCAGTGGCAGACGCGTGCGCCTGACAGCAGATGAAGCGCTACCCCGCTGCGCCGTCCGCAGGCGCGGCAAGCAGCGGAGTCAGTGGCAGAATAGGCACTCTTTGCCCCCGGCCGACGTTTGCGCATGACCTATCTCCACCAGATCGACCCCATCGCCTTCTCGTTCGGGCCGGTGAAGGTGCATTGGTACGGGCTGATGTATCTGGCCGGGTTCATCTCGGCCTGGTGGCTGGGCCGCCGCCGCATCCGCGCCGGGCGCCTGCCCGGGGTGAACGAGGACGGCTTCTCCGATCTGCTGTTCTACGCGATGCTCGGCGTGGTGCTGGGCGGGCGCATCGGCTACATGCTGTTCTACGCACTGTCCGATTTCCTGGCCGACCCGCTGCTGATCTTCAAGGTGTGGGACGGCGGCATGAGCTTCCACGGCGGCCTGCTGGGCGTGCTGGCGGCCTGCCTGTGGTGGACGCGCAAGGCGCGCCTGCATTTCTTCGACACCGTCGATTTCATCGCGCCGCTGGTGCCGCTGGGTCTGGGCTTCGGCCGCATCGGCAATTTCGTCGGCGGCGAGTTGTGGGGCAAGTTGACCCACGCCGGCTGGGGCGTGATCTTCCCGCACGCGCCGATACAGGACGGCGTGGCCAATGCGCCGGCGCTGGAAAGTCTGAAGAGTGCCGCGCAACTGCAGCAGCAATACGCCGCGGGCCTGCTCGATCGCTATGCACGCCATCCGTCGCAACTGTACGAAGCGGCACTGGAAGGCCTGGTGATGTTCGTGGTGCTGTGGACGTTCTCGATGAAGCCGCGCGCGCGCTATGCGGTGTCCGGCTTGTTTGCGCTGCTGTACGGTGTGTTCCGCTTCGCCGTGGAATTCGTGCGGGTGCCGGATGCGCAACTCGGCTACCTGGCGTTCCATTGGCTGACCCGCGGCCAGCAGTTGAGCATCCCGCTGATCCTGCTCGGCCTGTTCCTGCTGTGGCGCTCGCGCAGCGCGCCGGTGCTGCAGCCGGTGCCGCCGCCGGAGGTGAGCAAGTGAAGCAGTACCTGGACCTGCTGCAGCACGTGCTGGAGCGCGGCGCGGAGAAATCCGACCGCACAGGCACCGGCACGCGCAGCGTGTTCGGCTGGCAGATGCGCTTCGATCTCAACGACGGCTTCCCGCTGGTCACCACCAAGAAGCTGCACCTGCGCTCGATCGTGCACGAGTTGCTGTGGTTCCTGAAGGGCGAGACCAACATCGCCTATCTCAAGGACAACAAGGTCAGCATCTGGGACGAGTGGGCCGACGCGCAGGGCGAACTCGGCCCGGTGTACGGCAAGCAGTGGCGGCGCTGGACCGGTGCCGACGGTCGCGAGATCGACCAGATGCAGTGGCTGGTGGACGAGATCAAGCGCAATCCGGATTCGCGTCGGCTGGTGATCAGCGCCTGGAACGTGGCCGAGCTGCCGCAGATGGCGCTGATGCCCTGCCACAGCCTGTTCCAGTTCTACGTGGTCGACGGCAAGCTCAGCTGCCAGCTGTACCAGCGCAGCGGCGACATTTTCCTGGGCGTGCCGTTCAACATCGCCAGCTATGCGCTGCTGACCCACATGGTGGCGCAGGCCACCGGCCTGGGCGTGGGCGATTTCGTGCATACGCTGGGCGATGCGCATCTGTATTCCAACCACTTCGAACAGGCGCGCGAACAACTGGCACGCACGCCGCGGCCGTTGCCGCAGCTGCGGCTGAATCCGGCGGTGACCGATCTGTTCGCCTTCACCTACGACGACATCGCCATCGAGGGCTACGACCCGCATCCGGCGATCAAGGCGCCGGTGGCGGTGTGAACAGCAGCTGGGAATCGGGAGTGGGGAATCGGGAATCGGCGAGCGCCGCCGTCGCGGCGGGGACGGATTTGGAGCGGTCTACGCGCCCCTCGCTGCAGTTGAGCCTGCTCGCGGCGCTGGATCGGGCCAATGCGATCGGTCGCGACAACGACTTGCCGTGGTGCCTGCCGGACGATCTCAAGCGCTTCAAGGCGCTGACCCTGGGCAAGCCGGTGTTGATGGGGCGCAAGACCGCGCAGTCGCTGGGGCGCGCGCTGCCCGGGCGCTTGAACCTGGTGATGACCCGTTCCGGGCAGGTGCCGTTCGCGGACATGCAGGCGGTGGCGTCGCTGCAGGCGGCGATCGACGCGGCGCGCGAGGCCGGCGCTGCGGAGCTGGCGGTGATCGGCGGTGGCGACATCTTCGCCCTGACCCTGCCGTTGGCCGACGTGTTGTACCTCACCCATGTCGACACGGTGGTCGACGGCGCCGATGCGCATTTCCCTGCGTTCGATCCGGCGCAATGGGAGGTGGTGGCGCGGCAGGCGCATCCGGTGGATGCGCGGCATGCGCTGACCTTCGAGTTCGTGGATTACCGGCGCCGGGCGGGCGCGGTGTAAGCAGCGGCTGGCGGATGCCGGCGCACATGCCGGGATTGTCGTAGGAGCGGCTAGCCGCGACGCGCATTCCGGGGAACGCCTGTCGCGGCTGAAGCCGCTCCTGCGAAACCGCAACGTCTCGCGTTAGACCTATTCCTGCTCGGGCGCAGCGGAAGCAGCCGGCGCCGGTTGTCCACGGTTCGGTGCGCTGCGCCGCCGCGGCGTGGCGGTGCGCGCCGCCGGCGGCGGTCCCTGCACCGGCCGGCCCGGGACCTGCACGACCTGCAGGTCCTCGCTGTCCAGGCGCAGGGCGGTGAGCTTGCCGCCCCAGACCGCGCCGGTGTCGATCGCGTGCACGCCCTGGGTGATGGTCAGGCCCAGCGTCGACCAGTGTCCGCAGACGATCTTCAGGTCGCGCTCGACCCGCCCCGGCACCTCGAACCACGGATACAGACCCTGCGCCTGGGTGCCGGGCGTGCCCTTTTCCTCGATCGCGATGCGCCCACGCGGGGTGCAGTAGCGGGCGCGGGTGAACAGGTTGATGATCGCGCGCGAGCGGTCGTAGCCGGTCAGGCCCGGCGACCAGGCCGGGCGGTCGCCGTACATGTTGCGGAACAGCTTGCGGTAGCCGTTGCCGTGCAGTTGCTGCTCCACCTCGCGTGCATGCTTCTCGGCCAGCGCGGTGGTCCACTTCGGTGCCAGGCCAGCGTGGATCATCATCCAGCCGAGCTGGCGGTCGGCGTGCAGCAGCTTCTGCATGCGCAGCCAGGTCAGCAGTTCGTCGCGGTCCTCGGCCAGCACGATGCGCTGCAGGTCGGGATTGACCTTGCGCTGTTCGTCCGGGCTGCGCTCGCCGATCGCCAGCAGCGACAGATCGTGGTTGCCCAGCACCACCACGCTGTGCTCGCGCAGCGAGTGCACCAGGCGCAGGGTCTCCAGCGATTGCCCGCCGCGGTTGACCAGGTCGCCGCAGAACCACAGCCGGTCCACCGCCGGATCGAAGCGGATCTTCTCCAGCAACTGCTGGGTGATGTCGTAGCAACCCTGCAGGTCGCCGATCGCCCAGACCGCCATCAGTGCAGGGTCCGCGGGACGGACAGCACGAACGGCGCGATCGCGGCGATGAACTGGGTGCCGTCGTCGGCTTCCATGTCGTAGTGGCCGCGCATCGTGCCGTGCTCGGTTTCCAGTACCAGCCCGGAGGTGTAGCGGAAATCCTCGCCCGGGCGCAGCCGCGGCTGTTCGCCGACCACGCCATCGCCGTCGACGCGTTCGATGCGGCCGTTGCCGTCGGTGATCTCCCAGTGGCGGGCGATCAGGCGCGCGGCGACGCGGCCGCGGTTGTGGATGCGGATCGTGTAGGCGAACGTGTAGCGTCCGTCCTCCGGCGCCGATTGGTCGTCGAGGAATCGGGGCGACACTTCGACCTCGATCCGATAGGGGGCGTCATCGTTCATCCCCACAGTTTAGAGCGTGTTTTGCCGTTTGAGGCGAGATGCGTCAGCGGTTGTCACTGCCAGGCGGCTGACGCGTGGCAGTGGCCCTGGCTGCCGCCTGCGCGAGCCGCCCGTGCGGGCCTGTTGTTGCCGCTGGCAGTGCGCAGGAGGGCTGTCGTTCGCGGTGGCAGTCTGTGTTGTGCGGCTTGCCAAGTTGCGGTTTCGAGGCGGTGCCGTCATCACCATGTCTACGGCGCAGGTCGGCGACGCCTGCGCCGACATGCAAGGAGCGGAGCAACGCGTGCGCAGAGGTTCGCACCACGCATGCATGCGCGCGCCGCGCGGGACGTCCGCTCAGGCGTGCGCGATGTTGGCCAGGCGCACGAAGTCGCCGACCTCGAGCTGCTCGGCGCGCGCGTCCGGACGCACGCCCGCGGCCTCGAACTGCGCGGCATCGCAGACACCGTTCAAGGCGTTGCGCAGGGTCTTGCGGCGCTGCCCGAACGCGGCGCGGACCACGTCGGCGAAGCGCTTGGGATCGGCGATGCCCACCGTCTGCGGCGGCCGCGGCACCAGCCGCACCACGGCCGAATCCACCTTCGGTGGCGGCCGGAACGCGCCCGGCGGCACCACGAACAGCGAGGTCACCTCGCAATACGCCTGCAGCATCACGCTGAGCCGGCCGTAGACCTTGCTGCCCGGGTCGGCGGCCATGCGGTCGACCACTTCCTTCTGCAGCATGAAGTGCATGTCGGCGATCGCTGCGGCGTGGTCCAGCGCATGGAACAGGATCGGCGAGGAGATGTTGTAGGGCAGGTTGCCGACCAGGCGGATGCGCGCGCCCTCGGCCAGGGCGGCGAAATCCACCGACAGCACGTCGCGGTTGAGGATGGTCAGTTCGCCGACGTCGGCCGCCGCCGCGGTCAACGGCGCGATCAGGTCGCGGTCGAATTCGATCACGGTCAGCTGGCCATGCCGGCGCAGCAGCGGGAAGGTGATCGCGCCCTGGCCGGGGCCGATCTCCACCAGCCGGTCGCCCGGCTTGGGATCGACCGCGCGGACGATGCTGTCGATGTAGTGGCGATCGCTGAGGAAGTGCTGGCCAAGGGATTTCTTGGCCGGGGCGCCGAAGCCGGAAGAGGAAGTCATGGCCGGCATTTTATCGGCATGCACGGGGCGGCGCGCGCTTGCAGCGACGCAGAAGCGGCTTCAGCCGCGACCGGCATCACCCGGCGTACCCTGGTTGCGGCAGATCGCGAACGGCGCCCGGATATGCGCCTAGGACTGCGCGCGGCGCGCCGCCAGTTGCGCGCACAGCGCAGTGGCAGCGAACAGGCTGGACGGGTCGGCCACGCCGCGGCCGGCCAGCTCCAGTGCGGTGCCGTGGTCGACCGCCACGCGTGGGTAGGGCAGGCCCAGGGTCAGGTTCACCGCCTGCTCGAAGCCGCTGTACTTGAGCACCGGCAGGCCCTGGTCGTGGTACATCGCCAGCACCGCGTCCACGCTCGTCAGCTTCTGCGGCAGGAACGCGGTATCGGCCGGCAGCGGGCCGAGCAGGCGCATGCCTTCCGCGCGCAAGGCGTCCAGCACCGGCTGCATCACCTGGATTTCCTCCAGGCCCAGGTGGCCATCCTCGCCGGCATGCGGGTTCAGTCCCAGCACCGCGATGGTCGGCGCGGCGATGCCGAACGCGTGGCGCAAGGCGGCCTCGGTGATGCGCAGGCTGCGTTCCAGCAGGGCCGGCGTGAGTGCATCGGCGACCGCGCGCAGCGGCAGGTGGGTGGTGACCAGAGCCACGCGTACGATGGCATTGGCCAGCATCATCACCACCTCGCGGCCGGCATGTTGGGCCAGCAGTTCGGTGGTGCCGGTGTAGGCGATGCCGCCGGCGTTGATCGCCGCTTTGTGGACCGGGCCGGTCACCACGCCGTCCAGTTCCCCGCTCAGGCAGGCATCGGCCGCCTGGGTCAGTGCGGCGATCACCGCAGCCGCGTTGGCCGGTTCGGTCGCGCCAAAGCGGCTTGGCACGGCATTGGCGACCGTGCGCAGGCGCAGGTCGCCAGGGGCGAGGGCGGGGCTGGATTCGGGCAGCAGCTGCAGCGGCAGCGACAGCGCCGCCGCGGCGGCGCGCAAGGTGTCGGGATCGGCGAAGGCCAGGAGCTGGCAGTCGTGGCGCGGCTGTTGCGCCAGCCGCACGCACAGCTCCGGGCCGATCCCGCCCGGCTCGCCCGGCACCAGCGCGAGCGAGGGGCGCATGGATCAGGGCTTGGCGGCGGGCGCCGGCGCGGGCGTGGCCGCCGGCGCAGTGGCGGCGTCGGTGTTGCCCACGCGCAGGTCGACGTAGGCTTCGCCGCGCATTTCCTGCAGGAAGCGGTTGTATTCCTCTTCCAGCTTGCGGCGGCCGATGGTCTCGCGGACCTGGGCGCGCTGGGTATCGCTGGTCACGTCGGTCTGGCGCTCGCCGACGCGCTGCACGATGTGCCAGCCGGCCTCGGTGCGGAACGGCTGCGAAATCTGGCCGTCCTGGAGGCTGGCGACGTGCTGGCCGAAGTCCGGGCCGAACGCGTCGGCCGGGAACCAGCCCAGATCGCCGCCCTGGCTGCGGCTGTTGGTGTCTTCCGACGCTTCCTTGGCCACGGCCTGGAAGTCGGCGCCGCCGGCGATGCGTGCGCGCAGCGTTTCGATCTTGGCCTTGGCGGCCGCGTCGGGCTGCGCATCGTTGACCCGGATCAGGATGTGGCGGGCGTGGTACTCGGTGACCGTCTTCTTTTCCGGATTGGCCGAGGCGTCGCGCACTTCGACCAGCTTCAGCAGCTGGAAGCCGCTGGGGCCGCGCAGCGGGCCGGCGACCTGGCCCGGCTTCATGTCGCGGATCAGCTGCGCGAACGCGTTGGGGATCTCGTCCAGGCTGCGCCAGCCCAGGTCGCCGCCTTCCAGCGCGTTGGGGCTGTCGGAATAGCGCACCGCCGCGGCGTTGAAATCGATCTCGCCCTTGTCGATCAGGTTCTTGACCCCGTCGATCTTGCCCTGAGCGGTCTTGATCTGCTCGGCGGTGGCGCCTTCCGGCAGGCCGACCAGGATGTGCGCCAGGTGGTACTGGGTGCCGGTGGTGGCTTGCTGCGCCAGGGCCGCGTCGACTTCGGCCTCGCTGACGTTGATGCGGCTCTGCGCAAAGCTCTGGCGCAGGCGCTGCACGGTGATTTCGTCGCGCACCGAGTTGCGGAAGTCGGTGTAGGACATGCCGTCGGCGGCCAGCTTCTTGCGCAGGCCGTCCACGTCGGTGCCGTTCTGCTGGGCGATGCTGGCGATGGCGCGGTTCAGTTCGTCGTCGCCGACGCGGATGCCGGTGCTGTTGGCGCGCGCGACCTGCAGCTTGACCAAGACCAGGCGTTCCAGCACCTGCCGCTGCAGCACGTTATCCGGCGGCAGCTGCGCCTCGCGGCCGGCATACTGCGCCTTCACGTTGCGCACGGCACGATCCAGTTCGCTCTGCAGTACGACATCCTCGTCGACCACCGCGGCGATGCGGTCCAGCGGTTGGGTTTGTTGCGCGGCGGCCGGAGCGGACACGCCGGCGATCGCCACCAGGGCGGCGAGAAAAACAGAAAGGGTCTTGGTCATGGAATCTGGTTCGGATCGTAAGCGTCCGGATCGGTCGTGGTGTTGCTGGGCGGGACCAAGTACAGGTCGTCGCGGTTGTAGCCGAGGATAGCACGGCGCAGAACGCGGTCCGTGTCCTGGCCCAGGGACGACAGCCCCTTGAGCACGAACTCGATCTGGAAGGCGGTATCCAGCGCGCCGGTGCGGTTGCGCACGTAGCGCCGCGCCAGCGCCCGCACCGCCAGGCAGCAGCTGTCCCACTGCACGCCGAGGATGCTTTCCAGCGGCTTCTTGTCCATCAGCGAGTAGTAATGCCGGCCAACGACGCTCCAGGTCGGATTGATCGGGTACAGGAACGACACGTCGGCCTGTTCCAGCAGATCGCGGCGGTAGCGGTAGGCGATATTGACGATGCCGTCGCCGGGCATCAGGTAGCGCGCGCGGAAGCTGGCCAGGTCCTTGCGCCGGTACTTGGGATCCCACTGGTAGGTGGCGCCCAGGTTCCAGCGATCGTTGATCATGTAGTTGGCATCGGCCACCCAGGCCGACTTGCCCTGCTCGATGGTGGTGTCGCTGTTGGGCAGGCTGACCCGCGAATCGCTGAAATACAGGATCTGGCCGAGGCTGACCGACAACTTCTCCTTGCCATCGTCCTGGCGCAGCAGGCGCGAGCTCAGGGCCATGGTCAGCTGGTTGGCGTCGTTCTGGCGGTCGGCGCCGGTGTAACGCGAATCGCGGAACAACTGGCCCCAGCTGAAGGTGAACTCGCGGGTGTCGAAGATCGGCAGGTCGTTCTGGTCGCGGTACGGCGTGTACAGGTAGAACAGTCGCGGTTCCAGGGTCTGCAGATAGTTGGTGTTGCCCCACTTGGTATCGCGGTCGAAGTACACGCCCGCATCGACCGTGGCGATCGGCAGGCTGCGCGAGGGCGTGGTGTCGCCGCCGAGCGTGGCCGCCAGATCCTTGTCCAGCTGATAGGCGGTATAACGCCAGGCCAGGGTCGGCTTGAGGAACCAGGCGGCGCCGGCCAGCGGCATCGAGATGTAGGGCTTCAGGTCCAGGCGGCTGCCGCCGGGGCGCGCGGTGACCACGCCGGTTCGCTCGTAGGTGCCGTCGGTGGTTTTCTGATGGATATCGTCGTGCACGAAGCGCACCGCTTCGCTGTACAGGCCGGCTTCGAAATAGTTGCCGAACGACTGGTCCCAGTTGAAGAAGGCGCGCGGCTGGCGGTTGTACGGCAGCGCATCCTCGGTCAGGGTGTAGTCGGTCAGCTGCCAGCGGTCGGCCATCACGCCTGCGGTCCAGGTCTCGCCGGTGCCGTAGACGCCGATCGTGCTCTGGATGTTGGACACCGCATTGCCGAGCAGGCGGTTGGAGAAGTCCTCGGTGTAGCGCTCGTCGCTGACCCAGGCCAGCGAAGCGCGCGCCTGCCACTGCGCATTGATGTTGTGGTAGCCCTGGTAACTGAAGCGGCCGCGATCCTTGTCGCGCAACTTGTCGTCCGGCAGGTAGGCGGCTTGCAGCTCGCCCTTGCCGCCGTCGTAGAGATAGCGGAATTCGCTGCCCAGCATCAGGCCGCGGCGGGCCATGAAGCGCGGATACAGGGTGGCGTCGTAGTTCGGCGCGAGGTTCAGGTAGTACGGCTGGGTGTAGTCGAAGCCGTTGCGGCTGGACATGCCGATCGCCGGGAACAGGAAACCGCTGCTGCGGCGATCGTCGATCGGGAACTTGAACCAGGGCGCGTACAGGATCGGGAAGTTGTAGATCTTCAGGATCGCGTTGCGCGCGGTGCCGAAACCTTCGTCGTTGTCGACGTCGATTTCCGGTGCGTGCAGCTCCCACACCCGCTGCGAGGGGTCGCAGGTGGTGTAGGTGGAGCGATGCATCTGCCCCAGCGCACCCTGCAGGTCGACCGAGTCGGCCTTGCCGTTGCCGCGGCGGGCCAGCAGCTGGTAGCGGATGTTGGTGATCTTGTGGGTGTCGGTGTCCTGATTGCCCTCGGCGCGATCGGCGATCATGCGGATCGACGAGTCCTGGTAGCGCACGTGACCCTCGGCAATGTAGTTGCCGGTCTCGGTGTCCACCCGCAGGCTGTCCGTGCCCATGAACTGGTCGCCGCGCTTGAGCGCGACGTTGCCGGTGTAGTTGGGGATGGTGGTGGTGCCCGACAGCTGGTCGCCTTCGATATTGGTCGGCTGCTGCTCGCGATTCTGCGCCAGCTTGGGATCCGGCTGCTGCGCGTCGTCGAACTTGGGCAGCACGTCCGGGGTCGGGCACAGGCCCCAGTTCGGCGGCTTCTCAGCCGCCAATGCCGGCAGGCACAGGGCGATACTGAACGGAAGAGGGAGCAGGCGAAGGGTTCGGCGCACGCGCGTCAGGTATCGGGCGAAAACGGTCGCTAGCTTGCCCCATCCCGTGCATAGGGGCAATGAAGGCGTCCCCGGGGCGGGGGACGGGGTTCATCGGCCTGGCGGGGCGGGGTTTCGATCCGGGTGTGCGCGCCGCGGCCGCCGCCGCGCGGGCGCGGACCCTCAGCGCAGCGCGTCGACGTGGGCGACGCTGCCCTCGCGCAGGGCCTGCAGGTCGTAGCCGCCTTCCAGCAGGGACACCACCCGGCCGCGCGCGTGCCGCTGCGCGACTGCGCGCAGTTCGGCGGTGATCCAGCCGAAGTCCTCGGTCTCCAGCATCAGGTCGGCCAGCGGGTCGCGCATGTGCGCGTCGAAGCCGGCCGAGATCAGCAGCAGCTGTGGCTTGAACGCGTCCAGCAGCGGCAGCATCTGGTCGGCCCAGGTGTTGCGGAAGCGGAAACCGCCGCTGCCCGGTGGCAGCAATGCGTTGTGCAGGTTGCCGACGCCGCGGTCGTGGACCCCGCCGGTGTGCGGGAACAGCCCGGACTGGTGGGTGCTGAGGTACTGCACCTTCGGCTCGCGCTCGAAGATCGCCTGGGTGCCGTTGCCGTGATGCACGTCGAAATCGACGATGGCGATCCGCTCCAGGCCGTGCGTGTCGCGGGCGTGGGCGGCGGCCACGGCCACGTTGTTGAACAGGCAGAAGCCCATCGCGGTGTCGGCGGTGGCGTGATGGCCGGGCGGGCGTACCGCGCAGAAGGCGGTGTCGCTGACGCCGTGCATCACCGCATCCACGGCGGCGATGCCGGCGCCGGCGGCGCGCAGTGCGGCCGCGCGCGAGCCGGGCGAGAGGACCGTGTCCACGTCGAGCATCTGCGGGCCGTCGAGGTCGGCCAGAACGCGATCGATCAGCTCGCGCTCATGGACCCGGGCCAGGTCGCCGAGCTTGGCCAGCGGCGCCTCGCGCCATTCCAGCGCGGGAAAGGCCTCGCGCAGCGCGGTGGTCACCGCCTCCAGGCGCTGGGGCCGTTCCGGGTGTTCCGGTCCGGGCGCGTGGCCCAGGCAGGCAGGATGGGTATAGATCAGCATGCGCGGCCGCGGCCCGGGCGTGGCTCAGGCCTGGCGCCGGTCGTGGCGCCACAGCACTTCGCCGTGGCCGTCGGCCCGCGCCAGCACCCGCGCCAGCACGAACAGCAGGTCGGACAGGCGGTTGAGGTAGCGCACCGCTTCCGGGCGCACCGCGTCCTGCCGCGACAGCGCCACCGTCTCGCGCTCGGCGCGGCGCACGATGGTGCGGGCCAGGTGGCAGCGCGCCGCCGCCTCGCCGCCGGCGGGCAGGATGAAGTCCTGCAGCGGCGGCAGGGTGTCGTTGTAGCGGTCCAGGTGCCGTTCCAGCGCATCGATGTCGGCGGCATGGATGGCCGCGTGGCCGGGGATGCACAGCTCGCCGCCGAGATCGAACAACTGGTGCTGGATCGCGGTCAGCAGGTGCCGCACGTCCTCGGCCAGCGGGCAGGCCAGGACCACGCCGATCGCCGAGTTGGCCTCGTCCACGGTGCCGTAGGCTGCGACCCGCGCCGAGTCCTTGCCGACCCGGTTGCCGTCGCCCAGGCCGGTGCTGCCGTCGTCGCCGGTGCGGGTGTAGATCTTGGAGAGGCGGTTGCCCATCCCGGTCAGTGACCGACCGGCTGGCCGCGCTGGCCCAGCCGCGCCAGTTGCTCGACGCCGACCTGGATCGCCGCGGCCAGCGCCACGTAGAGGCTGGCGCTGCCCAGGTAGGGCAGCAGCCAGTCGCTGTAGTTCTGCCACCAGCCGGCCAGGGTCGGGTTCGGCACGCTGCGGCTGACCCAGTAGAAGCTGCCCTGCGCCAGCAGGTGGCACAGCGCCACCGCCACCAGCAGGCTGGCGGCGGCCAGGCCCAGGGCGCGCCAGTCGGCACCGTGGTAGCGCCGCGCCAGCCAGGCGCCACCGGCCCACAGCACGAAATAGGCCGGGATCAGGCACCAGTAGGCCGGCGACACGCAGTAGTGCTGCCAGAAATCCAGGCCCTGGCTGCGGATGACCAGGTAGTCGACCAGCACCGCCAGCGCCATCAGCAGCGGGAACGCCCAGCGCGTCCAGCTGCGCAGGTAGAAGCCGCCGACGAAGAACACCGCCCACGACGCGTCCGGGATCGCCCCGAAGTGGTTGATGCGGGTCGCGGCCAGCAGCGCGGTCAACAGCAGCAGGGCGGGGAGGCGGTGGGCGGAAGGCGTCATGACGGCGGGCACCGGGGCACGTAAGACCCCGGATTCTACTGGAAGCGTGGCGCGCGCGAGCGCCGTGCGCCGCTGCCGCCACGGTGCGCAAGCTGGGCGGTGGCGCTCACCGGCCAGACGGGTGCCGGTCGTATCATGGCCGGATGAGCAAACGACATGACGTAGTGATCGTCGGCGGCGGCCTGGTCGGCGCCAGCCTGGCCATCGCCCTGGACCGGCTGGGGGTGGACGTGGGCCTGGTCGAGGCCGCGCCGCCGGGCGCGTTGCCGCCGGTATTCGACCAGCGCAACCTCAGCTTCGCTGCCGCCACGGTGAACGCGCTGAGCGCGCTTGGGGTGATGCAGCGGCTGCGCACGCCGACCGGCCCGATCCGCCGCATCCACGTCAGCCGCGCCGGCGATTTCGGCCGGGTGCGGCTGGAAGCCGCCGACTACGGGCGCGAGGCTTTCGGCCAGGTGGTCGTCGCGCGCGACTTCGGCGAGGCGCTGGAGGCCAGCCTGGCGGCGACGCGGCAGCTGACCCGCTACCGCCCGGCGCAGTTCGTGGCGCTGGAGCCCGACGCCGAGAATGGAGAGCGCCGGGTGCGGATCCTGCGCGACGGCAGCGAGCAGGTCCTGCACGCGCGCCTGCTGGTCGGTGCCGACGGCAGCGCCAGCGCGGTGCGCGAGGCCTTGGGCATCGCCGCAACGCGCCACGATTTCCAGCAGACCCTGTTCGTGGCGCGGGTGCGCGGCAGCCGCCAGCCCGACGGCACCGCCTACGAGCGCTTCCGCGACGACGGCCCGACTGCCTTGTTGCCGCGCGGCGACCGCCATTACGGCGCGATCCACGCGGTGGCCGCCGAGGACGCCGACGCGGTGGCGGCGCTGGACGAGGGCGCCTGGCTGCAGCGGCTGCAGGACGCGCTGGGCTGGCGCGTCGGCCGCCTGCTCGGTAGCGGCGAGCGCAGTGCCTATCCGATCGTGCAGGTGCTGGCCGAGCGGCTGGCCGATGCGCGCGCGGTGCTGCTGGGCAATGCCGCGCAGACCTTGCACCCGCTGGGCGCGCAAGGCTTCAACCTGGGCCTGCGCGATGCGCTGACCCTGGCCGAACTGATCGAGCGCGACGGCACCGACCCGGGCGCGCCGGCGCTGCTGCAGCAGTACGCGCAGCGCCGCGAGCAGGATCGCCAGCGCACGGTGACGTTCTCCGGCGGGCTGGCGCGGCTGACCGCCAATCCGACCCCGCTGCTGCGCCCGCTGCGCAGCCTGGGCCTGCTGGCGGCGGCGCAGGCCGCGCCGCTGCAGTCGTTCCTGGTCGGCGGCGCGATGGGCTTCCGCGGCGATGTGCCGCAGCTGTGCCGGGAGACGCGCGCATGAGCCGGCGCGGTGTGCTGGATGTGGTAGTGGTGGGCGGCGGCGTGGTCGGCGCGGCCTGCGCGCTGGCCCTGGCCGGCGAAGGCCTGGCGGTGGCGCTGGTCGAGGGCCGCGAGCCGCCGCGCTGGTCGGCCGACACGCCGGACCTGCGCGTCTACGCCTTCGCCCCGGACAATGCGGCGCTGCTGCAGGGCCTGGGCGTGTGGCCGCAGGTCGTCGCCAACCGCGCCAGCGCGTACCGGCGCATGCGCGTGTGGGATGCCGGCGGCGGTGGCGAGCTGGCCTTCGACGCGGACACCCTGGGCCGCGACCAACTCGGCTGGATCGTCGAACACAATCTATTGGTCGAACAGCTGTGGGCGGCGCTGCCGGCGGCCGGCGTGCAGGTGCATTGCCCGGCACGGGTGGAGGCGCTGGAGCCATCGGCCGAGCGTGCGCGCCTGCGCCTGGACGACGGCAGCCGCCTGGACGCGCGTCTGGCGATCGCCGCCGACGGCGCCGAGTCCACGGTGCGCGGCCTGGCCGGGCTGGACGCGCCGGCGCATGACTACGGCCAGCGCGGCGTGGTCGCCTTCGTGCAGACCGAACAGCCGCACCAGGACACGGCCTGGCAGCGTTTCCTGCCGGGCGGCCCCCTGGCGTTTCTGCCGTTCGCCGACGGCCGCAGCTCGATCGTGTGGACCTTGCCCGAGGCCGAGGCGGCGCGGGTGCTGGCGCTGGACGATGCGGCGTTCGGCGCCGAACTGACCCAGGCCTTCGGCGCCCGCCTGGGTGCGGTGCGCGCGCTGTCGCCGCGGCTGGGCTTCCCGCTGCGCCGGCAACTGGTGGAGGCCTACCAGCGCGGTCGTCTGCTGGTGCTGGGCGATGCCGCGCACGTGGTGCACCCGCTGGCCGGGCAGGGCGTCAACCTGGGCCTGCGCGACGTCGCCGCGCTGGCGACACTGGTGCAGCAGGCGCAGGCGCAGCGCGTGGACTGGGCGGCGCCGCAGCGGTTGGCGCGCTGGGCGCGTGGCCGCCGTAGCGACAACACCGTCGCCGCCTACGGCTTCGATGCGATCAACCGGCTGTTCTCCAACGACGAGCTGCACCTCACCCTGCTGCGCGGCCCGCTGCTGGGCCTGGCCGGCAAGCTGCCGCTGTTGATGCACGGTTTCTGGAAGCGCGCTTCCGGCGTGTGAGCGCACGTTCCGGCCGGACGCGGCGGCCGCAGATTCGACCACGCGCGGCGAGCGGCGCCCGTACCCTCATCCGCTCCTTCGGGGGCACCTTCTCCCGGAGGGAGAAGGAAGAGCCAGCTTCGGCTGGTTTGCTTGAGCCCCTCTCCCCTCGGGAGAGGGGGTGGGGTGAGGGGAGGGCGCGAAGCGCAGCACGCAGGCCGCGTCCCTGCCATGGAGGATGACGATGCAAGACGCGACACAGAACGTGGATCTTTTGATTTCCCACAGCCAACTGCAACTGCGCGCCCGCGCCTTCGACGAGGCCGCCTGCCGCTGGGGGCCGCGCAACCTGGAGCAGGGGGTGATCCTGCATCGCGACTACGTGGTGTTCGATCCGTTGCCCGAGGACGCGTTCGGCGCGCAGGTGCACCTGGTGCTGGCCGAGGCGTTCGCGCCCGATCCGCGTGCGCAGCGGCGCATGCAGGTGCCGTTCCGGGTGGATCCGGATGCGCGGGTGCAGGTGGCGTCCGCCGCCGAGGCCTTCGATGTGACGCTGGCGCTGCAGCCTGGTGACTACGCGCTGTACTACGAAGTCTGCGAAGGCGACGACGAGGTGGATTACCGGCTCACCCTGGTGCCGGCTGCGCAGTCGGTCGCGGCGCGCTATCTGCTGGACGATCCCTGGGGCGGGGTGCGGGATGCGCCGCTGCAGGAGGGACTGCTGTAGCTGTCGTCAGCGCGGTGAGCGAGGCCGAGCGGCGGGGTGGCGTGGTGGAAGACACGCGCTGCGAGGAGATCGGGTCGATGCAGCGGCGATGGCGGCGTCAGTGTGGGTGATGCGGTTGCGCGATGCTGTGGCGCTCGCGTTGCCGGTGTCTGCGGTGTTGTCGCTTCAGAAAACAATCGCGCCGCATGCGGCGGGAAGGCCGCAGGCGGCGCGCGTGGTGGAGAGGGTGCGGGTCAGTCTACGCGTGAGTCGCGTCACGTCGACATCCAGCCTTCCAGGTCGGCCTTGCTCAGGCGGCCGTGGTGATGCACGTCGACGGCATCGAACTCGGCGTACAGCGTCGGGTCGGCTTTGGCTTCGGCGCGGCTGATGTAGCCGTCATGGTTGCGGTCGAGCTTGGCGAAGTCGATGTGGTAGTCGCCGACGATCGAGTTGGGTTCGACCGAGGTGACATTGATGATCTGGCCGTTCTGGTGCAGGGTCACTTCGTCCGGCGCCGACTGCGCCATGGCCAGCGCCGGCGCGGCAAGCAGCGCGAACGCGAACGGAACGAGACGAGGAACGATGCGGTTCATGGCACGACTCCTGTTGCTGGGAAGGAGTCAAGAACATAGGCCTGGCCGAATTAATCGACACTAAAAAAATCGGGCGTTCGCATCTGCACGTCGGCGCTGTTTAGCAAGCGTTTCCAATATGCCTTGGGCCGCGACCGACGGCGTCCCGGCGTCCTTCACGGCGGCGCCGGGACGCATGTCGCTGCGGCTACAGCCAGCCGGCGAGCTGCGCGCGGCTGAGGCGACCGCTGCGGGTGGTGTCCAGCGCGTCGAACTCGTCGGCCAGCGACGGATTGGCCTGCGCTTCGCTGCGGCTGATGTAGCCGTCGCGGTCGGTGTCCAGCGCCTCGAAGTCGATGCGGTAGCTGCCGGCCACACGGTCCGGCTGGATGCTGCGCACGGTCACCTGCGCTTCGCCGGGCGTGGCCGGCAACTGCACCTGGTGAGTGACCACGCCATTGCTGAGCGGCTGCGCGCGCACGTTGACCGGCACGTCGCGCAGCGGCTCGGTGGTGGCGCTGGAGGCAGTGTTGAGATTCTGCGCCGCGGCCGGCGCGACGCAGGCGCACAGGCAGCAGAGCAGGGCGAGGGAACGGCAGGACATGGACACAACGGACTCCAGTATGGCGATGGATGGCGGCCCCGGCTCAGCCGGGGATGAACGGAAACGCGAGCTTCAACAGGCCCTTCAGCCCGCCCTCGGCGGTGCTGGCGACGGCCTTGGCGCCGAGGCTGTTGAGCGCGCGGCGCACGTCCTCCCAGCGTAGCTTGCTCACGTCCTTCTTCAATAGATCGGCGACCTCCTCGGCGGTGGGCGCCAGCTTCTGCAGTTCGTGCGTCACCTTCTCCGGCTCCGGTTGCAGGTAGCCCCAGCGCTCGGCGATCTTCAGCAGCGTGTCGAAGCGCACCGCCATCACGTCGCGGTTGCGCTCGTACACGGGCATGGCGCCGACGTCGACGATGGCCTGTTCGAAGCGTTGCTGGTCGTCGGGATGCTCGATGCGGATCGCCAGGAAGCCGTCCTTCTTGCTGCGCTCGCTGACATGCTTTGCCCCGGCGCGCAGGTTGTCCTCGGTCAGCACCGTGGCGACGATGCGCTGCAGCGCCGCCTCGTTGTCCTCCGGCACCAGCGCACGCCAGCGCGCATAGCCGTCGCGGCGCAGGCCCTTGACCTTGGCCGGGGTCACCCGCAGGCGCATCGCCACTGCGTTGTTGGAATCGCTGCGCGAGATCGCGCCGTCGCGTTCCAGCAACACGAAGATCAGCAGTTCCAGGTCGCGCTTGGTCAGCGACTGGAAGCCCTGCAGCAGGGTCAGGCGCAGGAATTCGTCGGCGAAGCCGGCCGGGTTGTTCAGTTCGATCGGCTGCATGTGCGCGGCCCTCCAGTCAGTGCAGCCAGGATGCCAGGGGACCATTGCGCGGGCTGAGACGCCGCTGCGATACGCATCCCATCAGCGTCCGTGCTCGCGGCCGGGGCGGTCGCTGCGGAAGGTTTCGATCGCGCCACGGTCCTGCAGGGTCACGTCGACATCGCGCCCGTCGGCGCCGCCGAAGGCCAGGTTGGTGGGCTTGCGGCCCTTGGTCGCGACCTCGTGCAGCAGCGTGCCGTCGGGCGCCAGCACGATCACCTTGCCGGCGTCGTAGCGGGCCACGTACAGGTTGCCGTCGACGTCGCAGCGCATGCCGTCCAGGCCGGCGTCGGTGAAGCTGGCGAACAGCCGCTTGTTGGAGACGGCGCCGTCGGCCGCACGGTCGTAGACCCAGATCCGCCGCTGCACGCTCTCGTTGACGTACAAGCGCTTGCCGTCGGGGCTGACCTCGATGCCGTTGGTGGTGCCCATGCCGGTCTCGAGCAGATGCGCGCTGCGGTCGCGGTCGATGCGCCACAGCTGGCCGCCGTCGTGCTTCCAGTCCGGGTCGCTGGCGTACAGGGTGCCGTCCGGCGCCATCGCGATGTCGTTGGGCTGGAACGCGCCCGGCAGCGTGGCGTAGACCTCGATGCGCTTGCTCGGCAAGGCGATGCGCAGGATGCGGTGCCGGCCGTAGTCGGCCACGTACATGCGTCCGCGGCGGTCGAAGCGGATGCCGTTGCCGATGCTGCCGTCGGGCAGATCCACGAACAGGCTGGCCTGCGCGCGGCCGGCGGCATCGCGCCGGACCCGGCCGATGCTGCCGTCGTGGGCGAAGTTGACCACGTACAGCGCACCATCAGGGCCGGTCGCAGGCCCTTCGATCTTGTCGGTGAACATGCCATCGCCGACCAGGTCGCGGGCGCGGAACAGGGGCTCCTGCGCGCCGGCCGGGGCAGCCAGCAGCAGGGCGAGGGCGGCGAGCAGCGGTCGGCAGCGCATCGGGTCTCCGGACGGCGGGGGAGGCGGCAGTGTGCCAGAGGCCCCGGCGCGTCGCGCGATGGCGCTCACAGTGGCGATGCCGCGCAAGCGGTTAGGGTGGGCAACCCTCCCGGTCGGAGTTGCGCATGCTGCCGTCCTCGCCGAATCGCCGCCGCCTGCTGCTGGCCGGCCTGTCCGCCGGTGCCGCCGGCCTGCTGGGAACGCCCGCCTGGGCCGCCGCGTCGGCGCGACGCCGCAAGCCGCTGGGCGTGGCCCTGGTCGGCCTGGGCGAGTACGCCAGCAGCCGTCTGGCTCCGGGTCTCGCCCTGACCAAGCACTGTCGCCTGGCCGGCATCGTCACCGGCTCGCCGAAGAAGATCCCGCAGTGGCAGGCGCGCTACCGCATCCCGGATCGCAACGTCTACAGCTACGACGAGCTGGAACGCATCGCCGACAACCCGGACATCGACGTGGTCTACGTGGTCACGCCGACGCATCTGCATGCGCCGCTGAGCCTCCGCGCCGCGGCCGCCGGCAAGCACGTGTGGTGCGAGAAGCCGATGGCGCTGCACGCCGAGCAGGCGCAGGCGATGATCGAGGCCTGCGCACGCAACAAGGTGCGGCTGAGCATCGGCTACCGCATGCAGCACGAGCCCAACACCCGGCGCGTCATCGCCCTGGCCGGCGCGCGTCCGTTCGGGGCGATGCGCCGAGTGCGCGCCGAGGCGGGCTACGCCGGCTATGGCGACACCGACCCGGCGCAGCGGCCGTGGCGGCTGCGCGCGGAGTATGGCGGCGGCGCCATGTACGACATGGGCGTGTATCCGCTCAACGCGGCGCGCTACACGGTCGGCGCCGAGCCGCTGGCAGTCAGCGCGCGGCGTTCCACCGATCGGCCCGCGCTGTTCGACGAGGTCGACGAGCACATGCACTTCACCCTGGAGTTTCCGCATGGGATCACCGCGAGCTGCGCGGCCAGCTTCGGCCGCACCATGAACCTGCTGCGCGCCGAGTGCGCGAAGGGTTGGTACGAACTGGCGCCGTTCCAGGCCTACGACGGCGTGCGCGGCCGGGCCAGCGATGGCCGCCTGTTCGACGCGCGGGTGCACCACCAGCAGGCGCTGCAGATGGACGAGGATGCGCTGGCGATCCTGCAGGGCACGCCGCTGCGCGTGCCCGGCGAAGAAGGCTTGCGCGATATCCGCATCGTCGAGGCCATCCAGCGTTCGGCGCGGGAGGACGGGGCGCGGATCGCGCTGTAGCGGTGGCGGCGCCAATGCGCTTGTCACAGGAGCGGCTTCAGCCGCGATGGCTTTCCCGGGAAACCCATCGCGGCCGAGCCGCTGCTACGAAACACCGGATGTGGACGCGCGACCGCTCAGCCCGGGATCGCCAGCACCGTGATCTCTTCGCGGTCGTGGTAGAGCTGTTTGGCGCGCAGCTGCAGCGGGCGCTCGGCACGCTCGGCGAACAGGTCCAGGCACAGCCGGGTCTCGTCCCAGCGCTTCTTCATCGGCAGCTTCAAGTTGAAGATCGCGTGCCGGCACCAGCCCTCGCGGAACCAGGTGGCCATGCGCTCGGCGACGCGGCGCGGTTGCTCGACCATGTCGCAGACCATCCAGTCCAGCGGCTGCGGCGGTTTCCAGTGGAAGCCGTCGGCGCGCAGGTGGTCGACCAGGCCGCTGTCGAGCACATGCTGGCGCAGCGGGCCGTTGTCCACGCTGGTCACGTGCAGGTGCTGGCGGGTCAGCACCCAGGTCCAGCCGCCGGGGGCGGCGCCGAGGTCGGCCGCGCGCATGCTCGGGCGCAGCAGCGTCTCGCGCTCGTGCGGGGTCAGCAGCGCCAGCAGCGCTTCTTCCAGTTTCAGGGCCGACCGCGAGGGCGCCTCCGGCAGCAGCTTGAGGCGCGGGATGCCCAGCGGCCACGGCGCGCTGTCCTCGCTGTCGGCCACCGCCAGCAGGGCGTGGGTGCCGGTCACGAAGCACACGTGCAGGCGCGGCAGCCGCGGCTGCGGCTTGTCGCTGAGCAGGCCGGCCTTGCGCAGCGCCGGGCGCAGCGCGTTGCCGAAGCTGCGCGCCAGGCCCGACAGCGGCTTGCCGGCGTCCGAGTCCGGATGTTCGACCCACAGGTCGCCGAAGCGCGGTTGTCCGGCAAGCGCCTGCAGGATCGGCGCGATGCGGTCGTTGGCCGGCAGCTCGCGCAGGTCGGCCAGCAACTGCAGCTTCTGCCGGGCGAAGATCAGCCCGCGCCAGGGCAGCGCCTGCGCCGGCACCGCGGTGTCGCTGAGCAGCAGCGCGTAGCCGCTGTTGCGCTCGGTGCGCGCGTAGGCGGCCAGCCCGGCCTCGCCGGCGCGGGCGTTGAGCTCGGCCGCCAGTTCGGGTTCGAAGCCGGGCCGGCAGTAGCACAGCAGGCCATGGACCAGCGGGCCGTTCTCGAAGGACATGGGCAAGCCTTCCGGCGGGATCAGTAGCGGGGGCTGTCGAGTTCGCCGTAGCGGCGCAGCACCGCGCAGGCAGCGTCGCGGTGCAGGCCGCGCACCACCTCGATGCCGCGGCGTTGCAACTCGCCGACCCAGTCCGCCGGCAGCGGGCCTTCGTCGAACGGGGTCAGCGCCATCACGTCCTCGGCGCTGGCACCGATCAGCAGGCGGTCGATGCCGGCCCAGATGGTGGCGCCGTAGCACTGGCAGCACGGCTGCGAGGACGTGGCCAGGGTCACCGGCGACAGCACCGCGTTCAGCCGCGGGGTCTGCAGGCGCTGCTGGGCCAGCATGTAGGCCATGTTCTCGGCATGCGCCAGCGAGGTGGTCTGCGGTACCACGCGATTCACGCCGACGGCGATGATGCGGTGGTCCGGGCCGAACACCGCCGCGCCGAATGGGCCGCCGCTGCCGGCATCCACGTTCAGCCGCGACAGTTCCACCGCCAGCGCGACCTTGTCGGCGTCGCTGGCGTAGACGGCCTGCGGATCGACCGCGTCGTGGATCCAGGCGGGCAGGGTGAGGTGGACTTGCGCGTAGAGCATCAGCGGACGGGTTCGGCAGGCTGGGGGGCGCGCAGTGTATCGGCTTGCGCGGGGCGCGCGCTGCATTGCCCGGCCACGCACGAGCAGCCGGCGATCGCGCGCGAGCCGCACACGCTCATGCGCCCGCTGGCCTGGCACTGCGCCATCACGCCCTGCGGATCGGTAGGGCTGTCGCGGTTGACGCAGGCCGGCATCGCGCCGCAGCAGTTGCCGACGTTCTTGACGGTGCAGTCGGCATCGGTGCGGCAACTGGTGTCGACCTTGATCGGCAGGCCCGGTGCGGATGCCGTGGGTGCCGGCGCCGGCTCCGACGGCTTGGCGGTCTCGCTGCGCGCGCAGGCGCTGGACAGCAGCATGCCGGCGATCAGGCACAGGGAACACAGCAACGACGCGAAATGACGGGGCATGGCGATCTTCCGTGCGGTGGAGTGCGGCCATGGTAGCAACCCCCGCGCCGCCGCCGGTTCAGCGGCGCACGACCGTCAACGTGTCCGCGTTCTCCTGCGCGATCCGCAACGCCGTGCCGTCCAGCGCCTGGTGCAGCGCCTGGCGGATGCTGACCTGTCCCTTCACCGCGTTGACCGGCAGCGAGGCGAGGCCTGGATCGCGGTACACGACCATGCAGCCGGTGGCGTGGGCCAGTTGCTGCGACACCTCATCGAAGCGCCCGGCCGGCAGGTCGTAAGCGTGGTCGGGGACGGTGTCGCACTTGCCGGTTGCCGCCGGTGCGCTGGCGTTGGCGGCCGGGTTCGGCGCCGCGCCGGATGGCGCGTTGGAGGCATGGCAGCCAGCCAGTGCGGCGACTAGGACGAGAGCGGGACAGCAACGGCGCAGGACGGTGTGCATGGCGCGATTCCCGTTGGAGGACCTGCGCAAGTCTAGGCAGCGCCGCTTAACCGGGCTTGGCTTCGCGCACGGCGGGTTGCGGCCGCGCATGCACCAGGGTGCACCACAGCACGCCGCCGAGCAGGCAGGCGATCGCCAGCAGTTCCAGCGCGGTCGGCCAGCGCTGTTCCCACAGGAAGCCGTACAGCAGCGCGAATACGGTCTCGAACACGATCATCTGCCCGACCAGGGTCAGCGGCAGCAACCGGCTGGCGTGGTTCCAGCAGGCGTTGCCGATGACCGAGGCGAACAGCGCCAGCACCAGCGACATGCCCCAGAAGCGCATCCAGTCGGCGCCGGCATGGGCCGTGCCTGACAGGGCGAACGCCGGCAGCGCCAGGGTCAGGGCCAGCGCGCCGGTGACCACGCCGGTCAGCAGCGACCAGTCGCGGCCGGACAGGTCCGGGCGCCGCCGCAGCCAGCGCGCGTTCTTGATCGAGTAGGCGGTCCAGCACGCCAGCGCGCCGACCGCACAGGCCAGTCCCGCCGCACGCAGGCCGAGGCTGGCGGGAATGTGCGGCCGCGCCACGGCCAGGGTCTGCACCGCGACCAGCGCCACCCCGAGCACGCACAGCGCGCAGGGCGCGGCGAGCCGGCGCAGGCGGACCGCGCCGGCCGCGCGCGAGCCGATCACCGTGACCGCCGCCGGCAACAGGCCGATGATCAGCGCGGTGGCGGCGCCGCCGGCCCACTGCACCGCACTGCCCAGCAGCACGTAGTAGACGATGTTGCCGAGCAGGCTCAGGCGCAGCAGCGCCCACCATTCGGGCGCGCCCAGCGGCGCGGTGGCGGTGCGCCAGTGCGGCAGCAGCACCACGGCAGCGATGGCGCCATAGGCCAGGTAGCGCGAGATGGCCAGTTGCAGCGGCGAAAAGGCGCTCAGCAGTTGCGGCGCCAGGAACACCAGGCCCCACAGCGCGCCCGCGACCATGCCGCTGCCGACCCCTGCCCATAGACGTTCGCGCATGCGGTTCGTTTCCGTATCGGCCGTGTCAGCCGTGACGGCTCAGCATGCCGGCGCCTGCGGCGGCCGGCTTGTCCCAGACTCCTGTCCTGGCGCCGGACGATGACGGCGACGGTAGGCGGCCGGCGTCTGTCCGGTGCTGCGCTTGAGCGCGCGGGTCAGCGCGCTCTGGTCGGCATAGCCGCTGTCCTGGGCCAGGGCGGCGATCGGCCGGCTGCCATAAGCCAGTTGCCGGCGCACCCAGTCCAGCCGCCGTGCCGCCACCCAGTCCTGCGGCGTGCGCCCGAATGCGGCGCGGAACAGCGCGTGCAGGCGACTCGGACTCAGGTGCGCCAGCAGCGCCATGCGCCGCACCGGCCAGTCCTGGCCGGGCGCGGCCTCGATGCGCCGGCACAGCGCCTGCAGCCGCTGCCAGCCGCGCGGCGCGGTGTCCGCCTGCAGCCAGGCCAGCACGGCGGCGCCGGCTCGTGCATGGGCGGCAGTGAGGTCCGGATGCGGTGTCTGGTCGGCGAGCAGATCCTGCAGCGGCGGCGGCAGGTCGAGGAACGGCCGTCGCCGCAGGCGCTCCAGCGCGTCGTCGCCGAAGGCATCGGCGCGGCAATCGACGATCAGGAAGCGGTTGGCATCCAGCGCGGACTGCGCATGCCGGGTCTGCGGCGCGACCACCGCGGCGCGGAAACGGTCCAGATAGCCGCCGCGGCCGTCCACCTCCAGTTCCATCGAGCCGTGCAACGGCAGCACCAACTGCACGTGGTCGTGCTGATGGGCGGCGCCGTCGCGGCCGTAGCTGCGCAGGCTGAAGGACGAGGCGGGGGACATGCCCGTTACGCTAGCGCGCGGGCGGTGGCGGGGGAAGGGCGGGGATTGGGGATTGGGGATTGGGGATTTTTCGCGAGTGCACGGTATGTGCGGCGCCTCTGGCGACAAAAAGCCACTCCGCGACTCCACGGTGGGTGCGGCTTCAGCCCCGACAGGCGTTATCGGTAAAGCCCGTCGGGGCTGAAGCCCCTCCCACAGTGCAATCGCAACCGCCCAGCACTTGCGGAAAATTTCGGGTCCCGATTTGCGGGGTTCCGAATCCCCAATCCCAAGTCCCCAATCCCGGCTTTTTAGCCCCCGCTTCAGCGCGATGCCTCACCAATAAAACAACGCTAACGCTAGCCCTGCAGGAAGCGGCCGCGCATGCAGCCATCCTGTGGGAGGGACTTCAGTCCCGACGCGATAGCGCCGAACGACGCGGCAGATGTTCGGGCACACGGTCTGCGGCCGATGCGCTGCCTTCCTCCAGGACATCGCCGTCGCTGGAGGCATCGCACACGCGCTTGGTCAGCCGCCCTGGCCGCCGCTCCAGGTATCGCGCAGGGTCACGCTGCGGTTGAATACCGGCGCGTCGGCGCGGTGGTCGTAGCGGTCGGCGACGAAATAGCCGGTGCGCTCGAACTGGAACGCCTGCTCCGGCGCGGCCTGGGCGGCGGCGGGTTCGACGTAGCCGCGCACGCTGCGCTTGGAGTCGGGGTTGAGGTGGTCGCGGTAGGTCTTGCCGTCGGACTCGTCGTCGGGCTTTTCCACCGAGAACAGGCGGTCGTACAGGCGGATCTCGGCCTCGACCGCGTGCGCGGCGCTGACCCAGTGGATGGTGCCCTTGACCTTGCGGTTGGCGCCTTCCATGCCCGGGCGCGATTCCGGGTCAAGCCAGCCGCGCAGTTCCACGATCTCGCCGGCGTCGTTCTTGATCACTTCGTCGACGCGGGCGATGCCGGCGCCGCGCAGGCGCACTTCGCCGCCCGGCACCAGCCGCTTCCAGCCCTTGGGCGGGACTTCGGCGAAGTCCTCGCGCTCGATCCACAGTTCGCGCGAGAACGGCACTTCGCGCGTGCCGAAGCTGTCGTCCTTGGGGTGATTGGAAAAGGTCAACGTCTCGCTGTGGCCCTCGGGCAGGTTGCTCAGCACCAGCTTCAGCGGCTCGATCACCGCCATGCGCCGCGCGGCGTGCGCGTCCAGGTCTTCGCGCAGGCAGCCTTCCAGTACCGAGAAATCGATCACCGAGTTCTGCTTGCTGATGCCTACCCGGTCGACCAGCAGGCGCAGTGCGGCCGGCGTGTAGCCGCGGCGGCGCAGGCCCTGCAGGGTGTACATGCGCGGGTCGTCCCAGCCATCGACCAAGCCCTCGGCGACGAGCTGGGTCAGCTTGCGCTTGCTCATCACCGTGTAGTTGATGTTGAGCCGCGAGAACTCGATCTGCCGCGGCTTGGCCGCCTCGCGCGGCAGGCCCTTGTCCAGCAGCGGCTGCAGCAGTTCGGGGTGGCCGGCCAGATCGACCTTGTCCACGCACCAGTCGTACAGCGGGCGGTGGTCCTCGAACTCCAGCGTGCACAGCGAGTGGGTGATGCCTTCCACCGCATCGCCCAGGGAATGCGCGAAGTCGTACATCGGGTAGATCGGCCAGGCGTTGCCGGTGTTCTGGTGCTCGACGTGCTTGATCCGATACAGCGCCGGGTCGCGCAGGTTGATGTTGCCGCTGCTCATGTCGATCTTGGCGCGCAGGGTGCGCGCGCCGTCCGGGAACTCGCCGGCGCGCATGCGTCGGAACAGGTCCAGGTTCTCCTCGACGCTGCGGGTACGGTACGGCGAGTCGCGGCCCGGCTCGGTGAGGGTGCCGCGGTACTCGCGCACCTGCTCGGCGGAGAGGTCGCAGACGAAGGCGTGGCCGTCGCGGATCAGCTTCTCGGCGGCCAGGTAGTACACCTCGAAATAGTCCGAGGCGTGGCGCAGCTCGGCCCAGTCGAAGCCCAGCCAGCGCACGTCGTCCTGGATCGCGGCGACGAATTCGGGATCTTCCTTGGCCGGATTGGTGTCGTCGAAGCGCAGGTTGCAGCGCCCGCCGAACTCGGCGGCGATGCCGAAGTCCAGGCAGATCGCCTTGGCGTGGCCGATGTGCAGGTAGCCATTGGGCTCGGGCGGGAAGCGGGTGCGGATGGCCGTGTGCTTGCCGCTGGCCAGGTCCTCGCGGACGATCTGGCGGATGAAGTCTTTCTTCTCGGCCGGGGCGGAGGCGTCGGTGGCGGGGGTGTCGGACATGCGCGTCAGCGAGTAAGTAAAGCGCAAGTTTAGCCGAGCTGGCCGGCGGCCGCCCCGGCGCGTAGGCTGAGGCTTGGCCCAGCTGCGAGATCCCGCCATGTCCTTGTCCTGCTTCGTCGTCGGCGATCTGCTCCAGCCCACGTGGCCGCAGCGCGCCTGCAGCGCCCACCCCGCCGACGGCGGCGCCCGCGGCTGAGGGGCCGGCCATGCAGATCGCCTACCGCGCCCAGCACCTGATCGATGCGCACCTGGCCAAGCACGCGCTGGAGGACGCCGGCATCACCGCCTTCGTGTTCGGCGAGGCCCTGCTCGGCGGCGCCGGCGAACTGCCGTTCGGCGTGGTCCATGTCTGCGTGGCCGACGAACTGCTGGAAAAGGCCCAGGAAGTGCTGATGACGCTGGGCCTGGGCGGGCAGGTGACGCGGGCGATGTAGGAGAGGCCGGGACCCGGGACCCGGGACCGGGGGGGCTGAGGCGAGCGCGAGCGTGGCGAGTTGCGGCAGGAGGACTGCCGGTGAGGACGTTCTTTGCCGTTTTTACCGCAGATCGCGATTTACGCTTTTCCGGGTCCCGGGTCCCGGGTCCCGTCACTCCGCCCGCCACCCCGGGGGCACGGCATCCGCCACGGCCAGCGCACGCAGGCGCTTGAACAGCACCACGGTCTCGGCCACGTTCCAGACCCGCAGGGCGACTTCGAAGGTGTCCAGCGGCTTGGTCAGGAAATCCTTGGCGCCCAGGCCGAGGGCGCGGTGGCGGGCGCTGCGGCTGGGGTCGGCGGTGAGCACGATCACCGGCAGGAAGCTGGACGGGCCGGCCAGGCGCGCCATTTGTTCCAGGATCGCGTAGCCGTCCAGCTCCGGCATCATCAGGTCGAGCAGGATCAGGTCCGGCGCGAACGCCGCGACCAGGCCCAGCACCCGTTGCGGGTCGGTGGTCGCCACCACCTGGCGGAAGCCTTCGCGCTGCAGCAGTTCTTCCAGCAGGCGCACGTTGGCCGGTTCGTCGTCGACGATCAGGATGCGGGCGGCGAGGACATCGTTGCGGGTCATGCGAGGTGTCGGTCCAGAACGGAGAAGAAGTCGGCCACGTCCAGCGGCTTGGTCAGGTAGGCACGCACGGGCTCGCCCTGCACGCGGGCCAGCGTGGTCGCGGTGGCATCGGCGCTGATCACCACCACCGGGATCGCCGCGGTGTGCGGCTGCGCGCGCAGCGCCTGCAGCAGGTCCTCGCCGTTGCCGTCGCTCAGGTGCAGGTCGAGCAGGATCAGGTCGGGCGTGGCCTGCTGCAGATGCGCGTGCGCCTGCGCCAGGCTGGCGGCCTCGTGCAGGCGCCAGTGCGGGCGGCGCTCGACCAGGGTGCGGATCAGCGCCTGGTTGGACGGGTTGTCTTCCACGCTCAGCAACTGGCGATGTCCCCCGCCCGCCGTCGTTGTCGCCACCGCCAGGTCCGGCAGCGCCGCTGCCTGCGGCTGGTCCAGCGGCAGCGCGATCGTGAACCGCGATCCGTCCGCGCCGCTGTCCACGGCGATGCGCCCGCCCATCGCCTCGGTCAGGCGCTTGCTCAGCGCCAGGCCCAGACCGGTGCCCTCGATCGCCGAGCGCTCGGCGCCGAGCCGCTCGAACGGCGTGAACAAGCGTTCCACCTGCGCCGGCGTCAGGCCGTGGCCCTGGTCGTGCACGGTCAGGGCCAGGGACTGGCCTTCGGGCACGGCGCTCACCCACACCGCGCCACCGGGACGGTTGAACTTGATTGCGTTGGACAGCAGGTTGATCAGCACCTGGCGCAGCCGCTGCGGGTCGGCGCGTACGGTCCACTCCGGCGGCAACTGCGGCGGCCGCAGCACGATGCCGCGCGCCTGCGCCTCCGGTGCGACCAGGCCCAGCGCCTCTTCCAGTGCGGCATGCACCGGCACCGGGCGCGGGCTCAGGTCGAGCTGGTCGGCCTCGATGCGGGCGATGTCCAGCAGTTCGGTGATCAGTCCCAGCAGGTGTCGGCCGGCGCCGAGGATGTGCTGCAGGTGGTCGCGCTGCGCCGCGCCCGGCAGGTCCATCTCCAGCACCTGCGCATAGCCGAGGATGGCGTTGAGCGGGGTGCGCAGTTCGTGGCTGCTGCGCGAGAGGAATTCGGTCTTGGCGCGGTTGGCGCTCTCGGCCTCGCGGCGCGCCGACTGCGCTTCCTCGGCGCGCGCGGCGAGCAGGGTGCTGGCCTGCTGCAGGCGCTGCGCGACCTGGCCCAGTTCGTCGCCGGCCGGCGGCTGCGGCGCCAGCGGCCGGCCGTCGCCGAGGCGGTCGGCATTGGCCGAGAGCTGGCGCAGGCGCCGCGACAGCGACGAGGCGAACCAGGCCACCGCGAGCACCGCGCCGAGCCCGCCCAGCATCGCCGCGCACAGGGTGATCAGCAGGTTGCGCTGGCGCAGCGCCTGCGCCTTGGCGGTACGCACCTGCAACTGCGCGGTCTCGTAGTTGCGCAGCTCGCGCAGTTCCGCGCGCAGGATGTCGAGGGTGACCTTGCCCTCGCGCAGCTGGCGGATCTCTTCCTCGCGGCTCAGGTCCGGCGCCAGCAGCCGCCGCCAGCCCTGCATCTTCTCCTCGAACAGCGGCTGGATGCGGGCGAAGCGCTGCGCCTGGCGCGGGTCGGTGATGCGTTGCGACAGGCGCTGCACCACGGTCTTCAGCCTCGGCTCGGCATCGCGGTACGGGGTCAGGAACGCGTCCTGGCGCACCAGCCGGTAGCCGCGCACGCCGGCGGCGGTCTCGGCCAGCAGCGCATGCGCCTCGTGCAGGTCGCTGAGCAGCTGCAGGGTGCGGCGCACGTCGTTCTCGGCGGCGATGTTCTGCCGCTCCACGCTGTAGATCGCCACCAGCGCCGCCACCAGCAGCAACAGCGGCAACGCCACCAGCGCCAGGCTCTTGCGGGTCAGCGGCCAGTCGTTCCAGCGCCGCGCCAGCGCCCTCACAGCGCCACCCCGGCCTGCACCGCGACCACCGCGGCCTGGGTGCGGTCGGCCACCTGCAGCTTGTGCAGGATGCGCTCGACGTGGACCTTGGCGGTGCCGGCGCTGATGCCGAGTTCGGCGCCGAGCGCGGCATTGGTGAGGCCGCGCGAGAGCAGCGCCAGCACCTGCCGCTCGCGCGCGCTGAGCACGGCCAGGCGGTCGGCATGCGCCGGTTTGCGTCGCCGCGGCGCACGCGGCGGTTCGGCCGCCAGCGGCGCCAGCAGCGCGGCGATCGCGGACAAGGCCTGCACGTCTTCCGGCGCCGGGATGGTGCGGGCGTCCCAGCCCAGGCACAGCGTGCCCAGCGGCACGCCCAGCGCGGCGATCGGCAGGCACAGTTCGCCCGCCTCGTTGGCGGCATGGCCGCGCAGGCGCCAGGCCTGCGCCGGCGCCTCGACGGCGACGCTGGCGCCCGGCGGCAACGCATCGCCCTGGCTGGCCAGTACCAGGCAGCGGGCGCCCCGCACCGCCAGCACCGCGGCGTGCGGGGCCGCGACCAGGGCGCTGGCAGATACCAGTACGTGCGCAGCGGCCTGCGCGGCATCGCCGGCCTCGCGCAGCGCCGCCGCGGCGGCGGCCACCGCCTGCCAGCGCGCCGCGTCGGCAGCGTCGCGGCGCAGTGCCTCACGCCACTGGCCTGCATTGGAGGGAGGGTGCACGGGCGCGTCTCCGATATGCCGAACGGCATATTCGAGGATATGCCGCCCGGCGGATGTTGCGCAAGCCGCCGCTGCCGATACTCGCTTCGCCCCGAGACGGCATCCCCTCAGCACACGGAGACTTCCCATGCGTCGCATCCTGTTCGCCCTGGCACTGGGCCTGACCACCACCTCCACCGCGCTGGCCGTGCCGGCGATGCATTACGACGGTACGCCGGCGACACCGGCCAGCAGCGCCGAACGCGAGATCGCCGGCCTGTTCGACCGCTGGAACGCGGCGCTGGCCACCGGCAATCCGCAGCGCGTGGCCGACCTGTACGCTCGCGACGGCGTGCTGCTGCCCACCGTGTCCAACCAGGTCCGCGCCAGCCGCGCCGAGATCGAGGACTACTTCAGCCACTTCCTCGCCGCCAAGCCGCGCGGCGCCATCAACTACCGCCAGGTGCGGCTGCTCGACGACGACAGCGCGGTCGACGCCGGCGTCTACACCTTCACCCTGAACAATCCCGACGGCAGCACCCGCCAGGTGCAGGCGCGCTACACCTTCGTCTACGAAAAGCGCGACGGGCGCTGGCTGATCATCAACCACCACAGCTCGGCGATGCCGGAACCGGTCGCCGCCGCGACGGCCAGCACCGCAACGAAGTGAACGTCGCGCCTGTCACCGCCGCCGCGGTGGTCGTGCGCACTTGAAAGCGGGCTCCGGCAGCGCCATCCACCTGACATCGCCGTCGCTGCCAGGAGTCCATGCCATGTTGGGAATCGGTGCCTTCAAGCAGCGCCTGCCGCACCCGGGCGAGAGCCTGCCGGGACGCGCGCAGCCGCTGCCGCTGCACAACCGCCACTTCGTCAACGGCCACCCCTTGCGCGATGCCTTCGCCGGCCTGGAGCAGGTGCAGTTCGGCCTGGGCTGCTTCTGGGGCGCCGAACGCAAGTTCTGGTCGCTGCCCGGCGTGTTCAGCACGGCGGTCGGCTATGCCGGCGGCGAGACGCCCAATGCCACCTATCGCGAAGTGTGCTCCGGTCAGACCGGTCACACCGAGGCGGTGCTGGTGGCGTTCGACCCGCAGACCGTGCGCTTCGAGCAGTTGCTGCAGACCTTCTGGGAAAGCCACGACCCGACCCAGGGCATGCGCCAGGGCAACGACACCGGCACCCAGTACCGCTCGGCGATCTACTGCACCACCCAGGCGCAGTACGAGGCCGCGCTGGCCAGCCGCGACGCCTACCAGCAGCGCCTGGATGCTGCCGGCTACGGCCCCATCACCACCGAGATCCGCTTCCCGGCGCCGCCGTTCTACTACGCCGAGGACGAGCACCAGCAGTATCTGGCCAAGAACCCCGGCGGCTACTGCGGCCTGGGCGGGACCGGGGTGAGTTGCCCGATCGGGCTGGAGGCCTGAGCCAGCGCATCTGCGCGTGGTGCGCGCAGGATGCTGTCGCCATCCAGGGTCACCCCGACCGCGGGTGACGTCTCGACGCGAGCCCGTTACTTCGCGGCACGCGAATCGCGCGTGCTCGCGGCGGCCTGCCGCAGCCGCGCCGCATAGCCGGACAGTTGCAGCGCCTTGCGCGGTGATAGCTCGGCCTTGAGCCGCACGATCGCCGCATCGCCGTCGCGGCTGCGGCCGAGCGCATAGTCGGTGCGTGCCAGTTCCAGCGTCGCGCGCTGGCGGACCGTCAGATTGCCGAAGGGATCGAAGAACGAATCCACGCGGGTGCGGTCCTGCACGCCGGTCCAGCCGAATGCCAGCTCGGCTGGAGTTTCCTCGGCGAGCCGTGCGTAGCGCCGCCGTGCTTCGGCCGGCGCGATCTGGCCGCTCAGCAGGGCCAGGCGGGTTCGCAACAGCGCCGTTTCGGCGGCCGGCGCGTCGGCGGCGTAGGCATCCAGGACACGGCCCATCCACGCCCAATCGACGTTGCCCGTGTCGGCCTGGGTGCCGAGCAGGTTGAAGGCGAGGATCGCGGCGCGCTGCGTCGCGGTGGTGGCGCGCGCGATTGCGTCCACGGTGGGGCGCCCCAGCGTCGACGGCTGCACCAGCGCGATCGCCGGGTCGCGCGCAAGGATCGCCTCCAGGTCCGGTTTGTGGAAATAGCCCACCACGACCAGCACGGTCTTGCCCGGGTGCGCCAGTGCTGCGGCGCGGATGCGCTGGGCCTGCAGGAAGGTGCGGTACAGGTACAGGCGTCGCGGCAGGTCCTGGTCGGCCCGCGGCGCCGGCGTTTGCGCCCACTTCCGCACCGCGGCCACGTTCTCGGCCACATCCGCCGCGAGGAAATCGCGCTGCAATGCGGTCTTGTCGGGGAACGACAGGAAGCCCTGGAACCCCTGCTCGCGGCGTAGTTCCAATGGCGTGTCCAGATCCACGCCGAAGCCGAGTCTGGCGTCCTCCACCGGCGGCATCCAGTCGATCGGACAGAGGGCGACGGGATGCGCCGCGGCGTACGGCAGGATCACGCCCTGCACCTCGTAGGTGTATTCGTAGTAATCGCCGCGCGCCGCCTGCTCCGGCGGGCGTTCGATACAGATCGCGTCCGGCGCGAGTTGCTCCAGGAACGCCGCTAGCACGCCCGGCTGGTCGCGTTCGGAAACCAGTTGCGCCGCGTGCTCCACGCCCAGGATCGCGACCCGGGTCGGTGCCGGTGTGGCGGCCATGCCGGTGGCACTGGCGGCGGCCAGGGCCAGCGAAAACAAATAACGCGCCATCCATCCGCGCATGCGCCTTCTCCTGTCGACGTCGTGGAAGCACCCTGCTGGCGCACCTCGGGACGGGCTGCCTGAGTCATGGGCGACCGCAGCGCTGTGCTCAGCCGCCGATGGCGTACCTCACGGTGTGTGACGACAAGTGTAGTCATGTGGCGCCGCCACCGTCTGCATGACAGGTGGCACTGGTCGCGCTACACGAACTCGGCCGCGAACATCTGCCGCATCTGCGCGATCTGCTCCTCGCGTTCGGGGTGCAGCAGGCGCAGGCATTCCTCGGCGAAACTGACCGGGCTGGTGCCGGGGGCGGTGATCAGGCCGCCGGCGCTGACCACGCGGCGCTCCTGGTAATGCGCGCTGCCGGCGTAGACGCCGGCGTGCTCGCGTAGGAAGGCTTCGGAATTGCTGGTGTGCGGGCGGCTATCGAGCAGGCCGGCGTAGGCCAGCGCCAGGGTCGCCCCACAGATCGCCGCCACGCCGCGGCCAGCCTCCAGGCGCTGCTGCAGCAGTGCGCTCAGTCCTGGAATCTCGCCGGCCTGCCAGCGGTCGCTGCCGGGCAGCAGCCACAGGTCGGCGTCCAATGGCGCCAGGTCCGACAGCGCATAGGTGGGGTGCAGCTCCAGCCCGCCGATCGAGGTGATGGACTTGCCGTCGATGCTGGCGATCTGGATCGTGTCGCCGAACCAGGCCCGCGCCGCCGGCAGGATGGTGCCGATCTCCCAGTCCGCCACGCCGTCCACCATCACCACTGCGATCGTCGCCATTGCCTTGCCTCTGCACTCGGGCGCGCAGCATAGCCTGGGAAAAGTTGCGGCCGCGCCAACGGGGCGTCGAAAGCGCCATGGGTGATACGCGTTGTGGCTGCGCCTGTTTTGGCGTTCGTGGTTGGTGCGCATCGCGCAGCGCAAGCGCCTGTAGCGACGACATCTGATCGGGCGGGAAAACGGCGGCGAGAGGCGCACCCGCTTGGCCAATTCCCCATTCCCGTTTCCCTCTTCCCGGCACCCCAAGCGCAGCATCACCGCGCTTGGGGTGCAGGCAACACTCAACCGGCCAGCTTGTGCCGGATCGTGTCGCGCAGGGTCTGCAGGTCCTTGGCGAAGGTGTCGATGCCGCCGGCCAGCTTTTCGGTGGCCATCGGGTCGGCGGCCAGGTCGGCGGCGAAGCGCTTGGCGTCGATCGGCTCGATCTTGGCGCCGTCGGCCTGGCCGGGCGAGAGCTTGCGCGGCAGCGGGCCGTGGTCGGCGTCGAGCTTCTCCAGCAAGTCCGGCGAGATGGTCAGGCGGTCGCAGCCGGCCAGCGCCTCGATCTGCGCGGTGGAACGGAACGAGGCGCCCATGACCACGGTCTGCGAACCGCGGCGCTGCCAAGTTTCCCATTCCCCTTTGCCCATTCCCTGCAATAAAAGAATGAGCGCCCATTAATCTCCGATCGGTCTAGTCAAATGCCGCTTGCCTTTGCCAATGCAGGGGCCAGACTTGATGAGGAGCGCTTCGAGTAGTTCGCGCGCTACAACTCTGGCCAAGTAAAGGCCATGACGAGAAATGCACTTGTCGCTACTCCGCAAAGGGCGCTGACAAGTCGTTTGTGACTGGGCGCCAAGCGATAAGCACTGAGACAGCAAACCAGCACTGATAGAAGAAGCATCACAATCAGGAGTGAAGATTCTGCAGATGGGTACCAACTTTGTGAACATGTAGTGGTGGCTATTCCGTAGTTGTCACTCGCTAGGTCGGTCACCCCTTCTATCGACTTTGACGATGAAGGGCATGCCTGCAGCAGCAATTGATGGCATAGCCAATACATGCCTGCCATCGATAAGAGGCTGGCAACTACGGACGGTGCAAGAAGGAGCCAGCGAAGTAGAGGCTTTCCCATGGTCATATTCACGGTCCAGGCGGAAAGGAGCGCATGACTCCGGGATTGGCATAATTCTTCCAATGGAAGTAAGGAACCTTTCCATAGATTCCGCTTATGCCAAGATTGTTGTACCACATGTACTGCGTGGCGCCCGATGTAGCAGTGGAATACTTGTTTGCGAACTGTTCGGCGATCGAGTTCTCTCCCTGCCCTGAGCGGCACCCCATAAATTCAACCGGCTCACCGGGAGTCCAACCCTCTCCCTCAATAATGTACTTGACACCTTCCACGTCCAGCTTCACAGCAAGACCATCATGGCGCTGGTCGAGAACGCGGTCAGGTCCCATGTGCCCAAACACCCTGGTGACGCCTGGAATGTCAGGAGTCGCCATTGCGCCTTGGTAGAACGGATAGTCGCCAGGGTTGAAGAGGATCACCTTTCTGAGACCAAGTGGGTCTATGGACGAAACCGGATTTTCTTGCACGTAGGCATATGTATTGACGCCGCCTGCGATACCGATTGGATCTGATTGTACGTAACGTGCTGAGACCGGTCCGCCAAACCCGGCGATTAGAATGGCTAGCACGCTCCCTGCGCATTTTAGCTTGTGCATCACCGCCCTCCTTGTTGCGTTGCCTTTGCGTGTTGGATGGTTTGTAGGTAGTTCGCATCCTGTGTCTTGGGTGGCATCGTCCAACCAAGCGCCTCGGCCCGATTAAACCAAAGGTCGTTACTGCGTTGGAGTGCATCGAAATCCAAACGCTGTTCTGGGGGAATGGCCGCAGGCGACGGATACTTCGCCATGTACTGTTGCATTAACCTGAAGTAGGCGTTGCCCTTCTGTAGCATCGCCGCAATATCCTTGGGGTCGGCCTGCAACGCCAGGTCGGCGATCGCGATGCGTTGCTCCTGACGCTGCTGCTGCCCGTAAAACTCCATCAAGGTACTCAGCATGACTGCGACAGACTCGCGTTTGTTTAGCGGCCGCAAGTAGAGGCGGTTGGCCATGGCCTTCGGCGAGATGTTGGTTTCCTGCTCATAGCTGGCGTTGCTCTTCGTGCCAAAGCTGGTGGCCTCGATGTTGATCCACTGGCCTCGGTCGTTCCGGAACTTCGCCAGGACGTGCTCGGGCGCTGTCGCCAAGGTCATATCCAGTCCTAGCTTCTGGCCCAGAATTACAAGCAGCACCGGCATGGAGACGCAGTTGCCCTTGCGGGTCTTCAGGTAGGTTGAAAGCAGCTTATTGTGGATCGTTTTGCCGAATGGGTCGTTCAGGTCGTAACTGAAAGGGCGATAGTCATTCCACGGCCCGGCCTGGGACAGCGAGTTCACAAGCAATTCCAACTTGGACTGGTTGGTCGCATTCGTCGGAAAACGCGCCTTGATGCGAGTAGTCAGTGTGTCGAGCTGCTGCAGGGTGACAGTGGGGTCAACCTTCGGGTCGATCATGCGGTCGATAGCGAGCTTGGCCTTTGCCAAGTCGATTCCGCTCTCGGGCGTCTGCAGGAGTGCTCGGAGCTCCGTGACCGTGGCGTCCGGTGTTCGTTGCTGGCTCTGACGAGTCGCCGGCTTGGGAGGATCAGCCAAGCTCTCGCCCGATACGCCAAGCATGAGAAACGTTCCAAACAAAAGAAGTGCTGGTCGCATTCCTTTGCCCCCCAAGTCCTTTGGTCATCCTAGTCTGGCCAAAGAGGACTGTCTATTCATTGTCAAACCTTATCGACCTCGGCGGATTGAGGAGCAAGTCAACTGACAGACTATCAACGTAAGGAATGACGCAAGGTAGGGAGTCAAGGCAAGCGCCGCATGCTCAATGCCCGAATAAAAAAAGAGCGGCGTCGCCGCCGCTCTCGTTGCTTATGCATACAGTGCCGACGGCTACGCGGCGAGCTTCTTCCGGATCGTGTCGCGCAGGGTCTGCAGGTCCTTGGCGAAAGTGTCGATGCCGCCGGCCAGCTTTTCGGTGGCCATCGGGTCGGCGGCCAGGTCGGCGGCGAAGCGCTTGGCGTCGATCGGCTCGATCTTGGCGCCGTCGGCCTGGCTGGGTGAGAGCTTGCGCGGCAGCGGGCCGTGGTCGGCGTCGAGCTTCTCCAGCAAGTCCGGCGAGATGGTCAGGCGGTCGCAGCCGGCCAGCGCTTCGATCTGCGCGGTGGAACGGAACGAGGCGCCCATGACCACGGTCTGCGAACCGCGGCGCTTGAACTCGTCGTACACGCCGCGCACGAACTGCACGCCCGGGTCCTCGTCGATGGTCGCCGGGGTCTGGCCCTTGGCCACGTACCAGTCGAGGATGCGGCCGACGAAGGGCGAGATCAGGAACACGCCGGCCTCGGCGCAGGCCAGGGCCTGGGTGCGGTTGAAGATCAGGGTCAGGTTGCAGTCGATGCCGTCCTGCTGCAGCTGCCGCGCCGCCTCGATGCCTTCCCAGGTCGCGGCGACCTTGATCAGGATGCGGTCCTTGGGGATGCCGCGCTCGGCGTACATCGCGATGAACTTGTGCGCCTTGGCGATGGTGGCGGCGGTGTCGTGGGCCAGGTCGGCGTCCACTTCGGTGGACACGCGGCCGGGCACCAGCGCGCTGAGCTTGGCGCCGACGCCGATGGTCAGGCGGTCGGCGATCTCGTCGACCAGGGCGGTGTGGTCGCCGTCCTGGCCGCGCGCCCAGGCCAGCGCCTCGTCGATCAGGTCGGCATAGACCGGCAGGTCCAGCGCCTTCTTCACCAGGGTCGGGTTGGTGGTGCAGTCCACCGGCTTGAGCCGCTTGATCGCGTCGTAGTCGCCGGTATCGGCCACGACCACGGACAACTCGCGCAACTGGGCGAGCTTGGAGGGGGCGGAAGAGGTCATCGGTATCTCTCGGGAACGAGTGGGAACAAGGATAGGGCCGCGCACGTTAACGCGCTGCGCGCGCATTGTCGTCGTCGGCGCGCCGCACCGCGGTCACGCGCAGGCGCAGCGGGCGTCCGCCGGGCGCCTGCCAGTCGATCGACTGGCCCACGGCCAGGCCGAGCAGGGCGCTGCCGACCGGGGCCAGCACCGAGATGCGCGCATGCGCGGCATCGGCTTCGTGCGGATAGACCAGGGTCAGCTGATGGCGTTCGCCGTGCAGTTCGTCTTCGCACTCCACGCGGGAATGCATGGTGACGATGCCGGGGGGAATCTGGTCGGGCGCCATCACGGTGGCGCGGTCGAGTTCTGCGCCCAGCGCTTGCGCGGCCGGGTGCTGGTGCAAGGCAGGGGAGTCGAGCAGGGCTTCCAGGCGCGCGAGGTCGCGGCTGGAGACGATCAACGAGGGCGGCAGGCCGCTGTGGTGTTGCGAGGTCATGGACAGGCTCCGGTTGGATGGCACAACGAACGGAGGCGGCACCGCGCCGCCCCCGTTCCCATTGTGCAAGCAAGCCGGCGCCGATGCGACGTCGCGGCCGGTCGGCCTGTTCAGGCCACCTGGCGCGGCGCCTGGTCCGGCAGCGATGCCTGCGCCGGCAGCGTGAACAACTCCTCGGGCAGCGCACCGAACAGGTGCGCCAGTTGCTGCAGGAACGCGCCCATCGCCGAACTGCGCCGCCACAGCATGGCGATGCGCCGGCTCGGCCCGCCGTCGGGCGCGAACGGGAGCAGGCGCAGGTTCGGCGGATTGGCCACCGGCGGCTGCACCGCCAGCAGCGGCAGCAGGGTCACGCCGACGTTGGCGGCGACCATCTGCCGCAGCGTCTCCAGGCTGGTGGCCTGGAACTCGGCTTTCTCCAGCGCGCCGGACAGGTGGCACACGTCCAGCGCCTGGTCACGCAGGCAGTGCCCGTCCTCGAGCAGCAGCAGGCGTTGCGCGTGCAGTTCGTCCATGGTCAGCGGGGTCGGCCGCCGCGCCAGCGGATGCTGCTCGGGCACCGCCAGCACGAACGGTTCCTCGAACAGGAATTCGGCATGCAATTGCTCGTCGTGCAACGGCAGCGCCAGCAGCGCCGCGTCCAGCCGGCCCTCGCGCAGGCGGGTCAGCAGCACGTCGCTCTTCTCTTCGATCAGCAGCAGTTCCAGCTGCGGGAAGCGCGCGCGGATGCGCGGGATCACATGCGGCAGCAGATACGGGCCGAGCGTGGGGAAGATGCCCAGGCGCACGGTGCCGGCTTCCGGATCCTGGCTGCGCCGCGCCGCCTCCTTCATCTGCTCGATCTCGGCGACGATGCCGCGCGCGCGGCTGGCGGCCTCGCGCCCGGCCGGGGTCAGCATGACCTTGCGCGGCGCGCGCTCCACCAGCGGCACGCCCAGTTCGTCCTCGAGCTTCTTGATCTGCGTGGACAGCGTCGGCTGGCTGACGAAGCAGGCCGCGGCGGCGCGCCCGAAATGCTTGTGATCGGCCAGCGCCACCAGGTATTTCAGATCACGCAGGTTCATCAGCGGGTTCCTCGGAACGCAGCGGCGGGAGGTGACGCAGGGTCACAGCATAGAGCGTGTGGCGCACATGGCGGCGAGACAGATGGACGCGCGCGGTGGAGACCGCACACCCTGGTCCCGCGCCGGCGGAGCGGCGCGGGATGGGTGCGGATCAGGCCGCTTCGGCCACGCTGCCGCTGGCGACCGGTGCGCTGTGCCGGATCAGGTGGTCGAACGCGCTCAGCGCCGCCTTGGAACCTTCGCCCATGGCGATGATGATCTGCTTGTACGGCACCGTGGTCGCGTCGCCGGCGGCGAACACGCCCGGCAGGGAAGTCTGGCCGCGGTCGTCGACCACGATCTCGCCGCGCGGCGACAGCGCCACCGTGCCCTGCAGCCATTCGGTGTTCGGCAGCAGTCCGATCTGCACGAAGATGCCTTCCAGCGCCACGCGATGCACATCGCCGCCGACGCGGTCCTTGTAGACCAGGCCGGTGACCTTCTGGCCGTCGCCCAGCACCTCGGTGCTCTGCGCGTTGACCAGGATGTCGACGTTGCCCAGGCTGCGCAGCTTGCGCTGCAGGACTTCGTCGGCGCGCAGCTTGCTGTCGAACTCGACCAGAGTGACGTGGCTGACGATGCCGGCCAGGTCGATCGCCGCTTCCACGCCGGAGTTGCCGCCGCCGATCACCGCCACGCGCTTGCCCTTGAACAGTGGGCCGTCGCAGTGCGGGCAATAGGCCACGCCCTTGTTGCGGTACTGGTCTTCGCCGGGCACGTTCATCTGCCGCCAGCGCGCGCCGGTGGACAGGATCACCGTGCGGCTCTTCAGCGAGGCGCCGTTGGCCAGCTTGACCTCGACCAGGCCGTCGGCACCGGCCGGCACCAGCTGTTCGGCGCGCTGCAGGTTCATGATGTCCACGTCGTACTGGCGCACGTGCTGCTCCAGCGCCGTGGCCATCTTCGGGCCTTCGGTCTCCTGCACGGAAATGAAGTTCTCGATCGCCATGGTGTCCAGCACCTGGCCACCGAAGCGCTCGGCCGCCACGCCGGTGCGGATACCCTTGCGCGCCGCGTAGATCGCCGCGGCCGCGCCGGCCGGGCCACCGCCGACCACCAGTACGTCGAACGGCGCCTTGGCCGCGATCGCCGCCGCATCGCGCTTGGCCGCGCCGGTGTCGAGCCGGGCCACGATCTGCTCCAGGGTCATGCGGCCCTGGTCGAAGACTTCGCCGTTGAGGTACACGGTGGGCACCGACATGATCTGCCGCGCCTCGACCTCGTCCTGGAACAGCGCGCCGTCGATCGCCACGTGCTGGATGTTCGGATTCAGCACCGCGGCCAGGTTCAGCGCCTGCACCACGTCCGGGCAGTTCTGGCAGGACAGCGAGAAATAGGTTTCGAAGCGGTACTCGCCGGGCAGGTTGCGCACCTGCTCGATCAGTTCGGCGGTGGCCTTGGACGGATGCCCGCCGACCTGCAGCAGCGCCAGCACCAGCGAGGTGAACTCGTGGCCCATCGGCAGGCCGGCGAAGCGCAGGTGGATGTCGTGGCCGGGGCTGTTCAGCGCGAACGATGGCGCGCGCTCGCCGCTGTCGCGGTGCACGTCCAGGGTGATCTTGTCCGACAGCAGCACCAGGTCCTCGAGCAGGTCGAGCATCTCGCGCGACTTGGCGCCATCGTCCACCGACGCGGTGATGTGGATGGGCCGGACGACCCGCTCCAGGTAGGCCTTCAACTGGGTTTTCAGATCGGCATCCAACATGGCGGACTCCTGACGTTGGGCAAAGCGCGGGGGAGGCACGCTGCCGGAGCAGCGCGCTGCGAAGAGGGGAGGAGGGATGAACCGCAGCCGGCGCCGGCGCGCGATGCCGGCTGCGGTTCACCCCCACCCCCGCCGCGAGGCGGAGATGGGAGCGCGGGCGGCTTAGATCTTGCCGACCAGGTCCAGCGACGGCTTCAGGGTCTTCTCGCCTTCCTTCCACTTGGCCGGGCAGACCTCGCCCGGGTGCGAGGCGACGAACTGCGCGGCCTTGAGCTTGCGCAGAGTCTCGGTGACGTCGCGGGCGATCGCGTTGTCGTGGATCTCGAGGGTCTTGATCACGCCTTCCGGGTTGATCACGAAGGTGCCGCGCAGGGCCAGGCCTTCTTCCTCGATGTGCACGCCGAAGGCGCGGGTCAGCTGGTGGGTCGGGTCGCCGACCAGCGGGAACTGGGCCTTGCCCACCGCCGGGGAGGTCTCGTGCCACACCTTGTGCGAGAAATGGGTGTCGGTGGTGACGATGTAGACCTCGGCGCCGATCTTCTGGAACTCGGCGTAATGCTCGGCGGCGTCTTCCACTTCGGTCGGGCAGTTGAAGGTGAAGGCGGCCGGCATGAAGATCAGCACCGACCACTTGCCCTTCAGGTCCGCGTCGGTGACTTCGATGAATTCGCCATTGCGGTAGGCGTTGGCCTTGAACGGCTGGACCTGGGTGTTGATCAAAGACGACATGGAGTTTCCTCGTGGTTGCAATAGGGGTCGGGGGATGGAACGAGGCTCATGATAGGGGGCGCCGATAGATCCCTCAAATCGATTGATGGAATTGAATAGATAGGTTTCCTCTATCGATTCCCAAGCCTGGCTCTTTGCTGCACTGCCGCGCGAACAGCGCGTCAGCCGCCCAGGGCGCATGGGCGTCGGTCCGTTCTACCACGTTGGCTTTTCCGCGCTCGCTGCGTCATCGTGACAGCGATGAATGCGCCCACCCCCGAATCCCTGCTGCGCGACGCCTGCACCCAGGTCGAGCGCGGCGATGCCGAAGCCTTGCTGCTGCACGCCCTGCAACGCGACCGTGCGTGGCTGTTCGCGCACGCCCGCGATCCGTTGGCGGACGAGGTGGCGGATGGGTTTCAGGCGCTGCTCGCCCGGCGTGTACAGGGCGAGCCGGTGGCCTACCTGACCGGCCGGCGCGGCTTCTGGACCCTGGACCTGGCGGTCGGACCGGCCACGTTGATCCCGCGCGCGGACACCGAGCGGCTGGTGGAACTGGCGCTGGAGCGACTGGACCTGGCACCGGGCCGCCGGGTCGCCGACCTCGGCACCGGCAGCGGCGCCATCGCCCTGGCCCTGGCCAGCGAGCGGCCGCAGGCGCAGGTGACGGCCACCGACCTCAGTGCGGAGGCGCTGACCATGGCGCAGGCCAATGCGCATGCCCACGGCCTGGGCAACGTCGCCTTCGTCCAGGGCCCATGGCTGGCCCCGCTGGCCGGGCAGCGCTTCGATCTGATCGCCAGCAACCCGCCGTACATCGCCGCCGGCGATCCGCACCTGCAGCAGGGCGACCTGCGCTACGAACCGGCCAGCGCGCTGGCGTCCGGTGCCGACGGCCTGGACGATCTGCGCCGGATCGTCGCCGATGCGCCGGCGCATCTGCTGCCCGGCGGCTGGTTGCTGCTGGAACACGGCTGGGACCAGGGCCCGGCGGTGCGCGCGCTGCTGGAGGCAGCCGGCTTCGCCGAGGCGGCGACCTACCAGGACCTGGAAGCGCGCGATCGGGTCACGCTGGGGCGCCAGCCGCTGGCCTGACCCGCCGGCGCCGGGGTATGGTGCGTGGGTAACGATGCCGGACATGGATGACCCGCAATGTTCACCCTCAGTCGCCTTTCGAATGCGATGCGCGTACCGCCCACGCCCGCCGTGGCACAGACGGGTACGCGGCATGCCGAGGGTGCGTGGATCCCTGCCGGCGTGACCGCTCGTCGCAGGCCCCGTCTCAGAATCCTGCGCGCACTCGCTGTCGCTGCCATCCTCGTGGCTGGCGCGGGCTGCTCCAACGGCATCGACGTCGGCAACGATGGCGCAACCGGGCATCTGAATCCGCACCCGGTCAAACGCTACGAGGTCATCGCCACGTCCCATGCGCCGGGGCCGTGGGATGCGTTCGAGGGCGCCTACATCGGATAGGACGTCGTCAATAAGAAGTGCGTTCCGATGATCCCCTTCATTGGTCAACAGCAAGTCCCCAATACCGGACTCGACGTTCCGATGACCCGCGTAGACGACCATACGTGGAAGGGGTATTTCTACCGTGATGCGCTGCAGGATGAGGATTGCTTCAAGCTTGGGGTGTGCCATTGGGACGTCACGAGCGTGAGCGCCAGTGCGATTGCTCAGGGCCTAAGGTTTGCGTGGAGCGGCTCTATGGAGAAGATTCTGCGCGAAGGTGGAGGGACCAGGTATTTCAAGAAGGTCGCGTATGGGGATAAGTCCCTGGTCCCTTACGGGGCACAGGATTTCGATCCTGCTGATCCTGAAGTGCTACAGCATCCGGACGCATATTTCTCTGCCACCCTCGCTGTCAGGGAGGCCCAGCCGTGAAGGGGATTGATCAAGCGGTTGCCGATGCGGCCAACGACGCGTATGTGAATTGTCCTCGGAGCGATATCGCTGCAAGAAGCAGGTGCATTCAGGTGAGAGGCGCTACTGGGTTTTCGGCTTTTCCAGTGACTCAGCTACAGGCTTCCAGTCAGTTATGTAACCAATACCTGGCGCTGCCGCATGCCGGTATCAGAGCCCGATGGCGATTCATCAGGAAAATCCGGGCCATGGATGTGGGTCAGGATCCCACTTGTACCCTTTGCGCGATGGGCAGTGGCGACATGGTTTCCAGCGAGTAAGATCGCAGTCGCAACTTGGAGTCTTGATAAAGGAGAGGTGGCGCGATGAGCGACAAAAAGAGCACGTACAGCGACAATCCCTATCGTCCACGCGCCCGCACAATGCGCGATGCGCAACTCCTGCGCGACATGGGCAGCATCAATGCGGACGTCTACGCCAGGCTCGGCGCGCTGCCGCGTGGTGGGGTGCCGATTGCGCCCTGGCGCAAGCCGAGACTGCCATTGCCACCAGACCCCACTGCCGCGCTGCCTGCGGCCTATCCCCCCGAGGACGATACGATGAAACTGCACCACCTGGCCGCTGCCGCCATTATGCCCCTGGCCGCGACCGCCGCCGGTTGTTCGAAAGGTATCGATGTTGGCAACGACGGTGCGACCGGGCATCTGAATCCGCATCCGGTCAAGCGCTACGAGGTCATCGCCACGTCAAATGCGCCGGGACCGTGGGATTCTTTCAAGGGTGCTTACATTGGATATGACGTCATCAATAAGAATTGTGTGCCGATGATGCCAGTTCTTGGCGAGCAGCATGTGCCTAACACCGGGCTCGATATTCCTATGGTCCAGGTGGATGACCACACATGGAAGGGATATTTTTATCGCGATGCCCTGCTGGATGAAGATTATTTCAATCTCGGGGTTTGCCACTGGGATGTGATAAGTGTGGGTGTTAGCGCGATTGGCAAGGGTGTGAAATTCGGTTGGGGAGGGTTGTTGGAAAAAATCTTGCGCGAGGGTGGTGGGAAAAGCTATTTCAAGAATAGTTCTTATGGGGATCCTGCTTTGGTTCCCTATGGTGCGCTAGAGTTCCAGTCTGACGATCCCGAGGTTCTTAAAGACCCTGATGCTTATTTCCCAGTGACGATCACTGTTAAGGAAGTCAAGTCATGAAAGTCATTGATCAAGCGTTAGCTGATGCAAGTAATGACGCGTATGCCAACCGATCACAGCGTGATGTGGGCGATAACAATAGGTATGTTTCTCTGGATGGCCAGGGTTATAAGATATTTGGCTATGCCAGTGATCCGGCTACCGGCTTTCACGCAACTGCGTATCAAAGCGTTGCGTCGCCTCACAATGTTATTGTCGCGTACCGAGGTACTGATCCTGGTCTATTTTCAGGTAAGAGTGTTTCGGAAAAAGCGGACCACGCGCTGACGACGCTGCAGGACATCGCCGTCGATGCAAAGATGGTGCGAGATACCGTCAACGCGCAGAGGTCTGCGGCCGACGCGTTTACAGCGCAGATGATCGCCAAAGCGGCTGCGCAGGGCATCCCGAAAACCCAGATATTCGCTGCCGGCCACTCCCTGGGCGGCGCATTGGCGGAACTCCAGGCCGCCAAATATGGCCTGCGCGGCGCCACCTACAACGGCTTCGGCGCGGCGGACATGATCGATGGCCCGCCGCAGCCGGGCTTCCAGCTCACCAACTACCGCATGGCCGGCGACGTGGTGAGCGCGGCCAGTCCGCATGTCGGCAAGGTGGTGTCGCTGGCCAGCGAAGAGGACATCCAGAGCCTGCGGGCCGGCCGCTACCTGGATGCGCCGCCCGGGTCGGCGCCGCCAAACGCGCTGATCGCGATGCGGCTGAGCGACCACGGCGGCCAGCAGCACTTCAGCAGCGACAGTCCGGACAATATCCTGCAACCCCAGCGCTTCCAGGAAGCGACGCAGCGCTACGCGGCGAACAAGGACGCCATCGACCGCTTCGGCAGCGATGTGTCCTTCGCACGCGCCGAACTGTCCGAGTCGCTGCGGCAGATGCGCGGGAACGACGGGCAGGGCCAACTGTCGCCGAATCTGCGGCGGCAACTCAACGAGTACCTCGTGCTCAACGCCGATCCCGCCATTCGCGACACCATCGCGCGTGGCGCGCCCGTGCGCGGGGTTGCCGACGGCCTGCAGCACGGTGCCGATGCCGTGCGCGCCGGCGGTCGCTACGTGCAAGCGCTGGACGAACGTATCGCGATCGTGGCGCGGGAGGGCGGGCGCCTTACCGCGCCCTTCATCCCGGTTGCGCCGCTGGCTGGACATGTGGTGGGCGAAGCCGCCCGTCTGCACGGTCAAGGTGCGGATGCGGCGGCGCGGTGGGTGGGCGGCGGGCTGGAATCGGCCAAAGGCGCCGTGGAGCGAGGCGCGCATGCGGCTGCCGACGCCGTGGTGGAGCGGATCCATGATCCTCGCTTCCAGGCGGGCGTGGCCAACGTCGCCAATCACATCGTCGATGCCTACGATGGCGCGCGGGTCGCGGCGCAAACCGCCACGCAGACGTATCAGCTCGGCAAGCAGGCGGTCTCCGATGGGATCGACCGGGCCGAACGTGCGGTGGCGCAAACCTACGACGCAACCAAGCACGTGGTGACCGAAGGCGCCCAGCAGGTCGGTCGTGCCGCCACCCAGACCTACGACGCCGCGAAGCATGTGGTGACTGAAGGCGCGGAGCAGGTTGGGCGCGCGGCCACTCAAACCTACGGTGCGGCGAAGCACGTGGTCATAAGCGGTGTGGAGCATGTCGAGCGCACTGTCACGCAGACCTACGACGCGTCCAAACACGTAGTGACCGAAGGCGTGGCGCAAGCTGGACGTGCGGCCACCAGTGCCTATGATGCGGCGAAGCAAGCGGCCGACAGCGCCGCGCGGGTTGGTACGCACGCGTACGAAGCCGCAAGACAGACCGCCACGCAGGGCATCGACGCGGCCAAGCACGCGGCTGGCCAGGCCTACGACACGCTGACCCATCCCGGGCAGTGGTTCCAGCGCAGCGCTCCGGCCCACGCACCCGCGCAGCCGCATCCGCAGGCGCCTGCCGCGACGACGCCGGCTTCCGGAGCCCACTCGGCGCCGTCGGCCGGACACAAGGCCGATCGTGAGCAGAACCTCGCCGCACTGCCTGCGTCCGATCAGACCATGTTCGCGCGCATCCGCAGGGACGTACCGACGCGCATCGACGATGCGCATGTCGCGCAGGCGATGCTCGGTGCCAAGCGGGCCGGCATCGCCGATGCCGACAAGATCGACCGGGTGCAGATGGCCGGCGACACGCTGTGGGTGTCCGGCACCACGCCGGGCTTCCGCGCCGCCACGGACGTGGCGCAGGCCGCTGCACCGATGCACGAGACGGTGCAGCAGGCGCAGGCGTTCAACCAGCAGCGCGCGCAGCACCTGGCCATGGAAGCGCAGCAGCGGGTGCAGGACGCCCCTGGCGGCAGAGGCGCGCCGGCGATCGGTTGATCCCGACCCCGGTTGGCCGATCGGCGCTGCGCCAGGTCCGTTCGCGGCCGGCCGTTGCTGGTCAGCGCCGCTCAAGTGGCGCGCATGGGTAGAATCGCGGTTTTCCCGCAGGAGTCGCCATGCGCACGCTGTATCCCGAGATCGAGCCGTTCGACAGCGGCATGTTGCCGGTGGACGCACGGCATACCCTGTCCTACGAACAGTGCGGCAATCCGCACGGCAAGCCGGTGGTGCTGCTGCATGGCGGTCCCGGCGGCGGCTGCAACGCCAAGATGCGCCGCTTCCACGATCCGGCCAAGTACCGCATCGTGCTGTTCGACCAGCGCGGCTCCGGCCGCTCCACGCCGCATGCCGACCTCGTCGACAACACCACCTGGGACCTGGTCGCCGATATCGAGCGGCTGCGCACGCACCTGGGCATCGACCGCTGGCAGGTGTTCGGCGGCAGCTGGGGCTCGACCCTGGCGCTGGCCTACGCGCAGAGCCATCCGGAGCGCGTCACCGAGCTGGTGCTGCGCGGCATCTTCATGCTGCGTCGCTGGGAACTGGAGTGGTTCTACCAGGAAGGCGCCAGCCGCCTGTTCCCGGACGCATGGGAGCACTACGTCGCGGCGATCCCGGCGGTGGAGCGCGCCGACCTGATCTCCGCCTTCCACCGGCGCCTGACCAGCGACGACGAGGCGACCCGCCTGGCCGCGGCCAAGGCCTGGAGCGTGTGGGAAGGCGCGACCAGCTTCCTGCACGTGGATGCCGATTTCGTCGACAGCCACGAGGACCCGCACTTCGCGCTGGCCTTCGCCCGCATCGAGAACCACTACTTCGTCAACGGCGGCTTCTTCGAGGTCGAGGACCAGTTGCTGCGCGACGCGCACCGCATCGCCGACATCCCGGGGGTGATCGTGCACGGCCGCTACGACGTGGTCTGCCCGCTGGCCAACGCCTGGGATCTGGCCAAGGCCTGGCCGAAGGCGACGCTGCAGATCACCCCGGCCTCCGGCCATTCCGCGTTCGAGCCCGAGAACGTCGACGCGTTGGTGCGCGCCACCGACGGCTTCGCCTGAGTCCGCGCGCGGCTGCGTAGCGCGTTCACGGAAGGGCGGTGCTGCGCATGGCGGCACCGTCCACTGCAATGATTCAGCAGGCCAGCGCGTTGCCGGGTTCGCATCCGGCGGCGGTGATGGCGCCGGCCGCTGCGCAGGGGCGCGTGTCGAGCTGTGCCTGCTTGGTCTCGTCGGTCCACACCACGAACGATTCGAGTACGTTGTCGCCGAAGGTGGTGCTGATCGCCACGTCGGCGGCGTCGCGGCCGCGCGCGATCAGCACCCGGCCGATGCGCGGCACGTTGTGGCGTGCATCGAAGGTGTACCAGCGCCCGTCGAGGAAGGCTTCGAACCAGCCGGAAAAATCCATCGGTGCGTCCGAGACCGGGACGCCGATGTCGCCCAGATAGCCGGTGCAGTAGCGCGCCGGGATGTTCATGCAGCGGCACAGCGCGATCGCCGCATGCGCGAAGTCGCGGCACACGCCGCGCCCTTCCTGCAGCGCCTGCGCGGCGCTCTTGGTGGCGCAGGCATGGGCATAGCCGAAGGCGATGCGCGTATGCACGTAGTCGCAGATCGCCTGTACCCGTGCCCAGCCGGGCGGCGTGCCGCCGAACAGCTCCCAGGCCATGCCACTGAGCAGGTCGGTCTCGCAGTAGCGGCTGCCGAGCAGATACACCAGGGTGTCGTCGGGCAACTGCTCCACTGGGGTCTGCGCGGCGTCGTAGCGGTACTGGTCCGGCAGTCCGCTGTCGCGCACCACCGCATCGGCACGCAGGGTCAGCGTTCCGGCGGGCGCCTGCAGGCGCGTGCAGCGGTTGCCGAAGCCATCGCGATAACGGTGCAACGGCAGCGCCGGCACGCTGTGCAAGGCGGTGGCGGCAACGATGTCGTCGCGGCGGCTGTCGTGGATGTCCAGCATCGCCAGCATCGGCGTCGCTTGCGCGAACCGGTAGCGGATTTCGTAACCGAGGCGGATGAGCATGTGGGGTCCGATGCGGGGCGGGTTTCCGGTACGGACCGGTCCAGCCCGAGCGTGCGCAGGAGACACTCAGCTTAGTGTGAAGGCGGGCGGCAGCCGCTTCAGCATGCTGAGCGGCGTCGTGGCCAGTGCATGCCGAACGGCCGCAGGGGCAACCGGGCGTTGCGGATCGCGGGCGCCGCTGCGCCAGCCGCGTACCGCTGCACTGGGGGGCGCATCGCGGCGGCGCTGCCGGTCGCGGACTGCTTTGGGTGCGGGCGAGCGGTCGTCGTCGAACGGGGTCGCGGATCGACACGCCAGGCGATGTCCAGCGACGTCTCGCTCCGGTCTCGCAGGCTTCATTCTCCTTCAGCGTCCGCACACCTGCCGTAGACTGCGCTGCCGCGCGCTGCCTGCCCGACGACGTATGATTCCGCTATTGACCTTGCGTGAGACGCTGGATGCCTTTGCCGCCTGCAACGACGACGGCCACGTGCACGAGGCGTTCGGCTGGGTGCATGCCACCGGCGAGGATCCGCTGCAGGCGCGCTTCTGGTTGCCGCCCGACGAAGCCACTGCATTCGGCGACGATGACACACCGCCCGCGGCGGCGCGCGCGCTGGGCTTGGCGCCCTACCTGGAACCGGCGACGTTCGCCGACGTGCTCGACGTGCAGAAGCGGCAACGCCCGCTGTCGACGTTATACGACTACGCGCAGGCGTTGGCCTACTACGCGGAGTACGACGCGTTCCTGCAGGTCGAGGGTGTGGACGAGGCGCTCGGCGAGGCGGACGAGGACGCTTGGGAGGCGGCGCGCGCGGTTGGCGTCGGTGCAGGCGTCTTTGCCTCGTTCGATCTGGTGCTTGCGCGCTGTCCGCCCGAATGCGTCAAGCCGATAGCGCAGCAGGTCGCGCACCTGCTGGACTGGCCGATCGGCCAGGCGTTGGCCGCCTGTCGCGCCGGGTCGCTGACCGTGGGCGAGGCATTGGATCGTCTTCGTGCCGCGGCGATCGCGGCCGATTTCGCCGCACTCGGCGTTCCGCTGCAGGTGCAGGGCTACAAGGCGTTTCCGTGGATGCCAGTGCCGACGCTGGCATGAGGCGTGGTGCGGGAAGGGCGTCGGCGTTACTCAGCCCAGCGCCAGCAACTGCGGCTGCAGCCTGGTGAAGATCCGCGCCAGCCGCTGCGCCCAGGCCTGCTGGCCGGCGGCATCGGCGATCAGGTCCTGGCGGATCTCCAGTTCCACATGCGGCAGGCCGCGGCCTTCGCCGTGCACGGGCACCGCGTAGTCGCTGCTGCCGCTGACCGCGTACGGCGCGTTGTCGCCGACCAGCAGGTCGTCTTCCGCGCGCAACGCCTGCAGCAGCGCGTGGGCGAAACGGGTGTCGCGGTGGTAGAGCACGCCGGCATGCCAGGGCCGCGGCACGCCGTCCATCACCGGGGTGAAGCTGTGCATCATCACCAGCAGGGTGGGGCGCGCGGCGGCGCGGCGCGCGTCCAGTTCGGCGGCGATGCGCGCGTGGTAGGGCGCATGCACGGCGTCGATGCGCTGCTGCCGCTGCGCCGCCGTGGGCCCGGCATTGCCCGGCACCACGGTGTGGTCGCTGACCGGCGGAATCAGCGTCGGCGAGGCCAGCGGGCGGTTGCAGTCGATCAGCAGTCGCGAGTAGGTCTGTTCGATCGCCCAGGCGTCGAGCAGCGCGGACAGCGCGCGGGTGGTGCCGGCGATCCCGATGTCCCAGCCGATGTGCCGGTCCAGTTCCGACTGCGCGAGGCCGAGGCCGTGCAACGCGCGCGGCACTGCCTGTCCCGCGTGATCCGCCAGCAGCACGAACGGCGATGTACCGTGTGGTCGGTGGATGCTGAACACCGCCGGGTCGTCCGCGCCCAGCAGCGGCGGCAATGCGTGGCTGAGACCCTCAGCCACGCGGCGTCCCGTCGAGCTCGTGTTCGATCATCCACAGGCCGGCCCAGAGCTTCGCGTCCAGTGCGTAGCCTTCGCCCATCTTCTGCACCAGCCACGCGGCGGCACGCGTGCGCGGCACCGAATGCACGGTGATGTCCTCGCTGGCGTCGCCGCCGCCGTTGCCGACCTTGCGCAGGCCGGTGGCGCGCACGAAGGCGATCTTCTCGTTGCTGGCGCCGGCCGAGGTCGGGCCGATCAGCAGCACCTCGGCGTGCTCGGCGGTCCAGCCGGTTTCCTCTTCCAGTTCGCGCACCGCCGACACCTCGATCGATTCGCCGGCATCGATGTCGCCGACCAGTCCGGCCGGCATCTCGATGGTGCGCGCCTGCAGCGGCACGCGGAACTGTTCGACGAACAGCACCTCGTCGTCCGGCGTGACCGCCACGATGATCGCGGCCAGGCCGCCGGCGTGCACGCGCTCGGAATACTCCCAGGTGCCGCGCACGACCATGCGCTGGTACTTGCCTTCGTAGACGACGCGGGGCGGGGAATCGTGGCGGGGCATGGGCAGCTCGCAAGATGGCGGAGGAAGAGGGCGCGGTCGCGCACGGCGCGGTCCGGCGATGCGGTGCAGTGTAGAACGTGCGTTGTGTTTTTTTGATGCGCGCCAGGTCGTGCCCGGGGTCGCTGGCGCCGCGCGAGTCGCTCGGCGCCGGTCGCGACGGCACGGTGCAACCGGCACAGCGCGTGCGAGGGCGTGCCTGCTTCGGGCAGCGGCATCGCCTGCCCGTGGCGAAGGCCAGCGCTCAGCCGGCCACAAACTCCAGGCCGGCCGCCTGCAGCAGGCGGCGTCGGGTCAGCGGCCCGAAGCGCAGCGCCTCGCACAGGCCGTGCAGCATGTCGGCATCGGCCGCGCCGCGGGCGAAATTCACGGTGGCCGTGTGCAGCGGCGCGTCCAGGGCGATGGTGGTCAGCTGCCGCCACAGCAGCGCGTGCTCGCGCTGCTCGCGCAGGCGTACGGCCATCTGCGCGGCGCCGCGCAGGCGCAGGAACGCCACTTCGTCGACCCGCGCCAGCAGCGTGTCCAGGTCGCCGAAATGCGCCAGCAGGATCGCCGCCGACTTGGCGCCGATGCCGGTGACGCCGGGGATGTTGTCGATCGCATCGCCGGTCAGCGCCAGATAGTCGGCAATCTGGTGCGCATGCACGCCGTGGCGCGCCTTGACCCCGGCCGCGCCCCAGCGCTGGCCGCGGCCGTAGTCCCATTGTTCGTCGAACTCCAGCAGCAGCTGCGACAGATCCTTGTCGGCGGAGACGATCACGCCGTGGAAGCCATTGCCGCGGGCGCTGTGCAGGGCGCTGCCGATCAGGTCGTCGGCCTCGTAGTCGTGGTGCGCCAGCACGCCCAGGCCCAGGGCCGCGCACAGCGCCTTGCAATGCGCGAACTGGCGGCGCAGCGCGTCCGGCGCCGGCGCGCGGTTGGCCTTGTAGGCGAGGTACAGGCGATGCCGGAAGCAGCTGTCCAGCGCTTCGTCGAAGGCGATCACGATGTGCTGCGGGCGCTCGCGCTCGAGCAGGTCGAGCAGGAAGCGGGCGAAGCCGTGCACCGCATTGGTCGGCCAGCCCTGCGCGTCCTGGAATTCGTCGGGAATCGAATGCCAGGCGCGGAACACGTACAGGCTGGCATCGACCAGGTACAGCGGCCGCGACACGGGCGGGCCTGCGTTCACGGCGTCCAGTCGCTGAGCAGCGCGCGCGGATCCGGCCGCTCACGCTCCGGCACGTCGAGGCGGGCGGTGCCGATGTGGATGAAGCCGGCGACATGCTCGTGCTCGGCCAGGCCCAGCCGCGCGGTCACCGTTTCGTCATACGCCATCCAGCCGGTCAGCCATTGCGCACCGAAGCCGTAGGCCTGCGCGGCCTGCAGCAGCGCGAAGCACACCGAGCCGGCGGTCATCCACTGTTCGATCTCCGGCACCTTGTGTCCGCGCTGCAGGCAGGCGATGACCGCGATCACCACCGGCGCATGCGCGAAGCGTTCGCGATCCTTCTCCACCGCCGCCGGCGCCGCGCCGGGATCACGCTGCAGGGTGCGCGCGGCGAGGATGTCGCCCAAGGCCTGACGCGCCGGGCCGGCGATGCGCAGGAAGCGGAACGGCACCAGCTTTCCGTGATCGGGGACACGCACCGCCGACTGCAGCATGGCCAGCAGCGTCTCCGCGTCCGGTCCCGGCTCGCCCAGCTGCTTGGATGGCACTGAACGGCGCGCATCCAGCGCTTGCAGCGAATGAATTGTGCGCATAGTCTCGATTCCGTGGGGCGGGCGCGGAATTATAGTCGGGCGCTCGCAGGCGGCAGCGGATGCCGCAGTTACACGGACAATCGCGTTGCGTTGCTGATCTGCCGCTAGCTTCCGAATTGACGTCGGTCTCACTGCTGCCTGCGTATCACACTGCCATGACCCTTGCTGAATACGCTGAAGAGTTGTCGCCCAGCCGCAACGCGGATCTGCTCGATCAGGTCCGGGATGTGGTGTCGGTTCCGCTCGCCGGCGCTTTCGGCGAGGTGCTGGATGTGCTGGCCGAAGCGCTGTTCCGCATGGCCGAGCGCGCCGGGCCGACCCAGAACGATTATTTCGAGGCGATCCAGCTGCTGCGCCAGCAGCGCGAGCCGATCGCCGCGCGCTTCCGCGCGCACCTGGCCCAGGCTTGGCAGGCGCTGGAAGCCGGCCGCCCGCTGTCGGTGGAGCGCAGCCTGGCGCGCGAGCGCGGCGATCTCAGCCTGGTCTCGGAACAGGAATTGGACGTGCGCCTGGCGGTGCGCAACCTGGCCGGGGCGATCCAGCACCGCTGGCGGCCGGAGCTGATGCGGCTGAACCGGTTCCTCGGCTTCATCGCCGGCGGCCAGCGCATCGATGCCGACAACAACCCGTTCGGCCCCGAGCACGTGGGCGCGGCGGTGTACGCGGCGCTGCACGGGCTGGTGCTGGCGCCGCAGGTGCAACTGGCGATCGTCAAGATCTGCGAGCAGGAACTGCAGGAGCGCGTCGGCGAACTGTATTCGCAACTGGAGCAGCGCCTGAACGAGGTCGCGCGCGCCCGCGCGCTGCCGAGCGGGCGCCCGCGCCGCCGCGCCATCCCGCGCCTGGGCGCGAGCGAGGACGAGGCGGCGCCGGACTGGATCAGCCGCTTCTTCGAGAACTGGGACACCGCCGCGCCGCTGTCGGCGGCGCAGCGCCGCGCCGCACGCGCCCTGGACGCGCACGCGCGCAATGAACAGGAGGTGCTGCCGCCGGCGCTGCGCGCGCTGCTGCACGAGGCGCAGCCGGACGCGGGCCCGGGCGACGGCCGGCGCTGCCTGTCGCCGCGCGAGCTGCTGTCGGTGCTGTCGTTGCTGCAGACCATGCCGTTGGCCGGATTCGCCGTCGTCGGCGAACACGGCGGCCCGCTGGCGCTGGGCCTGCGCCGGCAGATCACCGGTATCGGCGCCTCGCTCGGCCTGGACCCGGCCAGCACCTGCCTGGATCCGGCCGATGCCGACACCCTGGATCTGGTCGGCCTGCTGTTCGATGTGATGCTGGAGGAATGCGTGCTGCAACCCGCGCAGCGCGAACTGCTGGGGCAGATGCTGGTGCCGATGGCCAAGGTGGCGCTGATCGACGGCCGCCTGTTCGTGCGCGACGGGCATCCGGCGCGGCGCCTGCTCAACCTGCTCGCCGACGCCTGCGACGGCAATGCCGGCAGCACCGGCCCGGAGCAGGCGCTGCTGGCGCAGGCGCAGGCGGCGGTGGAGCGGGTGGTGCGCGATTTCGACGAGCACCTGGCGGTGTTCCTGGCGCTGGAGGCCGAGTTCGGCAGCGCCTACGAGCAATACCGGCGCCGGGTGGAGATCGCCGAGCGCCGCGCGGCCGAATTGCAACGGGCGGAGGAGCGCCGCGAGGTCGCCCGGCAGCGCGCCGCGCAGGCGCTGCACGATCTGCTGCAACAGGCCGGCGACGACCTGACCGTGCCGCCTCCCATCGAGGCCTTCCTGCGCCAGTCCTGGTGCCAGTACGTGCAGCAGTCGGCCTTGCGCGACGACGGTCAGGGCAGCGCGCTCGCCGCGGCGCTGGCGCTGGGCGATGCGGTGCTGGCGCAGTGCCGCCAGGCCCGGAACGGTGCGGTGCCGGTAGAAGGCTGGCTGCAGCCGCAACATGCCGAGCTGACCCGGCTGTGGACCAGCGTCGGCCTGGACGCCGCGGCGGCCGAAGCCGCCTGGCAGGCCCTGCACACGGCGCTGGACGACCTGGCGCACGCGCGGCCGCTGCAGGCCGCGCTGCCGGCGACGGGCGTGGACGTGCCCGAGCCGCCCGCCGCCGAGACCGTGCCGGCACTGCCGGAACCGGCCCAGGCCACCGATTTCGACCACATCACCGCCGATTACTTCCGCACCCTGCCGCTGGGGACCTGGCTGGACTTCGTCGACCGCGAAGGTCGCGTGCAGCCCGGCAAACTGACCTGGGTGAGCCCGATCTCGGCGCGCCTGCTGTTCGTCAACCGCCGCGGCGGGCGGCTGTGCGTCGCCTCGGCCGAGGCGCTGGCAGTGATGGCGCGGCTGGACCGGCTGCGCCTGCATCGCGACGACGATGCCTTCTACAGCGCCATGCAGGGCGTGGTCGACCGCCTGGAACGGGTGGCGGTGGCGGCCTGATCCTCGACGGGCGTGCCGTATTCATGCCGCATTGCCGCCGTAGTGACGCCTTCCATGCCTACGATCCTGCACGAGGTCACGTTCTGGAGCCGGAAATGCGCAGCGCATCACGGTCGCTGTTCAGACACCTTGCCTACCATGCAGGAGCGGAAACAGGGGCCGCGTCCGATCGTCTTCCACCTTCCTTCTATCTGGCGCCGTCCATGGCGCGGAGCCGTCGCGCATGAGTTTCAGCCCCAGCCCGCACGCACACCCGGCGCGTGACCCGCGCCTGTTGACGCAGGCGCGCGAGGGCATGCTGCCAGTGCTGGGCCAGGCCTTCGCCGCGGCGCTGGCGCATTTCGACGACGTGCTGTTCGATCGCGCCGAGAGTGCCGGCGCGTCGCAGTTGCTGTTCCTCGACGGCATGCGCGAACTGCGCCGTCGTCGCGACGAGATCGCCGCGCGCTTCCGCGCCCAGCTGCATACCGCCTGGGAAGCGCTGGAGGCCGGCGCGCCGCTCTCGGCCGAAGTCGCCCTGGCCGGCTACGGGCAGGGCCTGAGCCTGATCTCCGAACACGAGCTTGAATCGCGGCTGGCGGTACGCAACCTCGCCAGCGTGCTGCTGCGCGAATGGAAGCCGGTGCTGACCCGCATCGACCGGCGCCTGGGCTGGATCGCCGGCGGCCTGGAGCTGGATGCGGACACCAATCCGATCGGCCCCGAACACATCGGCGTGGCCGTGCATGCCGCGTTCTCCACCAGCGACCTGGCCCCGGAAGTGCGGCTGGTGCTGATCAAGCTGTGCGAACGCGACTTCACCGCCGGGGTCGGCAAGCTCTACCAGGATCTGGACGACAGCCTCGCCCAGGCCGGGATCATGCCGGAGATCTCGCGGCCGCGACCGCCGCCGCCGCCGCGGCGCGCACCGCCGCCGGAGCAGCGCCCGCCGCGCGAGGCCGGCGCTGCCGGGGATGGCGTCGGTGCCGAGCTGGGCGAGGACGAAGAACACTACGCGCCGGCCTGGGCCAACCGCTTCGTCAACCGCTGGGCCGAGCGCCGCGGCAGCCTGCAGGCCGGCGAGCGCTACGACGACGGCGAGGCGCGCCTGCCCGGCGGTAGTCAGGGCGTGTTGCTGGAGGCGTTGCACGAACTGTTGCAGCAGACCCGCAACGCGCGCGAAAGCGCCACCTCCGCGGCGACCGCGGCGGTCGGCCAGCAACGCCCGCTGAGCCAGCGCGAGATGATGTCGGTGCTGTCGCTGCTGCAGGCCACGCCCAGCGCGACGCTGCGCGCGGCGATCGGCGACGACAGCGAGTCGCTTGCGCAGCGGCTCAAGAGCGAGGTGCTGTCCAACGCCACCCAGTTCGGCGTGGACCCGGCGCATGCGCGGCTGGATCCGGTCGACGAGGATGCCATCGACCTGGTCGGCATGCTGTTCGACGTGATGCTCGACGAGCGCGACCTGGAAGGCCGTTCGCGCGAACTGATCGGCCGGCTGGTGGTGCCGTTCGTCAAGGTCGCGCTGCTGGACCGGCGCATGTTCGTGCAGAAGACCCATCCGGCGCGGCGCCTGCTCAATTCGCTGGCCGAGGCCTGCGAAGGCAACACCGGCGAAAGCCAGGCCGAGCGCGTGCTGATGGGCAAGGTCGAGGAGATCATCGACCGGCTGGTGGCCGAGTTCAACGAGAACCTGGCGATCTTCCTGACCCTGGAAGAGGAATTCCGCGATTTCCTGGTGCAGCACCGCCGCCGCATCGAGATCGCCGAGCGCCGCGCCGCCGAGACCCAGCGCGGCCAGGAGAAGCTGGAACTGGCGCGGCAGCGCGCCGAGGCCGAACTGCAGGTGCGCCTGCAGGGCCGGCCGTTGCCGCAGGCGCTGCAGGAGTTCCTGCGGCAACCGTGGCAGCACCACCTGACCATGGCGATGCTGCGCGAAGGCGAGGGCGGCCCCGGCGTGCGCGATGCGCTGGCGCTGGCCGATGGCCTGCTCGAGGAAGCCGCCGAGGCGCAGCGGCACATCGTCGGCAAGCCCTGGCTGCAGGCCTGGCAGGGCGCGCTGCAGCGGGTCTTCGCCAGCGTCGGCCTGCATGCCGAGGCGGCCACGGCCGCGATCGACGCGCTGCACGACACGCTGCAGGCGGTGGCCGAGCTGCGCCCGGAACTGGAGCGGCCGCTGCCGGAGCTGCCGCAGGTGGCGCTGCCGCAGCCGCCGGTGCAGGAGGCGCAACCGGTGGACGTGGCGCCGCCGCAGACCATGGACGATTTCGACAACGCCGATGCCGACCGCTTCCGCACGATGCAGATCGGCACCTGGCTGGATTTCGTCGACCGCGACGGCAAGATGCAGGCCGGCAAGCTGTCGTGGGTGAGCCCGATCTCGTCGCGCCTGCTGTTCGTCAACCGGCGCGGCGTGCGCTTCTGCGTGGCCTCGCCGGAAGAACTGGCGGTGATGGTGCGGCTGGGCCGGCTGCGCGCGCATGTGGACGACGGCGCCTTCGACAGCGCCATGCAGGGCGTCATCGACCGTCTCGATCCGCATAGCGCGACCTTGCACTGAGAGCAGCGCGGCGGCGCGGGCGATCGCCGCCGTGGCGTTGCACGTGTCGCGTGCTGCTCGGCTGTACGTATCGGCGGCGTCAGCGCATCGCCAGCGACGCGTTCCGGCGGCCGTTGGTCGCTATGCCATCGCGACCGTAGGGGCGGCTTCAGCCGCGAGGGGCTTTACTTGGAGCCCCATTCGCGGCTGACGCCGTTTCCTGTCTGTCGGCCTTGGCGGGATCAGGACGTCTCCTCCGCCGCGACCGGGTTTCCTCGCGCGGCCGGTCGCGGCTGACGCCGTGCCTGCGCCTGACCCGCGTTGGCGATCGCTTGCCGGCGATGCAGGTGTTCCCCGCACGCCGCACCCTTCCCGACCTGTCCATGCCCCTGGCCGCCCCGGCGGAGAACACGCCTTCGCCGAGGCGGCGTGCGCCGGGCGCCCTCGGGCCGGGGGCGCCAACGCGCCCGGTCGCCGGTGCCCACTTGGCGTGCGCGACGCCTCCACCTGGCGTGCGGACGCTGTAGGATCGGCGCGGACGACAGGCAAGGCACGGGGAATCGCATGGCAGTGCAGGTGCTGGTGGTGAAGGAATCGGCGCAGGGCGAACGCCGCGTGGCGGCGACGCCGGAGACGGTCAAGAAACTGGTCGCCCTGGGCGCGCAGGTGCGGGTCGAGCCGCAGGCCGGCGTGTCGGCCGGCTTCGTCGATGCGGCCTACCTGGCCGCCGGCGCCAGCCTGGCCGATCCCGACAGCCCGGCGCAGGCGGATCTGGTGCTGTGCGTGCAGCCGCTGCCGGCGGTGGCGCTGCAGCAGCTCAAGGAGGGCGCCGGCGTGGTCGGCATCCTGCAGCCGCAGGCCGATCCGGCGCGCGCGGCGGCGCTGCAGGCGCGGCAACTGGTCGCCTTTCCGCTGGAACGGCTGCCGCGCACCACCCGCGCGCAGGCGATGGACGTGCTCAGCTCGCAGGCCGGCATGGCCGGCTACAAGGCGACCCTGATCGCCGCGCAGCTGGCGCCGCGTTTCTTCCCGATGCTGACCACCGCGGCCGGCACCATCCGCCCCTCCAAGGTGCTGATCGTCGGCGCCGGCGTGGCCGGCCTGCAGGCCATCGCCACCGCCAAGCGCCTGGGTGCGCAGGTGGAGGGCTTCGACGTGCGCCCGGAAACCCGCGAGCAGATCGAATCGCTGGGCGGCAAGTTTCTCGATCTCGGGGTCAGCGCCGCCGGCGAGGGCGGCTACGCGCGGCAACTCACCGACGACGAGCGCGCGGAGCAGCAGCGTCGCCTGGCCGAGCACCTGAAAGGCATCGACGTGGTGGTCTGCACCGCCGCGGTGCCGGGACGGCCGGCACCGAAGATCCTCAGCGCGGCGATGGTCGCCGGCATGAAGCCGGGCAGCGTGGTGGTGGATCTGGCCGCCGAGACCGGTGGCAATTGCGAGCTCACCCGACCGGGCGAGACCATCGAACACGCCGGCGTGACCATTGCCGGGCCGTTGGATCTGGCCAGCATGGGCGCGGTGCATGCGAGCGAGATGTACGCACGCAACGTCTACAACTTCGTCGCCCTGTTCCTGAAGGACGGCGCGATCGCCTACGACTGGAACGACGAACTGCTGGCGAAGACGCGCTGGACGGCGTGAGTGCGGCCGCGATGGTTGGGCGCCGGCTCGGGCGGCGCTGATCTGCGGGCAAGGTGAGCCCGTGTAAGAGCGGTTTCAGCCGCGACCGGGTTCACCGGGAACGCCGTGGGGGCTGAAGCCGCTCCTGCGAGGCGATTTCTGCGGCGCTGGACTCCATGCGCCGCACACGACGAGGCGAGGGAGCGCGCGCCATGCGCATCAGGCTTGAACCGGCGCCGCGTTTCGCCTACCTGGCAGCATCCGGCGGCGACAGGTTGTCCGGGCCGGCATTGGCGCGGATCCAGGCGGCGCGTTGCGCCGGCGTCATCGCTTCCCAGCGGTCGCGCAGCGCCTTGCGCTGGTCCGGCGGCAGCGTGCGCATGCGCTCGAACAGCACCCGCGCCTCCTCGCGCTGCTGCGGGGTCATGTCCTCGTAGCGGCGGGCGCCCTTGCGTGCGCGGTCGCGTTGCTCGGGGGTCATCGACTGCCAGCGCTGCGCGTGCTCGAACATGCGTCGGCGTTGCTGCGGGGCATCGTTCCAGCGCTGGCGCAGGGGTGCGATCAGCAGCTCGCGCTGCTGTGGGCTCAGGTGTTCCCAGTCGGGCAGCGGCGGGCCGGAGTCGTCGTCGCGGTCGGCCGCGCTCGGCGGTGGCGGCGGCCCGGGCGGGGGCGGGGCGGCGAAGGCCGCCGGGACGGCAGTGCCGGCCAGCAGCGTCAGCGCCAGGGAGAGACGGATCAGGCGAGTCATCGGGTTCATTCCATTGCCAGCGAGGTATCGGAGCCCAGCCACAGGTACAGGTCGGGATTTTCGTCGAGCATCGCGGTCGCGGCCTGGTCGCTGTCGGCGGCCGCGCCGGCGCGCACCGAGGCGGTCGCGGCCACGGTCGTGGCAGTGGCGGTGGCGACGCTGGCGGTGGTGGTGGTGGTGGTGGTGGTGGTCGGCATCGACGGTGCGGGGCGCAGCAGCAGATGCACGCCCAGCGCCGCGCCGAGCAGCGCCGGGACCGCCGCCAGCAGCCAGCCCCAGCGCCGGCTTGGCGCCGCGTGCGCATGGCTGGCCTGTTGGCGTGCGGCGCGCAGCCGCGCCAGGGTCGGCGCGGGCAGGGCCTGCAAGCCGGCCTGGTGGACGGCGCGCATCTGCGTGTCGAAATCCGCCGGGCGGGTGCGATCGGATGTCATCGGACGTCCTCCAGATGTTTCTGCAGCGCCTCGCGGGCGCGCGACAGATGGGTCTTTACCGAGCCTTCCGAGCAGCCCATCGCGCGTGCGGTGGTGGCCACGTCCAGCTCTTCCAGGACGCGCAGGGTGAAGGCCTCGCGCTGGCGCGCGGGCAGCGCGCGCAGTGCCGTCACCAGCCGCGCATGGGTCTGCCGACGCTCGTGCTGCTCGGACGGATTGGGGCCGTCGTCGGCCCAGTCCGGCGGGCTGTCCGCGTCACGCTCGCTGGTCGGCGCCCAGAAGCGCAGGCGGAAGGTGCGGCGGCGCTGCAGGTCGATGATGCGCCGGCGCAGGATGCTCCAGAACAGCGGCGTCCATTCCTGCGCCGGGCGCTCGCGATAGGCCAGCAGCTTGATCATCGCGTCCTGCACCGCGTCCAGCGCGTCCTCGCGCTGGCGCAGTCCGGCTTCGGCGAAGCGGAACGCGCGCGGCCCGATCTCGGCCAGGAACGCGTCCAGCGACGCCGGCAGCGGGCGCTGTTCGGTGTCGGCATCGGTCGATGGCGGTGCGAGGGCGGGCGTGCTCACCAGCACAGCTTAGCTTCCAGCAGGGGGATGCCGTGGTTAACGCGCGGTGGCGGGCGTGGTTGACCGGCCCGGCCTGGCGGCCTTCGCGCAACCGCATGCCGGCATCGCACAGCGGTTCAGCACGCGGTTATGATGCGGCGGACGGGCGCGGCGCCCGGGAGAATGGTGCGATGAGCGACGGGTTCGTGGCCTTGTACATCTTCATGCTGGCGGCCATCGCCGGGCATGTGATCATCTCGCGGGTGCCGGTGATCCTGCACACCCCGCTGATGTCCGGTTCCAACTTCATCCACGGCATCGTCCTGATCGGCGCGATGGTGGTGCTGGGGCATGCCGACACCACCCTGGAGAAAGCCATCGGCTTCGTCGCGGTGCTGCTCGGCGCCGGCAATGCCGCCGGCGGCTATGTGGTGACCGAGCGCATGCTGGACATGTTCAAGTCCAGCAAGCCGGATGCCTCCAAGACCAAGGCGAAGGATTGAATGCGCGGCATCGGCGCACCGCCGCGGCGCTGGCCGTGGCCGTCCTGCTGGCACTGCTCGGCCTCGCGCCGGGCGTCCTCTCGTACCTTCTGCCACTCGGGCAGATGTCCTTTTTCGGAGCACGCGTGCTGATGGAACTGTTGCCGATCCTGATCAAGAGCAGCTATCTGGTCGCCGCCACCCTGTTCCTGCTCGGCCTGCAGCGCATGGCCTCGCCCAGGACCGCGCGCAGCGGCATCCGCTGGGCCGGTTTCGGCATGCTGCTGGCGACTGCCGCCACCTTCCTGCTGCCGGGTCTGCACAACCTGCCGCTGATCGTGCTGGCGATCGTGCTCGGCACCGCCGCGGCGTGGATCTCCGCCAAGAAGGTGGCGATCACCGACATGCCGCAGATGGTCGCGCTGTACAACGGCATGGGTGGCGGCTCGGCGGCGGCGATCGGCGCAGTGGAGCTGCTGCGCTTCTCGTTCCTGATGCGCCGCGATACCACGCACTGGAGCGAGGCCGCGATCGCCGCGCTGGCCGCGCGCCAGCCGGATGCGACCACGCTGGCGCTGGCGGTGATCGGCTCGGCGATCGGTGCGGTGTCGCTGTCCGGCTCGATCATCGCCTGGGCCAAGCTCGACGGGCGCCTGGACAAGCGCGTCACGTTCCCCGCGCAGCAGGTGTTCAACCTGCTGGTGTGCGTGGCGATGCTGGGCGTGGGCGCCTGGGCCGCGATCAGCCTGAGTCCGCTGGCGATCGTGCTGTTCTTCGTGCTGGCGCTGGCCCTGGGCGTGCTGATGACGCTGCCGATCGGCGGCGCCGACATGCCGGTGGTGATCTCGCTGTACAACGCCTTCACCGGCCTGGCGGTGGCCTTCGAGGGCTACGTGCTCGGCAACGAGGCGCTGATCATCGCCGGCATGATGGTCGGCGCGGCCGGCATCCTGCTGACCCGGCTGATGGCCAAGGCGATGAACCGGCCGATCCGCGGCGTGCTGTTCTCCAACTTCGGCGGCGGCGGCCAGGCGCAGGCGATCGCCGGCAGCCAGAAGCCGATCGAGGCCGGCGACGTGGCGGCGATGATGGCCTACGCCGAGCGCGTGGTGATCGTGCCCGGTTACGGCATGGCGGTGGCGCAGGCGCAGCACAAGATCTGGGAACTGGCGCAGCGGCTGATCGAGCGCGGGGTCAAGGTCAAGTTCGCGATCCACCCGGTGGCCGGGCGCATGCCCGGGCACATGAACGTGCTGCTGGCCGAGGCCGGCGTGCCCTACGACCTGATCGCCGACATGGACGACATCAACCCCGAGTTCGCCAGCACCGACGTGTCGCTGGTGATCGGCGCCAACGACGTGGTCAATCCGGTGGCCAAGACCGACCCGGCCAGTCCGATCTACGGCATGCCGATCCTGGACGTGGTCAATTCCAGGAACGTCATCGTCATCAAGCGCGGCAAGGGCACCGGCTTTGCCGGCATCGAGAACGCGCTGTTCTATGCCGACAACACCCGCATGCTTTACGGCGACGGCGCCGAGGCGGCCGGCGCCCTGGTCAGCGAACTGAAGGCGCTGGATGGCGGCGGGCATTGAGCCGTTGCAGGCGGAGTGGCGGGGCAGGGGGGACGTAGCGAGCGCAGGGCGCAGGAGCGGCTTCGGCCGCGCCTACAAAAAAACGATGCGCCTCATGGCCAAGGCGGATGATCGGGGTGTGATCGGGCCGCAACCACCATCGCCACCCAGCGGCGTCCGCCGCGCTCCGACCGTGCTCAGCGCGCGCTGAAATACGCCGTGGCCACGCCGATGCCCAGCCACAGCAGGTCGCCGGGGCTGTTGGCCAGCAGGGTCAGGGTCCAGGCGTAGTGGGCGCCCATCTTCAGCGACGAATCCCAGACGTTCAGGCCCAGCCCCGCGCCCATCTGCGCGGCGGCGATGCCCCAGTTGGCGGCGACGATCACCAGCACCGTGGCGCTCATCGCTACGGCGATGCGCAGCGGGCCGCGCGGCAGGTTGCCCAAACGCAGCATCCAGACGATCTCCAGCGCCACCACCACGGCCATCCAGCCGGCCTGGCGACCCAGCGACAGCGCCACCAGCAACCAGGCGATCAGCGCGGTGAAACAGCCCATGGCGAGCAACAGGGGCCACAGCCAGTGCGAGGGCCTGGCCGGCGTGGAGGAAGGCGGCATTCGATGTTCCCGGAGAAGGCGTACAGGATACTTCCGGCGCGCGCCCCGCGCACTCGGATAAACTGCACGACTTGCACCGGCGGGGCCTGTCCCCATATCGCCCCCATGTACTCACGCAGCAGCGAACCTGTCCAATTCGAACGCGATTGCGCCGCGGTGATGGTGCCGCAGGGCGACGCGGTGACCCTGCCCGCCGGCAGCTACGGCTATATCACCCAGGCCCTGGGCGGCAGCTACACGGTGTTCGTGGAGGGCAATCTGTTCCGCATCGCCGGCAAGGACGGCGACGCCATCGGCAAGGAGCCGCCGCCGGGGCTGGAACTGCCCGAGGACGCCGGCGACGAGCAGGTCGAAGCCCTGATCTGGCAGCAGTTGCGCACCTGCTTCGACCCCGAGATCCCGTTCAACATCGTCGATCTGGGGCTGATCTACGACGTGACCATGCATGCGCGCGAGGATGGCCAGCGCACCGTCGAGGTCAAGATGACGCTGACCGCGCCCGGCTGCGGCATGGGCGAGATCCTGGTCGACGACGTGCGCAGCAAGCTGGAGATGATCCCGACCATCGCCGAGGCCGACGTCGAGCTGGTGTTCGATCCGCCGTGGGGCCGGCATATGATGTCCGAGGCCGCGCGCCTGGAAACCGGCATGCTCTGACCCGCGCGCGACGCCTCGCGCGTCGCGACGGAGCCCGATCGGGCGCCGCCGCTGCCGTCGCCACGACGCTGCGGCCCTGGCCATCCCTCGACTACCACAGGAATTCCCGGTGTCCGCTACCGAGCCGTCCACGCAGTTCCGCCTGACCCCGTCCACCGCCGCGCGCAGCGCCGAGGCGCGCGCGCAGATCCTCGCCGCGCCGGGCTTCGGCAACTATTTCACCGACCACATGGTCGCCATCGAATGGAGCCGCGAGCAGGGCTGGCACGACGCCGAAGTGCGCGCCTACGGCCCGCTGGCGCTGGACCCGGCCGCCTCGGTGCTGCACTACGGCCAGGAGATCTTCGAAGGCATCAAGGCCTACCGCCATGCCGACGGCTCGATCTGGACCTTCCGCCCGGAGGCCAACGGCAAGCGCCTGCAGCGCTCGGCGCAGCGCCTGGCGCTGCCGGAGCTGCCGGTCGAGCTGTTCGTGGAATCGCTGCGGCAGCTGATCGCGGTCGACGCGGCGTGGGTGCCGTCGGCGCCGGAGACCAGCCTGTATTTCCGTCCGTTCATGATCGCCAACGAGGCGTTCCTGGGCGTGCGCGCCGCGCAGAAGGCCGGCTACTACGTCATCGCCAGCCCGGCCGGCGCCTATTTCGCCAAGGGCGTGGCGCCGGTGGCGATCTGGCTGTCCACCGACTACGCGCGCGCCGCCAAGGGCGGCACCGGCGCGGCCAAGTGCGGCGGCAACTACGCCGCCTCGCTGCTGCCGCAGCAGCAGGCGCAGGCGCAGGGCTGCTCGCAGGTGCTGTTCCTCGATCCGGTCGAGGGCAAGTACATCGAGGAACTGGGCGGCATGAACGTGTTCCTGGTGATGCGCGACGGCAGCCTGGTCACCCCGGCGCTGTCGGGCAGCATCCTGGAAGGCATCACCCGCGACAGCATCCTGCAACTGGCCCGCGACCGCGGCATGCAGGTGGTGGAGCGGCAGGTGAGCATCGACGAGTGGCGCGACGGCGTGGCCTCGGGCGAGATCGCCGAGGTGTTCGCCTGCGGCACCGCCGCGGTGGTGACCCCGATCGGCCAGCTCAAGGGCAAGGACTTCGCGGTCGGCGACCTGACCGCGCCCGCCGGCCCGGTGACGCTGTCGCTGCGCCAGGAACTCACCGACATTCAGTACGGCCGCGTGGCCGACCGCCACGGCTGGCTGGTGCGGCTGGGCTGAGCCGAGCGCCCAACGCTGGGGCGGCCGTTGGCTGCCCTGGCGAATGGACCTCATGCCACTTGGCGCATGGTCCGACAGCGTCGACCATCGCCGGCGACGTCCGCGCTGGTGCGCCGGGGCGTGCGATGTGTCGCCGCCCCGCCTCCGCATCGCGCCTTCCCGGGAGTCCGCTCCCCGGACATTCCGTGTCCGTCCCGATGTATGGCGCTGCCATGCAGGCGGCCTCTGTCGTCTGTATCCACTGTCTCCTTTTCTTGTCCCATGTGTCGCGCGGGAGCCAAAAATCTGCCCCTGATTTGCCGAGTCTGGCGTCTTTCCATGCTGCACCGCAGCAAAAATGAGGTGCAGTTCTCTTTATGACATCGACATTCATTGCATTTCTTCGCTTTGTACAACGGATTTCCGTCACACCCTGCTCCATACGCGCTTGTACTGAGCTAGCGTCGATGAATGGTCGGCAACACGCCATCCGACCGGGCTCGCAACGCACGCCAGGTTCAGGTTTCGACCGGACCGGTGCGGCGCGGAACACCGCCATCAGGCGGCTACTCAACCGAAAGGAAGTCCGAATGTCCGAAATGTCGCATCGTGGGTCGCGCCAACGTCCGTGGCTGGTCGTGCTGGGCGCCTCCGCTCTCACTTCGCTGCTGTTGGCCACCCCAGCCTTCGCCGGTGACGTGAACCTCTCCGGCCTGTCTTCCGAGCCGACCGTGCAGCGCTTCATCGTCAAGACCCGCGATGCCGCGCCGGTCAGCATCTCCAGCGCGTCCGCCGCCGGTGCGGCGCCCTCGGCGGCGCTGCGCGCGACGCTGCAGTCGGCCGCCGCCGCGCTGCCGGCCAAGAACGGCCGCGCGCTCGGCCTGACCAGCCTGCGCCGCCTGGCGGTGGGTCCGGAAGTGGTCAAGGCCAGCCGTCCGCTGGACCGCGCCGAGGCCGAGACGCTGATGCGGCAGATCGCCGCCGACCCGAACGTCGAATACGTCGAGGTCGACCAGCGCATGACCATCGCGCTGACCCCGAACGATCCGCGCCTGGGCGACCAGTGGGCCTTCGGCACCACCAACGCCGGCATCAACGTGCGCTCGGCCTGGGACAAGGCCAGTGGCGACGGCGTGGTCGTGGCGGTGATCGACACCGGCATCACCAGCCACCCGGACCTCAACGCCAACGTCCTGCAGGGCTACGACTTCATCAGCGATGCGGATTCGGCGCGCGACGGCGACGGCCGCGACAGCAACCCGGCCGACGAAGGCGACTGGGCCGCTGCCGGCGAGTGCTACTCCGGTTCGCCCGCCTCCAATTCCAGCTGGCACGGCACCCATGTGGCCGGCACCATCGCCGCGATCACCAACAACGGCACCGGCGTGGCCGGCACCGCGTTCAAGGCCAAGATCCTGCCGGTGCGCGTGCTCGGCAAGTGCGGCGGCTACACCTCCGACATCGCCGATGCGATCACCTGGGCCTCCGGCGGCACCGTCAGCGGCGTGCCGACCAACCAGAACCCGGCCGAAGTCATCAACATGTCGCTGGGCGGCAGCGGCACCTGCTCGAGCACCTACCAGAACGCCATCAACGGCGCGGTCAGCCGCGGCACCACGGTGGTGGTGGCGGCGGGCAACAGCTCGACCAACGTGTCCAGCTCGGTGCCGGCCAACTGCAACAACGTGATCGCGGTGGCGGCGACCACCTCGTCGCGGGCCAAGGCCAGCTACTCGAACTACGGCGCGGGCATCGACATCTCCGCGCCGGGCTCGAACATCCTGTCCACGCTCAACGACGGCACCACCACCCCGGGCAACCCGAGCTACGCCTCGTACAACGGCACCTCGATGGCGACCCCGCACGTGGCCGGCGTGGTCGCGCTGATGCAGTCGGTGGCGCCGACCGCGCTGACCCCGGCGCAGGTGGAAAGCACCATCAAGAACACCGCGGCCAGCTTCTCCTGCTCGCAGGGTTGCGGCGCCGGCCTGCTCGACGCCAACGCGGCGGTCACCGCGGCGTTGAACGGCGGCAGCAGCGGTGGTGGCGGTGGCGGCGGCAGCAGCAACGAACTGCAGGACGGCGTGGCGGTCACCAACCTCAGCGCCAACAGCGGTTCCTCGCTGAACTACACGGTCAAGGTGCCGTCCGGTGCCAGCAGCCTGGTGGTCACCACCTCCGGCGGCAGCGGCGATGCCGACCTGTACGTGCGCTTCGGCAGCGCGCCGACCGACTCGGCCTACGACTGCCGTCCGTACAAGAACGGCAACAACGAGAGCTGCACCTTCAACTCCCCGCAGGCCGGCACCTACTACGTGCGGGTGAAGGCGTACAGCACGTTCTCCGGTGTCAGCCTGAAGGCCGACTACTGAGGCACTCCGTCGCGGCGGCCGCGCCATGGCCGCCGCGCACCTCCCGGTGCCGGATCGCAGCGGTCGGCCAGGACGCCGCCGCCGCCACTCTCGGTCGCCCCGCGCTTCGGCGCGGGGCTTTTTTGTTTTTGCCGCGTCCGGCCGCCCTGGTCCGGTCGTCTTGATGCATTCCGCAGCCGGGCTCGTCGCCGATCACAGATCTGCACATTGCGCCGCTTGCGCCCTCTACCCAACCCGCGCTTTGCCGCTATCCGCGGTGCAGGACCGTCCTGCGGCTGTCGCGTACGCGGTGGTCGCGGCCTGCACCGCCAGGTTCGAACCTGCGCGGTGGACGGCCGACTGCGCCACGTGCACAGCCCGGGGGGGAGTCTCATGTTCAAGTACAGCGTGCTTCGGCGCCGCAGCGCCGCCTGCCTTTTGCTGCTGGCAGCCGCCGGCACCGCCGCTGCCGGCGAGATCGGATTGCAGGCGCTGGCGACGACGCCGAATCCACAGCGTTTCATCGTCACCTATCGCGATGGCGCCGCGCCTGCGCTGGCCTCGCGTGCGGCACCGCTGGCGGAGGCCGCGCGCATGTTGCCGGCCCGGCGCGGCCGTGCCCTCGGCCTGGCATCGTTGCGGCGCCTGGCGACCGGTGCCGACGTCATCGCCGCCGATCGCAGCCTGGATCGCGTCGAGGCGGAGACGCTGATGCGGCGCCTGGCCGCCGATCCGGCCGTCGCGCGCGTGGAGGTCGATGTGCTGTTGCGCCCCCTGCTGGTCCCGAACGACCCTGGCCTGTCCCAACAATGGGCGTTCGGAACCGGTACGGCGACGATCAATGTGCGCCCGGCCTGGGATCTGGCGACGGGCAAGGGCGTGGTGGTCGCAGTGCTCGATACCGGCACCACCGCACATCCGGATCTGGCCGCGAACGTGTTGCCGGGCTACGACTTCATCAGCGACCCCCTGGTGGCCGGCGATGGCGGCGGCCGCGACCGTGACGCCGCCGATCCGGGCGATGGCTATCCCGCCAATACCTGCGGTGCCGGTACGCCGGCGGCGAGTTCGAGTTGGCACGGCACGCATGTGGCCGGCACCATCGCCGCGGTCACCAATAATGCCGCCGGTGTCGCCGGCGTCGCCTTCAACGCGAAGCTCCTGCCGGTGCGTGTGCTGGGTAAATGCGGTGGTTATCTCTCCGATGTCGCCGACGCCATCGTCTGGGCGTCCGGCGGCACCATCGCTGGCGTTCCCGCCAACCCGACGCCGGCGCAGGTCATCAACCTGTCGCTGGGTGCCGCCGGAAGCTGTTCGCCGACGATGGCAGGGGCGATCGCGAGTGCGGTTGCGCGCGGGACCAGCGTCGTCGTCGCTGCGGGCAACAGCAGCAGCGATGTCGCCGGCAGCGTGCCCGCCAATTGTCCGAACGTGATCGCGGTGGCCGCGACCACCTCCGCCGGCGCCCGTGCCAGTTTTTCCAACTATGGGGCGGGCGTGGACATTGCCGCTCCCGGACAGGGCATCCTGTCCACGCTCAATACCGGCACGCTGGGGCCGGGGGCGCCGGCGTATGCGTCCTACAGCGGCACCTCGATGGCGGCGCCGCACGTGGCCGGCGTCGCCGCGCTGGTGCTGTCGGCAGCGCTGAATCCGCTGACGCCGGCGGAACTGGAGGCCCGGCTGAAGGCCACCGCCAGCCCGCTGCCGGTGGCGTGCACCGCCGGCTGCGGTGCAGGGCTGGTCAATGCGGGGGCGGCGGTGGCGGCGACAGTGAAGGCGCAGACGCTGGTGCGTGGCGTGCCGCTGGCAAGTCTGTCGCTCAAGGCGGGAACGTCGCTGTACTACCAGATCAGCGTGCCTGCCGGCACGTCTGCATTGACGCTGGCCCTGAGCGGGGGTAGCGGCAATGCCGATCTGTACGTGCGCGCGGGCGCCCTGCCGACCGATACCGCATACGGTTGCCGGTCGGTCGCCGCCGGTACCACCGAGCGCTGCACGCTGACCTTGCCGGCCGGGCTCTATTACGTGCGGATCAAGGCGGTCACCGCGATGGCGGGCGTGAGTGCGACCGCCAGTTACTGACGCGCCTCACTCGCACAGATCGCAGGCACGTGCCTGCAGTGCGTCGAGCACCTGCGCGGCCTCCATTTCCAGCAGCAGGCCGCGCTGCCCGGCGTTGAACCAGACGCTGCCTGCGCCCAGTGCCGTTTGCTCGATCAGCACCGGCGCCGGCCGCTGCTGGCCCAGCGGACTGATGCCGCCGACCTTGTAGCCGGTACGGCGCTCGGCCTCGGCGGCCTCCATCATCCGCGCCGCCTTGCCGCCCGCAGCGGCGGCCAGTTTCTTCAACTGCACGCGGCGGTCGGACGGGACCACCACGCAGACCGCGCGCGTGTCGACCCAGGCCATCAGACTCTTCAGCACCCGCTCCGGCGGCAGGCCCAGCGCCTGTGCGGCCTGCAGGCCCTTGGCGCCGGCTTCGGCTTCGTAGTCGTAGGGATGCAGCCGGTAGACGACGCCGGCCGCATCCAGCGCCTTGGTTGCGCGCGTGGCCTTGGACATCGTCGCCGCTCAGGCCGCTTCGAAACGGTTCGCCGCCACGTTCTTGCGCACCTTCTGCGGATCCCAGATGCGCCCGTTCATGGCGATGTAGACGCCGGCCGGCAGCGACTGCACTGCGCCGACCGCGCAGCCGATGTTGAACTCGGCGTCGGAGCCGCGGAAGCGCGCCGGGTTCAGCGCGCCGGTCATCACGATGGTCTTGCCCTCGATCGCCTGCAGCACCTTGCCGGTCTGCACCATCGAGTCGGTGCCGTGGGTGATCAGCACATGGCGCGCGGACTGCGCGGCGATGGTGGCGCGGATCAGCTCGCGGTCTTCGTCGGTGATGTGCAGCGAATCCTTGCGGATGATCGGGATCACCGTGAAGCGGAAGGTCACGCCCAGTTCCTTGAGGATCTGGCCGATCTGCGGGTCGCCGATCTGGTAGTCGGACTTGTCGTCGAAGTAGATCTTGTCGATCGTGCCGCCGGTGGTGACGATCAGGAGTTCTTCCATTGCCGTTCCTAGAAGCATGTCGGGGCGCGGCCGTGGCCGCGCAGGCCGTCCATGATACCGGGCGCGGCGGTACGGCCGCTCAGTCGCGCCCGGCCGCGCCGCGGCGGCGGGCGAAGCGTGCGCGGATGCCCGGCGCGCTGGACAGGCCCACCACCAGCAGCGCCAGCAGCAGTTCCGCCCAGCCGTAGCCACGCTGTGGCGGGTGGCTCCAGGCGGTCATCACGCCGTGGCTGAACCACAGCAGCGCGCCGACGCCGCTCCAGAATCGTGCCACTGCCGAGCCGCGCAGCACGCCTACGGCGAGCAGCAGCGGCGGCAGCGCGAACACCAGCAGGGCGGCCAGACGGTGGCGATCGTCGTGGAACCAGGCCGCGAACAGCGCCGCCAGCGCCAGCAGCGTCGCCCCCAGCGCCACCCGCAGGCGCCCGCCGCTCATGGCGCCGCCAGTCGCTGCGCGATCTCGGCCAGGCGTCGGCCGAGCGCGCGCGCCAGCTGCGCTTCTTCCTCGCTGGGCTGCGGATCGTCTTCCGTGCCGGCGACGTGGCTGGCGCCGTACGGCGTGCCGCCGCTGCGGGTGCTGCTGAGCAGCGGTTCGGTGTAGGGAATGCCGACGATCAGGCAGCCGTGATGCAGCAGCGGCAGGTGCATCGACAGCAGGGTGGCTTCCTGGCCGCCGTGCAGCGACGCGGTCGAGGTGAACACCGCCGCCGGCTTGCCGGCCAGCGTGCCGCTGGCCCAGTCGGCGCCGAGCCCGTCGATGAAGTGCTTGACCGGCGCGGCCATGTTGCCGAAGCGGGTCGGGCTGCCCAGCGCCAGGCCCACGCACTCGCGCAGGTCGCTGGCGTCCACGTACGGCGCGCCGCTGTCGGGCACCGGCGGTGCGCTGGTCTGGGTGACTGCGGCCACCGGCGGCACGGTGCGCAGGCGCGCGGCCATGCCCGGCACCTCGCCGACGCCGCGCGCGATCTGCCGCGCCAGGCGCGCCACCGAGCCGCCACGGCTGTAGTACAGGACCAGAATCTCGGCCATGCGGCCCTCTCGTGGATCGAAACGGCCGCCAGTATCGACGATGCCGGCGTCCATGCGCATCGGGTACCCTTGCCCGATGCAGCCGCTGGACACCGTCAATCTCTGGGCCGATCGCCTGCGCGACCGCGCGCGCATGCGCAGCTTCGCCGGCTTCCTGTGGCGGCGCTTCCTCGACGACCGCCTGTTCCAGGCTGCGGCCTCGCTGGCCTACACCACCATCTTCGCGCTGGTGCCGCTGGCGGTGGTGGTGTTCGGGGTGCTGTCGGCGTTCCCGGTGTTCGACAAGTGGAGCGACCAGCTCAGCGACTACATCTTTTCCAACTTCGTGCCGGCCGCGGCGCGTTCGGTGGAGTCCTACCTGCGGCAGTTCTCGGCCAGCGCCGGGCAACTGACCACCGCCGGCGTGATCGCGCTGGTGGTCTCGCTGCTGATCACCCTCAACAGCGTCGAGCAGACCTTCAACCAGATCTGGCGGGTGGTGTCGGCGCGGCCGCAGCTGACCCGCTTCCTGGTGTACTGGACCGTGCTGACCCTCGGCGCGCTGCTGGCCGCGGCCTCGCTGGCGGTATCGGCGCGGTTCTTCGCGCTGCCGCTGTTCAAGACCAGCGAGGGCCGGCTGTTGGCGCAGGTGGTGCTGAGCGTGGCGCCGGTGCTGATCGAATTCGTCTGCATCACCCTGGTGTACCGGGTGGTGCCGCATCACACGGTCAAGCTGCGCCATGCGGTGCCGGGTGCACTGCTGGCGGTGCTGTTGCTGGAACTGGTGAAATGGGGCCTGAGCCTGTACCTGGGCAGCTTTCAGTCGTACCAGCGCATCTATGGCACGGTCGCGTTCGTGCCGATCTTCCTGCTGTGGATCTACCTGAGCTGGATCGCGATCCTGCTCGGTGCCTCGGTGTCCTCTTCGATCGCCGCCTTCCGCTACCAGCCGGCCTCGATGCGCCTGCCCGCCGGCTATGAGATCTACGGCCTGCTGCGCCTGCTCGGGCGCTTCGCGCAGGCGCGCAGGCAGGGCAGGGGGCTGCAGGAGGACCAACTCCTGGAACTGGAGCCGATGCTGACCGATTCGCTGGTGCAGGAACTGCTGTGCGAACTGGAGCGCATCCGCCTGCTCAGTCGTACCGAGCAGGGCGACTGGATGCTGGCTCGCGACCTGAGCGACGTGCCGGTGGCCGAGCTGTACGAGAATTGCCAACTGCGCATCCCTGTCGTCGAGACCTATCTGCCGTGCCGCGACGACGCCCTGGGCCAGGCGGCGTGCCGCGCGCTGGACGAACTGCGCCTGCCGTTGCGCGACGTGCTCAAGCGTCGCGTCGGCGACCTCTACACCGAGATTGGAGACCTTGCATGACCGCCATGCGCCTGCTGTTCCCGCTGTTCGCCGCTGCCGCCCTGCTGGCCGGGTGCGACCGCCAGCCCACGCCCAAGCCGGCCGACGGCGCCGCGACCACCGCGTCGTCCACCGCGCCCAAGGCGCCACCCGCCCCGGCAGCGCCGGAGGCGCCCGCCGCGCCGGCGGCCGGGCCGTCCGTGGTGCAGGAGACCCGCCCCGAGCCGACCCTGAAGATGAAGGCGGTGGACGACCGCGAGTACGACCTGGCCGCGCACCGCGGGCAGTGGGTGGTGGTGAACTTCTGGGCCACCTGGTGCGCGCCGTGCCTGAAGGAGATGCCGGAACTGTCGGCCTTGCACGTGATGCGCGACAACATCGAGGTGGTGGGCCTGGCCTACGAGGACATCGAGCCGGCGGAGATGCAGGCGTTCCTGAAGCAGCACCCGGTCGCCTATCCGATCGTCATCGTCGACACCTATGCGCCGCCGGCCGACTTCGCCACCCCGCGCGGCCTGCCGATGACCTACCTGATCGCGCCCGACGGCAAGCTCGCCAAGCAATTCCTGGGGCCGGTCACCGCCCACGACATCGAAACCGCGATCGCCGCGGCCGGTGGCCCGGCGCCCGGGCAGGGCAAGGGGAAGGGAAAGGCGGCGGGGTGAGGGGGCGGTGGCCTGGGTGACCGCGGCCGCCGCCGGGATTGGGGATTCGGGGTGCGCGCGTCGGAAGCGAAAAGTCTTCCTTGTGGGAGGGACTTCAGTCCCGACGCCTTGCGCGACCAGAGGATGGGATGGCTTCGCTCAGCCTCGGCTGAAGCCGCTCCTGCGGGGACAGCCGCCTCTTTAGTGGTGCGCGAGCCGAAACGACCGTAGAGGCGGCTTCAACCGCGACGCGCTGTTCCCGGAATGGCTGTGAGTGGCGCGCCCGGCGACGCGCGGTCGCAAAGTGACGACTGCGCGCCGCAGGCTTCAACCAATCCCCAATCCCTAATCCCCACTCCCCGCCTCATACGACGGAATCGGCTGCAGCAGCCCAAACTTTTCCTTGTGCAGCTTCTGCTTCAGCGGCGGCAGATCCAGGTCCGGTTCGTGCAGGCGGGTTTCCGGCAGTTGGTCGAGCAGGTGCCGGATCAGGGTCAGGCGGCCGCGCTTCTGGTCGTTGAAGTCGACCAGGGTCCATGGCGCATAGTCGCGGTGGGTGGCTTCCAGCATCGCCTCGCGCGCGCGGGTGTAGTCGGCGTACTGGCTGCGCGACTTCAGGTCCACCGGCGACAGCTTCCAGCCCTTCAACGGGTCGTGCAGGCGCTCGGCGAAGCGTTTTTCCTGCTGCGCCTGGTCCACGCACAGCCAGTACTTGAACAGGCGGATGCCATCGTCCACCAGCAACTGCTCGAACAGCGGGGTCTGGCGCAGGAAGGCGTGGTATTCGGCATCGCTGCAGTAGCCCATGACCCGCTCCACGCCGGCGCGGTTGTACCAGCTGCGGTCCATCAGCACGATCTCGCCGGCCGCCGGCAGATGCGCGATGTGACGCTGGAAATACCACTGCGTGGCTTCGCGGTCGGTCGGCTTGGGCAGGGCGACCACGCGGCACTGGCGCGGGTTCAGGTGTTCGGCGATGGCCTGGATCGCGCCGCCCTTGCCGGCGGTGTCGCGGCCTTCGAACAGCACCAGCACGCGCTCGCCGCTGTGCTGCACCGCCTGCGCCATCGCGGTCAGTTCCAGTTGCAGCGGCTGCATCAGGGCCTTGTACTGCTTGCGCTTGAGGTGGCTCATTTGCTGCTCCGCTTGCGGGTGCCGGTACCGGCCATGCTGCGTGCCACTTCCAGCAATGCGCCCTGCTGGCGGGTGTCGAGGGCGCGGTAGGCCTGCAGCAGATCGTGTTCGCCGCGGGTGCGTGCCGGGTCGAGTTGGCTGGCCAGTTCGCCGAGCAGGGCGCCGGCGGGCACGCCGAAGGTGCGCGCCAGGGCGGTGAGCTGGGCGCGTCCGGGCAGCTTTTCGCCCGCCATCCAGGCCTTGACCGTGGCCGCGCCGGCGCGCGGGATGGCCGCGGCGATATCCGCGGCGCTCATGCCGCTGGCCTTGGCCAGCAGGCGCAACGTGGTGTCCAGGGGCATGCGGGAGTCCAGGTCATTCCTTCAGCCGCGGGCGCAGCGTGGCCAGATTGCAGGGGCGGGTGCGGGCGTCCAGCTGCGCGGCGATGATCCGCTCCCAGGCCGTGCGGCAGGCCGAGGTGGAGCCGGGCAGGCAGAACAGGAAGGTGGCGTTGGCCAGGCCGGCGAAGGCGCGCGACTGCAGCGAGGAGGTGCCGATCTCCTCGACGCTGATCGCGCGGAACAGCTCGCCGAAGCCTGGCATCTCCTTGTCCAGCAGCGGCAGCAGCGCCTCGGGCGTGGAATCGCGGCCGGTGAAGCCGGTGCCGCCGGTGACCAGGATGCCGTCCACCTGCGGGTCGGCGATCCAGGCAGAGACCGTGGCGCGCATCCGGTAGCGGTCGTCCGGCAGCAGTTCCCGTGCGTGCAGGCGATGGCCGACGCCGCCGAGAGCGGCGACCAGATAGTCGCCGGAGCTGTCCTGGTCGAGGGTGCGCGTGTCCGAGACGGTCAGCACGCACAGGTTCAATGCGATGAAGTCGGCGTTGGCGGTCATGCCGGCAGCCTAGCGGCTCGCCCGGCCGGCGTACAGCCTGGGCGCGTTGGCGCTTCAGCCGCGGCTACGGCGGGGTTGGCGGGTTGTCGTGGACGACGGCAATGGGGGCGCTTCGGGCCGCCGAAGTGTGCGCCTGTGCGTGGTGATCGCGCGCTGGGATCGCCGCCTGAGCGGGGAGCCGCATCCGCGCACGTTGCTGGCGCGCGCCCGCCGATTCAGGCGTGGAGGTGGACCGGGGTCGTGCCGTCGCATGGCAGGACCAGGGTGCGTGGCCGGAAGCGACGGACGCTGGCGGCACGATCGGCGGCCAGCGGCAGGCGCTCGGGTTCGCGCTGCAGGGCACGTCGCTGTGCCTCCGCACTGTGCCACTCGGTGCATTCGAGCAGGGTGCGGTCGTCGTCCGACAGGTACAGGTGCGCGGCGATCAGGCCGCGCAGCGCATGTGCGCCATCCTGCAGGGCGGCGAAGGCGGCATCGGCGCGGCTTTGCGCCTGCGCTGCATTGCGGGTCGGGACGCGGGTCATCACCACGCAGGACGCTGCCCGCTGCGGATCGGATACGCCGCTGCGGATGCGCCGGTATCGCCGCAGCGTCCGCCGCAGCGCCGGCAGGCGTGCACGCAGCAGTCCATGCAGTGCTGGCGCCGCGTCGCAGCAGCAGCGTGCGTACAGCAGGTCGGGGGCATCGCCCAGCGATTCCATCCAGGTCAGGGCATGCAGCCGGTGATCGCACAGGCCGCGCATGCAGTCGAACAGCGCGGCGCGATCCGGAATGGGGGCTTCGGCGAGCAGCATGCTGCGAACGGGGGCGGAAGAATCGGGCGTCGGAATCGGGAGCGGCAGCGACATTGCGGGATCTGCACGAGGAGCGTGCGCGCAGTGTCGGACCTCAAGTTCACTTGAGGTCAAGCGCTTCGGTAGCTCGACTTGCACGCTGGCGACTGCGCCCATGCGCCTCATGGGCTGTCGTTGGCTGGGTCGCTGCGACCTGCAGCGACGCTCGTCCACACCACCCGTGCGCTGTGACGCAAGCGCGCTCGGCGATGGGAGACGGCGATGCGGATGTACCGGCGGTGATGTCGATGGCGACGTTGACTGGCGATACGTCGCCACGCCGTCCGTTGCTGGATGTGCCGCCGCGGCCTTGTGGCGCATCCGTGAGCGATCGATCAGGTCGAGCCTGCGCCTTCCCAGCCATGGCGCGAAGCCGTGTCGCGCAGCAGCGCGGCGAAGTCGTCGGCGAAGCCGCGCATGTCGAACAGGCCGCTGTCCGCGCGCCGCGCCTGCAGCCGCTCGCGCAGCGCCTGCAGCGCCGCGGGATCGCGCCCCAGGCGCACCGCGGTGACGACGAACGCTGCGTCGTCGGCGGCATTCATGTCGTCCAGGCCGAGATGATGATTGAGGCTGCCGGCCACGCGTGCGGCAAAGGTGCTGCCGGGGCAGGTCAGCACCGGGCAGCCGGCCCACAAGGCATCGGAGGCGGTGGTGTGGGCGTTGTACGGATGCGTGTCCAGGAACAGGTCGGCGTGCCGGTAGCGTGCCAGATAGTCCGGATGCGCCAGCTTGGGCATGAAACGCAGGCGCGTCGGGTCCACGCCGGCCGCCGCGGCGGCCGCACGCAGTCGGTCATCGGCCTGGCCCGGGCCGGACAGCAGCCACAGCACGCTGTCCGGCACTTGGCGCAGCACCTCCAGCATCCGCGCCATGCTGCGCGGGCCGAGCTTGTAGCTGTTGTTGAAGCAGCAGAACACGGCGCCGTGCTCGGGCAGGCCGCAGTCGCGGCGCGCGGGCGGGGTGCCGACATGGCGGGTATCGTCGGACGGCTGGAACGCGCGCGGCAGCCGCAGCACCCGCTCGCTGTAGTGCGCGGCCAGCGCCGGCGGCAACGCGTAGGCGTCGCCGACCACGTAGTCGATCCAGGGTGCGCCGGAGGTGCCGGGGTAGGCCAGCCAGTTCAATTGCACCGGCGCCGGACGCAGCGCCAGCACTTCCGGCGTGCCGCCGCCGCCCCAGCCGCGCAGATCGAACAGCAGGTCGATGCCGGTATCGCGGATGCGCTGGGCGATCTGCCGATGCGGCTGTCCGGCCACGTCGTGCCAGGCATGTGCAGCCGCCTGCAGCCGCGCACGGAGCGCGCTGCGGTCGTCGCCGTTGAGCGCGAACAGGTGCACCTGCAGGTCGGCATGCGCGCGCAAGTGCTCGAACAGGGCGACGGTCAGCAGGCCGGTGGGATGCGCGCCGAAGCCGTTGGACAGGAAGCCGATGCGCAGCGGGCCATCGCCGCGTACCTGCGCAGCGGGCAGCGGCGCGAGACAGCGCGCCAGCGCCTGAGCGCGGTTGCGCGCGCAGCGCAGTTGTTCGTCCGCGCCCGCGTCCTCGTTGAGGAAGGCGAACGGTTCGATCGCCGGGTGGCCTTGCCGTACCGCGCCGCGCACCTGCTGCGATAGCGCGTCCAGTCCGCGCCAGTCGCACAGCTTGCGCCGCCAGTTCAGCAGGTAGGCGGCGATCGACGGTTCCTGCGGCAACAGTGCATGCGCGTGGGCATAGGCCTGTGCCGCGGCTTCCGCCTCGCCATTGTCTTCCAGGGCGTGGCCGAGCCATACCGCGATGCCGGGGTGCTGGGGCGCCTGCCGCAGTGCCTCGCGCAATGCCTGCGCTGCGTCGGCATGACGACCCTGGGTCCAGCGCACCCGGCCCAGCCGCGCCAGCGCCTCCGGATGCCCCGGGCGCAACTGCAGCGCGCGCACGGCGGCCTGTTCGCCGGCCGCCACTGCGCCAGCGCCGAGTTCGGCGTCGGCGAGCATCACCCAGGCCAGGAAGTCCTGCGGATCGCGCCGCACCGCGGCCTGCAGTTGCAGGCGTTCGTCGACGCCGCCGCCGCTCATGCGGCCGTGGCGGCCGCGATCGACCGCGGGCGGTGCACGCTCACGGCACCAGCGCCTTGACGTAGTGCTGCGCGCTCAGGTCCTGCTGCCAGCCGCAGGCGCGGTACAGGGCCTGCGCGGACAGATTGTCCTGCGCCGTCTCCAGCACGATGCGCACTGCGCCGTCGTCCGCGGCGTGGCGTTCGGCGGCATGCAGCAGTGCCTGCGCCACGCCGTGGCGGCGGTGCGCGGGCGCCACGTACAGATCGTTGAGGATCCACAGCCGTGCCGCCCGCACCGAGGAGAAGGACGGATACAACTGCACGAAGCCGGCGGCCTGCGCATCGCGTTCGGCCAGCAGCACGACCGACTCGGCGCGGGCCATGCGCGCGGCGAGAAAGTCGTGCGCAGTCGCCGCATCCGGCGCCTGCCCGTAGAACTGCCGGTAGGCATCGAACAGCGCTGCCAGCGCCGGCAGGTCGTGCGCATCGGCCTGGCGCACGCGCACGCTCATGGGCTGTCGCTCAGGCGCGCCAGTTCGTCGACCTGGTGCTCGTGGCTCAGGCGTCCGATCAGCGCATCGAGGTCGCCCTCGATCACGTTCGGCAGGTCGTACAGGGTCAGGCCCTCGACGCGGTGATCGGTGATGCGGCCCTGCGGGAAGTTGTAGGTGCGGATGCGCTGGCTGCGGTCGCCGCTGCCGACCTGCAGCTTGCGATCCTGCGCCTCGGCCGCGGCCTGCTTGCTGCGCTCGGCCTCCAGCAGCTGCGCCTTGAGCCGCTTCAGCGCCTTGTCGCGGTTGGCGTGCTGGCTGCGCTCGGTCTGGCACTCCACCACCACGCCGCTGGGCACGTGGGTGATGCGGATCGCCGACTCGGTCTTGTTGACGTGCTGGCCGCCGGCGCCGGAGGAGCGGAAGGTGTCGATCTTCAGGTCGGCCGGATTGATCGCGATCTCCTCCACGTCGTCGGCCTCGGGAATGATCGCCACCGTCGCCGCGGAGGTGTGGATGCGGCCCTGCGATTCGGTCGCCGGCACGCGTTGCACGCGGTGCGTGCCGGATTCGAACTTGAGTTTGGAGTAGGCGCCGCGGCCGACGATGCGCGCCACCACCTCCTTGTAGCCGCCGTGCTCGCCGGGGCTGTCCGATTCCACTTCCACCTTCCAGCCCTGGCGTTCGGCGTAGCGGGCGTACATGCGGAACAGGTCGCCGGCGAAGATCGCCGCCTCGTCGCCGCCGGTGCCGGCGCGCACTTCCAGGAACAGGTTGCCGTCGTCGCGCGGGTCGCGCGGCACCAGCAGCAGCGCCAGTTCCGCGTCCAGTTCGGCCAGGCGCGCCTGCGCGGCGGCGATTTCCTCCTCGGCCAGTTCGCGCAGTTCCGGATCGGCGCGCATCGCCTCGGCCGAGGTCAGGTCGGCCTTGGCCGCGGCCTCGGCGGCCAGCGCGGCGGCGACCGGCTCCAGTTGCGCGAATTCGCGCGAGTAGTCGCGGAAGCGCGTGTTGTCGCTCACCACCTCGGGGTCGGACAGCAGGCGTTCGAGTTCTTCGCGACGCTCGGCCAGCGCCTCCAGCTTACGGCGCAGGGTCGGTGTCATCGGTCTTCAGAATGGGGTGGAAATAGCCCGGCTTCTCCGGGAACAGGCGCTCGGCGGCGCGCGCCAGCTCGGCGTCGCCGCGCAGCGCCGCCTCGCGCAGCGCCGCGGTGGGCGGATGCAGCAGGCGGTTGGTCAGGGTGTTGGCGAGGAATTCCAGCACCTCGTCGGCAGGCTTGCCGTGCGCCAACTGTTGCCGCGCCTTGGCCAGCACGTCGTCGCGGGTGCTGTCGCCGTGCGCGCGCAGGCGCTTGAGCGGCGCCTGGCGGGTGCTGGCCTGCAGCGCCTCCATGTAGCGCACGACCTGCAGGTCGATGATCGCCTCGGCCGCCTCGGCGGCCTCGCGGCGGCCGCGGCGGTTGTCCTCGACCGCGCGCTCCAGGTCGTCGACGGTGTACAGGTAGGCGTCGGCCAGGTCGGCCACGCCGGCCTCGATGTCGCGCGGCACCGCCAGGTCGAACAGCAGCATCGGCTTGTGCTTGCGCGCGCGCAGCGCCTGCTCGACCTGCGCTCGCGTCACCACCGGCTCGCGCGCGGCGGTGGCCGAGAACACCACGTCGGCCTCGTGCAGGTGGCGCTCCAGCTCGCTCAGCGGCAGCGCCACGCCGCCGTGGCGGCTGGCCAGTTCCTGCGCGTGGGCGAGGGTGCGGTTGGCGATCAGCAGGCGCCGCACCCGGCCTTCGCTGAGATGCTTGGCGGCCAGCTCGATGGTCTCGCCGGCGCCGACCAGCAGCACGGTGGATTCGCTGAGCCGGGCGAAGGAGCTCTGCGCCAGGCGCACCGCGGTGGAGGCGACCGAGACCGGATTGGCGCCGACCCGGGTGTCGGTGCGCGCGCGCTTGGCCACCGAGAAGGTCTGCTGGAACAGGCGGTCCAGGCGGCTGCCCATCGCCCCGTGCTCGCGCGCCAGCGACCAGGCGTCCTTCACCTGGCCGAGGATCTGCGGTTCGCCCAGCACCATCGAGTCCAGCCCGGTGGCGACCCGGAACAGGTGCCGCACCGCGTCCGCGTCCTGATGCTGGTACAGATAGCCGTGCAGGCCGGCGGCATGCGAGTCCAGCCAGTCGGCCAGGTGCTGCGCATCGCCGGCGATGGCGTACAGCTCGGTGCGGTTGCAGGTGGACAGCAGCGCCGCCTCGGCGACGTCGGGCAGCCCGCGCAGCGATTGCAGCGCGCGCGGCAATGCGTCGCCGGCGAATGCCACCCGTTCGCGCAGGTCGACCGGCGCGGTTTGGTGGTTCAATCCGAGCACCCACAACGTCATCTGTTCAGTTGCTTGCGATAAGCTGCTGGCCATTCAGGGCCCCATTTTACGGCCCGGCCGCTTCCGATGCCCGCATTGATTCGCATCCGTACCATTCTGCTGCTGTCCGCAATCGCCGCCGTGGCCGCACCGGCCGCGGCCAAGGCACCGAGCCCCGCCCAGGACGTGATGACCCCGGTGCTGGCCGGCGAGTTCGCGTTGCAGGCCGGGCAACTGGCCGACGCCTCGCGCTGGTACCTGCAGGCCGCCAACGACAGCCCCGGCGATGCCGGCCTGGCCGAGCGCGCCACCCGCATCGCGATGCTGGCCAACGACACCGCGGCCGCCGCCCAGGCGCTGGCGCTGTGGCGGCAGCGCGCGCCCGAGTCGCTGGCCATCCGCAGCGCCGAGGCCTCGCTGGCCCTGCGCAACGGCAACCTGCGCCAGGCGCGCAGCCTGCTGGTGGCCTTGCTGCGCGACAAGGACCCGCGCGGCTGGCGCTTCGCCTTGATCGCCCTGGTCAGCGGCAACCGCGATCCGGAAGTGGCGGCCAAGGCCCTGGACCAGTTGCTCGACGCCAATGCCATCCCCGACCAGCTCGAGGCCTGGCAGGAATTCGGACGCCTGGCGCTGCGCCTGGACCAGCCCAAGCTGGCCGAGCGTATCGTCGACCAGTTGGTCAAGCGCTTCCCGCAGGAGCCGCGCGTGGCGCTGCTGCATGCCACGCAGTTGCAGCAGGCGGGCAAGACCGAACAGGCGCGCGCGTTGCTGCAGGGCGTGGAGCCCAAGGTGTCCGGCGACCCGGAACTGCGCACGGCGCTGGCCTATGCCTACGACGCGATCGGCGACACCGCCGCCGCGGCGCGGGTGCTGGCGCTGGGGCCGCAGACCACCCAGAACTACGGCCTGCGCGCCTCGATGCTGGCCAAGCTGCAGGACAATGCGGCGTTGACCGCGCTGTACGACGAGCTGCGCAAGGGTGCCGACCGGCCCGATCCGGAGCGGCGCCTGCTGCTCGGCAAGATCGCCGAGTTCCTCAAGCGCAACCAGGAGGCGGTGGACTGGTACCGCGGCGTGCCGGGCGGCCCGTTGCGCAGCGAGGCGCGGCTGCGCGCCGCCGGCGCGTTGTACGCGCTCGGCCAGAAGGACGCGGCCTTCGCCGAGGCGCGCGCGCTGCAGGACGACGCCGAGGCCGACGATGCCGCGCGCCGCGACGCCTACGTGCTGGAGGCGGAACTGCGCCAGCGCAGCGGCGACGACGCCGGCGAACTGCAGGTGTTCGAGCGCGGCCTGGCTGCGTATCCGGACGACAACGCGCTGCTGTACGCGCGCGGGCTGTCCTGGGAGCGTCGCGACCGCATCGACCGCGCCGAGGCCGACCTGCGCAAGATCCTGGTCACCGACCCGGAGAACGTGGCGGCGCTGAACGCGCTCGGCTACACCCTGGCCGACCGCACCAAGCGCTATCGCGAGGCGCTGCAGTTGATCGACCGCGCCCGTACCGCCGATCCCGACAATGCCGCGATCATCGACAGCTATGGCTGGGTGCTGTACCGGCTCGGCAAGACCCAGGAGGCGCTGGTGCAACTGCGCCGCGCCTGGAGCCTGGTGAAGGATCCGGAGATCGCCGCGCACATCGGCCAGGTGCTGTGGGAGCAGGGCAAGCACGAGGAGGCCGACAAGTACTTCGACGAGGCGCGCAAGCTCGATCCGGACAATCGCGCGCTGCGCCGCGCCCTGGACAAGGTGGCGCCGTGACCGCCGGCCTGCGCACCGCCTGGGCGCTGGCCGCCGGGCTGCTGCTGGCCGGTTGCAGTGCGCTGCCGACCCGCACCCCGGCGCCGGTCGCCGTCGCTGCGCCCGACGCCGCTGCGCAGCAGGCCGAGGCCGCGCGTGCGCAGTGGCTGCGGGCGCATCCGGACTGGTCGTTCCAGGGGCGGGTGGCGATCACCAAGGGGCGCAACGGCGGCAGCGGCCGCATCGACTGGACCCAACGGCAGCGCCAGTACGAGGTGCAACTCAGCGCGCCGGTGACCCGGCAGAGCTGGCGCCTGACTGGCGACAGCCACTCCGAGGCCGGGCGCCTGGAGGGGCTGGAGGGCGGTCCGCGCGATGGCGAGAACGCCGAGCAGCTGCTGCTGGAGGCGACCGGCTGGGAAATCCCGGTCAACCTGCTGCCCGACTGGGTGCGCGGGTTGGTGGCGACCGACGCGCAGGCGCCGGAGCGGGTCGACTACGACGCGCAGGGCCGGCCGCATACGCTGCGGCAGATGGGTTGGGAGATCGAATTCCAGGACTGGTATCCGCCCAGCGACGGCCGTCCGGCGCTGCCGCGGCGCATCGAGGCGCGCAACGGCGACGCCAAGGTGCGCCTGCTGGTCGACGCCTGGACCGTGCCTGCGCCATGAGCGGGGGCACCGACGGGGGCTGGTCGTCCTGGCCGGCCCCGGCGAAGCTGAACCTGTTCCTGCAGATCACCGGCCGCCGGCCGGACGGCTACCACCAGTTGCAGACCGTGTTCCGCCTGCTGAACTGGGGTGACACGGTGCACCTGCGGCCGCGTGCGGACGGGGTGGTGGCGCGGATCGGTCCGTCCGTGGCCGGCGTCGCCGAGGCCGACGATCTGCTGGTGCGTGCCGCGCGCCTGCTGCAAAAATCGGCAAATATCGCCCAAGGTGTGGATATCCGCGTCGAAAAACGCATTCCGGCCGGCGGTGGCTTTGGTGGCGGTTCGTCCGATGCGGCGACCGCGCTGGTGGCGCTGAATGCCCTGTGGGGCGCCGGGCTGGACGAGGACGCCCTGGCTGGCCTCGGCCTGTCGCTGGGCGCGGACGTGCCGGTGTTCGTGCGCGGGCGCGACGCCTGGGCCGAGGGCGTGGGTGAGCGATTGACCGCGCTGGCGCTGCCGCCGGCCTGGTATGTGCTGGCCGATCCGGGGGTGCACGTGCCCACCGCGGCCCTGTTTCAGTCCCCGGATTTGACGCGGGATGCTGCACCCGCGAAAATAGCGGACTTCGTTTCAGGTTTCCTGCTCGGCAATGCGTTCGAGCCGGTCCTGCTTCGCCGCGAACCGGCCGTCCAGGCCACGTTCCAGGCGCTGGCTCGGATCGGTACGCCACGCCTGACCGGGTCGGGGAGCGGTTGTTTCGTCGAGTTCGCCGATCGCGCTGCCGCCGTGCGCGCGCTGGCGGACTTGCCGGACGGGATGCGCGCCTGGGTGGCAGGTGGTGTTCCGCGTTCGCCGCTGCTCGACGCGCTGGAGGCTTGACACAGGTTTACGCAGGGGCGTCGCCAAGAGGCCCAAGGCACCAGGTTTTGATCCTGGCATTCGTAGGTTCGAATCCTACCGCCCCTGCCATTATGCGAGTCCCTCGCAAAAGCCCGCACATCCATGTGCGGGGATTCAACAGGTAGAAGCATCGCTCCTCCTGGCTTCCTGATCCACGTAGTTATCGTCGCCACACGCTCTTCGCAGCCACCCGAGAGACCCCTCATGCAAGACCAACGCAACCTGCTGGTGTTCTCCGGCAACGCCAACAAGCCCCTGGCCAAAAGCATCTGCCGCGAGTTGGGCGTGCGCCCCGGCAAGGCGATGGTCTCCAGCTTCTCCGACGGCGAAGTGCAGGTGGAGATCGAGGAGAATGTGCGCCGGCAGGAAGTGTTCGTGATCCAGCCGACCTGCGCGCCCAGCGCAGAGAACCTGATGGAGCTGCTGGTGATCATCGACGCGCTCAAGCGCGCCAGCGCCGCCAGCGTCACCGCGGTGGTGCCGTACTTCGGCTACTCGCGGCAGGACCGGCGCATGCGCTCCTCGCGCGTGCCGATCACCGCCAAGGTCGCGGCGAAGATGTTCAGCGCGGTCAACGCCGACCGCGTGCTGACCGTGGACCTGCACGCCGACCAGATCCAGGGCTTCTTCGATATCCCGGTCGACAACGTCTACGCCTCGCCGCTGCTGCTGGCCGACATCTGGCGCGCCTACGGCACCGACAACCTGATCGTGGTGTCGCCGGACGTGGGCGGCGTGGTCCGTGCCCGCGCGGTGGCCAAGCGCCTGGACGATGCGGACCTGGCGATCATCGACAAGCGCCGCCCGCGCGCCAACGTGTCCACGGTGATGAACATCATCGGCGACGTCGAGGGCAAGACCTGCGTGCTGGTCGACGACATCGTCGACACCGCCGGCACCCTGTGCGCCGCCGCGGCCGCGTTGAAGGAGCGTGGCGCCCTGAAGGTCGCCGCGTACTGCACGCATCCGGTGCTGTCCGGCCCGGCGGTGAGCAACATCAGCAATTCGCAGCTGGACGAACTGGTGGTCACCGACACGATTCCGCTGTCGGAGGCCGCCCGCGCCTGCGGCAAGATCCGCCAGCTCAGCGTCGCCGAGCTGCTGGCCGAAACCATCCGCCGCATCGCCTTCGGCGAGTCGGTGAGCTCGTTGTACGTGGATTAAAGGCTGGGAATGGGGCATCGGGAATAGGGAATGGGCGGAGCGCGGCATTGCGCTGTTGCGATTCCCCATTCCCGGTTCCCCACTCCCGGCTTCACAGACTCTTCTGGTCGCGGAAGAGTCATCAAAACCGTCGCGAGGCGGTTCATTCAACCAAGGTAGTAAACGCAAATGGCAACCACGCATGAAATCAAGGTTCAGCGCCGCGAAGTCGAGGGCAAAGGTGCGAGCCGCCGCCTCCGTCGCGACGGCCTGATCCCGGCGATCGTCTACGGTGGCGATCTGAAGCCGGTCAACATCCAGCTCGACCACAACGAAGTCTGGCTGGCCAGCCAGAACGACTGGTTCTATTCGTCGATCCTCAGCCTGAGCCTGAACGGCGACGTGCAGAAGGTGCTGCTGCGCGATATGCAGCGTCACCCGTTCAAGCAGCTGATCATGCACATCGACTTCCAGCGCGTGAACGACAACGAAGCCCTGCACGCCTCGGTGCCGCTGCACTTCATCAACGAGGACGTGTCCCCGGCCGGCAAGTCGGCCGAAGTGGTCGTCACCCACGAGCTGAACGAAATCCAGGTCGTGTGCCTGCCGAAGGACCTGCCGGAGTTCGTCGAAGTCGACCTGGCCGCGCTGTCGGTCGGCGACGTGATCCACCTGTCCGACCTGAAGCTGCCGGCCGGCGTCGAGCTGCCGGAACTGAAGCTGGGCAAGGAGCACGACGTGGCGGTGGTCATCGCCAAGCACGGTCGTGTCGAGGAAGAGCCGGAAGCCACCGACGCGGCGGCTGCCGCCGAGCCGGCCAAGAAGGACGGCAAGTAATCGCCAGCGCGGCGTCCGGGCCATCGGTCCGGGCGCCGCGGCGATGCATTGCGCATGACTGGTCTGCGTCTGATCGTCGGCCTGGGCAATCCCGGCGCCGAACACGCGAACACCCGGCACAACGCCGGGTTTCGTTTTGTCGACGCGTTGGCCGAGCGGGCCGGCGCGCGCTGGAGCGTGGACGCCAAGCTGTTCGGCGAGACCGCCAAGGTCGAGGTCGCGGGGCAGTCGGTGTGGCTGCTGAAGCCGGCCACCTTCATGAACCTCAGCGGCAAGTCGGTCACGGCCGCCTTGCGCTTCTGGAAGATCGAACCGGCGCAGGCGCTGCTGGCGCATGACGAGCTGGACCTGGCGCCAGGCACGGCGCGGCTCAAGTTCGACGGCGGCCACGGCGGCCAGAACGGACTGCGCGATACCATCCGCCTGCTCGGGCATGCCGGCTTCCACCGCCTGCGCATCGGCATCGGCCATCCCGGCCACAAGGACAAGGTGGTGCCGTGGGTGCTGGGACGCGCCGGCAAGGACGACCAGTTGCTCATCGATCGCGCCATCGACGACGCCATCGACGTGCTGCCGCTGGCCGTGCAGGGCGACTTCAACGAGGCGATGAAGCGGTTGCATACGCAGGGGAAATAGGGAATGGGGAATGGGGAATGGAAAGGCGGCTATGCTTTCCGATTCCCTATTCCCGATTCTCCATTCCCGGATCACACATATGGGCATCAAATGCGGCATCGTCGGCCTGCCCAACGTCGGCAAGTCGACCCTGTTCAATGCGCTGACCAAGGCGGGCATCGCCGCGGCCAATTTTCCGTTCTGCACCATCGAGCCGAACGTGGGCGTGGTGCCGGTGCCGGATCCGCGCCTGAACGCGCTGGCGGCGATCATCAATCCGCAGAAGGTCGTGCCGACCGCGGTCGAGTTCGTCGACATCGCCGGCCTGGTCGCCGGTGCGGCCAGCGGTGAGGGCCTGGGCAACAAGTTCCTGGCGCACATCCGCGAGGTCGATGCGATCACCCACGTGGTGCGCTGCTTCGAGCATGGCGACATCATCCATGTGAACAACAAGGTCGATCCGGTCTCCGACATCGAGACCATCGATACCGAGCTGGCCCTGGCCGATCTGGACAGCGTCGAGAAGGCGCTCAACCGCGCCGAGCGTTCGGCCAAGGGCGGCGACAAGGACGCGGCGGCGCGCAAGCCGGTGCTGGCCAAGCTGCAGGCCGCGCTGGCCGAGGGCAAGGCCGGGCGCAACGCCGGGCTGGACGAGGAAGAGAAGGCGCTGGTGCGCGACCTGTTCCTGCTCACCCTCAAGCCGGTGATGTACATCGCCAACGTGCTGGAAGACGGCTTCGAGAACAATCCGCACCTGGATGCGGTGCGCGCGCATGCCGCCGCCGAGGGCGCCGAGGTGGTCCCGGTGTCGGCGGCGATCGAGGAAGAGCTGTCGCAGCTGGACGACGCCGACCGCGATGCGTTCCTGGCCGATCTGGGCCTGAGCGAGCCGGGCCTGAACCGGGTGATCCGCGCCGGCTACACCCTGCTGGGGCTGCAGACCTACTTCACCGCTGGCGTGAAGGAAGTGCGCGCCTGGACGGTCAAGGCCGGGTCGACCGCGCCGCAGGCCGCGGCGGTGATCCACACCGACTTCGAGAAGGGCTTCATCCGCGCCGAAACCATCGCCTACGACGACTTCATCAAGTACAAGGGCGAGGCCGGCGCCAAGGAGGCCGGGCGCCTGCGTCTTGAGGGCAAGGAGTACCGCGTGCAGGAAGGCGATATCCTGCATTTCCGCTTCAACGTCTGATGCGTGCGCGTGTCCTGGCCGGGCGCGCGCGGGCAACGACGATTTCCTGCGACATCGCGTCAAAATACTGTTGACAAGGCGGGGATGTCAGGGAAGAATAGCGGGCTGTTTCACCCCTCTCTGATTTCGGCCTCGCAGCCGGGTTCGAGTGGGTAAGTTGGAGGGATACCCAAGCGGCCAACGGGGGCAGACTGTAAATCTGCTGGCTTACGCCTTCGGTGGTTCGAATCCACCTCCCTCCACCAGTTATTTTGTTGTGGCAGTGCGGCATCCCGTAGCGGGAGTAGTTCAACGGTAGAACCTCAGCCTTCCAAGCTGATGGTGCGGGTTCGATTCCCGTCTCCCGCTCCATTGAACGCGCTTGTGTCACAATAGAACAACGCTCACGTAGCTCAGTCGGTAGAGCACCTCCTTGGTAAGGAGGAGGTCGAAGGTTCGATTCCTTTCGTGAGCACCATATTCAGTCGTCAAATCTTTCTACGATCACCGAGAAGAAGCAGCCATGGCCAAGGGTAAGTTCGAGCGCACCAAGCCGCACGTCAACGTCGGCACCATCGGTCACGTCGACCACGGCAAGACCACGCTGACCGCGGCGCTGACCAAGATCGGCGCAGAGCGCTTCGGCGGCGAGTTCA